>NZ_JAKKCL010000001.1:0-877602 GCF_021728175.1 Vibrio sp. A1-1
TTAAATCTGCTGACGGAAGAAACCAGCTTCAAAGCAGGGATCAAAAGAAAGCAGAAAAAAGCAAACCGTAGCAATAGCTACCTTTCGCAAGTCCTTGCAGTACAAGGGGCTTCGTAATCTTGCCCTGCCTTTAGAAATTCGAAGTGTTGCCATTATAATCTCCTTGTAAACTAACGCTTTCTATACGGCAATTTGCCTCCTTTCTGGCAAGCTACCGCCCTCTTTCTGATCAAAAGCGCTATAAATCGTAGCACCTATATGCATGAAACAAATAGAAAAACAGTATGAATATGTGTGGTCGCGCGCGCAATTAGACGGCGCAATGGACGCTAATTACAAAAGAGGTGATAGATTAAAGAGACTGTATAAATAAACAGGTCAACTTTATCATGAAAAGTCAGTTTTTACTTAGTGTAAAAGAGCACATGCTTACTCGTCATTATGCGAATAAAACCATCGAAAGTTATCTATTTTGGATAAAACGCTTTATCACTTTCCACCAGCTTGCCCACCCTTCAACACTAGCAGAAGATGATGTCGTTCAGTTCCTGAGTTACTTAGCGGTAAAAGAAAAAGTTGCGGTAAAAACGCAAGCTTTGGCACTAAACTCAATATCATTTTTATATCGTGATTATTTCAAAACTCCACTATCACTTGATATGAGATTTCAGAAATCCCTGACCGAAAAGAAACTTCCCGTTGTATTAACTAGGGAGGAGATCCGACGATTCGTTCAACATATCGACCCGAGGTATAAACTCCATATTCAGTTGCTTTATGGCTCAGGGCTTCGAGTCATGGAGTGTTTGCGCTTAAGAGTTCAGGACATCGATTATGATTATGGCGCAGTTCGTGTTTGGCAAGGAAAAGGAGGTAAAAATCGTACCGTAACGTTAGCAAAAGAGCTACATGAGCCGCTTAAAGCTCAGGTTAATTTAGCAAGAGATTACTATTTTAAAGATAGACACATGCCTGGTTATGCGGGTGTATACATCTCTGAAGGTTTACGACGTAAATACCCAAAAGCGGAGCTAGATTTTAACTGGCACTTTTTATTCCCATCAACAAAGTTAAGTACAGATCGGGACACCGGAGAGCTCAGAAGGCATCATATCAATGAAAGTGCAATACAAAGAGCGGTAAAGCGCGCTGCAACGGATGCGTGTATCGAGAAAACAGTAACATGCCATACACTCAGGCACAGCTTTGCCACACATTTATTGGAGTCTGGTGCTGACATTAGAACAGTACAAGAGCAGCTTGGTCACACCGATGTAAAAACCACCCAGATTTATACTCACGTTATCGAGCGCGGGGCTGGTGGCGTGTTGAGTCCATTATCCAGCCTTTAGAAAAACAAAGCCACCTCGAAAAGGTGGCTTGCTGTATAACTCGCTATTGACGAACACCGAGTTTCACATTGCCTTTTGAATCAAACCAAAGCGCTTGTGAGCGGCGACGTCCAATCAATATTGGACCATCATCATAAAAGAGAAAGTTCTTCCAATGCTTTTTAAAAATCGACCACTTAGTTTCGATGACATTGTACTTCTCGTAGCAAAAGTAAACGGTCACATCGTCTTGCCAATCGACATGTGCCTCTACTTCCGCTGGCATGTCCGGATCATCCAACTCCCACGCAGCCATCCAATCAACGACTTCAGACCAGTTCGCCTCATTCATTGGCCAATCTTGGGAGCTAAGTCGATCCATATCGGGGCTTTGAGCACTAATATTTTCTTTCCAAAATTGTGCTGAACGAGCTTGGCTCATCGGCTTAATAAAAGCCAAATCTTCTTCTGGCACAGGCATCGACTGATGCGTAAAAATCCATTTTCTTTGGTATTCATCCAAAGGCAAATAAGACATTCAGTCTCCTTTATTACGATTTCAGCCAACCTTTCTCTGTGGCTTCTTCTATCAACTCTTTCGCTTTGTCCCATAAGGTAACAGAGCCAAATTCAATTCGTTTATTAATGGTAAGTGCTTGTTCACGGGAGACGCCATGCTCCTTCCAACTCTGACCATTATTATGGTAGTTCAAGAGCATTGGAATTAACCGGTCGAGTGCTTTTGCATACTTAGCATCATCGGTCTGCGCGGCTTCAAATTCATGCCAAAGCGCCAATAACTCTTGCTCCTGATCGCTGGGTAACATACCAAACAAGCGCTCTGCGGCACTAATTTCTTTTTCTGCTTGCTCTTGAGACGCGGCAGTATCATAAACAAAGGTATCGCCCGCGTCGATCTCTACTACGTCATGTATCAATAACATTTTCATCACTCGGCAAATATCAACAGGTGCATTTGCATGCTCTTCCATCAATATTGCCATCAGTGCGACATGCCAACTATGCTCACCACTATTTTCGAGACGCCCTTCAGCACTTTTAACTCGGGTTCGGCGCAAAATACTTTTGAGTTTATCGAGCTCGATTACAAGTGCTAATTGCTTTTCCAATCGCTCCATACTATCGCCCTTCTGGTTGCCAATTCGGATTAATAAGTGACGTTAGAACGTGGTCTTGCCATTCACCATTAATCAAAAGGTAATCTTTTGCATACCCTTCTCGGTTGAAACCTACATGCTCTAGCACAGATTCACTGCGTTTGTTGTGAGGCATGTACCCTGCTTGAATACGATGCAGTTTCTGAACGTTAAACATGTAGTCGCAAGCCATAGTTAATCCACGACGCATATAACCATGCCCTTGCGCTTTTTCAGCGAGAGAGTATCCGACGTTACAAGAATAAAAAGGGAAACGACTCAAATTACTAAAGGATATCGTACCTAGCATTTCACCCGAAGAGGCTCTGACCAAGAGGCAATAATACCCCAACCCCATTCGATGCAGCTCATTGAGCTTGATAAGCTTTTGCAACCAACCGTTAACTGAGAAAAAAGCCTCTTCACGTTTCGGCTCAAACGGTTTCAGGTATTCTCGGTTCGCTTGAAAATACTCGGCAATCATATCTGCGTCACCGATTTCAGCGGTACGAAGAAGCAAGTCACCGTCCAACTTATGAACGGCGATAGATGAGCTGTTATCTTCCATTACAAATGATTAATTCCGTCTTTTCGTTCAATTCGATTAATTCTTGCGGATACCGTAATCACGCAGTTTATTAGCGATTGAGGTATGCGATACATTTAAGCGCTTAGCAAGCTTGCGGCTTGATGGGAATGACTGATACAAACGCTCCAGAACCTGAGATTCATAGTCACGCATGATCTCATCCAATGAACCATCGATGTTAAGCGTTGCACTACCTGCGCCGACTGATTGAGGCTGAGGTAAATTGAAGTGCTCCGCGTTTAGTATACCACCATCCATTTCTGTGAGCGCTCGAAGGACCATGTTATCCAGCTGGCGCATGTTTCCTGGCCACTGATAATTTGCAAGGGCATCAACTAGGCCATCATCAAACTCTGGCTTATCAATACCAAGCTGTTGAGCATGTTTCGCCACAAACAACTCAAGCAATGGTGCAACGTCATTTGAGCGCTTACGTAACGGAGGAATGCTGAGCGTAAGTACGTTGAGACGATAATACAAATCTTCACGGAACATTCCTGCCTCAGAAAGTTCGGCAAGGTTATGTTTTGTTGAAGCGATGATACGAACATCGACATGCATCTCATCTTCTGCACCGACACGACGGAAATTACCATCTTGTAGAAAACGTAACAGCTTGATTTGAAGATGCGAACTCATTTCACCGATTTCATCAAGAAATACTGTCCCGCCATTTGCTTGCTCAAAGATGCCTTTGTGACCTTGTTCATGATTAAATGAACCCGGCGCATGACCAAAAAGTTCGGTTTCTGCTACATCGTCAGGCATCGAAGCACAACTCAAAACTAAGAATGGCTTGCTCGCACGGCTAGAACGGCTGTGGCAAGCTTTAGCAAGCATTTCTTTACCGGTCCCTGTTTCGCCCTCAATTAACAGTGGTTGGTCAAGCACAGACAGCTTCTTAGCTTGGTTCATTAGCGCTTTATGACGGTTCGATATACCAACAAAGTGCTCAAAACCCAGAGGATTATGCAGTGGTAGCGCTTCTTCAATTCTTGCGACTTGCTGACTAGAGCGAATCGTCATCAGTGTACTAGCTAAGGTCGAGTTTTGCGCTTCGTCTCGGATATAAACTGGCATCAACTCAAGAACATAGTCCAAGCCATCAATCACAAGGTTTTCCCGCGTTCTGCCATTCACACCTTCAGACCAGCGAGAAAAACGAACACTTGGCAGCAAAGCTCCGATCTGCGTACCAATTACTTCTTGCTTGCGAAGACCAAGCAGTGAAAGTGCAGACATGTTTGCCATGTCTACGGCACCTTTAAGGTCGATGGCAAAGACCGGATCGGGCAAGTTATCAACTAGCGAGAGCAGCTCCGTATTGTGGCGTTCCATCGGCATAAACTGGATTTTACGTACGTCTTTCACCCCCGGAATACGGCGGATTTCAGCCATCAGCTCACTAAACGTATCAAAATCAATATCTGGGCAATTCAAATAGATAATACCGCTAATATCGATTTCGATACCACGCAAGTCGATGCTTTTAGACGCTAAAATATCGAGCAGTTCTCGGGTCAAGCCGAGTCGATCTTCACATAACACTTCAAGACGCACTTAAAATATCCCAATTCACAACTGTCAGGAAAAGTTGACAGTAGTTTCTATCATGCTTGGAATCGCGTCAAGCAATCCTATCCATCAAAGTTGATATTCGTTACGGTTTCATCGTAATTGATGCAACTTTCGCCGCCACTGCCTTGCGTATGGTGCCCAATTTAACCTGACGGTCAGGATACCAAGGTAGTGGACGCAATAAGGTCATCGCTTTCAAGCCCAAACGTGCAGTGAGAATACCAACGCCTAGCCCCTGTCCCGCACGAGCAGAGACTTTGCCTGCAAGGTCCATCGACATCAAGTCCATACTGGCATCAATAGCTAGCTCACTGGCACCAGCCGCCGCCATATTGACAAATACCGCTTTTAGTAGCTTGATGCGAGAGGCGTAACCTAGCTCTACCCCATATACTTTGGAGAGGTTGTCGATCATTTTGAAATTTCGCCACGCCACCAGCAACATATCAGCGGCAGCCAGAGGGCTCACCGCGACCAGGGCCGCACACTCGGTTGCGTGCTGCGATACGATTTTCGCTGCCAATTTGTCTTGTTGGCTCACAACCATCGAGTCATACATATCAAGGATTTCAGCATCACTATGAGCAGGGTTAATACTGTTCTGCCAACGATCAAAGCCCGGGCTCTCTGCCATCACACCACTTTGTTCTGCCACATTTTCGCAAAAGGCTTTCCCTTTCCCCACACTCTCACTATTAACAAGCGCTTCTGCTTCTTCTTGAACACTAAAATGATTTCGTAGTTTGCGCAGTTTCCAAAGCTCTTTACCCATCGCCCCTAAACCAAGCGAAGCGATCGCAGCAATAAACCCCGTCCAGCTTAAAGCCAGCCAATCAGAAGTTTGAATTGCGGTTATAACCGAGTCCACCGCTTGCCAGCCAACCAAACCAGCGAAGGTGGCAAATGTGCCAGTCGCGAGCCACTTTCTGCCCGGTTTCGGACGAATGACATGCTCGAGTTGCAATTCCTGTTCGGTCTCCTGGCGCTCTTCTTTAACTTCAACAGGTACGAATGTTTCTTTTTCGCCGAATGTTTGCTGCGCCGTTAACTCCGGTTGATTCGATTGCTGCTCTTTTTCCATTGCCTTTTCAGAGAAAACTTGTTTTTGCTTCAACTCACTCATTTCAATTTATCTCCAATCAGGTAATCCAGTGCTTTGTCTAAGCGTATGTGCTTCACTGGCTCATCATTCGTTGAGGGCATTGGACGGAATGACGTAAAATCAAACCCGTTGTTTTGCCAATAAGCCGCATTTGGTAGCTTTTTCGGCACTTCTCCCGGGAACATCGTCATCGGTTCACCATCCAACGTCGTACCCTGTAACGCCGGAATCGTCTTATCTCCAGAAGAAATAAATCCCGTCGTGGTTGATTGGATAGAAGCGATACTCATGCAACTCATCTCGATATTCTCGTAGGCTGCGGTTTGCCACGCTGGATGCACCATTTGTTGTAGCAAAGACACTAAATTGGGATGCTGATCGGGCGTTATGTGATCCGCTTTTGTGGCAGCAAACAGCACTTTGTCGATTTTTGGTGAGAATAAACGGCGCAAAAAGCTACTACGACCATAACGGAAGCTATGCATGATCTGCTCTAGCGCTTGGCGCATGTCGTAAAACGCTTCATCGCCGGCATTGAGAGGCTGCAAGCAATCCACAAGTACAATCTGGCGATCGAAGGTCGCAAAGTGATGCTTATAAAACGCTTTCACTACTTTCTGTTGGTATTCCTGAAAACGCGCTTCGAGCATCGCCAAGTTGCTGCCCTTAAGCGCCTTGCTTTCCGAATCAGCACGACACGGGAAAAACTGTAGCACTGGCGCGCCTCCGAGCTCACCAGGTAATACGAAGCGGCCAGGCTGTACCCAATGAAGACCTGCGTCTTTACAGGCATGAAGGTACTCGGTGTATGTATGCGCAACTTTCTCGAGTAGTTTCTCGTTCACTTCAGCAGAAAGATCCACCTTTTCTAATTCAGACAGCCAAGCTTTGGCTAAATCGCCACGCTGGCCTTTAAGTGCATCAAACTGAGTTTGCGACCACGTCGCAAAGTCCATGTCCAATAACGGCAGGTCGAGCAGCCACTCTCCTGGATAGTCGATAATATCAACATTTAAAATTGCGGTTTTACTCAACAGCTTTTTCGTGGTTTTATTTGGTTTGTACTTGAGCGCTAAGCGAATCTCACTCACATCCCGTGTTGGTACTGGCCATTGAGGTGGGGTCGCATGGATCTGGCTCATCGCTTCGTCGTAAGCAAAACGTGGCACCATCATATTCGCTTGAGGTTCACGCTTCGCTCCAATAAGACGCTTATCTCTGGCTGCAGTCAAAAGAGGCAAATTATCATGGGTAGCGGTATGGAGAAGCTGATTTACTAATGACGTGATGAATGCCGTCTTACCGGCACGAGAAAGTCCGGTGACGGCAATTCGAACATTGGAGTCCATACCTCTGTTGATAAAGTCATTGACTTCTTTCTTTATTCTTTTCATTGCGCTTCTTTATCTTACTCCGCTCTAAAACAACGTTATCAGCCACTTCGGGTATTAATCTATGAATATTTACCTTTCAATACTTAACTCTATGAGTCTAACTTTATATACCTTAATAAAAGATGAACAAAACATTCGCTTAAAGCAGGATAAAAAAAGAAAAGCCTCTGAGTGGTTCAGAGGCTTACTTAATCAACACTAAAGCATTAGTGACCCTATTTAGGCTGATTACTGTGTTGAACAGAAACCTGCTTTCTTTGAGTCTAGTCGTCTTCGATTAATTTATAGATAACAAATAGAGCGATTTCTAAAATCAGCCACAATACACACGTGATGGTCACGTACTTCTCATCAAAGATGCTGATGCCGTGAAGGATCAAGTCGTAGCCAACAAAGCCACCTACCACTACAGCAAGAATAATTTGTAGAATCTGAATAAAACGAGGCATGCCGTCTCCTAATTATTGTTCGCATAACGTTTGATTGCTATGCCCTGAGGTTTATATCTACATTATATAGACAAAAAGTGCAGTTTTCGCTGCACTTTTGTCAAATGTTTGCTAGGTAAATCAGCACCTTGTCACATTCTCTCTACTGAGACAATGTAAGATTACCGTTTGCCTTACGCTTCCATCTCTTGGATTTTCACTTTCCAAGTGTCAGGACCGATTTGGTGCGCGTTAACGCCATTTGAGTCTACAGCCACTGTTACTGGCATATCTTCAACTTCAAATTCGTAAATCGCTTCCATACCTAAATCTTCAAATGCGACAACGCGAGCTTTCTTGATCGCTTTCGCAACCAAGTACGCAGCACCGCCGACAGCCATTAGGTAAACCGCTTTGTGATTCTTGATAGATTCAACCGTTGCAGGGCCACGCTCAGCTTTACCGATCATGCCCATGATGCCTGTTTTTTCTAGCATCATATCGGTGAATTTATCCATACGCGTTGATGTTGTTGGGCCAGCAGGACCAACGACTTCATCACCAACTGCATCGACAGGGCCTACGTAGTAAATGAACTTACCGTTTAGATCTACGCCTTCTGGTAGACCTTCGCCATTATCTAGCATGCCTTGAATACGTTTATGCGCAGCATCACGGCCAGTCAGAATTTTACCTGATAGAAGAACGGTTTCGCCTGTCTTCCACTCTTGTACTTCTTCTTTAGTAATCGTGTCTAAGTTTACGCGACGCGTGTTTTCTCCCGCTTCCCAAGTAATGTCTGGCCAATCTTCTAGTTTAGGTGGCGTGAGCTCTGCTGGGCCGCTGCCATCAAGCGTGAAGTGTACGTGACGAGTCGCCGCACAGTTCGGGATCAAACAAACAGGCTTAGAAGCCGCGTGCGTTGGCGCCGTTTTGATCTTAACGTCGACAACGGTTGTCAAACCACCAAGACCTTGCGCGCCGATACCAAGTTTGTTCACGCGATTGAAGATATCAAGACGAAGCTCTTCTTCTGCGTTTTGCGGGCCACGGTCAATAAGCTCTTGAATATCGATGTGTTCCATTAGAGATTCTTTTGCCAATACCGCTGCTTTTTCAGCCGTACCGCCGATACCAATGCCAAGCATGCCAGGAGGACACCAGCCCGCCCCCATTGTTGGTAGCGTTTTTTCTACCCACTCAGCAATATCGTCAGATGGGTTTAGCATCACCATCTTAGTTTTGTTTTCGCTACCGCCGCCCTTCGCAGCGATCTGAATTTCAACTTTATCGCCCGGAACCATGTTGATATGTACGACGGCAGGCGTGTTGTCTTTGGTATTAATACGTTTACCGGCAGGATCCATAAGTACTGACGCACGCAACGGGTTGTCTGGGTTCGTATACGCTTGTCGAACACCTTCATCTACCATCTGCTGAACCGTCATGTCGGTTGAGTCCCATTGCACGCCCATACCGATGTTGACGAAACACGTCACGATACCAGTATCCTGACAAATTGGTCGGTGACCTTCTGCGGACATTCGGGAGTTAATTAGGATCTGAGCAATCGCGTCTTTAGCGGCTTGGCTCTCTTCGCGGTGATAGGCTTTTTCAAGAGCTTGAACAAAGTCTAGCGGGTGGTAGTAAGAAATATACTGTAGCGCATCAGCGACACTGCTGATCACATCCTGCTTGCGTATTACCGTCATTACATGCCTCGTTATAGTTATGCTTCCATTATTGGCTTGGCTTCAATCTTGTTTGTTGAGCTTATTGCTCTTTTGAGCTTCGTTTTTTATAAACAATTGTCGAACGGCTGATATCGACACACGAAACGCTGAAGTCGCCTACTTGTAAACCATCTCAAAACCCTATGAATAGAGGGTGTTTGGCTATACAGAGGAATATGATACTCTTGCTGCCCATGACATGCCATGCAGTGAACGATCTCTTTGTCACAAATTACACAAATGAACAACATGGACAATCAATTCATTGATTTTAAAGCGCTGGAATATGCACCAGAGTTTGCTCTTCACCTCTTTTCTCGCATTCAACACCAGCCTTGGGCGATGTTGCTGCGTTCTGCATCAGAAACGCATATCGATAGCCGCTTCGATGTGTTGGTTGCCAACCCAATTGCAACGTTAGAAACCACTGCCGAAATTACACAAGTTGAAACGCCATCGAATGCCTATTCAACTCAAGATGACCCATTCGCGCTGCTTCATCAGTTGCAAGAACAGTGGCTTCCTCACGTTGAGTTAAATAAAGAATTGGATTTGCCTTTTGTCGGCGGAGCGCTCGGTTACTTCAGTTACGATTTAGGTCGACGCGTAGAAACGATGCCAGAACTGGCCGAAAAAGATCTCAACACGCCTGATATGGCGGTAGGTCTGTATGAATGGGCCGTTGTTGTTGACCACAAGCTTAAAAAAGCCTGCCTAGTCGGTCAGAATATCGAGCAAGCTTGGCAATGGTTAGACGAGCAAGAAGCAGAGCAAAGCGTAGACTTCGCTCTGTCTGGTGATTGGCAGTCAAACATGACGAAAGAGAGCTACGCT
Source organism: Vibrio sp. A1-1 (assembly GCF_021728175.1). NCBI lineage: Bacteria > Pseudomonadati > Pseudomonadota > Gammaproteobacteria > Vibrionales > Vibrionaceae > Vibrio > Vibrio sp. A1-1. The sequence continues at coordinate 10,147 of NZ_JAKKCL010000001.1, forward strand.
ACTCGCTTTGACAAGGTGCAAGAATACTTGTTGAGCGGTGACTGCTATCAGATCAATTTGGCGCAACGCTTTAACGCACCGTATCAAGGCAGTGAGTGGCAAGCGTATCTGAAATTGGAGTCCGCCAACCAAGCGCCATTTTCCGCTTTTATCCGTATGCCAGAGTCTTCGATTTTGAGTATCTCTCCAGAACGCTTTTTAGAACTCAAAGATCGCGTCATTGAAACGAAACCAATCAAAGGTACTCGACCACGCAGCGAAGATCCAAGGCAAGATAACGCTAATGCCCATGACTTGCAGACAGCGGAAAAAGATCAGGCAGAGAACCTAATGATTGTCGATTTGCTGCGTAATGACATTGGTCGAGTTGCATCACCGGGTAGCGTTCACGTGCCAAAGCTGTTTGAGATTGAAAGCTTCCCCGCAGTGCATCATTTGGTGAGCACCATTCGTGCAAATTTGGATGAACAATACTCTCCTGCAGATTTGCTGCGAGCGTGTTTTCCAGGCGGTTCAATTACCGGCGCACCTAAAGTTCGCGCAATGCAGATCATTGAAGAGTTAGAGCCACATCGACGAAGCGCGTATTGCGGCAGTATTGGCTACATTTCTCGCCATGGTCGTATGGATACCAGCATTACTATCCGAACTCTTGTAGCGGAAAAAAACAAACTTTACGCTTGGGCTGGCGGCGGCGTCGTGGCAGATAGCGATTGCGCCTCTGAATATCAAGAAACGTTGGATAAGCTCTCAAAGATTTTACCAGCGCTGCAATAGTAGGTTTCGACAGATGACAACGTCGCTTGAATCCTGCTAACGAAAACAAGCAAAAACGCCTCCAGCACGGATAATGCCGCTCGTTTAACAGCGAGTGGGCATATTTCTGTATCTCGTCATCCTGTACAGCGACGAAGGAGCGTGATGTAGGCTCTTCTATCCGAGCACTTTATGGTCAAATTTGTTTCACTAGCCGCTCAGCATGCTGCTAATAGATTCTTAGTCTCGCCAAGACTCGCTGGAATGACACAAAAAACATCGTTAAGCGATCGGCATTATCCAGTGTGGAGCGTTTTTTTGTGTGTTTTATTTACAGGTACTTTGGCTTTTAGCCGTTAGCCAACAAGCATCCGTTTTTTAAGAGGCAACGGCTACTGCTCAAGCCACTTACACATGATCTGTTCAATATCGGTTGCGGTGTACGGTTTAGTGAGGATGTCGTCCATGCCTGAATCAATGCACTTTTGACGCTCTTCGATGGTAGTGCCAGCGGTTAATGCGATAATAGGATGAGTAAAGCCACGCTCTCTCAGATACATCGTCGCCTCATAACCATCCATTTCTGGCATTCGGCAGTCCATAAATATCAGTTCGTAATCTTTGTTTTTCACCGCTTCTAAGGCTTCTTTCCCATTGGCTTTTAAATCAGGCGTAATGTCGAGTTTTTTCAGCATTTGAGTAACTATCACTTGGTTCATTCTGATGTCGTCAACCACCAGTATTGAGCGTCCTGCCAAATCACTTCGCTCTATGGTAGCTAATTCCCCCTCAGCTGCGCCTTGGGCTTGTCCCTCCTTTAGAGGAATAGAGACTTTAAAGGTGGTACCTTTGCGTTCTTCACTTTCAAAGCTAATCTCGCCCTGCATCAAATCCACTAGATTTTTACAAATCGCAAGGCCCAAACCTGAGCCTTCAAAACTGCGCTTCGCCGAGCGATCTACTTGCACAAATGGGTCAAATAATGAGGGCTGTGCTTCTATCGGGATGCCAATACCCGTGTCTTCAACCTCAAAATGCGCAATACCGTTTATCCACTCCACTCGCAGCACCACCCCACCCAAATGAGTAAACTTAATAGCATTGCCCACCAAGTTGACCAAGATCTGTGTAATTCGCTCTAAGTCACCAACTAAAAACTCGGGAATACCGAGCTTTTTATCGATGGAGAAATGAATTCGCTTTTCTGCTGCTTTAGCTGAAAATACGCCCATGATGGCTTTTTCAAGCTCTTCCCAAGCAAAGACCTTATCGATGATTTCCATCATACCGGCATTCATCTTGCTGAAGTCGAGAAGATCGTTAATGATGACCCTCAACAAGTCTCCCGATTGAGTCAAGTTGTTTAGGTAATGGCGTTGCTCTTCACCTAACTGTGTTCGACTTAGTAGTTCAGCACTACCTAATACGCCATTAAGAGGTGTACGCAACTCGTGGTTAATCATGGCGACAAACTCTTTCGTCGCTTTTTCCGATTCCTCTGCTCGCTTTCGCAGCTCCACTTCTCGCTCTAAACTCAAATGCCGCCCAATGACCCCATGAACCAAATCCGATACCAGTTCCATCTGTTTGGAAATAAACGATTGATCGATTTGATCCAACTGAACAGAGAAGATCAACTCCCCTACTGTTTGCTTGTCAATGATGATAGGCAAATGCAAGTTCTCCCCCTGCCAATTGGGGACAGTCTTAATCGTATTCTCATGGCGAAGCTGTAAATGACCAAAATGATGTCGGCGCAAAGAAGAGAGTTTTGTGGAATCAAGATGTAAGTAAGCCGCAGAAATGATTGAGTTCGAAGTGAGCTGTTCAATAAAACTGGCAATCATGGCTTCATCAAACGTGCTCGACAAAAAAGTTCGACCAAACTTAATCAGCGTCGCGTCAACTTTCTCTTCGAACTCAAACTTGCGTAAATCCTTTTTTGATTTCAACTCAAGCTTTTTCAAAGCAACACTTAGCTGTTGAGTAGATTCATAAAGTTCGAAGCTCTTCTGCTCCAATAACCGCTCAGCTGCTTTTCTTGATTCGATTTCTCGTTTGAGTTTCCTTTCTAGCGAGGAACTTCCTGTCATATCGTTCTTATTGTGCCTCTAACCAAAAGCGAACCTGGCTACCATCTTCTGACTGGTTTTGGTGTTTGATATGAATAACTTCACCAAAGTGCGCTGCGCAACCTTTTATTAGACCTAAACATACGTGAGACATGCACCGCGCACTCCGATAATCAAACACCATGTTTGATTGAGTCTCGCTGATAAAATCAAACTGAGGAGGATTAGCATCTGGGTAGAGCTTTTTGACCTCGACATGAATAAAATCTTCAACATGGCGAACAAATTGAAATGTCGTTTCACACTGCTGCAAACTGGCATGACTAGGAATCGAGCGAAGTAAATTCAAAAAAACGCACTCTCCAAATACTTCTTGCAGTTGTTCAGGCGGAATACCAGATACTTTACTGAGATTCACAATCAATTTAACCAAGTCTTTATGATCGTAACTACCAACTGCCGTATAAATCCCTTCGTCATTAGAAAGATCGAGCACTTGGTCTAACACATCGAGACCAAACTTCTCTTCCACTAACTCCATGAACTCGGTGAAAATAATCCCTTTCATTAGTCAATACTTGCCCCATAGTGACGTCTTAAAATAAAGAATGGTTTATAACCTTATAAGTTTCAAATTATTATACCCAAGCAGAGTGAGACACATGACACAAAGCAGGGAAAGAACCAATGGCCGTGCTTTGGTATTGCCATACTAATACTTTAATACCAGACCAACGGCGATAGCACCGCGCCTCTTGCGGCCATTGAGTATAATAAATAGTGGTTAGGCACAATAAATAAGGATTTGGTTTGGTTATCGACAAAACTCAATTACTGCAAAACTTTCAATTTCGGCTTCCAACGGGTTACCACAAAGAGTCCCTCGCGCGACTGAAATGGATGAAAGGAAAATCACTGCGAGACGCAGCGGTCTTAATTGGTTTTGTAGAACGCCCGGAGGGGCTACAGGTCATTTTGACAAAGCGAGCAGCGCACTTGCGTCATCATCCGGGACAAATCAGTTTCCCCGGCGGTAAGTTTGAGCAGGAAGATCGGCATCTAATCAATACGGCTTTACGAGAAACCAAAGAAGAGATCGGCATAGAAGATGAACATATTCATGTATTTGGCCAGCTTCCAACATTGCCAACGATTAGTCAGTTTAATGTGACACCTTTTCTGGCCTTTATTTCTCCTGAGTATAAAACGCATATTGACCCAAATGAGGTGGAGTCTGTTTTTGAAGTTCCTGCCAACCACATTCTGAATCCGAAAAAGTTGTACAGCACCAAGTTTGACCTAAAAAACAGCAGTCATCGTGTATTTGCTATCCCATATAGACAGCATTTCATCTGGGGCATGACCGCACAAATCATCGAATCAATGCAAAAACATATCATTTCACATTAAAAACTTCTGATATCGGTATTTTTATGGATGCGATCATCATGCGCATCAATATTAATAAAACGTTGCTTCATAAACATTCATTCACATTAGATTAATTTGCCGCTTTCACCGCAAACGCTTGCGGTGAAATAAATTTATACAAACAGCCCCATTGATAAGTTTTTCTAATTTTACTCATTAGCAGAAATCACGAGTAGCACATCATTTTCGTGATAAAAAGCAGGTTTTTGACATATCATTCAATAAGCGTAAGCAATAAATGATTTAGATCTAATTTTCCTAGTGTAAAATCTTGCAAAATTACTCCCGACTTATTTCCTGTTCCCAAAATGAGTAACTAAAAAATGAATACAACTACTTCTGCGGTTTCTACCGCACAATCGTCTAGTAAGTTTTCTTACAAAGACTTTACCTGGTGTCTGTCCCTTTTTGGTACGGCAGTAGGTGCCGGTGTACTATTCCTTCCTATTAAAGCAGGTGCAGGTGGCTTTTGGCCATTAGTAATCCTAGCCCTAATCGCAGCACCAATGACTTGGTTCGCACACAAATCTTTAGCTCGCTTCGTTCTTTCTGCGAAAAACCCAGAAGCGGACATCACTGACACAGTAGAAGAGCACTTTGGTAAGACTGGCGCAAACCTTATTACGTTCGCTTACTTCTTCGCTATCTACCCAATCGTACTTATCTACGGTGTTGGTATCACAAACACGGTTGACTCTTTCCTAGTTAACCAAATGGGTATGGAATCTATTCCTCGCTGGCTACTTTCCGGTGCACTTATCGCTGCAATGACAGCGGGCGTAGTGTTCGGTAAAGAGCTTATGCTGAAAGCAACTTCAGCGATGGTTTACCCTCTAGTGTTCATCCTACTAGCGCTGTCTGTGTACCTAATTCCTGGTTGGAATACGTCAATGATGGAAGTATCACCTGACTGGGGTGCAATGCCAGCTATCGTATGGCTAGCAATCCCTGTTATCGTGTTCTCTTTCAACCACAGCCCAATCATTTCTCAGTTCTCTAAAGAACAACGTCGTGTATACGGTGATGACGCAGTTAAGAAAACTGACGCTATCACTGGTGGCGCAGCGATGATGCTAATGGGCTTTGTAATGTTCTTCGTTTTCTCTGTTGTACTTTCTCTGTCTCCAGAGCAACTAGCAACAGCACAAGAGCAAAACATCTCTGTTCTTTCTTACCTAGCAAACGTTCATGAGTCTCCACTGATCTCTTACTTAGGTCCACTGGTTGCTTTCGCGGCTATCACTTCTAGCTACTTCGGCCACTTCCTAGGTGCGCATGAAGGTCTAGTTGGTCTAGTGAAATCTCGTTCAAAATCACCAGTAAGCAAGATCGAGAAGATGTCTCTTATCTTCATCGTAATCACAACTTGGATCGTTGCTATCGTTAACCCAAGCATCCTAGGTATGATTGAAACAATGGGCGCACCGATGATTGCGGCAATCCTATTCTTGATGCCTATCTTCGCAATGCAAAAAGTTCCAGCAATGGCTAAGTACAAAACTTCAGCACCTGTGCAAATTTTCACAGCAATCTGTGGTCTTGCTGCCATTAGTTCTGTAATCTACGGCGCTCTTTAATCATCCCTGCCCTAGCACGGTATGATTAATCCAAAAATATAACGATAAAATTAAGCCTCCCAACTCCCCTTGGGAGGCTTTCTTCTGAGGTAATCGATATGATTAGTGTTTTTGATATCTATAAAATCGGTGTTGGACCTTCAAGCTCACACACTGTAGGCCCAATGAAAGCGGGTAAAGAGTTTATTGATGATCTTCGCGCAATGGGAAAACTGCGCGACATCACTAAAATCACCGTTGACGTTTATGGATCACTATCACTGACAGGGAAAGGTCACCACACAGATATTGCTATCATCATGGGTCTTGCAGGCAACACTCCTGAGAAAGTTGATATCGATTCTATCCCGGGCTTTATCGCTCGCGTAGAAGAAACTGAACGCCTTCCTGTTGGCATGCACTGTCACACAGTATCGTTCCCACGTGAAGGTGGAATGAACTTCCACAAAACAAACCTTGAGTTACACGAAAACGGCATGCAAATCCACGCTTGGATTGATGACGAAAAAGCGTACTCAAAAACTTACTACTCTATCGGCGGTGGTTTCATCGTTGATGAAGAAAACTTCGGTAAAGAAGTTGAGAACCCAGTAAAAGTTCCTTACCCGTTTACAACGGCAGAAGAGCTTGTAAAGCAATGTCATGAAAGCGGCCTGTCTATCAGTGCGCTAACCATGAAAAATGAACATGCGCTTCATTCTGACGAAGAAACTCGTACTTACTTCGCAAACATCTGGCGCACAATGCGCGAATGTATGGATCGCGGTATGAACGAAGAAGGCATTCTGCCTGGTCCACTACGCGTGCCTCGTCGCGCGGCAGCACTTCGTCAGCAACTGCTTACTTCTGAAAAAACAACGAACGATCCAATGTCTGTTGTTGACTGGGTAAACATGTTTGCTTTTGCTGTAAACGAAGAGAACGCAGCAGGTGGTCGTGTTGTAACTGCGCCGACTAACGGTGCATGTGGCATCATCCCTGCGGTACTGGCTTACTATGACAAGTTTATTCAAACCGTAACTGAGAAAGACTACATCCGTTACTTCGCAGCTTCTGGTGCAATTGGCGGCCTTTACAAGCGTAACGCGTCTATCTCTGGTGCAGAAGTTGGCTGTCAGGGCGAAGTTGGCGTGGCATGTTCTATGGCAGCAGCGGGCCTTGCTGAGCTTATGGGTGGTAGCCCAGAGCAAGTATGTATGGCGGCTGAAATTGCGATGGAGCACAACCTAGGTCTAACTTGCGACCCGGTTGCAGGTCAGGTTCAGGTTCCATGTATCGAGCGTAATGGTATTGCAGCTGTAAAAGCAATCAACTCAACTCGTATGGCACTGCGTCGTTCTTCTGCTCCTACTGTTTCTCTAGATAAAGTTATCGAAACAATGCTAGAGACAGGTAAAGACATGAACGCGAAATACCGTGAGACTTCTCAAGGCGGCCTAGCAGTAAAAGTTATCTGTTAATAAGCCTTGCTGAATATCGACGAAACCCGAGCCGCTGCTCGGGTTTTTTATACCTCATTAACCATGAATAATGGGTTGCTACGCCCAGCATAAAAAAACCTAAAACCTTGAATATATCCAATTATTATGGATATCCCCGTAAAAAATCACATCCCTCTCCTAGCTTTATTGATAACGTAGCCAAAAATTAAACTTGGAGCACACCAACACATGATTAGGTTTGAAATTGGAAACCAAATCTGCGTTTGCTTGTCCGAAAACGAAATATCTTTAGAGCTCAATCAATCACTCCACCACTCCATTCCAGTCAACCCAAATGAGTACGCCATTCTGTCAACCATCGCCAAATACGGCAGCTTAAATACGCCAATTAGCCAGCGATTGATAGAAAGCAAAATCACTCAACAATACAAAATGACACTGCCTGAAAATGGCTTTAAAAACGCGGTGGCCGCTCTAAGAAGGAAATTTCGCAAGCTCACGGAAGAACACGTAACCACAAAAAAAAATATTATCGAAAATATTCACCGGACCGGATACTTCATCCCTTTTACTATGCAAAACAACCATCAGAATGGCATCGACCATCAACACAAGATCAATCAATACACAACAAACAGCCTTGGCAAAGCCCTTCGTATTTGTCTGCGTAATAAAAAGATCTATTCAGATACGCTGTGGGTCGTCTTGAGCACAGCGATCATTTTCTTTGCCATCTGTTATTACGCGATAAACAGCATTGTGAAACATAATTATCTTGATAACGCCTTCGAAATTGCAGAAAACCTTTCCCAAAAGAGCTGCTTTGCTGATGAAAGAGAATTGAAGTCGCTCTTTGATAATGTAAAGCTGGTGGAATCGAGCATGATGCTGGACCGTTTCAATATCCGGTGTTTAGTCACCCCCGAAACCGTTGTCCCTGTCAGCAAAAAAGCATTTGAAGAGTGGAGTAATAATAGCAATTATACGACCCAATCATTTGACTTGAATAACGCGACCGTTTTGGTTCGTGTCAAAAACATTAACTTATCCGACAACGTTGAAAATCATATTTCGCGTTTTTTTCTTTCCGGCATGAAGCTATCAACCAATACAGGGACCTCTTTAGAAATTGGTAACACCAATGAACGCTTTTTCAACTATCACGTGAAAAACAGCGGCTATAAAGAGGTGTATTACATCTCTGGACCGTTTCAGAGCATCATTTTATTAAGCTTGCTGTTTCTCATAATACTGCGTCATCGCTCCCTACAAGCCTTTATGGCTTATTTGTGTGCAATTCGACAATTTAAAATCAAACTGGAGCCGATTTATGACACTTCAGCGCAAAAGATTGTGCATTACGAAGCGCTCTCGCGGTTTAAGGTAAAAAATACGCAACGGTTTATTGAGACACTGCTCCGCAATGGGCTGCTCCTCACTCATACCTTACTGGTGATAGAGTCCATCTATACTAAGCACAAAGCCTTGCCTATTCCTATCAGCATTAATGTTTGTCCTTCTTTGCTGCGAGGACGCAACTTTTCAATCCTACACAGAGAACTATCTAACCGAGATTGTCGTTTGCTGACGATTGAAATCACGGAAAATGCATCGATGTACTATACCTCCGAGATTTATGGCAATGTCGCGAAACTAAAAGCACTGGATTGTAAAATCAGTATCGATGATTTTGGCACTGGCAACAACAACGTGTCGCTCATCAGTAAAATCAATCCAGATTATTTGAAAATAGATCGGGAATTTGTGATTGGTTTAAAGTCGGACGATAAGAAAGTGGAAACGTTGCGTCAGTTAATCGCCATGGGAAATACGTATCGGTGTACCGTCATTGTTGAAGGCGTAGAAACCGCCGATAGCGCTCACTTACTCACAACATTAGGCGCCTATATTCACCAAGGTTATTATTATCCTCTGCATTTCTAGCTTTTCTTAACCTCGTGAGTTACTTAAACTAGAGGGAGTACTCTATTAAAGTTCGTGGCGGCATGAGGATATGCCGCCAATTTGTGGTTGAACGATGATTGCTATTAAACCCACCAAACTGAAAGATTTTTCGAGTTTGATGCAATTGGATGTGCAGGAAGAGCAGAAAGGATTTTCTACGCCGTTTGAAGTGGCTTATCAAAAACGCAATAAGTCTGAAGCGTTCTTTACGATTTATTCTGACGATCTATTAGTTGGCTATCTTGTTATCGATAAAGGCTTCTCCCAACATGCGCCCTTTGCCAAAAGGCATGAACTGGGGCTCAAGTACTTGATGGTTGATCGACGTTTCCAACGCCAAGGGGTTGGGAGTGAAGCGTTACGCAAACTGTTCGTTTATGCGTATACCATTGACCCTGAAAGCACCTCTCTTTGCGTCACTGTGCCACAGAGTCAGCAATACGCTATCAGTTTTCTTGATGCGTGTGGATTCATCAATACAGAGAAAACAACGTTTGGTGAGAACGGAAAAGAGTGGATTTTACGTCATCCACTGAGCTAGCAAGAAAAGTATAAAAAATAGGGAATATCCAGATACAACAAAGGCAAGCTCATGGCTTGCCTTTGTCTTCAATGCTCAATAAAAAGTGACTTATTCACCTTTGTAAATACAACCGGCTGTGCACGTTTCTTTGATTTCTACTTTGCTTAGCAACGGTAAACTTGGCTTAAGCTGTTGCCAAATCCATTTTGCTAGCACTTCGCTCGTCGGATTCTCCAAACCTTCAATGTCGTTCAGGTAATAATGGTCTAAACGATTGTAAATTGGTTTGAATGCCGCTTTGATTTCAGCGAAATCCACTACCCAACCAGTATGCGGGTCTACCTCACCTTCTACATAAAGACGAACTAAGAAAGAGTGTCCATGCAAACGACCACACTTATGGCCTTCAGGTACATGTGGCAAGTGATGTGCCGCTTCGAACATAAACTCTTTGTACAATTCTGTTTTCATCTTGATTCTCAGGCTTTAAAAAGACACGCAATACTAAGGAATTCACTGCCAACAGACAAGTGCTACTCAATACAAGCGTAGCAAAACGCCGTTTGTTCTCAGCGAAAATAATTAAACCTTTGTCCTGATCGTCGTATTTCTGTCATGCGCCAAACATTTGATTACACAGCACTCACATCACAATTACATATCCCTAACATGAGTGGGGTCACAATCATTCATTTCGTTGTTCGCAGTGCGCATTTGTGCACATTAAGATTGTGCAGTTCGTTCCAATTACACTTATAAATTTATGCGCTCAACTATCACTTTTAAGCTCTTGCTCGCGTTAATTGCCGTCTTCAGCTGTGTTCTGGCTGCCTCTACGGCTTATCAATACCATCAACAAAAAACCTTAATCAATGATGTTCTCAGTGAACAGCTTCATGATAAGGCCAGTAATTACTTCGATAGCCTAAACATGATGATGCTAACAGGCACCATGTCGCAAAAAGAAACTTTGCGAAAAAAAGCACTCGCTCAAGAAGGGATTGAAGAAGTTCGCGTGTTGCGGGCCGATACCGTCACCAAGCTTTACGGACCAGGACAAGCAAACCAACAACCGGTCGATGATATTGATCAACGAGCTTTAAATGGCGAACTGGTCATTGAGCCAATTTCAGCCGATTGGGGGAACGGACTGGTTGTCGCGCTACCAATGAAATCAAGCGAAAATTATCGTGGCACCAACTGCGTTTCTTGCCATGTAGCACCAGAAGGCGAAGTATTGGGCGCGATTCGTTTGGAATACAACATGAACCACGTCAATTCAATGATCAATAAACAGGCAATGTTTGCGATGGGAATAATGGCCGTTATCGCGTTTGTTGGTTTTATTATAACGATGAGTTTGATTCGTAAGATCATTGTTCGCCCAATACAAAAAACGTCGCAATTCATGGCGAATGTGAGCCATAGTAAAGATCTATCTCAACGACTTGTTCATCACCAAAAAGATGAGGTAGGCCAACTTTCTACCGCGATTAATTCGTTTATGGATACGGTATCCGAGAGTTTAGAGCGTGTACAAGACACCTCCCACTCTCTTGCCAATTCAGCCAGTCAGTTAACGGATGTTGCACAATCAACAGACAAAGCGGCCAATAATCAACAATTGGAAACCAGTGACGTACAAAGCAACATCACCGACATGTTGCAACAACAAACCGCCGTTGAAGACTCAACCAATAACGCCACAGCTCTAGTCAACCACACCGTTGATGTTGCTACTCACAGCGCAAGCCAAGCACACAGCGTGAGCGAAGACATCAAACACTTGGTGAGCAATATTGACGGCGTGCGGGAGAAAATCAGTTCGTTAAACCAAAGAACCGAAGAAGTATCATCCATTCTTGGGGTCATTAAAGGCATTGCAGAACAAACGAACCTACTCGCGTTGAATGCTGCAATTGAAGCCGCCCGAGCCGGAGAGCAAGGACGCGGTTTTGCCGTCGTCGCGGAGGAAGTGCGTAACCTAGCTTCTCGGACCGCCGAAGCCACAGGCAACATTGAGCATATCATTTCTCAATTCCAGCAAGGGAGTGAAGAGTCCTTAGCCTCTGTGGATACTGTCTGCCAGTTTGCTCACCAACGTTCAGTCGATGTCGAGACACTTTCAGTCACGATGCATAACGTTGTCGATGAAATGCATCAAGTTCTGAAACATGCGGAAAACATTCAAAGCCAGACGCAAACCACATCCGACGTCAGTCAGCGTATTCAATCCAAAATTGATGTGATCACACTGCATGCTGACGACACATCGCAATCAGCATCGCACACGCGTGATATTAGTGTTGATTTAGAGCATCTATCCGAACGTTTAGAGCAATTACTTAACCAATTCACACTTTCAGAGCATCAAAGAGTGAATAAATAGAGAGATTCTCCCCATCAAAATGAATATAAAGGTTGATGCGAGCGAATTGACAGGTAATATGTCTCGTTGAATCTGTAAAATGCTACCCAACTCAGCACTTAGCTTGTTTTTTGAACAAAAATGTTATTAGACAAGTACTTTAATAAGTGTTGGGTTGAATTTTTACCTCAATGGAGAATATTGAAAACATGACTTACGCGCCTGTATCAGACGTATTGAAAGGTCAGCTAGCAGTAGACAGCGAAGTGACTGTTCGTGGCTGGATCCGTTCACGTCGTGATTCCAAAGCTGGAATCTCTTTCCTTGCCATATATGACGGCTCTTGTTTCGACCCGATTCAGGCCGTGGTCCCAAATAATCTTAATAATTACGAAGACGAAGTACTAAAGCTAACGACTGGCTGCTCTGTTGAAGTGACTGGTAAGATTGTTGAATCTCCTGCAAAGGGCCAAGACTTCGAACTTGCTGCCACTGGCGTTAAAGTGGTTGGTTGGGTTGAAGACGCAGAAACTTACCCGATGGCAAAAACTCGTCACTCTATCGAGTACCTACGTGAAGTTGCGCACCTACGTCCGCGCACAAACGTAATCGGTGCGGTAGCTCGTGTACGTAACTGCCTATCTCAAGCGATCCACCGCTTCTACCACGAACAAGGTTACTTCTGGGTATCTGCGCCTTTGATCACTGCCTCAGATGCTGAAGGCGCTGGTGAAATGTTCCGCGTTTCTACGCTAGACATGGAAAACCTGCCTCGTACAGACGCTGGCAAAGTAGATTACAACGAAGACTTCTTCGGTAAAGAAACTTTCCTTACGGTATCTGGTCAGCTAAACGCGGAAGCTTACGCTTGTGCACTAAGCAAGGTTTACACTTTCGGCCCTACTTTCCGTGCTGAAAACTCAAACACAAGCCGCCACCTAGCAGAGTTCTGGATGGTTGAGCCTGAAGTTGCGTTTGCAGAACTGGACGACGTTGCGAAACTGGCTGAAGACATGCTTAAGTACGTATTCAAAGCAGTACTTGAAGAGCGTCGCGATGACCTTGAGTTCTTTGCTCAGCGCATCGACAAAGAAGCCGTTAGCCGTCTAGAGAACTTTGTTTCTTCTGACTTCGCACAAGTTGACTACACAGACGCGATCCAAATCCTGCTGGATTCTGGCCGTGAGTTCGAATTCCCAGTTGAGTGGGGTATCGATATGTCATCTGAGCACGAGCGTTTCCTAGCAGAAGAGCACTTCAAAGCGCCGGTAATCGTTAAGAACTACCCGAAAGACATCAAAGCATTCTACATGCGTATGAACGATGATGGTAAGACGGTAGCGGCAATGGACGTTCTAGCACCTGGCATCGGTGAAATCATCGGTGGTTCTCAGCGTGAAGAGCGTCTAGACGTACTGGATGCACGTATGCGCGAAATGGGTATCGACCCTGAGCACATGAGCTGGTACCGCGACTTACGCCGTTACGGCACAGTGCCACACGCAGGCTTTGGTCTAGGCTTTGAGCGTCTAGTATCTTACGTAACAGGCATGGGCAACGTTCGTGACGTGATCCCATTCCCACGTACGCCTCGCTCTGCGAACTTCTAATCACTTTTTAGTGATGAGACAGAATTAGAAAAGACCTCCCTAGTGGAGGTCTTTTATTTTGTGCTCAACCGTCAATACTATCTGCCAAGCAACTCAAGCTTGAGTTAGTCTTCTTCCTTATCTCTGTCCGCTTTTTCAGCGTACTTTACGCCCACAATACATAAGCCAAACATTACGAAAGGGATCACGGCCGCGGTGTACTCTGTCCATGCCATATGAGAGAAAGACTTCGCCAAAATGAGATGCGCAAATACCAGTAAAAACGCACTAAAAATAGCAACGGCGATTAACCTTAACTCATGTTTAACCAACTGCTTTTTCATCTTAAATCCTGCTTAATCGTCCAAGGTCTGTCGACCTGAATAATGATTGAAGCACAATTTGCAAAAATGGCGCTGATACAGTTGGAGCAAAAAAACACTAAGCAGTTTAATAAGTTTCAATTCTGAGTAATTCGCGAAGTAAATCACCTAGCCTTTTGATAGCACGTTCCAAACTCGTTTCTAAAGGAAGCGATGTATTCAGTCTTAAATAGTTTTCGTATTGATCACTTATCGAAAAGAGTTTGCCATAAGCGACGGTAACATGCTCAGACAATAGTGCTTGATATACCGCTTTACTTGATATTCCATCTGGCAATTTCAGCCAAAGAAAGTAGCCACCATCAGGACGTTGATAGGTAACCTCTTTAGGTAGGTGCTTTGCAAGTAAATCCACGAAGTCAGCTTGACGTTGTTGCAGTGCCTTACGCAGCTTTCTCAGGTGGTTGTCGTAACTGTCGTTTTGTAAGTAATGTGCAACCCCCTGCTGAATAGGGGCACTCCCAGATAATGTCGATATTAACTGGAGCTTTTGAATAGTCTCGTTAAAACGCTTATTCACCACCCAACCCAAGCGATATCCAGGGCATAAACTCTTAGAAAAAGAACCACAATGAAGGACACGCTCTTGCTCATCAAAGGTCTTCAATGAGTTCGGCCTTTTGTCAGAAAAATACAGCTCAGAGTACACATCGTCTTCGATGAGATACACATCATATCGATTGGCTAACTCAACAATGTATCGTTTGTGTTCATCAGACAAAGAAGCCCCGGTTGGATTATGAAAGTTCGTCATTAACCAACAAGCCCGAACATCTTCATTGGCAAAAGCTGCTTCGATTTGTTCAAGCGAATGCCCACTCTCATCATCGACACTGATTTCAATAGCTTTGAGACCTAACCGTTCTACCGCTTGAAGTGCGCCATAAAACGTTGGGGATTCGACAACGACGGTATCACCTGGTCGGGTGACCGCTTGCAAACTCAAGTTTAATGCTTCTAGCGCACCGGAAGTAATAACCACATCATCATGGGTTAGTGATATCCCATGATGAATATACCTCTGAGCGACGAGTCGCCTTAACGACTCAGCACCAGGAGGTAGGTTGTCTAGCAACTTATCCGGCCCCATTTTTCGTCCCGAGCTGGCCAAATTACGGTTAAGCGACTCCAAAGGAAACAAACACGGATCCGGAAACGCCGAGCCTAAATGAACAACATCCGATGTTGCTTGGTGCTTCAAAAACGAATACAACTCATCGTTCAACTTAGTGCATGGCGTATTGTTGCTTTTAATTCCATTCGTATTAGTGAGACGTTCAAGATCGGCAGTCACATAGTAACCAGATTGAGGCTTTGCTATCACCCAACCTTGCGCCTCTAGCAATTGATAGGCTTGTAATACCGTACCTGCACTTACGGAATGATTGCGGCTGGTGACGCGTATTGAAGGCAGCTTCTCCCCTGCTCTCCAAGTATCTTGGTGAATTTGTGCCTTAAACAATTCGGCCAATTGACGGTATCGATTCATGTATCCCTCATTTCACTTGCAGCCGCACCATAGCATACTTCGCGCCAGCATTCTGATATGGCAGTAGTCAATTTAGCAACGTAATTTATCAAGCTTGTTTATAGCAATTTCGACGACGAAGTGAGAATTTATGTTCCATACTTTTACTGATACGTCCGAGTGGTCTTAAATCTTTGCCTTGTCTGAAAAGCAAGGCATTTCACGGGACTGAGAGTGTTAAATCCACTTAGACATCTATCTTTTAAGCCGGGAGGAAGCGATGAAAGTATTTACAATGGACGATCTCTCTTATCGCGGGAAACATAAAGGTGTACATAGCTGGGACCATCCTGGCGGCACAACCCCTTATTACTGGCATCCTGATTGGTTGCATATCGCTGAAGATGCTTTGGGTGAACACAAAAAGGCTGACCTTGAAGTCCCTGACGGAGAGGCCGCAACAGAAGAGCATGCAAAAGCGGCGATTCTCAAACACTTGAATGACGAGTAGTTTAGGCTCTATCACCGTTCAAGAATAGCGTTAGGTAGGCGAATCCATCGTCGTATGCTTTAAACGCAGATAAAGCCAAAACCTGCCAAATAATAAATTCTTCTGAATGAGAAGTACGCATCGTCTGTAGCTATCGAATGACAAAATAAGTCGATAGTTATCACATTAATTTTCATTACATCTGTTACATTTAGATAGTAATGGTGATGCACACCTCAACTCATGGATTATGAGAGAAAACAATAATGGCGAAATACAACGAAGAAGACATTAAATACAAAGGTGAATCCAACGGCGTACATTCTTGGAGTTCACCTTCCGGCCAACCTTATTATTGGCACCCAGATTGGCTACACGTAGCGGAAGATGCGACGGGCACACACCCGAAACAAAAGCTTGAAGTCGAAAAAGCGGAAGTCCCAACAGAGAAGCACGCGTTAAAAGCAATCTTAAAGCATATGAACGACTGGGCGACTGAGAAGCTTTCTTCTAACCCAGACATCGAAACCAATGCGGTTGAGTCTGAAATCGATCTGAAGAAATAACATCAGCCAACATCTATACTTCTTACAAGCAAACGCTCCACCTTTAGTGGGGCGTTTTTGTCTCAACTAGTAACCGCCACTCCACGTAAATCACTAATACAAAGCACTCAAGTCAAACGATTGGTACGTGAACAAAACTTCATCAACCATGGTATAAATCCCCTTCAAACTCTGTGCCTACCAAACGTTTTCATGGCAAAAACTTTAGTTATGTTAGAATTCTGTTTCAAATCGCAACTTTTTTAGGTTTTCTTTTCAGTAACGGTTGTAACCAATATTGCTGAAAGGTATAAATGTTAGCACACCCCTTCGATTAACATGGATGAAGATTATGTTTGAAAAAGTAGTTGCCGCTCCGGCTGACCCTATTCTTGGCCTTACTGAAGAGTTTAAAAAAGATACTCGCGCAGACAAAATTAACCTTGGCGTAGGTATTTACAAAAACGAGCAAGGCGAAACCCCCGTTCTTGCAACAGTAAAGAAAGCTGAAGCAGCACTTGTTGAAACTGAAAAAACCAAATCTTACCTAACTATCGAAGGCACAGCAGAGTATGGCATTGCAGTACAAAAACTGCTTTTCGGCTCTGATGCAGAAATTGTAAACGAAAAACGCGCTAAAACAGCTCAAGCTCCAGGTGGTACTGGCGCATTACGTGTTGCTGGTGAGTTCATTAAACGCCAACTTGGCGATGTAAAAATCTGGATCAGCAATCCTACTTGGGCAAACCACAACGGCGTATTTACTGCCGCTGGTATCGAAACGGCACAATACAGCTACTACAACGCAGAAACAAAAGACAAAGACTTCGATGCAATGCTAAACGATCTGCAATCTGCGTCTGAAGGTGACATCGTGCTTCTACACGGCTGCTGCCACAACCCTACAGGTATCGACCCAACTGCTGAAGAATGGGAAACATTGGCGAAACTAGTCGCAGAGAAGAAATTGCTTCCTCTATTTGACTTCGCATACCAAGGCTTTGCTAAAGGCGTGGAAGAGGATGCGGCGGGTCTTCGTACTTTTGCTAAGTACAACAAAGAAATCCTAGTCGCGAGCTCGTTCTCGAAAAACTTTGGCCTATACAACGAACGCGTTGGTGCCTTCACGTTAGTAGCGGAATCAGAAGAAGTCGCAACAACCGCATTTTCGCAAGTTAAAGCCATTATTCGCTCGATCTACTCTAACCCACCAGCGCACGGCAGCGCGGTCGTGACTCACATTCTTGGCAACGCCGAAATGCGTGCGGAATGGGAAGCTGAAGTAGCAGAAATGCGTGACCGTATCCAAGAGATGCGTGAACTATTTGTAGCGACACTAAAATCAGAAGGTGTGGACGCAGACTTTAGCTTCATCGAACGTCAAAATGGTATGTTCTCTTTCTCTGGCCTATCTAAAGATCAAGTAAACCGTCTGAAAGAAGAGTTCGGTATTTACATCGTCGGTTCAGGCCGAATCAGTGTTGCTGGTATGACGAAGTCAAATATGGGTCCTCTATGTAAAGGCATTACAGCGGTTTTATAATCGATAGTCGCATACTTTATTAAAAGGAAAGGTCAGCATAAGCTGACCTTTTTGTTTTTATTTATTGCAAATAAATGAAACAGTCCGCTAGTAGACAAACTTCAAACTCAGCCCCACTTCATTGACATAATCAGAACTCTCACCGCTGTAATCGGTATCTCTAAACTGATAAAAAAGACCGGTACCAATAACATCATGCCATTGGTAGTTAAAACCTATCTTAAAATTGTTCTCATCGACGATATCACTGCGGTTAACTTCCACCTCGGCCGTCGCAATAAGTTGTTCACTGAATAAGTAATTCACCCCAACGGTGACGGCTTGAAGCAACTCGCTATCTGAAGATAACGTATTATCCGTTTTGTCGTCCGTCGCTTTCGCTTTGATTGCACCTATTCCATATTTACCGTAGATATCGAATTGATCCGTAATCCCATAACGATAACCACCACCAAACAACAAACGGTCAATGCGAAGAGTAAAGTCGTCCGGATGGAAAAACTGCGCCGAGTAATCGACATTAAACAACCAGTTCTCAGTGAATAAGTAATTACCACCGAGTCCAATTGTGGTCGCGTTCGAATTATCTAACCACTCTTCATTTGTGGTTCCGGCCCCCACATCCAGGTGAATGTGTTCATACCCAAATTTTTCTGCTTGGTCCATGACCGCCGCGCTAGTTACTGCTGGCAAAGCAGCTAAAGACGCAAGCAATAAACTTCTCACCATTCGACTTCCTTTCATGAGAATTATTTAAACACCGCCCCCAAATCACCTTGAGTGGCTTAGTTCAACAAAAATAACTTAGTTTACAGACGCGGTAACGATTTGAAATCTGCTATGCCTCTAAATCAAGCATTGGCCCAAATATATCGACCACGTCCGCTCATCTTTTAAGTGACTATATAGTAGTAGAAATGCCGATTCCTTATCGTGCGATATGTCAGAATCTTATGAC
Source organism: Vibrio sp. A1-1 (assembly GCF_021728175.1). NCBI lineage: Bacteria > Pseudomonadati > Pseudomonadota > Gammaproteobacteria > Vibrionales > Vibrionaceae > Vibrio > Vibrio sp. A1-1. The sequence goes on from NZ_JAKKCL010000001.1 coordinate 29,257, forward strand.
TGAGCACGAAAATCAAGGTTCAGATAAGACTCTGTTTTAAAACTAAGTTAAGATTACTTTATTATTTGCGAACTAAAAGGCACCTTCGATGGATGCAGAACTTCTCGAGATTTATAACTTTCTCGCCAAGTACCCCCCGTTCAATGAACTCCCTGAAGAAACACTAAACAAGGTGACAGAGAGTGTCGAGATCTCGTACTACCGAGAAGATACCCCAATTATCCATTTTGGAGACTATATCCAAGATCTCTACGTGGTGCGAAGCGGTGTCGTAGAAGTTTATCGACGTAAAGGAGAGCTTTATAACCGTCTTGATGAAGGTGACCTCTTTGGTCAAATGGGAATGCTAACCAACAACAAAGTACGCTTTCCAGTAAAAGCCATTGAAGATACTCTGCTCTATTGTATTCCTGGTGACGTTTTCCAAGAGATATACGACAACTTTGATTCCTTTGCAGACTTTGTCGAAGTGGAAAATAGTGCTCGTTTACGCCAAGCCATTTCAGAAAACAAAGATGCCAATGACCTGACGACATCGAAAGTGAAAACCTTGCTGACTGGCGATGCTCATACGATTGATCGTGGTCAAACAATCCAGCAAGCCGCGCAGCAGATGGCGAATGACAACGTATCTGCTCTACTTATCGTCGATCCAGATTTCGTTCGTGACGAAGATGACCCACAGTCTCCGGTACTTGGTATTATTACTGACCGTGACTTGTGTACCCGTGTGTTAGCCGAAGGCTTGTCTCCACAGGACGATGTATCAAGTGTGATGACCACTGAAGTCATGTCTCTTGATCACAATGCCTACATCTATGAAGCAATGTTAACCATGCTGCGTTACAACGTGCACCATCTGCCTGTGGTTAAAAACCAATTGCCTATTGGTATTATCGAAACAACCGACATTGTTCGTTATGAATCACAAAACTCGCTCTTATTGGTGAGCAGCATTTTCCAACAACAGACCATCGAAGATTTGGCAGTTGTTGCTGAAGAAGTAAAAAGCAGCTTTGTACGCCTGGTCAACGAAGATGCCAACTCACACATGGTGGGCAGTGCGATGTCCGTAATTGGTCGAAGCTTCAAACAACGTCTGTTAGAAATGGCTGAAGAAGAGCTTGGCCCACCACCAATTCCTTATTGTTTCCTTGCACTTGGCTCAATGGGACGTGATGAGCAACTGTTGGTGACTGACCAAGATAACGCCATCATTCTAGATGAGACCTACCAAGAAGAGAAACATGGTAAGTACTTCGAAGCTTTAGCGAAATACGTCAGTGATGGATTAGATGCCTGTGGCTACAAGTATTGTACAGGCGATATTATGGCAACCAACCCATTATGGCGCATGACTCGTTCAGAGTGGGAAGAGTGCTTCGCTGACTGGATTGATAACCCGAACCCGAAAGCGCTACTCAACGCGTCCATCTTTTTCGATTTGGATGGCGTTTACGGTCGCTTAAAATGGGCAGAACAATTAACCAGCTTTATTGTTCGTCGTGCGCGTAAAAACAATCGCTTCTTAGCCTGTCTGGCTCGCAACGCACTTAACCGAACGCCGCCACTTGGCTTCTTTAAAGACTTTGTGATGGAGAAAGATGGCAGACACAACAACTCCATCAACCTCAAACGTCGCGGTACGGCTCCTCTGGTCGACTTAATTCGCGTTCACTCTCTGGCGGTTGGCTCACGTGCACAGAACTCGTTTGAGCGTCTCGACGACATCATTGATGCTGGCATTTTGCCAAAAGGTCGTGCACAAGACTTAAAAGACGCACTAGAGTTTATTTCCATGGTGCGTATTCGTCACCAAGCGACGGACGTGGAATTAGGCATTGATCCAGATAACAATATCGAACCAGAAAATCTCTCTGAATTTGAACGTCGCAACCTAAAAGATGCTTTCCAAATCCTAAGCAATGGTCAGAACTTCCTTAAGTTCCGCTACCAAGCGAATAAGAGCTTTAAGTGAGGTTGAACATGATCAAAAAGCTCTTTCAGAAGCCAACCATTCAGTGGCCAACGAAATTTGAACAAAAGTTGGAGATGGCTAAAGATGAGAATTTAATTGCGTTTTATAGCAATAAACCACCTGCACCAGAGACCCCCCTGTCTGAGGTGGAGTTCGTCGCGCTAGATTTCGAAACGACGGGGTTGAACCCCGAGAAACATGACATCATTACCATTGGTTTAGTGCCGTTTAACTTGAAGCGGATTTTTTTGCGCAATTCACGTCATTGGAAAGTTCGCCCGCAGCGAGCACTCGATGAAGACTCGGTAATCATACATGGTATTACTCACAGTGAATTGATCGATGCACCTGACTTGGGCGACATCTTAAGCGAGCTACTACCATGCTTAAGCGGAAAAATCATTGTTGTGCATTATCGTCGTATCGAGAGAGAGTTTCTGGATAAAGCACTCAAAAGCCGTTTAGGGGAAGGAATTGAGTTTCCAGTGATAGATACGCTGCATCTTGAAGAAACCATTCAACAGAAACGCTCTGGCTCACTCTGGGAGCGTTTAAAAGGGAAAAAGCCAGAATCGGTTCGGCTAGCGCAATCTCGACGCCGTTATGGTCTGCCAGACTATACCCCTCACCATGCATTAACCGATGCAATTGCTACGGCAGAACTGCTACAAGCGCAAATCGCCCATCATTATAGCGAAGACCAACCGATCAGTGAGTTCTGGCTATAACGTCTTTCTAGCTTAATAAGCGATCAAAAAAGGAGCCAAATGGCTCCTTTTTATTTAGGTCGGTATCCGATTACAGCTTAAAGCGTTGAATCTCTTGCTCTAATTCGTGTGAAAGCTCAGATAGGTGGGCAGCTTGTTCTGCTGCTTGATGAGCTTCTACCGACAGCTCGTTAGAAACGTCACGAATGCCTTCAGTATTACGCGTGATCTCGGTTGTTACCGATGCTTGCTCTTCTGCCGCCGATGCAATCTGCGTTGCCATGTCACTGATACGCTCAACAGCAGTATGGATTTGCGTCAAGCTCGCTGCAGCCGCGTTCGCATCATCAACACTGGTGTCAGCCAGACGACGGCTATCACCCATGATGCCAACCGCTTTCGCTGTTGTGCCCTGTAGCATCTCGATAGTTTCTTGAATCTCTTGCGTTGAAGCATGAGTGCGTTGGCTCAATACGCGAACTTCATCCGCAACCACAGCAAAGCCACGGCCTTGTTCACCTGCACGTGCTGCTTCAATTGCCGCGTTAAGTGCAAGTAGGTTTGTTTGCTCAGCAATACCTTGAATCGTTGATAGAATCGTATTGATGCTATTTCCGTGTGCTTCTAGCTCTTGAATCACATCAGTGGCGACTTGAACTTCTTGCGCCAAGTTCTGGATAGAACCTTGCGTCTGAGTCACTTGGCTAGAACCGTGTGAACAAGCTTGAACCGCTTCCTCTGAGTTACTTGCCGTGCTATCTGCATTACCTGCAATTTCTTGTGTCGCTGCAGCCATTTCGTTCACAGCCGTCGCCACCATGTTGATCTCATCTTGCTGGTAAGAGATACGCTGACTACGCTCTTCAGCTTGCTGTGCCGTCGTGCGTGCTTGCTCTGAAAGCGCAGATGATACGTGGCTAAGCTTGGTCACCATCGTGTGCATGTTGCCAACAAAGCGGTTGAAGTTTTCAGCCAATTTACCGACTTCATCATCACTACGTGGTTCTAGTCGTTGCGTTAAGTCACCTTCACCAGATGCAATTTCCTCAAGTGCATTTGATACGCGGCTCAAGTCACGGAACAAGAAACCAACTAACCAAGATACCGCAAGAATAACCACAATGGTGATCATCACTGCAGTGATCAATAGGTCACGTAGCAATACCGCATGCCCTGCTTCTTCCGTTGCGCGATCCATTTCAATCGCGAACATCCAATGCGTGCCAGGTACTTTATTAAAGTAGTAAAGCTTCTCTTTGCCTTTGATTACCGTATCTTCGATACGACCTTCATCTGCAGCGCGCTCGATTGCATCTTCTGAAAAGTCTTTTAGAACACTGGTGATAGGCTTAAGCGTTAAGCTTTTATCTGGATGCGCTAGGAACGTACCTTCGTTCATATCGATTAACATCGCATGCGCATTTTCACCTGCATCTAGGTTAATCACGTCGCTGATAAGCTGATCGATCAGTACATCTGCACCAACAACACCAACAAACTGACCATTTTTCATTACTGGCTCAGCAATGGTTACAAGCAGCGCGTTAGTGATTGCATCTTGATATGCAGCTGTGATGATCTGCTTACCTGCGGCGTTAGCATCTTTGTACCAAGGACGAGTACGAGGGTCGTAATCAGCACGGTTACGCTCAGGGTGAGAGCGATACATATCACCGTTTGGTGTACCAAGGAAGATGTCATCAAAGCCACCAGCCTTGCGAGCTTGTTGTAGGAAAGGGACAACGTCTTGCTCTGTCGAGTAGTCGTTGAATGCGGTAGCAATATCTTTACGGATATTGACCCAATCAGAAATTCCTTCTGACGCAGTAGTACTTAGACTTTGCGCACGTGAATAGACACCTGAACGAGTCTGATCAAATAATTGACCAGCCGACAACCAAGTAAGTGCTGTTGCCATCACAACAACAGCAGAAAGGCTTGCGCCAATAAGCTTTTGTTTTAATGATAATTTCATATTTATAGTTTTTGAGTTGGGAGAACAGTTAAGGTGTGTGAATATTACACACTTTTTCACGACTATTCACTAATTTTTAAAAAACAAAATAGCACATTAACTCTTTGTAAAATATGAACTTTCATGTGTCATTTTTTTGTCTCACCGTCATAAAAACCGCACAAAAAAAGCCAACAAAATGCTGGCCTTTTGATTACTTGTTACTCAGACAGATTTATAAAATGCCTGAGTTATTGACGTTCTGTTCTCATACCCATCAATAAGCTCACACACATTGCAAGAAGAATGAAGGTAAACGGTAGTGCTGTAGAAATTGCACCTGCCTGAAGCGCTTGAACCGCTTCTGAGCCACCAATCCACAGTAGAGCAACCGCAATTGCACCTTCCATAAATGCCCAGAAAACACGTTGAAGTACAGGAGCATCGACTTTACCGCCCGCTGTGATGCTGTCGATAACAAGTGAACCAGAGTCAGAAGACGTGATAAAGAACACAAGTACCAACACAACAGCAATGATTGAAAGCATGCTACCAAATGGAAGAACATCGAACATTTGGAACATAGCAAGTGAAACGTCAGTCAAACCATTCGTGCCCAACTCACCTACTTTATCAACAACTTGCTCGATCGCTAGACCACCAAATACTGACATCCAAACAACAGTAACAGCGGTTGGAACCAATAGAACGGCTGTAATGAATTCGCGAACGGTACGACCGCGAGAAACACGCGCAATGAACATACCGACGAATGGTGACCATGAAATCCACCAAGCCCAGTAGAATACTGTCCAGCCTTGGAACCATGCCTCATCTGTACGACCAAACGGGTTACTTAGCGGAATAATATTCTCTACGTATGCCATAAGTGTGGTTGGAATCGAACCTAGACTCGCCGCCCAACCGATAAGACCAACAAGAATCAGTAGCAAGAACGCCACAACCATGTTGATGTTACTAATGACTTTAACGCCACCATCAATACCACGTACGACTGAAACAACAGCAAGCAAAGTTACAACGGTAATGACGACGATTTGTAGGCCAAGGCCTGGCTCAACACCAAATACGTGATGAATACCACTTGCCGCTTGTTGTGCACCTAAGCCCAGTGACGTTGCAAGACCAAACAAGGTCGCAAGAACGGCCAAGATATCCACGATATGACCAGCCCAGCCCCACGCGCGATCACCCAGAAGTGGGTAGAAGATCGAGCGCATAGACAGCGGTAAACCTTTGTTGTAGGCAAAGAATGCTAAAGAAAGTGCTACAACACCGTAAATTGCCCATGGGTGAAGACCCCAATGGAACATCGTCGCACCCAGTGCCAATCTCGCTGCTTCTGGTGTATTTGCTTCAACACCGAGTGGCGTCTCATACCAACCAGTGAAGTAAGCGACAGGTTCTGCGACACTCCAGAACATTAAACCGATACCCATACCAGCCGCAAATAGCATTGCAAGCCATGACATGAACGAGTAATCGGCAACAGCGTCTTTACCACCTAAGCGGATTTTACCCATTGGCGAAACGATAAGTGCCAAACAGAAAATAACGAAAATATTACCTGCAATAATGAACAACCAATCGAATGAACCAATGATCTTCCATTTCAGCCCATCAAGTGCCGTCTTTGCGGTATGTGCATCTAGAACTAATGCAGCGACAAGAAACAGCGCAATTAAACCTGCACTAATACCAAAAACTGGGTTATGAACATCAAAACCCCATTTTTGAACGTTGTCTTGACCTACCGTATAGTCGGTACTATCGATACTGTACTTATCTATACCCTTTGTCATCGTTCCTCTCTATTTTTGTACTGTTTTTACGTACCAAACAAAAAAATCTTTCGAACACGATACGTTTTACATTCCGTGAAGGCGCAAGATCCTATCATTTGACACGTTTTTGTCTATCTTTTTGCTATGAAAAAATCCAATAACTTACTTTTCACTCAGCAATTTCCGCCTTTAAAAGGATAAACCACTAGCGCAATAGTTAGACCACAAACATTTATTGCTATAATAATTTTAGGTCTTCTTATTTTGTCTACACGACGCGACAAAATGAAATTGGAGACACTACTTAAAATTGTAGTGGTAATTTTTGATTCCACCCCTTTAAATAAGGGCGCATTTAAGTTAGTGTCGCCTCGATAAATGTTCCCTACAGACTGGATGAATAAATTGGAAAAGTACGAAGAAGTATTGGTCTCGATTCGTCAGATCATCCGCGCTATTGATTTACATTCTAAAAAGCTGAGCAAAGAGTCTGGATTGACCGCTCCACAGTTGATTTTGATGCGTGCTATCAATGAGTTAGATAATGTAACGATTAAACAGTTGTCTAGCCACACTAACATGAGCCAAGCGACCGCAACGACCATTCTAGATAGACTAGAACGAGGCCAGTTTGTTGAGCGTCAACGCAGTGTTCAAGACAAGCGTAAAGTGCATGCTGTACTTACGAGCAAAGGCCAAGAAGCCCTAAAGCAAGCACCAACGCCATTGCAGGAACACTTCATCAATCGATTCCAAAAATTGGAAGAATGGGAGCAGTCTCTGCTGCTATCTTCCGTTCAACGCATCTCAACAATGATGAATGCAGAGGATATCGATGTCGCTCCAATGCTCGAGCTTGGCAGCATTACAAAAGTCGATTAATTTCGCTCTCACGTGCTCGCTTTTTGCGGGCACTACTCTCCTACTCCGTTAACCCTGTTTCAAACGCATATTTCGCTAGCTCCGCCGTCGAATGTAAATCCAACTTGTGCTTAATGTTATGGCGATGCGTTTCTACCGTTCGGTAGCTAATGTTGAGCAGTGTGGCGATTTTCTTACTGCTGTTTCCTTGAGCGACTAATTTAAGCACCGCCTCTTCCCTGCGGCTGAGTGGATTCGTTTTTTGAGTGGCTGGCACCACCTCTTGGGTAAAAAGCGTTTGTGTGACAGACTCGCAGAAATACGTTGAACCTTGATTCACCGTTTTTATTGCTTGCACCATTTTCTCGGCCGAGATTTCCTTGAGCATGTACCCTACTGCGCCAGCTTGCATGACCTTCATGATGTATTCACGGTTATCGTGCATGGTCAGCATAAGTATTTTGCTCTCTGGTCGCTCTTCTTTAATTACCCCTGTCGCTTCAATACCGTTCATTATCGGCATACTAATGTCCATCAAGATGACATCAGGCTGAAGGTGCTTTGCGACTTCAATCGCTTCCAGCCCATTGCTTGCCGTACCGACCACTTCAATGTCAGGCTCTAACTCCAAGCGAGCCATGAAGCCATCTAAGACCACTTGATGATCATCAACAATCACCACACTAATCGGTTTATCCATAAACTAATTCATCCAAATTAAGCAGCACGGTAATCTCTGTTCCTAAACCAAGCTCACTCATCAGTTCAAACTCACCACCAATGAACTCTACACGCTCTTGCATGTTCCTTAACCCAATCCCTTGTTGGTGCACTGCTTGGTTAACCACAAAGCCAACACCGTCGTCACGTATGAGTAATTGCAGCATATTGCCCATTTTTTGCAAAGTAACCGTCACTTTTTTCGCTCTTGCGTGTTTTTCGATGTTGTTCAAAGACTCTTGAGCAACACGATACAAGGTCGTCGCGACCTCCGACGTCAGTTTGTACTGCTGAGTATCAAAATTACTCTCGATATCAATCCCAGAGTGAGAGTGAAAGTCTTGCAGTAAAGTGGTCAGTGCCGCCTCTAAGCCGATATCATCAAGGGCGCTAGGGCGAAGTTGATGAGAAATATGCCTTACTTCATTTATCGCGGTGACCAATGAGCGTTGCGATTTATCTAAGTGGGATTTGAGTTTTTCGTCTTCCAGTCTATGACTCATTAAATCCAAATGACATTTACTAGAAACTAACAGCTGGTTGATTCCATCATGCAACTCTCTCGCTAGATGCTTTTTCTCATCCTCTTGAAACATGACGGTTTTATGTGCCAACTCTTTAAGGTTTTTATCGGCAAGACGGTGTTCATGCAGATTGATCGCTAAAGTGAGAACGATAATTACAGCAACGGTCACCGCTAAGATCACGACGACCGAGAAAAAAGTCGTTTCGATATTTTTGTTCACCGCAGCGCGCATATTGGCGACTTCGTGGCTGACGTCCTCAATATAGAGCCCTGTCCCTATCATCCATTCCCACTTATCGAGCCATGCGGCGTAGCTAAGCTTTGGGACGACTTCACCCGTAGATGGCTTTTGCCACAGGTACTGATGAAATCCGCCACCTGATTGAGCTTGATACAACAAAGCTTCGATTAGACGATCGCCATTCTCGTCTTCAAGATAGAGTAAGTTCTCCCCGACTAGCTCTGGAAGAACAGGATGTACAAGGTTGGTGCCGTATTTATCGTAAGCAAAAAAGTAGCCGTCTGCTCCGTAGCTTAAACGGTTTAGAATCGCTTTCACGCGTGTTTTAGCAACGCTCTCTTCTAAGGTTGGATCGTTGTAGATATAAGAAATGGAGTCAAAGGCGACGTCGACCGTGTCTTTTAGCGCCGCCTCTTTTGATTGGATCAGGTTTTGATGAAAGATCTCTACCTCCCTTTTGCCAAGAGTCTTGGTTTGATAGATAGAAATCCAACTGATACTCGCTGACACCAATACCACGGGTATCAATGTCAGCAGAATTAACTTTGCTTTGAGAGGCATCCCTTTCCTCCATGAAACGCTGCTTTACAGCTCACTATCTTAGCAGCACAAATAACTCGACTTCGTCCGCCTAGACATAAATAGCAGCTTAACAACTTGTCTCAAAAGGTAAAAACTCTCAGTTCACAAAATCTCTTTTATTATCGAGTGATCAACTCATGCCATAAAAGCCTGGGAAAAACAGCAAAGAAGCCAACACGACAATTTGAATCGCGATAAACGGCATCACACCTTTGTAAATATCTCGCGTAGTGACACCTGCTGGTGCGACGCCTTTTAGATAGAACAAACTAAAACCAAATGGCGGTGTTAGGAATGATGTCTGTAAGTTCATTGCGATAAGAATCGCAAACCACGTCATGTTGATACCCATCAACTCAGCGACCGGCGCAATAATTGGCACGATGATAAAACAGATTTCAACGAAGTCGATAAAGAAACCTAAAATCAGAATCACCACCATGGTAATGATGAGGAAGCCCCACTTTTCTCCAGGCAATTCTAACATCCACTCTTCGACTAGATAATCACCGCCGGTGTAGGTAAATGCCATTGAGAAGGCGGTTGCCCCTAGCAAAATAGCAAAGACCATTGCGGTTACTTTAACGGTTTCTTTCGATGCATCATAAATCATCGACCAACTAAACTGCTTATACAGTAACGACAGAACTATCGCACCAGCGCCGCCCAGAGCCGCTGACTCTGTTGGCGTTGCAATCCCAGCAAAGATGGAGCCCAATACCACAATGATCAGTGCTAGTGGCGGTAAAACGGCTTTCAGCGCGGTGAATACTTCTTGCTTTCGACTGATCGACTCATCGCGCTCTATTGCCTGTGCGGCTTGAGGATTCAACTTCGCGTAAATAAGAATGTAGATAACATAGGCGCCGACGAGCGTGATACCGGGCCAGATTGCAGCTTGGAATAAATCCCCAACCGGAACGCCGAGTACATCCCCTAGCAAGATCAACACGATAGAAGGCGGGATAATTTGTCCCAAGGTACCAGACGCACAAATAGTCCCGCACGCCAAGCCTTTGTCGTAATTGTATTTAAGCATCACAGGGAGTGAGATCAGCCCCATCGCAACAACCGATGCGCCGACTACGCCCGTTGACGCGGCAAGTAATGCGCCAACTAATACTGTCGAAATAGCAATACCACCACGGACGCCGCCAAACAGACGTCCCATCGACTCAAGCAGTTGCTCTGCAAGCTTCGTCTTCTGAAGTACTAGTCCCATGAAGACAAACAATGGTACGGCCATTAGCACCGTATTTTCCATAATGGATTGAATACGATATGGCATGAAAGCAAACATCTCGATGCCTTCAGCCCAAACACCAAAAATCAGTGCAATACCGCCAAAAGTAAAGGCAACGGGGAATCCCAATAAAAGCGCAAAGAGCGCGACAAAAAACATCACTATACCGATCATAATGACTTCCTTTTACGACTTACCGTTATTACCGGCATAGATAAGATGAGGGTTAACAATCTTGTTGATCGAATGCAGCAGCAGTCCAATGCCACTGACTGCCATAAAGAAAAATGATAGCGGAATCATCGCTTTGATGATCCAACGATATGGCAATCCGCCTGGATCACCAGACGTCTCGCCTAGCGCGTAACTTTCTTTGGCGAAATCGACACCAAACCAAGCCACCAGTAGGCAAAAAGGGAATAAGAAAAATAGCGTGCCTATGATGTCGATGATGGATTGTGCTTTGTATGATAAGCGTTCATAGAAAATGTCGACGCGAACATGTCCACCAGACTTAATCGCGTAAGGCACACCAAGCAGAAATACGGCGGAGAATAGATGCCATTCCATTTCTTGGAATGCAATGGATACATCGTTGAATACATATCGCATCACAACGTCGTAAACCACATTCACCAACAACAAAATAAACAGGATGCTGGACAGCCATCCGAGGAAATCGCTAAAGCGGTTAAATAATCGCTCAATATAAATAAGACTTCTCATTCCGAACTCCGTGGAACGTTTGGATACGCTCCGCTATGGTGCGGAGCATTCATTATGAAGTTTTCTTAGGCTTCGTTCGCAGGCTAAACATCTCGGCGTCGCCTGCGTCATAACGTTATTGTTGAGCTTGACTGTTTAAGTAAGCTCGGTGTGAAATGTCTGACCAAGGTCGAACTTGATTCATGTAGTTCGCTTGCGACTCTTGAATTTCTTTCGCCAAAGCATCTTTTTCTGCATGTTCTTTCAACAAACGATCGTTTGCTTCTCGCAACGCAGCTACTACTTCAGGCGGGAAGTCTTTGACTTCAACATTTGGGTATTCAGATTTGATAGATGCCCAGTTTTTGCCACTTTCGTGTTTCGATTGCGTGTACATATCGTAAGCGGCGGTTTTCATTGCTACTTGTAAAATCGCTTTTAGATCATCAGGTAGACGGTTCCAAGTACGCTTATTAACAAGGAACTGAAGCTCAGTTGCTGGCTCATGCCAACCTGTGTAGTAGTATGGCGCGATTTTGTGGAAGCCCATGCGCAAGTCCAATGATGGACCAACCCACTCCAAGGCATCAATTGTGCGACGCTCTAGAGAGGTATATAGCTCACCAGGGGCGATATTCGTTGGTTTTGCACCTAACTCGGCCAAGATCTCACCAGCAAAACCAGGGATACGCATTTTCAAACCCTGCAAATCCTCGACGGACTTGATCTCTTTCTGGAACCACCCGCCCATCTGAGTATCGGTATTACCGCCAGGGAAAGACATCAAATTATGTGGAGAGTACACCTTCTCCATCAGCTCCATACCACCGCCGTAGTAAAACCACGCATACTGCTCAGTTGGTAACATGCCGAAAGGCATAGAAGTGAAGTAAAGCGTGTTTGGAACCTTGCCCTTCCAGTAGTAAGACGCCGAGTGGCCCATGTCGTATTGGCCAGACTTAACCATATCAAACACCCCAAAAGGCGCTTTGTGCTTGTTTGCGGAATCAATACGGATTTGCAGACGCCCGTTGGACATCTCCTCTGCCATTTTTGCCATGTTTTTTGTCGCATCACCAAAAATCGGGAAGTTAGGTCCCCAAGTTTCAGCAAGCTTTAAACGATAGACTTTTTCAGCAGCATTTGCAGAAGTCACAACGAATGTCATCGCGGCAACGACAGCGGTTGTTTTGAGCACTCGTTTTAAAGATTTTTGGATTAGACTCATCGTTCACGTCCTTTATCACCAAGGTTATTGTTGTCATCCATTTCATTAGGATTGGCTGTATTCGGTATAAAAGATGTAACAATGTTGTCGAATGCGAAATGGGCATGAACACGGAAGCGAGTAATTCATCAATAAGACATTAGCCTTAAGTATTACGTATAACTACGTAGGACAGCTGTTATACAACAAGTTTAACCATCATAAAATTAATGAGTTACTTTTCCCTTAACGATGTAAAAAGAAAAATGATTCGTACGTACTTCTCTGCCAAAAAATTTACATAGTATTTAAGAAAATGTGACAAAGCACTTATTGGCAGCGTTAAAATCAATACCTAATGGATTACTTTCAATACGAAGATAAAAAAATACCCCGGCATTGGCCGAGGTATTCAATCTAGAACGGTAGCGGTAATTAAACTGCTTTGTAGATAACTTTGTTACCTGCTAACTGCTCTTTTTGAACTAGGTTTTCTTCAAGAAGCTTCTTCAGTGCGCCAGTAGCCCATGATGCCGCTTTAGTATCTTCTTGACCTGCAGCTAGACCAATGCCTTTAGGGTTAATACCTTCAGCATTTGCTACAACGATGTCTAATACTTGTTGTTGCTTAGGAGTAAGGGCAACATCAACTGTTTTCACTGCAGCTACTTTTTTCTCAGCTACTACTTTCTCCGCAACAGCTTTTTCAGCAACAGAAGGTGCTACTGCTTTTTCGGCAACAGGCTTCACTGCTTTAGGTGCTGCAGCTAAGTTTGCTACTGTCGCTTTAATGCGTTTTTGCAGTTTCATCTGCACTTTACGCTTATGAGCAAGTCTCATTGAATATTTCTCCAGTTCACTGCATCTCAGCAGGGATGAAAATTTGAAGCGCGTTTTATACCAAAATTCACAAGCAATTTGTAGGTTTTAGCGGCGAAACGCGATGAAAAATGCGCTCAAAGCATAGAACGTCTACTATTTAATCAGATATTTTATGAACGGATTTATTGAATACTGGGTATAAAAACAGAGGTTTCTTTTATTTCAAATGCAAGTCAATGCACATTTAGTCATCCACGCATTTTTGATCAAGTATTCGATGAGGTTATAAGCATGGAAACGCTGCACCTAACAAATTCACATTTCAAACCCGACTCCCCTATCAACAGAATACTTTTGTTGCTCGTTGCACTGATAACCCTGTTTTTGGTTGTCATTTCTCCGGGATGGAAGCAAGCCATGTTGTCGGTCATTTTGATGTCTGCAATTGTTGGTTTCGCCATCTTGATGATCAAAAAAAGCCAAGTCACTTTTACGCTGACAGCTTCTCACTTCCAACAACATCTTTTTAAAGGCGGATGGGTCGTCCGATGGCGAAATATTGAGTCAATAGGGATTTGTAGCTACCAGCAGGAAGGGTGGCATCAGCCGCTACCTTGGATTGGTATTCGTCTAAAACACTACTCACCTTATTTGGATTCGATCTGCCCTCGTATAGCGACAGAAATTCTCCTTAGCCAACGCGCACTACTTTATTTAGGTGCGAAGCAGAATCAGTGTGAAGAAAAGTTTGAAGATATGGTGCTTGATCCTAAGCCATACATAAACAGCAACGGGGTTAAGTATAAAGGCTTGCTGGCGATGCTCGCCAACCGTATGAAATATCAAAGAGGATTTTACGGCTACGATCTGTTTATATCAGCCAGTGACCTAGATCGTGAAGCAGAGGATTTTGTGGGACTGACTCGGCGATACTTAGCTGCCGCCGAGCCAGAATAATGCTTAGTACACGCGCTTTTAGTAAAGCGGCATCTCGTCAGCAACGAACGGGTTAGTTTTACGCTCGTGACCGAAAGTCGATTGAGGGCCGTGACCAGGGACAAACGTGACATCATTGCCTAAAGGCCACAATTTCTCTTTGATAGAGCTAATCAAGGTATTGAAATCACCTTGTGGGAAGTCAGTTCGGCCAATGCTACCGTTAAACAATACGTCACCCACAAACGCCAAGCGCGCTTCTTCACTGTAAAGAACAACGTGACCAGGGGTATGACCTGGTGTGTGGAATACCTTTAATACTTGATTACCAAATGTGACAGTGTCACCCTCATTTAACCATTGATGCGGTTCAAAAGCTTCAGTCAATGGGAAACCAAACATTTGGCTTTGCCCTTCTAGACCTTGTAGCCAAAAATTATCCGCTTTATGAGGACCAATGATCTCAGTACCACCAAGCATTGCAGCCAGCGGCTCTGTTCCGCCAACATGATCTAGGTGACCATGGGTTAGCACCAAGTTGACGATCTCGATGCCAAGCTCTTTAATGAGCATAGCAAGTTGCTTTTCGTCACCGCCTGGGTCAATAACGATGCCTTTCATCGTTTCATCACACCACACGATAGAACAGTTTTGAGAAAAAGATGTCACTGGGACAACTTGGTATTTCAGAGCCATAGAAAACCTATTACCAAACAAATTTGCGTTAAAACTGGCGCAACTATGACACTAACCCCATGCGACTTCAAGACCTGCTGAGGCTTGCTATTGACTTACCAAGAACGCACAGCACCTGTATCGATATGGACAAAGTTACTACTTGGATAATACCCAACACCACCAGCTTTCAAGCTAATTGCTGCATCGCGTACAGTAGACAATTTCACTCCATCAAGACGGAAGTCTATGGCCTTACCTTCCATGTGAAGACTTTTCTTCGCCACTCCGCTAGCCCCTTTGCGCAGGGACGCATTGGTCAAAGGCGAACGGTAACCAGAAATTACAATGACTTCTGCATCTGTACCGATCAGCTTTTGAATCTGGCTGATTTGATCGAACAAGCGTCGATCCATCGGATGAACTTCGTTTCGACGGTGATCACGACAAAACTCATTCAGCTTTTTTAGTTCATCATCAAGATAGCGTCTACCATCGAAATAGCATGTTTCGAGGAGCTCTCCAGTATTAAGGTTGTTCATCGCCAACTCACGTGGCTCGTCAGGGAATGAAGCCCATGAAATCGATGGCAAGGCAGATGCCAATACTACGCCACCAGCGGTCATTTTAAGGAAATCTCGGCGGGAAAAATTACGACTTACCATTTCAAAAAACAATGCTCAACAACTAAACAAGTCGCGGACATTACCCAAACACATTTGTCACGTCAAACGCATAAATCGCTCCACCCTAATTTTAAGATGTGGCGATTAACGCTTAATTATTGAACAAACAGAAGATTCTTAGTTTTGTAAATTTTACTTAAAGATTTCAACTACGGTGATCGTATTTATAGATATCATCTCGGTAGTAAAGTGTTCCCTCTTCTAGCCATGCGGTTTGATAAATAATGTGCACTTGGATGCGTTCTCCTAAAGGGACCGACGTGTTAGAGCGACGCGTACTTTCCCGTTTTTTCGCTAGGCGTTCTTCTAATCCCTGAGTTTTGAATAAGAGCTCCGCCAGTTGGTCGGCATGTTCAACGCGGACACACCCGGAACTGAATGCGCGTCTATCTCGTTCGAACAAGTTTTTACTTGGCGTATCATGCAAATAGATAGCTTGGGGGTTTGGCATATTAAACTTATACAATCCCAATGCATTGTGTAAGCCCGATGCCTGTCGCATACGATAAGGAAATGTTCTCGGATTCACCGTCGCCCAATTGATGGTTGTAGGGTCAATAATTTCGTTTGAAGTCCAAGACCGGATGATTTGAATATTGTGGTTAATCAAATACATCGGATTACGTTTCACTTTAGGAATGATGTCTTTCACCATTATGGTCCATGGCACATTCCATGTGGGGTTGAGAATGACGGAGTCAAGAGTCCCCGACATGATTGGTGTTTTTCTTGAGGCTCTGCCAACCACAACTTTAGACTCGAACAACGGTTGACCATCGTGCCAATACGTTACTTCGTATCCAGGTACATTTACAAAGACAACATTATCTCTGTCTTTGGACCAAATCCTTGAACGTTCTGAGTTCAGCGCCAATAGATGCAATCGTTCTTGAGGAGAAAAGTTGATCCATCGAATGGTATTCGGGCCAATCACCCCGTCCTCTTTCAAGCCATGAATACGCTGAAACTCTTTCACCGCTAACTCTAATTCTTCATCATACTGTTGGGTCGTGATATCTAAATACGATACATCCACACCAACCACTTCCATACGCTCAATCAGAAGCGGTTTATTTTCTAATTGGTCACCAACACGGGCGAGGCCCGTTTGTTCATAGAGTGGGTATTGATACTGAGCATGCTCGGATAAAGAGGAGTAAGCGGAATAAAAAGCTTCGTCCGTTTGTAAAGGAGAACGAAGACTTGCTAAGAATTGACCAAGTTTGCCAACCGTAATTTCGTTACTCAGTACGGACAAAGTATCGATGCTAGGAGCAGGTAAAATCACGTGGGCTTTGTTAGCAAATAACCAATTGATACCTTCTTCAGGGAGCTGCTCGAGATAGCTGAGATACATCAACAGTGAATCTGTCATCACCAAATCAAAGTCGAGGTTATCTCCCTGCCATCGAACTTGGTTTATACGATGGAGTTGATTCTCGAATTCGTCCGTGACGCCAGCAAGAGCAACCAAGTTTACTTGAAAAAGAAACTGCTCAATATCGCTTTCATTTTCCCAGTTCAAACGGTAATTGGTACTTTGATAAAGCTGGTCAATCACCTCTGGATAATGGATCATTTTTTCGACAGACAGCTTTTGTACCGCTCCCTCTTGCTCTGTTTGTGCAGAAGCTTCGAGAGAAACGACGGTAGAAAAGCTGAAAAACGGCACCATAAGTGCCGTCATGATTAAAACCCTAGCAAACACTGAAACGATCCTTGCGCTACTTGCCATAATGAAAAGTATGGCAAATATCTCACAGCTTGCAGGTTTAAAATTAAGAATCTGATGTCGAAATTAACATCAAGTTTCTTTATCTATTTGGGTTCAAACAATCTTTGACCAATGGTTATCCCATTGAACACCACTAAAAGAAGCGCTTTTATGTGTTGTTGGCCTTTGCTCAACCACTTTGCCAGCACCAGAGCTGACCCTGAATTCCTTTCCATACGTCACTACTCCCGATGCATCTGGCAAAGCACTTAACTCAACCAACTTACCTGTAGCTTTGGACCATATCCCATAACAACTGCCCGGAGGAGAAGTCGCAAGGATCCATTCATCCGTCGCCGCGATACTCGCGACATAGTGATTAAATCTCGCCCACTCTTCGGGTTCCGCATGCAAAGATTGCATCACGCCTCCACGAGTGTGCATCGCAAGTAAAGCTGGGTATTCATCCGGCTCTCCACGATATTGCTGACCACACAGTACCGTCTCTGCACCATCATGCGCTAAATGACGGATGCTCAACTTATGATCTGGTAAAGAGACTTGATCCAACAGCTCACCTTCTTGTGAAAGGTAACTCAGGCTTGGTCTCATGCTATCAAGATTGAGCGGTTCACGGCCGTTGGTGTGTACGCCACCGACGCCAATCGCTAATGCGCCATCAGGCATCATGATCACTTCATGAGGGCCAAGGCCAAAACCCGTTAACTCATCGATCTTTTCATATTGCTTTTGCACATCATAAACACCGATGATCCCACGGCTTGTGCCCCTTTCTCCTTCTGTCGCAAATAGCAACGTGCCGTCACGGGAGTAAACACCATGACCATAGAAATGGCGATCCGGTTTTGCTAGCTGCAGCTTGATCATCTGCTCAGAGCGATAATCAAACACCATGAAGAAAGTTCCTGGTCGACGACCAAAGACCACAGCGTGACCTTGTGGGTTGGTCGCCACACCATGACCACGCTCAGGAATCGGCAACGAAGATAGCGGCATACCATGCTCATCGGCCACTACCGCTGCGTATTTATCTCGGCCGATGATTGAGCAGCCAATCAACGCTGGTTGACGTGAACGTGTTGAAGCACAACCAAATGGCATCATAGGTGCGGCCGCGCCAAAGAGTGCGGCTTTCAGTAAGGTTCGGCGGGTTTGATCAGTCACCATCGGTTGCATTAAATCCTATAACCACGCCAAGCTCGATCGCCACCTCTTCATGGATCAAGTACTTCAATTGCTCTAGCTTATTGTATTGAGCGAGTACCATGCGGTAGCCTTCTTTACTTTGTAAAGCCGTGAACAAACTCTTATCTTCCGGCCATGTTTCCAACGCCATTTCAAACTGGTGAACAACACGGCCTGCGAGACCTGCATGGCCTTGCTCTCTTAGTAGAGTATCTAGACCATTACCGTTGGCAAGATACAGCGCTTCCATTGCTTCAAGGTTTGCTTTTAAGTTTGAAAGCGACGTCTCTGAACGCCAAGATTCAGAAAAGTAAGGACGAGGCTGACCAATTTTAGCTAACGGTCTGCTCAGCTTTTTCATGCTGTAGTCAAGCTGATTAGAGAGCAGCGAAATGTACTCGGATTTCCATTCCGTCATCTCTAACGACTTCCAAGGATTTTGTGCCCAAGAATCTGCGATGATCTGCGCTTTGTTCTCTAGGTTTTCAGCAATTGCAACACCTGTCGCACAGGTATTGCTGTTGCTAGATAAGGTCGACGCTTTATCGTAAAGCAGCCATTCTAGTGCACCTAGGCCTTGCACAGTAACACTTTGCGTGGAGATCTTTTCCGCACTCCAAACTTGGTCAGATTTCGTCAGCACAGACATTTTTCGGCCGGTGGTGTTCTTTTTATCTGGCCAAAACTGGACATTCCAACTTTGCTCCAACGCCGTAGCAGGGCCACGCTCTTGACCTTGTAATGCCATCCACGTCAGCATAGTTTGGTGCCATTGCTGTTTTACTTGCGCATCATCTTTCGTCTCTGATGTGCAGTAATCCGCGAAGCTTTGTTCAAGTTCTGTGGTTTGCGCTAAAAACGTCTGAGCAGATTGAAACTCAACTTCGTAGACCGCTTGAGAAATATGACTTGTACTCTCAGGCTTGGCAGAGCTCGAACCGATGGTCGATTGGCAACCAACCAAACTTAACGTTGCGGCAATCGCACTCACTAACAGTGTTTTTTTCATGGTTGCTTCCTTATAGAGAATTCAGAAACGCAATCAATGCGTCACGTTCTTTTTTATTCAGTGCTAAGACGTTTTGTTTCGCGGTTTCAGCTTCGCCGCCGTGCCACAGTACCGCTTCCATCAGATTACGGGCGCGGCCATCATGTAAGAAGTAAGTATGCCCGTTTACTTCTTCGGTATAACCAATGCCCCATAGGGGGGCCGTTCGCCATTCACGGCCGTTTGCTAAGTACTCAGGACGGTTATCGGCTAAACCTTCACCCATATCGTGCAGAAGCATGTCTGTATATGGATGGATAAGCTGCTCAGAAAGCGCTGGTAACTCTGGTCGCGTCGCCGTTTTGACACTGGTCTTATGGCAGCTTTCACAGCCAGCTGCAGCAAAGATTTTCTGACCGAGTTTCACGCTAGGATCGTTCACATTTCGGCGAATAGGTACGGCTAAGTGCTGGCTGTAAAACTCAACGAAGTCGAGAATATTTTCACTCACTTCTGGTTTGCCGCCATTTGGCATGTCGTCACAAATACTTTGTTTCGAGGTACAGTTTTCATTGGGGAATAAATGGCTCGTCAGACCCACATCACCATTGAATGCTGCTGCATTTTGCTGCATTAACGTCGGTTGCCCGGCTTTCCAGCCAAAACGACCAATCGAGAAGTCGTCCTTCTCAATATCCCAAACCTTGTTTACTTTACCTGAGATACCGTCTTTATTTGCATCTTGTGCATCAGCCCATGCAAGTAGCGTTTCGTCAGGAATACTCTCTAACAAACCAAGGCCGATCATTGGCGGTGCAACACGCGCTGAAAATTCTGTATCAGGGTGCATATCGCCGTAACCTAGATCGGTAATATTCAAATGAGGTTTTCTTAGTGTCACCGTCGTGCCGTCTTTAAACTTCACTGGCACATCGGTGTACGTGATTTCGATTGTTCCTTCTGGCGTTTGATCTTGCAGGGCAAAGTCTTGGAGCTGGCCGCCATAAGTCGGCTCAGGTATAACGCCGTCTCTGATGTACGCTGTTTTTTGTTCTGACGTCATCGCAGGGATGCTCAAACGCACTAACATGGACACCGCATGCAAATCATTTTGCTCTGGAGGATGACCACGACCATCTTTGATGTGGCAGTTTTGACAACCATTTGTATTGAAAAGAGGTCCCAAACCATCTCTGGCATCGGTAGACGCTGGCGCTTGTACCCAAGGGTTGCGGAAAAAACTATTGCCCACGCTAAAATCAAGACGTTTACTCATAGGAAGGTTCGCGGCAGGAAGAGAATACGCGTTGGCGCCTTCTTTTTTCACGCTCGTTTGTCCACCAGATTTCACATCATACGCGATAGCAGTAGAAGAAAAGATCACGGCCAAGGCCGAAATTAAGTAAGGCTTCATATCATTGCTCTAAAACACAACAAGAGGGGTAGGATAACAGCGAGTTAAAACGGTAAAGGGCTCAAACGAGCCCTTTCAATTATTTTTTGTACTTTGATTAAAACTCGTGGTCTGCAGTATCAGGGCTTAGGCTATCAATGCCAATGATACCCGCAGCACGTTCAATTGAACCGGTTTGAGCAACCAATGACATGATGGTGTCATTCACTAACGTGTTGCCTTGTGCATTACCCGCTGCAATTAACTGGTCGAAGTGTTGGTTGTTCTTCTCTGCAGACGTAACCAATTTACCAACTTGATTACGCGTAACATCAAACTGCTTCTGGATCTCTTTAGCTGCTTGTTTGTCTTTTTGAGCCACTAGGTCAGCAATACTCGGACCAGAAAGCAATGTGCCGTCTTCACGCTTGTAAAGACCTGTGTAAACGTTATAGATGCCCTGCTCGTTGTAGTAATGAGAGTTGTGCGTATTGTCTGAGAAACAATCGTGCTCATCTTCTGTCGAGTTTGCTTCCAACGCCACCTTCATGCGCTCACCAGCAAGCTCACCCAAAGACAATGAACCCATACCGAACAACATTTTACGTAGGCCATTATCCGCAGAATCATTAAGAAGCGTTTCACGGTAGTTGCCTTTCACTTCCGCAGACCACTGTTTTTCCATCCATTCAAGGTCTTGAACCAGTAGATCGGCTGCCGCTTTTAGGTACTCACCACGACGGTCACAGTGACCATTCGTACACTCAGAACCGACAACGAAGTCTGTGTAAGCGCGCTGACCTGCGCCTGCGTTTGTGCCGTTTAGGTCTTGACCCCAAAGTAAGAATTCAATCGCGTGGTAACCTGACGCAACGTTTGCCTCAGAACCACCTACTTCGTTGAGATCCGCTAGCAATTCTGGAGTAATGTTTGAAACGTCTAGTTTAGAAGCACCAATCTGTAAACTGGTGTTTGCGATGATGTTTGCAGCAGCGCCTTCGTTACCGAGTTCATATTGGTAATCTGTCGCTACGTAGTCAATTAGGCCTTCATCAAGTGGCCATGCATTTAACTGCCCTTCCCAGTCATCAACAATCGCGTTACCAAAACGGAATACTTCAGATTGTTGGTACGGAACGCGAGAGTCTAGCCACGCTTGTTTTACTTCTTCAAGCTTATCCGCTGATGGCGATTTTAGGAATTCGTCGATTTTTACGTCGAGCGTTTTCGCCGTTGTCACTGAGTCAGCAAAGACTGCATGTGCAACGTCTGCATAATGTTCAACGACTTGTTGTTTCGTTACTTGGGCAGCAACGGTAGAACCACTGGCAATGAGGAGTGATGCAGCAATAGATTGGACTAAAACTGTTTTTGCATTCATCTGAAGCATCCTTGTTGAGCAATTTATTTGTTTTATTCGTAGTGCTAATTATTCTTATTTGCACTATTAGTCACGAGATAATACAAATTTACAATTTATTTTCAACTCTAGATACAAAAAAAGCCTCATCATTGTGAGGCTTTTAACATGCAAAACTGATAATTTAATAAATAAAATCAGAATTTTAGATTGTGCTTACCATGAGAAACTTTTGCTTTTAGGTAGCTTTCATTACCATCTTTAATATGTGCAGAGGTATTGACAACCTCAACAATCTCGATGCCGTATTCTGCTAATTCACGGATTTTCTTAGGGTTGTTGGTCACAAGGCGAATTTTACTTACACCTAATGCTTCGAGCATTTGCGCTGCTTCAGTGAAATCACGCAGGTCATCATCAAAACCCAAATGGTTGTTTGCTTCATAGGTGTTCATACCTTGGCTTTGCAAACGGTACGCATCAATTTTGTTGTATAGACCAATACCACGACCTTCCTGACGTAGGTATAAAATAATACCGCCAGATTCGCCCATGCGTTGAATGGTTTCTTCTAATTGCTCACCGCAATCACAACGGGATGAGTGAAAAACATCACCAGTAAGACATTCTGAATGCATACGCACCAAAGGCGTTTCTTGCGTTTGATCCGCTTGCCTAAAGATAACTGCCACATGCTCTTTATCTGTCTTCAGGCCACGAAAAGACAGGATTTCAGCATCGATATTACTTTTAGCCCCGACTTTAAAATCTACTCTGGCACGTACTTCCGCCATATCTATACTCACTCGATTTATTGCTTGATGCGCTTGATGCGTTTTCGTTATTGCATTCATGGGATTCACTCATTGCTCTTCAACTATGGGGATTGATACCGCATTTTTCAATATAGAGATCACAATTGAGAGCAGTTATCCCCTAAAGACAGCCAAAGAGAACGACTCCCCGCGCTGACGAATTGTTATAGTATAACAATTTTGAAAAACTACAATAAAAAACCCCAGACAAATTTTGTCTGGGGTTGATAATGAGTTGTATGTAGGGGTGATGATTTAATGTGTTTGGCTACGTTTCCAAACCGTAAGCTCTATCCATACCGCTTCGAGTTCTTGAATTTCTTCTTCGGTTAATACGGCAAGAGACGATGTAACTTGAGGCAGTTTCGAGGTTTGCAATGCACGAATCTGCGAATAAAAGTCTTTTTTTAACTGTAATATAACTGAATCCACTGCGTGCACCTACTTAGTTCTTTTATTACTTCTCCAGCTCAAATCGTTGATTTTCTTTATACTGGAATCTTCATAAATTCGGAAAAATGATAACATTCTGTTTGTTATCTGCACGATTTATTTCCCATAGTGGAATAGTGGTCACATTATTGACGCTTTATCATTTTGATCGAAAATAGGATAAAAAAGATCAAAAGTAATAGAGGAAAGATCCACAACGCCGCTGTCGAATAATTAAATGGTGGCTGATACAAAACGATATTCCCATATCTCTGAACCAAATAATCTTTTACCTCTTGATCCGTACTTCCTTCGTTTACCATCGAGTACACTTTCAATCTTAAATCTTTAGCGGCTTGTGCATTAGATTCAACAAGGTTTTGGTTTTGACATTGTGGGCATCGCAAAGCCTTGGCTAATGCATTTGCTCTTTGTTGCAGTTCAACGGAATGAAATTCAAACAGATCAACATGCTGCGTAATTTGCTCTGCTTTGACCCAAGAAGAACACAAAGAAAACAAAACAATAATGAAGTAAGCATATTTAAAGTGAGACATTAAAATACCCCGAAAATAACGAGTTCCATTTGTCTATTGTTAACTTACCTCTATATTTGATCAAAACATTGCCATTTTGATCAATTAAGTAAGTTTCAGGTGTTCCTATTACACCAAGTTCAACCGCCAGTTGCCCATTAGGATCGGATATAACTTCGGTATATGGATTGTGTGAAGAGCTCAAATAGCGTTTAGCCGCGCTCTCTTTATCTCGATAGTTAAGACCAACGATGGGCACACCTTGTCGAGCTAAGTTGAGCAAATCATCATGTTCTTGTTTACAAACCCCACACCAAGACGCCCAAACATTCAATAGCACATAACCTTGATTTTCTAGTACTGCATCGGTGATTCGATTGCCTGAAATAAGTGAGTAAGCGGTAAAATCCGGGATAGATAACATACGATTTTGTTGTATCTCCACGTTTGGTCTATCGGATAATGCCATTGTCGCGGTGACAACAAAAATCGCAACTAACAATATGAGAACGATCAGTTTAAGCGTATTTTTCGATCTCATTACCTTTTCCCCTTCGATTCGTCATACTCCCCAAAGCACTTATTACGATTAAAGCGCCACCAAACCATATCCACCAGATACCCGCCCGATATTGCACTTTAATTGCGTAGGCGCTGTTGTCGAGCTTGTCACCCAAAGTGATGTAGTAGTCTCCATGCCATAGTGATCGAATAGCGGGCTCGGTCATATTCATCACGCGCACAGGGTAATGCCGTTTCTCGGGTTGAAAGTTCAGCGCCTTACCGCTCTCCAAATAAAGATCAACACTCCCCTGTTCTGCGGTGTAGTTCGGCCCAACTAACCATTCAATCCCGTGGTAATCAACGGTGATACCCGCTTTTTGATACGAGCTACCAGGTTCTGCCCGTAAGTTGTATTCATACGAATAATCACTATTAAATACTGCCCCGCTTGCACCCAATGCAAAGCCAACATGAGCAAGAAACATAGGCATTAATTTGCTCTTGTTTTCTGCACAAAACAGCAATAGCACATGAGAAACCACTACCCACGTCGCTAATACCAGAGTAATCAAAGTCGTTATATGAAGCTCTTTTGTAGTAAAAACGAAAATAGTACTAACCGCAATAACATGAATACCGACAAACCCAATGGTTTTAACGGCATGAGGACTGGCTCCTTTCGTCCACTTCAACACGGGCATCAAGGCGAGAAAGGTCAGAGCAAGTAATGTAAGGGGAAAAACGAGGCTGTTAAAGTAAGGTGCCCCAACGGATATATTACCCAAGCCAAGCAGTTGATAAAGCATTGGGTAAAAGGTACCGAGGAAAACAATCGCCATACAAACAACGAGAAATCCAATAGCGATGTATACCATGTAGGCACGACTTATTAACGAATCGAGCGTAAAACGAGGAATATGTAGCCCTCGCATAATGAGCACACCAAAGGTGACAATCACCAAAATGCTGAGAACAGCAAGAAGTACTACACCTTTGGTTGGATCAACCGCAAACGCGTGTACTGAGGTTAATACACCCGATCTCACCACAAATGTGCCGAGAATACTCAAACTGAACGTCGCAAAAGCCAATGCGTAGGTGCTCCAAATTGCTCCTTTATTACGCTTCGACAACACACCGCTATGCAGTAGTGCGGTACCCATTAACCAAGGCAGCAAAGACGCGTTTTCTACCGGGTCCCAAAACCACCACCCGCCCCAACCTAACTCATTGTATGCCCACCAAGAACCGATCAAAATTCCAATTGTTAGCGTACCCCAAGCAAAGAAAGCGGCACTACGGGCAACACCATACCATTCATTTATAGGTCGTTTCGCTAATAACGCAGCTAAGGCGAACGCCAGTATCGCGGCATAACCAACGTAACCCAAATACAACAGCGGTGGATGAATAATAAGCCCGATATCTTGCAACATCGGATTGAGATCTCGTCCCTCCAACGCTAGTGTCTGAGCATACTCAAAAGGATTGGACGTGGTGAGGGTAAACCAAGCGAAAATAGCAATAAGTAAGTTCATGATACCCAAGCAATCGCCTGTATATTGAGTGCAAACTGGCGACTTGATAGCAATAAAAGACGCCCATAAGCTCAACGTAACCACCCAAAACAACATAGACCCTTGATGGCCGCCCCAAGCAGCTGCAATCTTAAACGCGATAGGTAACTGGCTGTTCGAGTGTGTAACCACATACTCAAGCGCAAAATTATCCTGAATAAAACAGACTATCAAAAGCGCCAAACAAACTAAGGAGGCTAAGCTGATAATATGAGACGTTGCGGTTTGGTGTGGCAACACTCCCTTCTTCCGCAGCGTAAAGCAAACCCAATGCAGCAGCGTCGCACATGTCGATGCGACAGCCACCAATATCAACAAAAAGAAACCGAGCTCAGCCTCCATTTTGCCTCCTTACACGATGGTCATTTGACCGGCATAGAGAATGAAAGTACGCAGCATGAGTACGCCAACCAAACTCAACGTTGTGACCGCAAAAACGTAACTTCCCCTATGACGAACTTCAGAAGGCGTCAACCAATTAAGAGTCAAAGGCGTTATCATGCCGATGAGCACCACCCCAACCCAGAACCACTGAGCCCAGAACCCACTCGAAATGGCATTCCAAGCCGCGGCTTCATTTTGCCCGCCACTAAAGATAAGCCCAGTAAAGAATGTCACTAAGACAAACAGCTCAAACAATACTACTGGGCGTTCAAATCCGTGTACCCAAGACACACTTGGGCTGCTGGTCGACTCTTCAAACACCAAGATGCCGAACATCAAACATGCTGCTGCGCCAGATGACAAACTAGAGAATAGGAATAAGATTGGCAGTACTGGATTGTTTAGCATTGGGTAAGTCTTCAATGCAGACAATAAAAAGCCGGTGTATGCCGCAAGCACGATGGCTAAGAAGCCCAAGAATAATTCAATTGCGTTGTTGGCTTTCCCTGCTTTAATCAAGATGCCATCGGCAAAATCCAATAATTTACTCGGCAACTTTCCTTCGCAGAAGCTGATGATTTGATGACGGAAGATAACGCCGATCCAAACAAACAGCACTAGCATGTACACTTGGAACAAGACAACGCCCATCGACATCACGGAAGTCGGGTTGTAGTAAATCATGATCTTCCAAAACTCAAGCGGTTTAGTTAAGTGGAAAATCAAAATCACTAAGCCAGAAATAATGCCAAATGGCGCTAGCCAAGCCATTGCTTTTATAATGCCATTGTTTGCGGGATCACCTTCAATCACTTTGCGTTTTAAATAGATAGAAATCATCACCGCACCTGCTGACATCCCAGCGAGGAATAAGTAAATCGCAATAATCCAATCCCAGACTAACGAGTCAAAGTGGAATGCACTTTCGAAGCCGTTCATGATGACACCTCCCCTTTACTATGCGGAATTTTGTACAGTTTAGGCTGCGTACCTAAATGCGATTTATCGCGATAGACAACATGGCTTTCGATAGCTTTGCTCACCTCGCTAGCTGGGTCATTTAAATCACCAAAGATGAGTGCTTTTGTTGGGCAAGATTCCACGCAAGCTGGCTGCTTACCTTGCGCCAGGTTGGTATCGCGGCAGAAGTTGCATTTATCCGCAGAGTGATCGACTGGATTAAAGAAGCGCACTTGGTAAGGACAAGCAGCAAGGCAATAACCACATCCGACACATTTCTCTTTGTGTACATCCACAATGCCCGTCGCTTCATCTTTGTATGCTGCGCCTGTTGGGCACACATAGACACATGGTGGATTATCACAGTGCTGACAGGATTCGCGAGTAAACTGGTATTCCACATCTGGGAATTCGCCAATCGGTTCACTGCGATGAATTTTAAGTCGCGTCACGCCTTCAGGGACTTTATTTACTTCGCGACAAGCATCGGTACAAGCGGTACAGCCAATGCAGGCATTTTCATCATGAACCATACCCATGCGCTTCGCTTGTTCACTGTTGCTGGCATAAAGAGAGGAGCTAACAACGGAAGTGCCCGCAACGCCTGTAGTTAAAATCAACGCACCGCTGCTAGCTAAAAAGTTTCTTCTCGAACATTTCATGCTATCTCTCCTCTTCTTTGGCAAGTTCAGGTTCGACGGCAAATTCAGAGTGACAATCCACACACTGCTTAATCAGCTGTTTTCTGTCATAAGACAAAGCTTTGGTTTTTGCGGCATGAACATCATGACAGTTTGAACAAGTGAGATTCTTGGCGTGCACATCGTGCGTCCAATGCTTTTCTCTTAACTTAAGTGGCGCGTGACAATCCACACACTGGCTATTAGCTTTGAGAATCAAGCTTGGGTCAAGGGACACTTTGTCGTGCACCGCTTTCGATTGCGCAGCAGAAAACTTAATCACATCGGGTGCACCTTCACGGTGATCAGGGCCGATGTTGCTGTGACAGTTAGTGCAATTGAGCTGCTTACCTTGACTCAATAACGCTTGCGAATCATGCGATAGATTCAGAGTATCTTTAGCATCCTTATGACATTGAAGACATTTATAGTCTCGGTCACGGATCAACTCGACTTGATGACGCTCAGCTTGAGCACCTTCAACTGGCTCTGAAGAAGTCGCATGGGCGGCGGTGAAAAAACCATAGATGGCAAAGATGAAGAGAAATTTCAGCATTGTCTCTATGGTCAATTTTATATTGCCCATATTTTTCTTTCCTTAGCTCGATAATAATTGATAACTCTTATCAACTATTATTTGAGCAACAATTAATTTCCTCTGAAGATATTTTTACACCTTCAAATGACATCAATTCTTATTTTGGAAAGCCACAACGCTAAACCTGTATTTATAATACCTCTATAATTCCTAAGAGGTAGAATCACATGTTCAAAAAGCGACCTTAATCACCTTATTTTTAGAATGGTTATACCCATAACACGCTGTGATTAAAGGGGATTACAACATACCACCTTAGGGGTATATGAACTTAAACATGATTAAGATCACTAGCATAAATTGATCTAAAACAAGGCCAATTTCGGTCACTATTTCATCTATTCAATTCACTATTAATATTAACGATAGATCTCCGATTCTTATTTGGAATAGCTCCTCACAACGCTGCTAATAAAAACGAATATGGAGATAACACCGTGAGCATAAAACACTGGATGAGCGCACCTATCGCGGTTGCGACCTTATTCGCCAGCCAATTATTTTTGGTTGGTGCTCCTTTGGCGGCAAAGGATACTGGTCTCATAGAGCCTCGCAATGATACCTTTGAACAAAACCATCCTGACCAATATCACTCTTGGAAAGCCACATCGGAAAGCGAGCATATTGAAGATGCCTTAAGTGAAGACCCAAACATGGTGATCTTGTGGGCCGGTTATGGTTTTGCTAAAGACTACAACAAAGCGCGCGGTCACTTTTACGCGCTTGATGATGTGAGGCAAACCCTCAGAACCGGCGCACCAGCAGACGGAGACTCCGGGCCAATGCCGATGGCTTGTTGGAGTTGTAAAAGCCCAGATGTCGCCCGCGTAATTGAAGAGCGCGGTGAAGACGGTTATTTCGAAGGTAAATGGGCACGCTTAGGCTCAGAAATCGTCAACCCTATCGGTTGTTCCGATTGCCACAACACGGGCTCTGAAGCCTTCAAGAAAGGCGAACCCGCACTGGCACTGACTCGCCCATACGTCGAGCGTGCTTTTGACACCATCGGCAAAAATTTTGACCAACAATCTCGCTTAGATAAACAAGCGTCAGTCTGCGCTCAATGTCATGTCGAGTACTACTTCACAGGTCCGACTAAAGCAGTCAAATTCCCATGGGACATGGGGACCAACGTCGCGGATATGGAGAAATACTACGACGCGTTAAACTTTAAAGATTGGACGCACGCCGTTTCTAAAGCACCAATGCTTAAGGCGCAACACCCAGGTTTCGAAACTTGGAGAGCGGGTATTCATGGCAAAAACAAAGTGGTGTGTGTGGACTGTCACATGCCTAAAGTAACCAAAGAAGACGGTACGGTATACACCGACCACAAAGTGGGTAACCCGTTTGATCGTTTTGAAGACACCTGTGCGCAATGCCATACTCAAACCAAAGAGCAGCTACAAGGCATCGTTTCGACTCGCAAAGCGCAAGTACTAAACATGAAGCTAACCGCCGAGAAGCAAATCGTAGCGGCGCACTTTGAAGCAGGAGCAGCGTGGAAAGCGGGTGCAACAGAAGCAGAGATGCAACCTATCCTACAAGATATTCGCCATGCACAATGGCGTTGGGACTACGCGATTGCTTCTCACGGTGTTCACATGCATGCTCCTGAGGTAGCACTTGAAGTACTCGGTACCGCAGTTGATCGCGCTGCTGACGCTCGTACTAAGTTAGTTCGTTTACTGGCAACCAAAGGTATTACTGACCCAGTTCAAATTCCAGATATCTCGACCAAAGCAAAAGCGCAACAAGCACTAGGTATGGATATGGAAAAGATGAACGCAGACAAGAAACACTTCCTAGAAACGGTGGCACCAGAATGGGATAAAGCAGCTGCTGAGCGCGAAGCAACGTACTGATCAGTATCGATTACACTAGGTTAAATGGATAAAACGAAGGGCGCACGTTGCGCCCTTTTTGTTTGATAGAAGGAGAGGAAAACAGATTAGCGACGAGGAAGTCTCGGCCTAGGCTGAATATGTGGACGTGTTTTAGGCATCTGCACATTTGGGCGTGTAACTGGGCGCTGGATCTTCGTTTCCGGCAATGCTTTTCTTTGTTGAAGCTTTTCTGCCACGGCTTTGTCTTGTAAAGCCGTAGGCTCGATGCGCTCGGGGCGGTTCTCCCACTTGGTTTGAATCTCCTGCTTTTGCTCGTCAGGCAGCGATTGCCAATGATCGTCAAGCTGTCGCTTCATGTTATCGATATTGGCGGACATATCATCGTCTTTCCAATCTTCGACTTTGTCTTTGATGGATTGCTGTTGCTCTTCATCCAAGCCATTCCACCACTCTTCTAGTTTCTCTTTGTATTCATCGTCGTTGTCGCAACAACCCGGATAGTAATAAATCCAGTAGTCGTCATGATCGTACCACCAAGGGTCGTAATAACCGGAAGAGTAATAAACCGTAGATGAGGTGCCAGAATGTTCGGAAGAGCTACAACCCACTAACACGGAGCCGCACAGCACCACAAATATTCCGAACGCTTTATTCTTCATTCGTCCCCCACCTTTCTTCTACTACTTATTAGAGTCTACGCCTACAACAGCTCTTTCGCTTTATTGATCGAGTTAATAATTTGTACTCGATCTAAGCTTGGATCGTTCGAGTCGAGTAATAGCACCCAAGTATCAATGGCTTCCTGAAAGCGGAATGACAGAAAATGATCATTGGCAATCAACGACAAAGCCGCTTCATTATGCGGTTCTATCTGCAAAGCTTGTTCTAGAAGCAAACTGACTTCTTGCGTCATTGATTGCTGGTGAATGTAGTATAAGGTCGTCGCTTTCGCAGCAAGTTGCGTGGCACCGACTGGCTCAGTCAGTTGGATGGCATAATCAAAACAAATCAGCGCGCCATCCAGTTCTCCCTCTAGCAGGTAGCCCTGCCCTAGCTGAAACCACAATTCGGCATTGTTTGGGTCTTCACGCAATTGGTCTTGAATTTCCTGCATGATATCGCGAGCAGTCATCATTCGAGAGACTTCAGCTTGAATAGGTTGTGGAGGAGATTGACGCAACAATAAGAAGCTAGCGCTGGTTAACACTAGTACCAAAGCACAAAAACCGAACCATTGTGCCGCTCTTACTCTTGAAGCGCTGAGCGATAATACGACGACGAATAATCCCATCAAAGTGATGGCAATGAAAAACCAAACAGACATAACGCGCTCCCTAGACAAACTGAGTATTAGTGTACTGGTTTAATGCTTGTATTGCGTTGATAGAGGTACAAAAAAGCCGAGCAACTGAGGCTCGGCTTTTTACATTAGAATAGTGACGAAAGATTACTCTTCGTTACCTTCCTCTGCATCATCAGCGGCTGGCGCTTCTGGAGTATCTTGCTGCGTATTTTCGTCTGTTGACTCTAACGCTTCTGCTTCTTCACCAGCAGGCAGCTCTTCTTCATCAACTTCTTCAATACGTTGCAAACCAACAACAGATTCGTCTTCCGCAGTACGGATAAGCGTTACACCTTGCGTGTTACGACCAACCTGGCTAACTTCACCCACACGAGTACGTACTAGTGTACCAGCGTCGGTGATCATCATCATTTCATCACCTTCAACAACCTGGATAGCACCAACTACCGGGCCGTTTCGCTCAGAAACTTTGATAGAAACGACACCTTGAGTGCCACGACCTTTTGTCGGGTACTCACTCAGCGCTGTACGTTTACCGTAACCGTTTTCTGTAACTGTTAGGATGTCGCCTTCGTGCGAAGGAACGATAAGTGATACAACTTGGTCATTTTCAGCCAGTTTCATACCACGAACACCAGAGGCGGTACGACCCATAGGACGAACACCTTTAAACTTGATCTCTGGCTGACCATTCTCATCAAGAACTGGCTTACCATTTTCGTCAAGTACTGGAATTTCTTCTGCTTCTTTAAAGCGAACCACTTTACCCGCTTTAGAGAACAGCATGATTTCGTTTTCGCCGTTAGTGATATCCACACCGATTAACGAATCGTCTTCACGTAGGTTTACCGCAATCAGACCATTTGAACGAACATTTGCAAATTGGTTCAACGGCGTTTTCTTAACCGTACCGTCACCTGTTGCCATGAAGATGAATTTGTCTTCAGAGAATTCATCAACACGCAGAATCGCGGTAATGCGCTCACCTTCTTCTAGTGGAAGGATGTTCACAATTGGCTTACCACGAGCAGTGCGGCTCGCTAGAGGCAATTGGTAAACTTTCAGACGGTATGTTTTACCGCGAGTAGAGAAACACAAGATATTATCGTGGGTATTCGCCACTAGAAGACGCTCAATGTGGTCTTCATCTTTCATCTTGGTCGCACTCTTACCTTTACCACCACGGCGCTGTGACTCGTAGTCGCTCAGTACTTGGTACTTAACGTAACCACCGTGCGATAGAGTAACCACAACGTCTTCACGTGCGATCAGCTCTTCCATGTCGATATCATGGCTCGCAGCTGTGATTTCTGTACGACGAGCATCACCAAAGCCGTCACGAACCGCTTCAAGTTCTTCGCGGATCACTTCCATCAAACGCTCAGTGCTTGCAAGGATATGCATGAGTTCAGCGATTTCTTCTAGAAGTGTTTTGTATTCGCCAAGAATCTTCTCGTGTTCTAGACCTGTTAGTTTATGTAAACGTAGATCTAGAATTGCTTGTGCTTGTTGCTCAGTCAGGAAGTACTGACCATCGCGGATACCATATTGAGGCTCTAGCCATTCAGGGCGTGCTGCATCTGTACCAGCACGCTCTAGCATTGCTGAAACGTTGCCTAAATCCCAACCACGAGCGATAAGACCCGCTTTTGCTTCAGCCGGTGTTGGCGCCTTACGGATAAGCTCAATGATTTCATCAATGTTGGCAAGCGCTAGCGCTAAACCTTCAAGGATGTGGGCACGTTCACGCGCTTTACGTAGTTCGAAAATAGTACGACGAGTCACAACTTCACGACGGTGATCAACGAAGCACTTCAACATATCTTTCAGGTTGAATAGCTGTGGTTGGCCATTGTTTAGGGCCACCATGTTGATACCGAAAGTGGTTTGCAACTGAGTCTGAGCGTATAGGTTGTTTAGAACCACTTCGCCCACAGCGTCGCGCTTACATTCAATAACAATACGCATACCGTCTTTATCTGACTCGTCGCGCAGTGCACTGATGCCTTCAACTTTCTTATCTTTAACTAGCTCAGCGATCTTTTCGATCAAGCGAGCTTTGTTTACCTGGTATGGGATCTCAGTGACGATGATGGTTTCTTTACCATTCTTCTCCACTTCGATGTCCGCTTTCGAACGCATGTAGATTTTGCCGCGACCTGTTTTGTACGCGTCTACAATGCCTTTACGACCGCTGATCAGCGCCGCCGTTGGGAAATCAGGACCAGGAATGTAATCCATTAGTTCATCAATAGTGATTTCTTCATTATTGATGTATGCAAGACAGCCATCGATCACTTCGCCAAGGTTATGAGGCGGGATGTTGGTTGCCATACCTACTGCGATACCAGAAGCACCGTTAACCAATAGGTTTGGAATTTTAGTTGGAAGAACCGCTGGGATCTGCTCAGTACCGTCGTAGTTTGGTACGTAGTCTACGGTTTCTTTGTCTAGGTCAGCCAATAGTTCGTGGGCAATTTTTGCCATTCGAACTTCGGTGTAACGCATTGCCGCAGCAGAGTCGCCATCGATAGAGCCAAAGTTACCTTGACCATCGACCAGCATGTAACGAAGCGAGAACGGTTGAGCCATACGTACGATTGTGTCGTACACAGCACTATCACCGTGTGGGTGATATTTACCGATTACGTCGCCGACAACACGGGCTGATTTTTTATATGGTTTGTTCCAATCGTTGCCTAGTACGTTCATCGCGAATAAAACGCGGCGGTGTACTGGTTTTAGGCCATCACGCACATCTGGAAGAGCACGACCCACGATGACTGACATCGCATAGTCTAGATATGAACCTCTAAGCTCATCTTCAATGTTTACGGGCGTGATCTCTTTAGCTAAATCGCTCATAGAGCCATTATCCCTCTATTATCTGATCGTAATTACGATACGTGTAAGGTGCAAAAATATAACACACAATTCATCACTTCGGCATCACTTTCCCTCTCCTTTTATCAGGTTGTGAGCTTGGTTATGAATCAAATGTCGAGAATTTGCACACTCATCCCATATCTTTCTGATTAGTGGTTATATTTCGGTCAATATTGAGCAAAATCGGACTCTGTACGTATGGAACTTAGTTGAAATCGTTAATCCCAATATATCCACACAACGTCAAAAATGCCGGTTTTAGAGTATTGTCACTGGCACTAGTTCAAGGATGAACCAAAAACATGCAAGCCCTTTCAAAGTTACAGGAACCTGTTGTTGCCGCACCGGTGAACTCTGTCATTGTCCCTTCACTAAGCACGTCGAGGTTGTTTGGTTATAAAACGTTGGAGTATACTGACGCCCTCTAAAGGACTCAGATTGAATGCAATAAAACCAATTATGACTAAAGCACAAAACGTCGACCCAAGTGAAATTAAGAAATTCGAGGACATGGCTTCTCGATGGTGGGATTTAGAAGGCGAGTTTAAGCCACTTCATCAAATTAACCCACTTCGTTTGAACTATGTACTTGAAAAAGCAAATGGCTTGTTTGGCAAGCGTGCACTTGATGTCGGCTGTGGTGGTGGCATTCTTGCTGAAAGCATGGCGAAAGAAGGCGCTATTGTTACTGGACTTGATATGGGCAAAGAACCTTTAGAAGTCGCGCGACTCCACGCACTAGAAACCGGTACTCAACTGACCTACATTCAGAGCACAATAGAAGACCACGCTATAGAAAACGCAGGAACTTACGATGTTGTGACTTGTATGGAGATGCTTGAACACGTTCCAGATCCTCTCTCCGTTATCCGCTCTTGTGCTGCGCTAGTAAAACCTGGTGGTCACGTGTTTTTCTCAACCTTGAACCGAAACATCAAGTCATACTTGTTTGCTATTGTCGGTGCAGAGAAGCTTCTTAAGATTGTTCCTGAGGGGACTCACGAGCACGAGAAGTTTATCAAGCCTGCCGAAATGATGAAGATGATAGACCAAACAGACCTAACAGAAATGGGCATTACAGGCCTGCATTACAACCCTCTTAATGACAGTTACAAACTCGGCCGTAATGTAGATGTAAACTACATCGTTCATACTAAAAAATACTGAACGCCGTTATGTTAAAAAATGCGTTTTGTAATTGACATTTTTTGTAGAAAATGAATCGAAAGCGGTAGCACAAAGTTGCCGCTTTTTTTGTCTTTTTATGCCTAAAATTCGTGCTCTAGATTCCATTTTAACCAACCTATTTTTCGTAGATAAAAACGGCCAAAGATCAAGGAAAATATTTTTGCATGCGGTTATTTCTAAACCGATCTCAAAACCGTGCTTTTAACCATTCAAGTCTGCCCTTTTCTCATCGGTTAGTGTTCACTTACTGATTTTTTTCATTTTGTCAGTTATCCACAAGTCATCCCCGATCTGTACCTTGATAAATCAGTGTAATAGCACTATCTTGTAACCCGCAAACAAATGAACCCCTATATGTTGTGTTTAAGCGACAATATATAGATAGACTTTGATCACAAAGCCGCCGCAAGCTTTACTCATATTGCACATAAACAAACAAAAATACGGCTTTTATCAGTTTTCTTAGGGAAATAAAGCAGAATGAACCAACAACTTACCGTCACCAAGCGTGATGGCCGTAAAGAAAGTATCGATCTGGATAAAATCCACCGCGTTATCACTTGGGCTGCAGAAGGTCTAGATAATGTTTCGGTTTCTCAAGTAGAACTTCGCGCTCACATCCAGTTTTACGACGGCATCACAACGACAGATATTCACGAGACAATCATCAAGTCTGCGGCAGACCTGATCTCTGAAGAGACTCCGGATTACCAATACCTAGCTGCTCGCCTAGCGGTATTCCATCTGCGTAAAAAAGCGTATGGCCAATACGAGCCACCAACGCTTTATGATCACGTGTCTCGCCTCGTCGATATGGGTAAGTACGATCAACATATTCTAGAAGACTACACAAAAGCAGAACTCGACGAACTTGATGCGTACATCGACCATAAACGCGACCTAAACTTCTCATACGCGGCAGTTAAGCAGCTAGAGGGCAAGTACTTCGTACAAAACCGTGTAACGGGCCAAATTTACGAAAGTGCTCAGTTCTTATATATCCTTGTAGCAGCGTGCCTATTTGCGAAATATCCAAAAGCAACGCGTCTTGATTACATCAAGCGTTTCTACGATGCGACATCGACATTTAAGATTTCTCTACCTACGCCAATTATGTCTGGCGTGCGCACCCCTACTCGCCAGTTCAGCTCATGTGTTCTGATCGAGTGTGGCGACAGTCTTGATTCTATCAACGCAACAGCAAGCTCGATTGTTCGTTACGTATCTCAGCGCGCTGGTATTGGTATCAACGCTGGTCGTATCCGTGCATTAGGTTCAGAGATTCGCGGTGGTGAAGCGTTCCACACTGGCTGTATCCCGTTCTACAAATACTTCCAAACCGCAGTAAAATGTTGTTCGCAAGGTGGTGTTCGTGGTGGCGCAGCGACTGTATTCTACCCAATGTGGCACGGCGAAGCTCGCTCTCTAATGGTGCTTAAAAACAACCGTGGTGTTGAAGAGAACCGTGTTCGTCACATGGACTACGGTGTTCAATTAAACAAACTGATGTACCAACGTTTAGTTGAGGGTGGTAACATCACATTATTCTCACCTTCAGACGTACCGGGTCTATACGACGCATTCTTCGAAAACCAAGAAGAGTTTGAGCGTCTATACGTGAAGTACGAGAACGATCCTTCAATCAAGAAAGAAACGGTTAAAGCGATTGAAATGTTCACTCTGCTAATGCAAGAGCGTGCATCAACAGGTCGTATCTACATTCAGAACGTGGACCACTGTAATACTCACAGCCCATTCGATTCTGAAGTAGCGCCAGTTCGTCAATCGAACCTATGTCTAGAAATCGCACTACCAACGAAGCCATTAACTAACGTTGAAGATGACTCGGGAGAGATCGCACTATGTACGCTTTCTGCCTTCAACCTTGGTGCTATCAAGTCTCTAGATGATTTCGAAGAGCTATCTGATCTTGTTGTTCGTGCGCTAGATGCACTACTTGATTACCAAGATTACCCTCTACCAGCGGCATACAAATCGACGATGAACCGTCGTACGCTAGGTGTTGGTGTGATCAACTTCGCTTATTACTTAGCGAAACATGGCGTGAAATACTCTGACGGTAGCGCAAATGGCCTGACTCACCGTACGTTCGAAGCAATGCAGTACTACCTACTAAAAGCATCGGTAGAACTGGCAAAAGAGCAAGGCAAGTGCCCTTCATTCGACGAAACGAACTACGCGAAAGGCTTACTGCCGATTGATACGTACAAGAAAGATATCGACCTAATTTGTGACGAAGCGCTGCACTACGACTGGGACAGCCTACGTAAAGAAATTATGGAGCACGGCCTACGTAACTCAACACTGACTGCGCTAATGCCTTCTGAGACCTCTTCTCAGATTTCAAACGCAACTAACGGTATTGAGCCACCACGTGGTTATGTTTCAGTAAAAGCTTCGAAAGACGGTATTCTGAAGCAAGTTGTACCTGAGTTCACTGAACTTAAAGACAACTATGAACTGCTTTGGAACATCGGTTCGAACGACGGTTACCTACATCTTGTGGGTATTATGCAGAAGTTTGTTGACCAAGCTATCTCTGCTAATACTAACTACGACCCGTCACGTTACGAGACTGGCAAGGTACCAATGAAGAAACTACTTCAAGACCTGCTAACAGCGTACAAGTTTGGTGTGAAAACGCTTTACTACCATAACACTCGTGATGGCGCAAAAGATGAACAGAAAGACGCTGTTCAACCACAAGATGACGATTGTGCTGGCGGCGGTTGTAAGATTTAATCTACCCGCACCTAACACTCCGTAAAGACAGACTATCGATAACCTCCCCTTATGGGGAGGTTTAAAAGGAATTGAGGCATTATGGCTTACAGTACTTTTAACCAAAAAAAGAATGACCAATTGAAGGAACCAATGTTCCTAGGTCAATCAGTAAACGTTGCACGCTACGACCAACAAAAGTTTGAGATTTTCGAAAAGCTTATCGAGAAACAACTTTCTTTCTTCTGGCGTCCAGAAGAAGTAGACGTATCTAGCGACCGTATCGATTACAACAAACTGCCAGATCACGAGAAGCACATCTTCATCTCTAACTTGAAGTACCAAACGCTTCTAGACTCTATCCAAGGTCGTAGCCCTAACGTGGCACTGCTGCCGCTTGTGTCTCTGCCGGAACTAGAGACTTGGATTGAGACTTGGTCTTTCTCTGAAACGATTCACTCTCGTTCTTACACGCACATTATTCGTAACATCGTGAACGACCCTGCTGTGGTATTTGATGATATCGTTGAGAACGAGCACATCCTGAAGCGTGCAAAAGACATCGCGCACTACTACGACGATTTGATTCAAGCGACGAATGATTACCATCGCTACGGTGAAGGTGAGCATGTCCTTAACGGTGAAACGGTTAAGGTTAGTCTGTACGATCTGAAGAAGAAACTGTACATCTGTCTGATGTCTGTGAACGCTCTAGAAGCGATTCGTTTTTACGTAAGTTTCGCATGTTCTTTCGCTTTCGCAGAACGCGAACTAATGGAAGGTAACGCGAAAATCATCAAACTGATTGCACGTGATGAAGCGCTTCACCTGAACGGTACGCAACACATGATCAACCTGCTACGTAACGGTCAGGATGATTTCACTTTCATGCAAATCGCAGAAGAAGCAAAACAAGACTGTTTTGACCTATTCAAAGAAGCGGCTGAGCAAGAAAAAGAGTGGGCAGAGTATCTATTCAAAGATGGCTCTATGATCGGTCTAAACAAAGACATCCTAAGCCAATATGTTGAATACATCACCAACATCCGTATGCAAGCAGTAGGTCTACCTGCAGCTTATCCAGAAGCAACAACCAACCCAATCCCATGGATTAACGCTTGGTTGTCTTCAGATAACGTTCAAGTTGCACCTCAAGAAGCGGAAATTTCTTCTTACCTTGTGGGTCAAATTGACAATGAAGTTCGCGCAGACGACTTCGAAGGATTCGAGCTGTAATGGCAACACTCAAAATCAACAAACTCATCAGTATTGAATCCAACCCTTCCAATACAATTTTGGAAACAATGGAGCAAGCTGGCTTATTACCAGAATACAACTGTCGTGATGGGCACTGTGGCGCTTGTCGCTGCAAGTTGGAATCTGGTGAAGTGGAGTATGTTGGTTTTGCCATGGCTTACACGCAAAGTGATGAGATATTACCTTGTATCTGTAAAGCAAAATCGGATTTGTCACTCAGTGGCGTTAACTACGCGATGAAAGAAAAGCAGCGCGCATAACGTGACTCGACGGTATAAAACGCAAAAGCCAAGGTGATTACCTTGGCTTTTTTGTATCTACGTGTTTTATCTCTCAGGCTGTTATAGGTCTCTGGTTATAAAGCACTACCTGGGAGATGCATCTCTTTAACTTTCTCTAAAAATGCATAATGTGCAAACATCGGTTTACGTTCTAGGTAACGACGCAACAAGTCTAGTGCTGCCGTGCTGACCACTTTAACTTGATCATTGCGCTGATACTTTTTCGAGAGTTTATATAACGCTCCCCACTCGCCTGACGGTGTCGATAAAGCGACGGAAAAAACACCCTCTTCAATATCGCCAGTGACGAGTGATAAATCCGTCCCACACTTCTCTCGCGTCGCTCCTGCCAGAGCAAACGTTTCTGCTAATGGGTCTCCGCTGTTGCTCATCGCTTGAGTCTGGCTTGGTAGTACCCAACCATGTCCAAGTTGCCTTTCAGCGTTTTCATCACTATTTAACCAATAAGTTAAGTATCCACCACTGCTTTTTTCGGAAACCGACACGGTTAACTCTTTATCCACCAACAGCTGGCCGACATTTTCAACCATAGGTAAATCAATACTAACGGTATTGCTTTCAAGATGCTTATTGATCATCTGTACCAACTTCAAACGCTGTTCAAACTGGTCAGAAGGGCCAAAGAGTTTCACTTCAATAAAAGGTAAGTAAGAGCGATAACCAAGCTCATACCCTTGAGGAAGTTTTAGCTGATCAAGCTTGTCCGAGATACCGGATTCGGAAAGGCCAAACGTATAGATTCGACTACAACATGAACCTTGCACCTCTGGAAAAGCTCTTCTCAGATCAGGCAAAATTTGCGTCTCTGCCATAAGCTTAAGTTCACTTGGCACACCCGGCGTAAAATAAAAAATGGCATCATTAATCAGCATCTTGAAACCACAGGCCGTGCCTATTGGGTTATCCAGAATCTCAGCCGTTTCTGGTAGCATGGCTTGTTTTAAATTACTGTCTGGCATTGGGATGCCACGTCGAGCATACAAACTTTCTAGATGCTGCAACCACTCTTTGAAAAGCACGAGTTTACACTCAGCAGCTCTCGCGGCGGCGGCCGCACTCATATCATCGGTCGTTGGCCCTAAACCACCATTCACGATCACCACGTCATTGTTGAAGCTCAACATTAAAAACTCTTCAACCAAGCTCGACAGGCTATCACCAACCGTTGAACGCTTTGTTAAGCCAAATCCATGTTGATAAAACAGGCTAGACAACCATGCCGCATTCGTATCAACAATATCACCGTGGAGCACTTCCTCACCGGTACTAAGCATTGCTATTTTCACAACTGACTCCTGAACATAAGCACAATCCTATTATTCGTTATAGTGCTTATTTTTCTTTTTATTTGGACGAATCTCGACGAGATATATTGGGACTAAATAAGGATCAAGTATTTAAATGGTTGATGTTTTGAGGGATAATTGCGAGCCCGATCATCACACCATCAACTCGGAGACCTTTGTGTCAAAATCATCCATGTTCAAGAAAACTCTAACTGGCCTTTGCTTGACTTCGTCAGCGCTTGCGCACGCAAGTCAGTACGATATGACCAGTCATTCGGAGTTTTCTTACACACCTGATTGCTTGTCAGGTTACTGCGAAACGACGACTCTGTACACCTTCGAGTCTCAAAATCGCGGTCTTATGTTTGAACAGAATAATGATGATTCATTAAATCTTGATGCAGGGCTTCAGCCTAAACATCTCATTATCCCTCAAGATAAAGACTGGGATTACCTCATGGGTCAAACCTACACCATTCTTGGCCTGAGTATCGCAACCGTTGGTATGATGACTTTCCTTCCAGAAAGTATCACTAAATGGGACGAAGAAGACCGAGACATGAGTAAGCTGGGTCAAAAATGGAAAGATAATGTCTCTGACGGGCCTGTTTGGGATCGTGATGAACATGTCCTCAACTATATCATGCACCCTTATTTTGGCGGCGTTTACTACACAGCCGCACGCCACGCTGGCTATAACGAGTTTCAGTCATTCTTGTACTCCGCAACCATGTCAACGTTCTTTTGGGAGTACGGAGTAGAGGCATTTGCAGAAGTGCCATCTTGGCAGGATATTTTTATCACACCATTCTTTGGTGCTGTGGTTGGCGAAATGATGCTCACTGCTGAGCAAGATATT
The DNA here is from genome assembly GCF_021728175.1 of Vibrio sp. A1-1. Classification (NCBI taxonomy): domain Bacteria; kingdom Pseudomonadati; phylum Pseudomonadota; class Gammaproteobacteria; order Vibrionales; family Vibrionaceae; genus Vibrio; species Vibrio sp. A1-1. Next base: position 71,722 of record NZ_JAKKCL010000001.1, read on the forward strand.
GTAGCAAACGGCGGCGAAGTCATGGGCTCTGAAACCGTCGGTGATGTATCACTCTTCTTCCTAAACCCTGTTGGGCATATCCATTATTGGGTAACCGATGCATGGGGCGGTAGTGCAGAACTACAATTTAATTCATCACCTTGGTTTGGTAATCAAGACGTCGCAAAATTCGCGATGGACGCAGGCGCCAACTACGATAGCCAATTTTACGGTGTCGAACTAAAAGTAACATTTTAGCCTTGACTTGAGTTGATAATCAGTAGAAAAGCAGCCTTATGATGGCTGCTTTTTTGTGCCCTAAACATCGTTTTAATTATTTGCTTCACGAATTAGTGTCAAAAATTGACTTTCATCAAACATAACCCTCTCCTAGCACCTACACTAAATAAAAGGATTTATTCCAATAACTTAAGTAGCACGTTAATTCGTACTGCGTCCAAACCTTATTCCAGGAGGGGACATTATGAACACCGTATTTATTGTTAATTTTGTCGGACAAGCGTCACCCGCAACCATCAAAGAACTCGCAGCAATCACTCATGAAAATGGCGGTAAATGGCTGATAAGCAAAGTAAACTTTATCGAAGATCAAGTTGCAGGTGTCATCAAAGTAGAGCTTCCAAGAGAAAATGCCGACATCGTTAAAGAGGCGTTCTCTTCATGTCAAACTCTTGTGGTTAGGTTCGTTGACTCGGATCCTCACTCGCATCGTGAAGACACTATCTTTCAGCTTCGCTTAGATGCCAACGATAGAGCAGGTATTGTGAATGAAATTACTCACGTTCTCGATAATCAAGGCATTTCAATTCTAGATATGGATTGCCAACGCGTATTCATTGCAGGCGGCGGTGGGGTAAGCTCCAGCTTATTCAGCGCAAAAATGGCGATTAAATTGCCTAGCGAGCTAGAGATAGAGGACGTGGCTAATGAGTTAGAATCTCTGAGTGAAGACACTCGTGTAATCGTAGAAAGCTAACTGCACACCTTTAACGCTTCCCCAATAAAAAAGAGCAGCAATTCAGCTGCTCTTTGTCGTTCTAATACTCAATACGTTTTATTTCACTGACCACTGAGATAGTGAACGTTTGAAATCAGAGTAGTCAAACTCATTCAGTTTTTGAATGTCACCATTCGAGCGTTCACAGTAAACCGAAGGCATACGTAGACCGTTGAACCAGTTCAGTTTCACCATGGTGTAACCTGCACTATCTAGAATGTGCAGACGCTGTCCGATCTCGAGAGGCTGTTCGAAGTTCGCCACGCAAAACTGGTCACCAGCTAAACAAGAGCACGATCCAATCACGTATTCATGTTCACCGTTTTCAGATGCTTCAAGAATGGACGCTGGTTCGTTGTAGATAAGTGTATCCAAACGGTGAGCTTCTGTTGCTGAATCGACAATCGCCGTCTTCTTCACGTTCTCCACAATATCAACCACTGTTACAACAAGATCGGTTGTCTTAGTGATGATCGCTTCACCCGGCTCTAGATACATTTGTACGCCGTGTTTCTCTGAGAATGCTTTAAGCGCTAAACCCAATTTCTCGATGTCGTACCCCGGCCATGTGAAGAACACGCCGCCACCCATGCTTACCCAGTCCAGCTTATCTAGGTACTCGCCAAACTGCTCTGAAATAGCATCGAGTAAGCCGATAAACGCATCCACGTCTTTGTTCTCACAGTTCATGTGGAACATCACGCCATCAATACCATCAAAAATTTCCGGTTTGATGTGATCAGCCTGAACACCAAGACGAGAGAATTGACGAGCTGGGTTTGCTAAGTCTTGCCCTGCGTAGCTCACACCTGGGTTTAGTCGCAAGCCAATCGATGCTTTACCTTCGACAATATGACGATAAGCCGCTAGCTGTGACTGAGAGTTAAAGATCATCTTGTCACAGATGTCCGCCACGTCGCGAACGTCATCTTCGCTGTAACCCACACTGTATGCGTGTGTCTCACCACCGAACGTTTCGTAGCCAAGCTTCACTTCAAACGGGCCAGAGCTGGTTGTTCCGTCTAGGTAAGGCTTGATGATGTCGAATACACCCCATGTTGAGAAGCACTTCAGTGCTAATACAAGCTTCACACCAGAGATGTCTTTTAGCTGTTTTGCTTTCTCTAGGTTCTCAATCAGCTTGTCTTCATTAATCATGAAGTATGGCGTTTTTAGTTCGTTTTGTTGCATTTTGATACCTTACGTCCCTTCGCCTTAGCAAAGGCACTATAAAATCGAACAAAGCCGACGCAAGTGCATCGGCTTAAACGTACAAATAAGAGTCGCTAAATTCTTACTTCAATTTATGGATAACAGGTTGTCCTGGATCCAGTTCTTGAACATGCCAATCTAGACCAATCGATGGCATGGTTTCTAGGAATGGGTCTGGATCTAGCTGCTCCATGTTGAACACGCCTTTGTCTGCCCACTTACCACGGAAGAACTGCAAAGCCGCAGTGATCGCAGGTACGCCAGTGGTGTATGAGATAGCTTGGTGTTCAACATCTTCGTATGCGACTTCGTGATCAGCGTTGTTGTAAATAAATACACTGCGCTCTTTGCCATCTTTCTTACCTTGAACCCAAGTACCGATACACGTTAGGCCAGTGTAACCAGGAGCTAGTGATGTTGGATCTGGCAGCAACGCTTTAAGCACGTGCAAAGGTTGAACAACCGTGCCGTCGTGCAGTGTTAGTGGATCTGGGCTGAGTAGACCGATGTCACGCATTACATTGAAGTAATTTAGGTAACGATCACCAAAGCCCATCCAGAATTCGATACGTTTCGCCGGGATGAACTCTTGCATAGATCGAACTTCGTCGTGCGCCATTGAGTACACTTTATGTGAACCACAGTTCGGGAATTCAAACTCAAGCATACGTGAGTGACAAGGTACTTGTTTCCACTCGCCGTTTTCCCAGTAGAAGGAATCACCTTGAATCTCAAGCATGTTCGTTTCTGGGTCAAAGTTAGTTGCGAACTTCTTACCGTGGTCACCTGCGTTTACATCCATTACGTCGATAGTATCGATTTCATCGAACAGATGTTTCACCGCGTATGCAGCAAACACCGATACTACGCCCGGATCGAAACCGGCACCAAGAATACCTGTGATACCCGCCTCTTCAAACTTCTCACGGTAGCCCCACTGCCAATCGTAAGCTTGAGGTACTTGTTGGCCTTCAGAGCACAAATCAACCGCAACAGATGTATCAAGGTATGACACTTTAGCTTGGTAACATGCTTCCATAATAGACATGTTCACCCAAGGAGGACCCGCGTTGATCACTAAGTCAGGCTGCACTTCTTTAATTAAAGCAACTAAAGAATCTACGTCGTCCGCGTTTACCGCACGAGCTTCTAGTTTCTTAGTTGAATCTTTCAGATTGTTTTTCTTCTGAATCGATTCGATGATTTTCTCACACTTACCTACGGTACGTGATGCGATTGTGATATCACCCAGAACGTCGTTGTTTTGTGCTGCTTTATGTGCAACTACCCAGCCAACGCCGCCTGCACCAATCTGTAGAATTGCCATAGTTTTCCGTTACCTTTGTTAAACTAGCTCTGCCGCTAGCGTATTGATTTTTGAGAGCAAAGATTCAAAGTCCGCCGTCGTCAGACACGGGTTCAAAATCGTAAATTTCAATGCAGTTTTACCGTCGACAATGGTTTCACCCAATATCGCGATACCGCGTGTTAACGCTTCTAAGCGCAACGTTTTATTCAGTTCATCAAGATCCGCTGATTCATGTGTCGCGCGGAACAGAACCGTAGATAGCGATGGTTCAACCAACAACTCAAAGTGTTTGTTATCTCGAATCATGTCCGCAACTTCAAGCGTCTGATCAAGCAAATGATCGTACATATCGCCTAGGACTTTTGGCCCCACGCTTTGCATCGTCATAAACACTTTTAGCGCATCAAAACGCTTAGTTGTAGCAATAGACTTATCCACCAAGTTCGGTAGTTCGTCGTGCTCGCGGTTCAAGTAGTCTGCATGATGAAGCAGGAATTTAAAGTTAGACTTGTCATTCACCAACAGCGCGCCACAACTGATGGTTTGGTAAAACAACTTGTGGAAGTCTACGCTGATGGAGTGTGCACGCTCACAACCTTTCAGACGGGCTTTTTGGCTACTTAGAATCAGAGCTCCACCGTATGCACCGTCGACGTGCATCCACATGTCATGTTTCGCTGCCATATCGGCGATAAAGTCTAGGTCATCAATAGCACCGTGATCCGTTGTGCCCGCTGTGCCGACAATTGCAAATGGGATCAAACCTTCTTCTTTTGCCTGATTTAGAACTTCGTCTAACTTAGTGACATCCATCGTTCCATCGGCATTAGCATCGACGGTCATAACCGCTTTTTCACCCAATCCCATCCAAGACGCTGATTTTTGAACCGTGAAGTGGGATTTTTTCGAACACACTATACGCAGCTTCTCTGCGTATTCAGGAAGCCCAAGCTTTTGAATTGAGTGCGCACTGAGTTTGTCAGCAATCCAATCACGCGCAAGCATCAAACCCATTTGATTACTTTGCGTGCCGCCGCTCGTGAAGATACCGTCCGCTTTTTCACCTAACTCGTATTTATCGCATAGCCAGTTCACAACTTTCTGTTCAACATAAGTCGCTGATGAAGCTTGATCCCATGAGTCCATTGATTGGTTCAAAGCCGCAATCATTGCCTCTGCGGCAATAGCAGGCATCAACGGTGGAGTATGAAGGTGAGCGATACAATCTGGATGTTGCGTAAAAATCGCGTTTTTCGCGACCAACTCGGCTGCATCATCAATAACCGTTTTGAGAGGCGCATTTTTATTGTCAAGATCAACAGCATGGATCGCTGCTTCCAATGCTTTTGGATCCATACCTGAGTATGGTGCAGCAACCTGTTCAAACACTGATTTCATTGCTGTCGTAGTGTGATTCATCACCGAAGCAAACTCATTGCTGCCCAACTCTCCAGTGTGGATGAAATGCTTCTTCCATTCATCTTGTGGCTGAGTGTCGATGTGACTACCGCCGGCTGCTAAAATCGCGTCTTCAAATACACGTAAAGCAAAGTCGATTTGCTCAAACGAGATGATAAGAGGAGGAAGGAAGCGAATTACTGCACCTTCACGTCCGCCTTTCTCAACGATCAAGCCACGCTCAAGTGCTGCGCGTTGAATGGAAAGAGTGAGTTCACTATCCGCTTGAGGTTCGCCAAATTTATTGAGCTCGCCGTTTGGATTTTTAATCTCCACACCAAGCATCAAACCTTTGCCACGTACTTCTGCGATACAATTCACGCGCTTTTGAATGCTTTCAAGACCATAGCGCAAATACTGGCCCGCAATATTGGCATGCTCAACCAGATTGTCACGCTGGATGATTTCTAATGCTTTCGCACCAGAGACCATGGCTAACTGATTGCCACGAAACGTACCTGTGTGTTCGCCCGGCTTCCAAGTATCATGCTGCTTGTTGATAACCAATAACGACATTGGTAAGCCACCGCCAATAGCTTTTGATAAACACAGGATATCTGGAACAATGCCCGACTCTTCAAATGCGAAATTGTAGCCAGTTTTACCAACACCACACTGGATCTCATCGAAGATCAGTAAGATACCGTGTTCATCACAAATACGACGTAACTCTCGCAGCCAGAATGCTGGCGCAGGAACAACACCACCCTCACCTTGCACTGGCTCAACGATGATCGCAGCAGGCTTCATAATGCCCGATTCATCATCGTTTAAAAGACGATCGATATAGCGAATGCTTGCTTTCGCACCTTCATCACCGCCAAGTCCAAATGGACAACGCAAATTGTATGGGAAAGGCATAAAGTGCACGTCTGACATTAAACCAGTTCGACGCGCTTTCGTACCTAGGTTGCCCATCATGCCCATTGTGCCGTTAGTCATACCATGATATGCGCCACGAAAAGCAAACATGGTGTTACGACCAGTAGTCTGCTTTGCGAGTTTGATCGCGGCTTCAACTGCATCGGCTCCAGACGGACCACAAAATTGGATAACGCTGTTCTCACTTAACTCTTGAGGAAGAAAGGATTTAACAGATTGAATAAACGTCGTTTTTGCTGATGTTGCAATATCTAGCGTCTGATATGGCAGACCCGAATCTAATTGCTCTTTCAGAGCTTGGTTTATTTCAGGATGGTTATACCCCAAAGCTAGAGTGCCCGCCCCCGCAAGGCAGTCTAAAAAGATCTGTCCACGTGTATCTTCAACCAAGCAACCAAAAGCTTGTTTGATTGCGATTGGCAAGCGACGTGGATAAGAACGCACTTCAGATTCATGCTCAGCCTGATCAATCAATACTTGATCTGGCGTTAAGTCATACGTTCCCTCAACGATAGGAACCTGAGACGAAAAAATGTTTGCGATATTGCTATCGACTTCAAAGGCAGTGCTCATACTACATAATCCCTTGAATTATAATAATTCTATATCCTGTATTAATAATCATTGGAATGAAGTTACAGGAGGTGTGTATACCCCTCCGCATTTGTCAGTGCAAAATGACAAATACAGATCATCTGCCACGATATTCGTGACTTTATATGTAAAAGGGATTAATCAAGGTTCCGTAATGCACCCGTTTTGTAAAACAGGACATTTCGGCAGTATGAAGCTGATTAGTGTGTGTTTATTCAAAGGTTTCAATGTTGGGTTTCCCATTAATATGCCGCTTTTACAGCATTAGTATCCCGTCTATCGACAAAAGGCTTTGCCGATACCTACCCTACGCAGTGTCACAATCAGCTTGAATGGTCACTACGCGTATCCCCCAGAGATCAAACGTTGTTAATTACGCTCCGAGATTGCGCGCGAATTTATCACAAAATAAAATCTTCTGGCAACGATTTTTCATATTAGTAACAGTGACGCAAATCACAACAAAGTTCCCCCTAGTGATATTTGTACATTCATACTCATCTACAACGCTTTTCTTCTTTTCTCAAATACCTGTTATTTAAACAAATATCCTTACAATATCAGCACCATGAACCAAAACGGTTTATGAACATACCACTCTTTAATCGTAGAACATTATTTTCAGTATCCAAGGTATTTAACAGAGCTAGTATTTACGTTACTGCTCAGCCTAAAGCGATGAGTCTTTATTCACAGAACTTTGATTGACTAAACTTAAGCTAGCTGGATGGGTATGGCCATGAAGTGACGTTGCTATGGCTAAAATTAACAAGAAGTTAAGTTAGTAAGCTGAAGGAGCTCAGTGCTTAACGAAATCCATCACAGAGAAGAAATTTAAGATTTGAAGAAATACAAAAAAGGCCCAACATTTTCATGCTGGGCCTTAAATCTGGAGCGACACACGAGGTTCGAACTCGTGACCTCAACCTTGGCAAGGTTGCGCTCTACCAACTGAGCTAGTGTCGCATTTAATATGAGATGGTGCCCCGGGCCGGACTTGAACCGGCACAACGCGAACGTCGAGGGATTTTAAATCCCTTGTGTCTACCAATTCCACCACCAGGGCACACAAATATTCTTTGTGATGCCTTTACAGAAAAGTAAAACACCATCTGATACCGCTAACGCCATATCAATAAAATTTGGAGCGACACACGAGGTTCGAACTCGTGACCTCAACCTTGGCAAGGTTGCGCTCTACCAACTGAGCTAGTGTCGCATTTATTCTCGAAAGCTATTCACTCTCAAAAGAATAATGGAGGCGCCTCCCGGAGTCGAACCGAGGTCCACGGATTTGCAATCCGCTGCATAGCCACTCTGCCAAGGCGCCTCATTTGTGAATAAAGCTAAGCTTTTTCACCACCCTTTAGAGCTATGCTCTCTTGGGTACGGGATGCATTCTACGGATTCGAGCGATCGAGTCAATACTATTTTTATTTTTTTAAATCGTTTGACTAGAATTTGTGCGAAAGACGGTAGATTGCTTAGTTTTAATACTAAAAATCGCTTAAATACACTTGTTTATCATAAAACTTTGGCTACGCCTTACACTGCTGGCCGTGCGTTACGTGTATTGAAGCGTTAACAATCAGGAGACTCGCTTCTCTGAGACTCTCCAAGGGCAAAAACAAGACTTAGATCACATATGGAATTCTATCGAAACAGGAACTCAGATAGAAATTTCAAGCATGGCCGTTAGCAAGCATTAAAAAACGTGAGAAGCAAAGAAATGCTGTAGATTATCTTAGATACAAAAAGCAGGCTATTAAGCCTGCTTTCTAATATCAGAATTTAATGATGCTCTTCATTCAACAGATCATCTTTCGCAGCAGCTAAATATTGAATCATTGACCAGTACGTCAAGAAAGTTGCCACATACAAGGCCGCAAAGCCTAACCAAACCATCCATTCATCGTAACGCCATATCAACACCCATAAGGCGAACATTTGCGAAACAGTTTTTACTTTGCCAACCCAAGATACCGCAACACTGGCTCGCTTACCGATTTCAGCCATCCATTCTCGCAATGCTGAGATAATGATTTCTCGCGCGATCATCGTTACCGCAGGAATGGTCACCCAAATTGAATGGTAATGTTCCGTGATTAAAATCAATGCCGTTGCCACTAGCACTTTATCAGCGACAGGATCAATAAACGCGCCAAAACGAGAAGTTTGGCCAAGTTTACGGGCCAACATACCGTCAAGCCAGTCAGTAAAACCCGCTACCCAAAACACCATTGCTGCTGCAAACGGTGCCCATGAATAAGGTAGATAAAAGACAACCACAAAAACAGGGATTAGGAACAGTCTAAGAAGAGACAGAATGTTCGGGATATTCAAACGCATTTTATTATTCTCTTACACATTGCGGCTTAATGTTGCGCGATTTTCCTTATTGTTTCAATGCTTGGAAAATAATTTCTGCTAAAGAGTGACTTATTCCCGGTACTTTGGCGATTTCTTCGACACTTGCACGTTTAAGTTCTTGTAACCCACCCATGTACTTGAGTAACGCCTGACGTCGTTTAGGGCCGATTCCCTCAATCCCTTCGAGAGCACTCGTACGTCTGGTTTTACCTCGCTTAGCGCGGTGCCCCGCTATAGCATGGTTATGGCTTTCATCACGAATATGTTGAATAAGGTGCAGCGCTGGAGCATCGCTTGGTAAATGAAACTCGTCTCCATCGACTGTAATCAGCGTTTCTAAGCCTGGTTTGCGAGTAACGCCTTTTGCAATACCAATCATGATGGGACGCTTTGGCCAATCTCCCCAATATTGCGAAATAATATCATGCGCACGATTTAACTGGCCTTTACCACCATCGATAAAGATGATGTCGGGAATTTTCTCTACGTCCAATTGCTTCGAATAACGGCGCTCCAACGCTTGTCCCATTGCAGCGTAATCGTCACCACCAGTAATCCCAGTGATGTTATAGCGACGATACTCCTGCTTAACGGGGCCTTCATTGTTGAACACCACACACGATGCAATCGTACTTTCCCCCATGGTATGGGAGATATCAAAACACTCCATTCGAGCAATAGACTCCAACTTCAATGTTTCGCGAAGCGCATGAAAACGCTGATTAATCGTCATCTTGTGATTGATTTTGGTGGTAATCGCCGTTAGTGCATTCGTGTTCGAAAGCTTGAGATACCTTGCTCGAGAGCCAGTTGGCGAGGTATGGAAATGAACCTTACGACCTGCCACTTCACTTAACGCTTTCTGTATTGGCGCAATATCTTCTGCCAACTCTTGATTCAAAATAATACGAGAAGGAATCGTGCGCGCTTCGTTATGGCTCAAATAGTATTGAGTCAGAAAACTATCGAACACTTCCTGCTGGCTTGTATTTTGTGGGATTTTCGGAAAATGGCTACGGCTACCAAGCACTTTACCTTGGCGTATCATCAGGATATGAATACACGCGATACCATTCTCCTGAGCAAACCCGAGTACATCCATATCATCCATGCTGTCTTCTGAGACGTACTGCTGCTCTTGAACACGTCTAATCGCTTGAATTTGATCGCGGAATTTAGCGGCATCTTCAAAGCGCAATTGCTGACTGGCAACTTCCATTTTCTCGATCAGTTGTTTGAGTACTTGCTGATCTTTGCCTTGCAAAAACATGCGCACAAAGCCAACCAACTCTGCGTATTCTTCATCAGAAATGATGGTATCAACGCATGGCCCTGCACAACGGCCAATTTGGTACATCAAACATGGACGCGTTCGGTTGGAATAGACAGTGTCTTCACACAGGCGCACAGGAAATATCTTTTGCAGCAAATGCAATGTTTCTCTTACTGCACCAGAATCTGGGTAGGGGCCAAAATATTCACCTTTGCGCTTCTTGGCGCCACGGTGGATAGAAAGCCGTGGGTGCTTATGACCGCTAATAAAGATATAAGGGTAAGACTTATCATCTCGCAGCAAAACATTGTATTTCGGTAAATACTGCTTGATGTAGTTATGCTCTAAGATGAGCGCTTCTGTCTCAGTGTGAGTCACTGTGACGTCTATTTTGGCGATATTACTGACAAGCGCGCGAGTTTTCTCACTGTCTACTTTTTTTCGAAAGTAGCTTGAAAGGCGCTTTTTTAGGTCTTTGGCTTTACCTACGTAGATTACAACAGCTTCGGCGTTGTACATTCTGTAAACGCCGGGCTGATGAGTTACTGTCTTGAGAAAGGAAGCCGAATCGAAGGGAGGATTCACGCTAAAGGGTCTCGGTGTCCAGCATTCCGTGGCGGATCGCTAAGTGAGTTAACTCAACGTCACCATTAATGTCCAATTTACTAAAGAGTCGGTAGCGATAGCTGTTGACTGTCTTTGGACTTAAATTAAGTTGCTCAGAAATATCCGTTACCTTTTGGCCTTTGGTGATCATAAGCATGATCTGCAATTCACGTTCGGATAAGTCTTTAAAAGGGTTCTCAGAGGCTGGAGAAAATTGACTCAATGCCATCTGCTGCGCAATCTCTGGTGAGATGTAACGCTGCCCACTATTAACTACACGAATCGCATTCACCATTTCATCAGGGCCAGCACCTTTGGTTAAATAACCAGACGCACCTGCCTGCATCACCTTGGTTGGAAACGGGTTTTCTGTATGAACGGTAAGTACGATGATTTTCACATCAGGATTCACGCGAAGAATTTTTTTAGTGGCTTCCAAGCCACCAATTCCTGGCATGTTCATGTCCATTAAAACGACGTCAGCATGATTACTGCGACACCATTTTACTGCATCTTCACCGCTGTCAGCTTCTCCTGCTACGTTCATTCCACGGACGTCTTCAATAATACGTCGTATCCCTGTGCGAACCAGCTCGTGATCATCTACAAGGAAAACATTTATCAAACTTGTATCTCCACACTTTGTATTGGTTCTGCACCCACATAACCATTATTTGTTAAATGTGGATATCAGTATGACTGCCTATATACTAACGTAATCGACAAAAAATTGCTTTCTATGAATATGTGCTGAAACGCAAACTTTAGCAAGAACTTATTCATAAACCACTCTATTATTTTAGAGCGTGATGAGCAGAACCGAAATCTAAGAAAAGACAATTAACAACATTAAGTACAATAAATCAAGTAACTAGGTTTCATATTGCCCAGAGAAACACGCTATAACTTAAAATGACACTGTCCCTCTTGCACCAGAGGCTGACTTGTAATCACTAATTCCAGCAAAAATTTGATCCGTTTTCTTTACTGGTTATTTTTACAGTTCTTAATGTTAAACTAACGTTCTTCAAGTTTTCTAAGGTTTCTCACATTTGAATATCCAACAAGGCTTTCTGCTTACTCGACAGGCACGAGACATCAAAGGTCAAACTCAAATCGAGCTGTGGCTTTCGACAGAAGCAGGTCCTACTCAGTTACTTATTAATGGTGAGAAGCCAGTATTTTTCATCGCTCAGAAACACTCAGAGCAAGCAAAAACACTCGCGCGAGAAAAAAACATACCCGTCGACATCCGCCTTTTGGATCTCAAAACGTTTGAACATACGCCTCTTTCTGCATGCTATACCAACGTAACCAGAGACGCTCTCACACTTAAAGACACGTTCGCTCAAAATGATATCACCACTTACGAAAGTGATATTCGCCTCGCCGATCGCTACCTCATGGAGCGTTTTATTAAAGGCAGTATTGAGTTTACAGGCAATGTGACTCGTACCAATGGCTACCAACGCGTCCAGAACGCAAAATGCCGTACGGGGCAATATGAGCCGAAGTTAAACGTTGTCTCGTTAGATCTAGAATGCTCTGAGAAAGGCATTCTTTACTCCATCGGATTAGACAGCGTCATAGATTCCCGCGTTATCATGATCGGAGAACCAGAACCTTCGGTTACACCGATACAATGGGTCCAGGATGAAAAGGCGCTTCTAGAAGCACTCATCGATTGGTTTAAAAAATTCGACCCCGATGTCATTGTCGGTTGGAATGTCATTGATTTTGACTTTCGTCTGCTACACAAACGAGCAGAATGGCACAACATGAAGCTAATGCTTGGCAGAGCAGACCAAGCCAGCTTTTTTAGAAGTTCATCTCAAAGCCAACAAGGGTTTATCTCCATTCCCGGGCGAGTTGTGATGGATGGTATCGATACGCTAAAAACGGCTACTTACCACTTTCGATCTTGGTCATTAGAGTCTGTATCTCAAGAACTCTTGGGGGAAGGTAAAGAAATCCACAACGTTCATGACCGTATGGATGAGATCAATCGTATGTACCGCTCCGACAAACCATCGCTGGCTAAATATAACTTACAAGACTGCGTGTTAGTGAATAAGATTTTCAATCACACTCACCTGCTCGACTTTGCAATAGAGCGCTCTCGTCTCACTGGTGTAGAACTGGATCGTGTCGGCGGTTCGGTTGCAGCATTCACAAACCTATACATGCCTCAGATACACCGAGCAGGCTACGTTGCCCCAAACCTACACCCTGAAAATTGGATTGCGAGCCCCGGCGGTTACGTGATGGACTCCATCCCTAACCTATATGATTCTGTTTTAGTATTGGATTTTAAGAGTCTATATCCATCGATTATTCGCTCTTTCTTGATTGATCCTATGGGTTTAGTTGAGGGGTTATTGCTCGATATTGGAAAAGAAGAAAATCAGGCTGTACCTGGCTTTCGCGGTGGGCAGTTCCATCGTACGAAACACTTTTTACCAGAAATGATTGAAAAGCTTTGGGCAGCACGTGATGTTGCAAAGAAGAACAATGAAAAAGCTTTTTCTCAGGCAATCAAAATCATCATGAACTCCTTTTATGGCGTACTGGGCTCATCGGGATGTCGTTTCTTTGATACTCGGTTAGCTTCTAGTATTACCATGCGCGGACATGAAATCATGAAGCAAACTAAGGTGCTGATTGAGGAGCAAGGATATCAAGTGATTTACGGCGATACGGATTCCACATTCGTGTCGTTGAATCGACCATACAGTCAAGTAGAAGCTGACGCTGTTGGAAATCAATTAGTTGATTACATCAACTCTTGGTGGCAAGAACACCTGCGTTCTGAGTACAACCTAACATCTATGTTGGAAATCGAGTATGAAACCCATTATCGCAGATTCCTTATGCCAACGATTCGTGGCGCAGAAACTGGCTCGAAAAAGCGCTATGCGGGTTTAATCGGTGAAGGAAAGCAAGAACGGATTGTATTTAAAGGGTTAGAAAGTGCCCGTACTGACTGGACCTCGTTAGCACAGAAATTTCAAAATACGCTCTATAGAATGATTTTCCATGGTGAAGACCCAAGCGACTATGTCCGAGAAATGGTTGAGAAAACCAATAACGGTGAATTTGATGAACAATTAGTGTATCAAAAGCGACTGCGCAGAAAGCTGCATGAGTATCAGAAGAACGTCCCGCCACAAGTACGTGCAGCTCGTTTAGCGGATGAGATAAATGCCAAGCTTGGACGCCCATTACAGTATCAAAACAAAGGACGAATTGAATACATTATAACCGTGAACGGTCCTGAACCTTATGAGTACCTCAATAGCCCGATTGATTATCAACATTACATTGATAAACAACTCAAACCCGTTGCAGATGCGATTCTCCCTTTCATTGGGACGGATTTTGACAGGCTTTCAGCACCACAAATGGGGTTGTTTTAACCGATACGAAACTCTGTTTTCTGGTACTGTTTGACTAACCAATCACCAAACGCATCAATTAGCCCGATAACAGAACGCTTGGGAATACCCCGGCCAGAAAGTAAAATTTCTAGCCGCTCGATCTCAAGCTGCTTTTCAGGATGATAAGTTAAGAATACCTTGCCACATTGTATAGGGTCATCAAACCAACGTTTATCTCGATACATCACCAAAGAGTATGACGCTCTTAGTAACTTTTTAGCAATCACGCGCTGGGCGGCCACCTGCTCTTCTATCGTCTTCGCTTGTACGATTTTTTTGCGATACACCGTAATCCAATCTTCCACATCCATATTCCAGTGCTTAGCAATTTCCCAACTTGGGACGTAATCACCAAAACAGTCTGCTAGATCATCACCATAAACACAGACACAGCAATGCTTAAGCATAAAGCCCCAAGTGAAAATACTATCTAAATTAGCTACTTCGCTCACTAAGGCTGTACGGACCGATACACCATTAACTTGAGGGTAACTCTGCTGCGCACGCCACTTAATTGTGTTGAGCAAAGTCGCGCGATTGTGCTCAAAGGATGATTGAGTAACGACAACCAGGTCTAAGTTCGACCTCCCAGCGACCGCTGTTTTGCGAGCGACGCTACCATACACATAAACGCTGTGTAAGTTTTGCCCCAGTCCACCTTTGAGACAAGCGGTGACTTCTCTAATTAAAGGCGCAAACTCTGGTTGAAATGGTTGTTTAGGATCGATAACAGGCAGAGACATGACTTAAAACGTGATCTCAGATGGTTCAAGAAGTTGAGCTATATGTTCTCTTAGCCGACTCACTGAATCAAGTCCATTCAGGTGTTTAGTCATGGGAGTAACAACAAATTTCTGCAATGAATTTTAATGCTAGGCGGCTAACTTAGCGCTATAATCACCGAGTTTTGCTTAATAAGTATGAATAGGAATATACAATGCCAAAGGCAAGTGAAATCAAAAAAGGCTTCGCAATCGAGTCTAATGGTAAAACTCTTCTAGTTAAAGACATCGAAGTAACGACTCCTGGCGGTCGTGGCGGCGCTAAAATCTACAAAATGCGTTGTACAGATCTAAACACGGGCGCACGTGTAGATGAGCGTTACAAGTCTGATGACGTTGTTGAAACGGTAGAAATGAACAAACGTGCAGTTGTGTACTCATACGCTGACGGCGATGAGCACATCTTCATGGATAACGAAGACTACTCACAATACACATTCAAGCACAATGAAGTTGAAGACGACATGCTGTTCATCAACGAAGATACACAAGGTATCCACATTATCCTTGTTAACGGTGCTGCTGTGGGTATTGAACTACCATCTTCTGTTGAGCTAGTGATTGAAGAAACTGACCCGTCAATCAAAGGTGCTTCTGCATCTGCTCGTACTAAACCAGCACGCTTCGCTTCAGGTCTTGTCATCCAGGTTCCTGAGTACATTGCAACTGGTGACCGTGTTATCATTAACACAGCTGAACGTAAATACATGAGCCGAGCATAAGCATGTCTGATTTGATTTCTTACGACGACGTCATCGACGCAGCGTACGACATTTTCCTTGAAATGGCTCCAGATAATCTAGAGCCTGCTGACGTGATTCTGTTTACTGCGCAATTTGAAGATCGTGGTGCCGCAGAACTTGTTGAAACTGGTGATGACTGGGTTGAACATGTTGGCTTTGAGATCGACAAAGAAGTATATGCAGAGGTTCGTATCGGCCTAGTAAATGAGGAAAATGACGTTCTTGATGACGTATTTGCTCGTATGCTAATCAGCCGAGACCCTGAACATAAGTTCTGCCATATGCTTTGGAAACGCGATTAACGTTTCTTCATCATGAACAAAAATACCAGCCTAGTGCTGGTATTTTTTATCTGTTGTTTTTGTTTATCCAAAGCACCCTGCTCTATATCGGCTTTAGATCCTTTTGTTATGTAACAGATAAGAAAAAGGCTTGCCGAATTGGCAAGCCTTTCTGATGTTTTGCTATCGATTAACGATGCTTGTTACGTGCGCCTTGGTCTCCAGCAGTCTTCTTCGGCTTACGACGAGAAGGGTTGTTGCTGCGGCCTTTTGGCGTGTTAACGCGTTCTTCATGGCGCTTAACTGCGCGACGAATTTTTTGGCTGCGTGCACGCTCACGTTTGCGTGACGTGTTGTCTTTGTTCAGATCAAGCATGGTTTCTTTCTCTGGACGAAGCTCTACAAGCTCACGCAAGTAGTTTACTTCTTTCAGGTCAAGCTCCATCCAACCGCCACGAGGCAGTTTCTTGTCTAAGAAAATGTCGCCGTAACGAACACGTTTCAGACGACTAACGGTACACTCTTGCGATTCCCATAGTCGACGAACTTCGCGGTTACGACCTTCGTTGATAACAACGTAAAACGTGTGGTTCATGCCTTCACCACCCGCGTAAACAACATCTTCGAAGCGAGCTAAACCGTCTTCCAGTTCAACACCTTTTACTAGATTACGAACTTTCTGTTCAGTTACTTCACCGAACACACGTACTAGGTATTCACGTTCAACTTGGCGGCTTGGGTGCATTAAGCGGTTCGCCAGTTCACCATCCGTTGTGAAAAGCAGAAGACCAGAAGTGTTCGCATCCAGACGACCAACTGAAATCCAACGAGAGCCACGAATTTTTGGCAGACGATCAAAAACAGTACGACGACCTTCTGGATCGTGACGAGTACACAGTTCACCCTCGGGTTTGTAGTACGCAAGTACACGACAAATCACTTCTTCTTGAATCTTTGCAGAGACAATGTGACCATCGATACGAACTACGCTGCTCTCGTCTTCAAGTCTTTCACCAAGCTTAGCGACTACACCGTTCACGCTAACGCGACCAGATTTAATTAACGATTCAATCTCACGACGAGAACCGTGACCAGCACGTGCTAATACTTTTTGTAACTTTTCGCTCATTTATCTACCTATGTGTCGTCTTCACAGACGTCTAGACCAGGATTGGTCTGTATTTTGCTGATTACCCATTTCAGTGGGATTTTTCGGTCCGACATTATACGTAACTTTCTCAGTTAATGTAAGCTAAATCGGCGCCATTCTCCACACCAAAAATTCACTTTAGAACGTCGAAAATATTTACTCTATTCTGCAACTTTTTTCCTACTTAATACTGATATTGCCCAACGAGAATCCCACTAATATCGGTCTTCCCGAGCCACTTTAACCGTGCAGTACCTGATAAAATTGTCAGGGTTACAACAATAACCACTTGGGGTGTGTTTACTGTTCGTATTGCTAGAAAGCAACGAAGAATAAGCCGTCCCTGTTTGCTGCTAAGTAATACCAATCATCGTGGATAAATGAGCACTCATAGCAAGAAAGAAGCATCGGTAAGTCACTATTTACTATTAAAAATGACACTAACGTTATCGTGTATTTTAACTAGCTAGATTAGCTCTGTATTTTCGGCGATTGGCATAAATCAGACAAAAAGGAATAGAACAATGTCTATGCTAAATCTAGACCTAAATTGGATTTTTGGGACATCTCAAGATGACGATATGACCGGTACAAAAGGGGCTGAAACAACCGATATTTTCTTCGGCTTCTGTGGTGATGATAAGTTCGTAGGATACGGAGGCAATGATGTTGTCTTCGGGGGCTGGGGAGACGATACCTTGCTCGGTGGCCGAGGGAACGACTTTGTTTCTGGCGGCTTTGGCAACGACTTCCTATCGGGCGGATTAGGAAATGACAAGCTTTTTGGTGGCTGTGGCGATGATACAATTTTTGATTACTCAGGCAACAACTACTTGAGTGGTGGTTGGGGTAACGACACGCTCGTCGTTGGCGATGGTGAATCAGTACTGAGCGGCGGCTGTGGAGACGACACTTTTGTGCTTACAAACCGCCTGGCTATTGGCGTACCCGATCAACCTGTATCTTCCAACGATATTGATATTAAAGCCGATATTGTCGATTTTAATATTTTTCATGACAAACTTGTCTTCGATATGGGCAGAGACACCGACAATGATGGCATTCGCGATACGTTCTTAGATTCAGCGGATGATCTTACTTTATCTTACAACGAGTGTGGTTGGGCGGTATTCTCTAGTGATGAATACAATGTTGAAGTGACACTAAACGGCGTGAGCTCTGCATACATCAACTATGCTGAACAAAATGGTATCGACATTTTCGATTTCGCTTAATCTCAATCAGCGAAGTTCGCTGAGATACGCAATAATAAGAAACTAAAATAGGAGGCGCGATGCCTCCTATTTTGTTTGACGGTGGTGTACGTCTATTAATCGAATTATTCGAATGGTGCCGGGTCACCTGATCCCAAACGCACCACAACAGGTTCACCTTCGCTAAAGTCAATGACGGTCGTAGGCTGTTCACCTAAGTAACCGCCATTAAGAATCACATCAACCGCATGTTCTAGTTTATCGCGAATATCTTCCGGATCAGACTCTGTTACGTCACTGCCAGGTAGAATCAACGACGTAGACATCATCGGTTCACCTAATGCTTCCAACAAGTCCAAGGCAATTTGATTGTCTGGAACACGGATACCGATGGTCTTACGTTTCGCGTTCATCAAACGACGCGGCACTTCTTTCGTTCCTTTGAAGATGAAGGTGTAAGGACCTGGTGTGTTATTTTTCAGTAGTCGGAATGCAGAGTTATCCACTCGCGCATATAGAGAAAGTTCCGACAAATCACGACACAGTAATGTAAAGTTATGCTTATCATCCAGACGACGGATCTGACAGATTCGTTCCAGTGCCTGTTTGTTCTCCAACTGACAGCCAAGTGCGTACCCTGAATCGGTAGGGTACACCACAACGCCGCCGTTACGAATGATTGCTACTGCTTGATTAATCAAGCGAGCCTGTGGGTTTTCTGGGTGAACGTAAAAAAACTGGCTCATTGTAATTCCTCATTATCGAGCCTCTCGGCTCTATATTCTTATGTGGAGCTTGAATGCCGCCTTGTTGTGCTTTATCAAGTGACTTCAAGATTCAAAGTGTTGTTCAGTTCCAACGACAAGGAAAGCCACATTAATACCCAATATACACTTTCCAGTTATTTGATACTGAAACCCATGCTTTGAGGTTACTTTGATATATCCAACGAAGGATCAATACCCCAATCTTTCCAAACTGGTTCGACGCCTGCGGGCAACCAAAGGTTCCTTCCTAGCTCCATCCAAGGGGATGGGTAGTGAAAATCACTGCCTTGAGACGCTAATAGTTTGTATTGTATAGCATAATCAGCCAAGTTGCGCCTTTCTTGTTGCGCTTGCTGTGGCTGTGCAACTTCCATCGCATCGCCGTTTGCTTCTACAAACGCTGCTAGAAGACGCTTAATCCACTTCGCTGTCAACTTATATCTTCCAGGATGCGCTAATACCGCCAAACCACCAGCAGCATGGATAGCATCAACCGCATCTTTCATCGAGCACCAATTCGGTGGTACATAACCTGGGTTATTACGCGTTAGGTATTTTTTAAACACCATTTGCATGGTTTTTGCGTAACCATTATCCACCAACCATTTCGCGAAGTGCGCTCTCGTAACAGGCGCATCACCGGCGATCTGCCTTACTTCTTCGAGCACACCTTCCCGAGTTGCTTTTTGTAGTCGCTCTGCAATCAACTCTGACCTTGTTATGCGGTGCTGCTTCTGCTGCTCGATGAGGGCGGATAATTGTTCATTTTCCGGATCGATATTCAAACCGACAATATGAATGTCTTTGTTTTGCCAGACAGTCGATATCTCAATGCCGTTGATGATTTTGATCGGCAAATTATTGTCTTGAACGTGTTGCTTGGCTAACGCCAAGCCGTCAACCGTATCGTGATCAGTGATCGCCAAAACCTCGATATCAAAACTCAGCGCCCTTTCCACTAAATCTTTAGGCTCTAACCGACCGTCCGATGCAGTGGTGTGACTATGTAAATCAATTCTCATATTTTTATCGTTTTAATGCTGTTTTGGGGTTGACTTTTTACTCTCGCACTAGTTAACTAGTACACAAATACAAAGTACGTAATTTAAGGTTCACCATGTTACAAGAATTTAACCAAAACCAAAAAGCGAAAGTTGCGGTTTGTCTTAATAAGACAAACTCATCAGATCTTGCTTGGTGGCGCACTTGGACTAGTTCTTGGTGGGCAAACGTATACTTCTAGTTTATAGAACCAAACGTTGTAAAGCCCGCTACTTAAAAGCGGGCTTTTTTGTTTTGTTGCTCATTTCACATTCAACTGCCTAAACATTAATCGAATATGGCTAACTCTAGATTGGGAGAACGTTTGCTTTATGCGACTATGTACGGCAGGAAGATTTAGACAGCTACAAGGAGGTCTTGTGAATAAGGCCATAGAAATCAAGAAACTTGGATGCCTAGAAGTATTAAAGGCTTCGGTTCCTTACACTCAAGACCCAACACGTTTGTTCCATACCATTTGTGAGAACAAAAGAGATAGCTTGCTTCTCGAATCCGCTGAAATTGATTCGAAACAGAATCTAAAATCACTTTTAATCGTCGATTCAGCGGTGCGCATCGTTTGTTACGGCCACACTGTAAACATGCAGGCGTTAACTAACAACGGTAAAAACCTACTGTCTCACCTAAACCAGAACATCCGTGGTGACGTTGAGAGTAAGTTCGATGGCGAAACGCTGACTTTGGAGTTTAGCCAGCCATGCGACACGTTAGATGAAGACTCTCGACTACGTGAAGCTTCTTCTTTTGACGCGCTACGTTTAGTGCAACACAGCTTCGATGTTTCACAGCAAGACAAACACGCGATTTTCCTTGGCGGTCTGTTTGCCTACGACTTAGTCGCAAACTTCGAGCCGCTTGGTAATGCAAAAGCAACCAATCAATGTCCAGATTACGTTTTCTACGTAGCGGAAACATTGCTTGTTGTCGACCATCAAACGGAATCTTGCCAGCTTCAAGCTACATTGTTTGTGGATGATTCAGAAAAACTAGCGCTAGAGACTCGCATCGCAGAAATCAGCGCTCAATGTGCGGCACCTAAGTTACTTCCAAATGCAGAGCAAATCGCCGACGTAACGGTAGAACCTAGCGTATCTGATTCAGACTTCTGTCAAATAGTTCGCGACTTAAAAGAGTTCGTAGTGAAAGGCGATGTGTTCCAAGTCGTACCATCTCGCCGATTCACTCTACCTTGCCCTTCTCCACTCGCTGCTTACAAAGAACTGAAACAAAGTAACCCAAGCCCTTACATGTTCTACATGCAAGATGAGCTGTTCACTTTGTTTGGCGCATCACCAGAAAGCGCGCTTAAGTATGAAACCGACACCAACCAAATTGAAATCTACCCAATTGCAGGCACACGTCGCCGTGGCAAGCACCCTAACGGCGAGATTGATTTCGACCTAGATAGCCGCATCGAACTTGAACTGCGCACCGACATGAAAGAAAACGCAGAACACATGATGTTGGTTGACTTGGCACGTAACGACGTCGCTCGTATTGCTCAAGCTGGCACTCGCCACGTAGCAGACCTTCTAAAAGTCGACCGCTACAGCCACGTTATGCACTTGGTATCTCGTGTGGTTGGTCAACTGCGTGAAGACCTAGACGCGCTGCACGCATACCAAGCATGTATGAACATGGGCACGCTCACTGGTGCACCAAAGATTCGTGCAATGCAGTTGATTCGCGATGTAGAAGGCGCACGACGCGGCAGCTACGGCGGTGCTGTGGGTTACCTTACAGGCGAAGGAACATTAGATACTTGTATCGTGATCCGCTCAGCGTACGTTGAGAACGGCATTGCTCAAGTTCAAGCAGGCGCAGGCGTGGTGTTCGACTCTGATCCACAAGCGGAAGCAGACGAAACGCGCGGCAAAGCACAAGCGGTAATCTCTGCTATCCAAGCAGCGCATAAGTCACAATAAGGAATAGGGTTCAGAGATGGCTAATATCATTTTTATCGACAACTTTGACTCGTTCACCTACAACCTTGTGGATCAATTCCGCTCGCTAGGTCACTCAGTCAAGATTTACCGAAACAACATCCCAGCAGAAACCATCGAACAAGCGCTAAACGAGCTTGAAAACCCAGTGGTTCTGCTATCGCCAGGCCCTGGTGCACCGTCAGAGGCAGGCTCAATGCCAGAACTTATCCTACGCATGAAAGGCAAAGTTCCGATGATCGGTATTTGTCTTGGTCACCAAGCGATTGTTGAAGCATACGGCGGCACCGTTGCTGGCGCAGGCGAAATCATTCACGGTAAGGTCTCTATGATGGAGCACCAAAACCATGCGATTTACCAAAACCTACCATCACCACTTGCGATTGCACGTTACCATTCGCTGGTTGCGACCAAGGTTCCTGAGAGTCTAACCATCACGGCAGAAGTGGATGACTTGGTGATGTCTGTTGTACATGAAGAAGATAAAGTTTGCGGGTTCCAGTTCCACCCGGAATCTATTATGACGACCTACGGAGCAACACTGTTGGCCAATGCCATTGAATGGGCACTTGAAGAACAAACTTCAGTGAACCCACTCACTGCTTAAAAAGCACTGGCACATAAGAAATTTAGGAGAGGAAATATGGAAGCAATCATCAACCCTATTATTACCAAATTGTACGAGCAAGAATCGCTTACTCAAGAAGAGAGCCAACAGCTGTTCGACGTCATCATCCGTGGTGAACTAGACCCAATTTTGATGGCATCAGCACTGACTGCACTAAAAATCAAAGGCGAAACGCCAGATGAAATTGCAGGCGCGGCCAAAGCACTACTGGCAAATGCAAACCCATTCCCTCGCCCAGATTACGATTTCGCAGATATCGTAGGTACGGGCGGCGACGGTCACAACACCATTAATATTTCAACCACTGCGGCGTTTGTTGCTGCTGCATGTGGTCTAAAAGTAGCAAAACACGGCAACCGCAGCGTTTCAAGCAAATCGGGTTCTTCTGACCTTCTTGATTCATTTGGTATCAACCTAGCCATGAGCGCAGAAGATACGCGCAAAGCGGTCGACGACATCGGTGTTGCTTTCCTATTTGCACCTCAATACCACGGTGGTGTGCGTCATGCGATGCCAGTACGTCAAACCATGAAAACACGCACTATCTTTAACATTCTAGGCCCACTGATTAACCCTGCTCGTCCTAACATCGAATTGATGGGCGTTTACAGTGAAGAACTGGTTCGTCCTATCGCGGAAACCATGCTACAAATGGGTATGAAGCGCGCCGCAGTGGTACACGGAAGTGGTTTGGACGAAGTCGCGATTCATGGCGAAACAACGGTTGCAGAAATCAAAGAAGGTAAGATCACAGAATACAAACTAACGCCTGCAGACTTCGGTCTAGAAGCGCACCCACTAGAAGCAATCAAAGGTGGCGATCCTGAAGAAAACAAAGCGATCATTACCAATATTCTGACGGGTAAAGGTACAGACGCACAATTGGGCGCAGTGGCAGTAAACGTTGCTCTGCTAATGCGTCTATTCGGCCACGAAGATTTAAAAGCCAACACGCAACAAGCGATTGAGGCAATGAATTCAGGCAAGGCGTACCAATTGGTACAACAACTTGCCGCACACGCTTAAGGAATTGAAGAAGATGACTGACTTCAACACTCAGCAAGCTGACAACCTGTCTGAACACGTTTCTAAGAAAGAAGCAGAAATGGCAGAAGTACTGGCAAAAATTGTCCGCGACAAATATCAATGGGTAGCAGACCGTAAGGTATCTCAACCGCTAAGCACATTTCAGTCTGATTTACTGCCATCGGATCGCAGCTTCTACGATGCACTGAGTGGCGAAAAGACAGCATTCATCACCGAATGTAAGAAGGCATCTCCTTCTAAAGGTTTGATTCGTGATCACTTTAACTTGGATTACATTGCATCGGTTTACAACAACCATGCTGATGCAATTTCAGTCCTAACTGACGAGAAGTACTTCCAAGGTAACTTTGACTTTCTTCCTCAAGTGCGTGGTCAAGTCAAACAACCAGTTTTGTGCAAAGACTTCATGATAGACACCTACCAAGTTTACCTAGCACGTCATTACAGTGCTGATGCCGTACTTCTGATGCTTTCTGTCCTGAATGACGAAGAGTACAAAGCCCTAGAAGAAGCAGCACACAGCCTGAACATGGGCATTCTGACCGAAGTCAGCAACGAAGACGAGCTTCATCGTGCCGTTAATCTAGGAGCACGCGTTATCGGCATCAATAACCGTAACTTGCGCGACCTAAGTACCGATTTGAATCGTACTAAAGAGCTGGCACCGACAATTCGCGAATTAGCACCAAACGCGACCGTGATTTCAGAGTCTGGCATTTATACGCATCAACAAGTTCGTGATTTAGCGGAATACGCAGACGGCTTCTTGATTGGTAGTTCGCTGATGGCGGAAGACAACCTAGAGCTTGCAGTACGCAAAGTCACGTTGGGTGAAAACAAAGTCTGTGGCTTAACGCATCCAGATGACGCAGCAAAAGCATATCAAGCTGGCGCAGTATTTGGTGGCCTGATTTTTGTCGAGAAGTCGAAGCGTGCGGTTGACCTTGAAGGTGCTCGCTTAACCATGAGCGGTGCTCCACTGAATTACGTAGGCGTTTTCCAAAATCACGATATCGATTTTGTTGCTTCTGTCGTGACCTCTTTGGGTTTAAAAGCAGTGCAACTGCACGGTCAAGAAGACCAAGCTTACGTAAACCAACTCAAAGCCGAACTGCCAGCAGCGGTAGAAATTTGGAAAGCTTACGGCGTGACTGATGCGAAGCCAGAACTACTTGCAGACTACATTGACCGCCATCTATTAGATGCTCAAGTTGGCACCCAAACTGGCGGAACTGGTCAAGTGTTCGACTGGTCACTGATCGGTGACCCAAGTCAAATTATGCTAGCAGGCGGACTGTCGCCAGAAAATGCTCAACAAGCAGCGACACTAGGTTGCTTGGGGTTAGATTTAAACTCTGGTGTAGAAAGTGCACCAGGCAAAAAAGATTCACAGAAGTTGCTTGCGGCATTCACCGCCATTCGCAACTACTAAAGCTGGATATCAGCTAAAAAATTTAAAGCTATTCGTAGCGAAAAATACGAGAAGGAATATAACGATGGCAAAACTGAATGCCTACTTTGGCGAATACGGCGGTCAGTACGTTCCGCAAATTCTAGTTCCTGCATTGGAGCAACTAGAGCAAGCGTTTATCGACGCGCAAGAAGATCCAGAATTCCGCAGTGAGTTCATGACGCTTCTTCAAGAGTATGCGGGCCGCCCAACGGCTTTAACTCTAACTCGTAACCTAACCAAAGGTACGAAAACCAAACTGTACCTAAAACGTGAAGATCTGCTTCACGGTGGCGCGCACAAGACCAACCAAGTGTTAGGTCAAGCTCTGCTTGCGAAACGCATGGGTAAAAACGAGATCATCGCTGAAACAGGCGCTGGCCAACACGGTGTTGCAACCGCACTAGCGTGTGCACTACTTGGCCTTAAGTGTCGCGTTTACATGGGTGCAAAAGACGTTGAGCGTCAGAGCCCAAACGTATTCCGTATGAAGCTAATGGGCGCGGAAGTCATTCCGGTTCACTCAGGTTCAGCGACACTTAAAGACGCATGTAACGAAGCGCTGCGCGACTGGTCTGCAACTTATGAAGATGCGCACTACCTACTAGGTACAGCAGCTGGTCCTCACCCATTCCCAACCATCGTGCGTGATTTCCAACGAATGATCGGTGAAGAAACTAAGAATCAGATTTTGGCACGTGAAGGTCGTCTTCCTGATGCAGTTATCGCGTGTGTGGGCGGTGGTTCAAACGCTATCGGTATGTTTGCTGACTTCATCGAAGAAGAAAGCGTTCGCCTAATTGGTGTTGAGCCAGCAGGTAAAGGTATCGATACAGACCAACACGGTGCACCACTTAAACATGGCAAAACGGGCATCTTCTTTGGTATGAAAGCGCCATTGATGCAAGATCCTAACGGCCAAGTTGAGGAGTCTTACTCTGTATCTGCGGGTCTTGATTTCCCTTCAGTTGGTCCACAGCACGCACACCTAAACGCTATTGGCCGTGCAGAATACGACAACGTAACGGACGACGAAGCGCTCGAGGCATTCCAAGAATTGGCTCGCAGCGAAGGGATCATCCCAGCTCTAGAGTCTTCTCACGCTCTAGCTCATGCATTGCGCATGGCTCGTGAGAATCCTGAGAAAGAACAACTATTGGTCGTAAACCTATCTGGTCGTGGTGACAAAGACATCTTCACCGTACACGCCATCCTAGAAGAAAAAGGAGTGATTTAATGAGCCGTTATGAGAAGATGTTTGCGCGTCTAAACGAAAAAAACCAAGGCGCATTTGTACCGTTCGTAACGGTTTGCGATCCAAACGCAGAACAATCTTACAAGATCATGGAAAACCTCGTTGAGTCTGGCGCAGACGCCCTTGAACTTGGTATTCCATTTTCAGATCCGCTTGCAGATGGCCCAACCATCCAAGGCGCTAACATTCGTGCGCTAGATTCAGGCGCTACACCAGATATCTGCTTTGAACAAATTGGTAAGATTCGTGCTAAATACCCAGATCTGCCTATTGGCCTTCTGATGTACGCGAACCTAGTTTACTCACGCGGTGTCGAAAACTTCTACGAGCGCTGTGCAAAAGCAGGCATCGATTCTGTTTTGATTGCAGACGTACCAACCAATGAAAGTGCAGAGTTTGTTGCAGCAGCAGAGAAGTTTGGTATTCACCCAATCTTCATCGCACCGCCAACGGCAAGTGACGAAACACTGAAGCAAGTATCAGAACTGGGTGGTGGCTACACTTACTTGCTTTCTCGTGCTGGCGTGACAGGCGCAGAGACAAAAGCAAATATGCCAGTTGGTCACATGTTAGATAGATTAAACCAGTTCGATGCACCACCAGCGCTGCTTGGCTTCGGTATTTCTGAACCAGCACAGGTGAAACAAGCAATAGAGTCTGGCGCAGCAGGGGCCATCTCCGGCTCAGCTGTGGTGAAAATCATTGAAGCGAATGTCGAGCAGCCACAAATTATGCTCGATAAACTTGGTGATTTTGTGTCAGCGATGAAAGCCGCCACTCAGAAATAATTTGCATTTGATGTAACGCTATAGCGCCCGCTTAACATTCTGTTTAGCGGGCGTTTTCTTGTATGGCGTTTATACCATATCATTTTTTATTCAACGCCCGCACTTTCCAAACCAATCTAAAGCATAGCAATCAAAGAGTGATAAACTTTGCCACTTAACCAGCACACATAATAGCTAGAGCAGGATGCAGTAAGGTTGCACATGGAAGAAGTCAAAGCATTATTAGCCAAATGTCCTGTATTATCAGGGCTGCCCGAGAAAGGACTTAGTGAAGCAGCACAAATAGCTAAAATTCGCTGTTTCGACGAAAAAGCACTGATTTGCAATAAAGGGGAACCTCAATCTTCTCTTATGGTCATTGCACAGGGTGCCGTACGAATTAATTCGATGAGTTCAAAAGGCAAAGAAGTCACATTAATGATTTTCGAGGCAGGAGGCTGGTTTGGAGACAATGTTTTTTCTCCCGGCATGCCCCGTATTTTTGGCGCAACCGCGCATTCGGGCGTGACCTTACTGGAACTACCTGGTGATAAGTTTCGCCAATTACTCGCCAAATATCCTCAAAGTTACCCTACGATTCTCGACTTACTTAGCCGCCGCTTATGGTCTGCCATTTCTGTTATCGAAGATGATGCGATTAGAGGAATCGAAGAGCGGATTGCAAGAAGATTGCTGTTGCTTGCTGAATACCAACACAACCAAGCTATCAATACTCAGCCGTGTGTCGTGAGAGTGACTAGAGAACATATCGCCAACATGATGGGCCTAACTCGTCAAAGTGTTCATAAAGTACTAAAAAACTTAGAGAGTATTGGGATGCTAGAACTGAAATATGGTTCAGTGACCATTACCAATCCAAAACGCTTAGAAGCGCACATAAAACAACTCGAACAATAGAGTAAACAGATAGTTCATGTGTACACGCTAGCAAGAGATTGCCATCTTCTATTCTTGAGTAACGTGCACAACACCACTCGCTCCAGACAAGTGGCGCTGTGACCCGAAGTTCATTGAATTGACTAAGCCACATTCAATTCAGATTTCAATTCACGCTTTAAAATCTTTCCTGTTGCACTCATCGGGAGATGCTCACGAATTTCAACATAACGAGGATATTTAAAAGAGGCTAACTGCTCTTTGCCCCACTTTTGTAATGTTTCCGCGTCAATGTACTCTCCCGGTTTAAGCACAACGTAAGCCTTTATCTCTTCGCCATACTCTTCATTTGGAATCCCTATCACCGCTACCATTGAGATTGCAGGATGAGTCATAAACACTTCTTCAATTTCTCTAGGGTAAACGTTAAATCCACCTCGAATGATCAGATCTTTCATTCTATCGACGATAAATAGATTACTTGAACTGTCAAAACGGCCAACATCACCAGTATGGAACCAACCATTTTGTAGCGCGGATTCAGTGACTTCCGGGCGGTCAAGGTATCCTTTCATAACATTATGCCCACGCACAACAATCTCACCTTCTTCACCGATCGGTAGCGCATTGCCTTCAATGTCGACAACTTTTACTTCAACGCCTTGAATCGGTTGACCTACCGATCCTGGTATACGTTTCTGATCTAAATGATTAAAACATGCAATAGGACTTGTTTCTGATAACCCGTATCCTTCAAGAATTGGGACATTAAATTGTTCCTCAAAGGCTCTAAAGATTTCGGTTGGCAACGGGGCTCCACCGCTGATAGCAACACGTAGTGAGGATGTATCAAATTGGTGCTGGACATGAAGCAAGCCGATATACATCGTTGGCACTCCAGCAAACAACGTCACTTTGTGTTTTTCCATCAGATCAAGAACATGTTTAGGCTCAAACCTAGGCACTAACACCAAGGTTGCCCCGCCCAAAACACTGGCATTTAAGTGGACGGTTTGACCAAAGGTATGAAATAAAGGCAAAGTTACTAAGTGAATATCATCGGCCTGGCTGCCCATAATGTTTTGTGCCACCAGAGCATTCATTATGATGTTCTGCTGCGTCAGTTCAGCTCCTTTTGGTAAGCCTGTCGTCCCTGATGTATACAAAATAACACAAGTATCATCCGCATTACGCGGTACATAATCTGACAATGGTTCTGCATCCGCTATAAACGCATTGAGAGTTGGCACACCATTCCATTCGTTTTCACTTTGAGATTGAGTCATCACGACCATATTTTCACATATATCAGCCTGCTCAAACGCTTTAACCCCCTCTTTTGCCATTGGCAGTTCTGCTGTCCCTTCAAAACAGAAGTAAAACTTCGCTTTTGAATCTTCTAAGTGATACTTAATTTCTCGCGCTTTCAAAAGCACATTTAATGGGACAGCAACCGCGCCAGCTTTTTGTATCGCATAATAAACAAACGCGAAAAAAGGAATGTTTGGGCATGAGAGCGCAATACGATCGCCCGGAACGACCCCTTTGTTGATTAAAGAAGCCGCGATCTTTCCGGTAATCGCATCAAACTGCGCATAAGTTATCTCGACATCACCACATATCAACGCCGTCTTATCTGGTTTACTCGCAGCATTTCTTTGTAATGCAGCAGCAAGATTCATCATAATCGCTTCACCTCTTACTTGTTGATTTTCGTTTTATCGGCTCGGGAGCATTAACAGAGAGAGCACTCCCCTACACTAAAATGTTGGCACTTAATATTTGTCTCGCCCATTTCTGGTTAACATTATGTTTACAATGCAATCAAAACTAAGAATGTAAAACAATTAACATTTCACAAAGCTAATTGGTAAAAGTGTGAGCTTGAAAGAAATTAATTGTTATAAATATCAATCCAAGTCACGCAAGACGCAGACTACGCTCGCAAACACAAAACTCATCTCAGTTAACAAAAAATAAACAAGAAAAAGAAATAAACAAAAACAATTACACAGCTAACAGGCATAACAAAAATCAATAGCAAACGTTTGCTATTGAACAAAACTTTATCGTTCGTCAATAAAATATCGATTAATCCATCAATAATACCTTGCTGCATATTGCCAATTGTAAACGATAAGTGTAAAAAGCAAGGCGAGATAATTATCCATAAAACCATTTATGGTTAGTGGGTAATTTTAGGATTTTACATTTTATTAGCACAGAGGTTATGGAAGTGTTAAAAGAAAAGAATTTGCTAAACAACATTGGCGTACAAGTCGTAATCGCCATGATCGTGGGCACAGCCGTTGGTGCCATGATGGGTCATGATGCGACGGTGTTCGCTCCTTTAGGTGCTATCTTTATCAACTTAATCAAAATGTTGGTTATTCCTTTGGTCGCTGTAGCCTTGATTTCTGGCGCAGCTGGTCTTGGGAACAGCCAGTCAGCAGGCAAAGTTGGCATCGTCACTCTAGGTTATTTTGGTTTAACATCCGCCCTAGCCGTTGCGCTTGCACTATTTATGGGTGAAGTATTCCAACCAGGCATGGGGATCGACGTCTCTGGCGTTGAAGGCATGTTCTCAGCAGAATACGCTTCAAAAGGTGAGCTACCTACTTTCTGGGCAACCATCACTGGTATGATCCCAACCAACGTTTTCCAATCACTAAATGAAGCAAACATCCTACAGATCCTCGTTTTCTGTATGTTCTTTGGTATTGCAATTTCTAAGCAAGCAAAAGAGCGTCGTGAGCCAATCATTAATGGTGTTAACTGCATCGTTGACGCAATGGTTTGGATGATCAACAAAGTGATGATCATTGCCCCTATCGGTGTGTTCGGCCTGATGGCAGAAGCAGTCGGTACATTCGGTTTTGGCGCACTAATGGTGGTATTCAAACTGTTCGTTGTTTACGTTGCCGCAATCCTAATCTTCGGTTTCGTTGTTTACCCAGCAATGGTGCATATTTTCACCAAGACATCAGCGAAGAAGTTCCTGTCTTCAATGAAAAAACCACAAGCTGTTGCGCTTTCAACGGCCTCTTCTATGGCAACACTGCCTGTCACAATGGACACCTGTGAAAAAGAACTGGGCGTAAAAAATTCAACCGCGTCATTTGTTCTGCCTCTAGGCGCAACGATCAACATGTCAGGTAATGCGATTTACTATGGCTTGGTTGCTATCTTCTTTGCTCAACTGTTCAATATCGATTTAGGTATGGGCGCTTACATTGCAATTATCGTAACGTCTACATTGGGTGCGGTTGGTCAAGCGGGTGTTCCTGGTCCTTCTTTCCTAGTGGTTGCCGTGCTTCTTGCCGCTGGCATTCCAATTGAAGGTCTACCACTGCTATTCGCTCTTGACCGTATTTTCGATATGATTCGTACAGCACTAAACATCACTGGTGATGCAGCATGTGCAGTTATTGTTGATGCGCTAATAGAAGAGGAAGCGGCAGAAGCTGAGCTTAAAAAGCAAGAAGCTTAGTCCTTTCTCGAATGAACTAAAAACCGCTCACTATGAGCGGTTTTTTGTCTTTTCTTGCATTACGTAACTATATAAATAGAAACCAATAGCATAAATTTATCAAAATGATATAAACCATTACAAAATATAAAAAACGTCAGAACTAGGTTATATCATGAGTCTTAAGCTGTCTTTGGAGCCCCTCGCCAGTACAGATTTGCCGATCGAGTCAAAACAACAGGCGCTGGTTGACACGGTTCTTCTTACTCTTACACCGCAAGAAAGGTCTTCTCTTTTTCAACAAGTTGCTTTGTATAGAATAAAGCTTCTTAAATCCCTCTTTCCTAAATACGCATCTAAGAGTCTGTCCGTACTGTTTGAATTAATAGATTATCGAGATTTAGTACAGCAGTATCCAACGCCTTTCTCCGAAGAGGCGCTCTTAATTGAACAAATTGCCGCAGATTGTTACCCGCATTGGATGGTTTTCTGGTGTGAATGTGAGATTGCTGCGATCAAGCAAAAGCACCCTTTAAATGAAGCGACAAGACCAACTCAGCTCTCGTTTGACGACCGCGACTATTCAAGCATATTGATCGAAGATATTGCCGAATGCGACCTAAAGGTAACACTGCCAAATCACGCTGCATTAATGCCGATTTCCGAAGCAATCACACTGAGCAATCTTGAGCTCTTCGTCCAAACTGAACAATGGTTTGAGATATTGCCTCTATTATCACTCTCGCAGAAAGGTCAACACTTTGTGCTATTGTTCAAGCAGTCATCTACACCAATCATGGTCTCCTCCGCTTTGGTGCAAAACTTGCACCAAAGAAATACCTGGCTCAGCTATTCATCACCATTTAGTAGTGAGCAATGGCAGTTTTGCCTTCCTGATTATGGCTACATTACTCTTAATCAATTAGGCCTTTTTGGAGGTAACGCTCTAACTCGCCAACGGACTCTTATTGAATTTGATGCGCAGTTCCAATCTCACTTGAAAAACACTGAAGCGGTTTGCGAAGTGCTGCGTCTGACAGTGGGTGGCAACATCCAACAAAAACTGTACTTTTTGTATTTGGCACAAAAAGCATTGATGAGTGAGCTATATAAAGCAGGCTATAAGCTCAGCTTTACCATTATTGAGCAAATATTTATGTTAAATTTCTATCAATCTATTGATTTAGAGGCCTACTTTCACTCAGGATACCGCGACATTAACGGTGACGGTACCAAGACATACCGCGGTTTCTGGAATTTAGGTATGATGGTTGAAGCATTTCAAGACATACAGTTTCGCGACTACAAACACCGCGTACGAACAAAAAGAATTGATGAAAAGGTGAATGAACATGCTTGATATTCATCTTCACGGCCTTTTTTATCCAAAAGCAATGACGCTATACGCTACTGTACTGGTGGTGTTCGCTTGGTTGTTATATTACTGCTATCGCCTAAAACAGAAGAGTGAAACGATTTTAGGCTCGCATCATGCGCCGTACATTGCTTATTCTAGTTGCATCATCGTTTGGATCAGCAGCAATGCATACTTCCATACCGATTTATTGCCGGAGTTGGGCTCCGCTGGCGGTATTTTTATGGCTAAGTTGGCGAACTTGGCGTCATTCTTTGCCTTTGCATTCGCGTTCTATTTTTCTTGCCAGCTAGCGGCTGATATCAAAAAAACTGCGGTCAAAGCCTGGCAAAAAATCATCTTTGTGGCACTAGCAACGTACTCGCTTTACATCAACTTAGTGCCAAACCTTACTGTCGAAAATGTCACCATTAGCGGTCCAAGCCAGTTCGTGATCGAGTTTGGTCCCCATACCTCATATTTCTTTATTAGTTTGCTGACATTTGTGGTATTAACCCTGCTGAACTTGATTACCATGCGAGCGAACAGCAGCAAACTCACGCTGGCAAAAAGTAACTATATGATAGCCGGCATTTTGGTCTTCATGTTATCAACTGCAGTGATACACCTTGGAATGACTTACTTCCTTGGTGACTTTTCCTTAACCTGGTTACCACCAGCACTTTCAATTAGTGAAATGTTGTTTGTAGGCTATGCCCTGCTTACCTCTCGCTTTTATAGCGCTAAATACCTCACATACTTAACCGTTAGCGCGCTGTTTGTCTGTGCCATTTTCGTCCTCCCGCTGGGCGCAATATTTATTCCTATCTCGGAAGATAACCAATGGCTTGTAGCGGTGCCTTTATGCGCACTCATCGGTATCACTTGGCACTTGCTTTACAAACGCGTCAGTCGTTTCGCGTCCTATTTTATTTATGGGAAACGACATACACCCGTTCAACAAATTCTTGGATTAGAAGAGGAATTTAAACGCTCAATAGATGATGCAATGCGCCAGTTAGCAGCGTTACTGAATATACCAAATAATAAATTGCAGCTCGTCACCAGCAGTTACACCGAAACGTTTTATGAAGATTATCTGCCGTCAAGCAAGTCTGTTCTCGTGCTTGATGAACTGTCTGAAGAAATTGATTATGCCTCCTCGTCGAAAGGCTCAATGCGCAAGCTCTACGAACGTATGCGATCCAGCAATACGGCGCTCGTAATGCCTCTTTTTGGTCGTGGAAAGTCCGTTACGCACTTACTGATTTCTTCACACAAAATGGATAATAAGCTGTTTTCTAATGAAGAAATTTCAGCATTGCAAACCTTATTAGTTCGCATCCAGAGCACCATCGAGGCCGATAGAAAAGTACGCCAAAGCCGTGCGCTCGCTAACTCTATTGCGCATGAAATGCGTAACCCTCTCGCTCAAGTGCAATTACGATTTGAAGCTTTAAAACAGCATATCGAATCAAACGCTTCACTTGAGACGTTAAAGAGTGAGATTGATAAAGGAGAAGCAGCGATTCAGCGTGGTCGCCAACTTATCGACATTATTTTGCGAGAAGTCAGCGACAGCTCACCTGAGCACGAACCCTTAACTATTACGTCTATACATAAAGCTGTCGATCAAGCGGTCAGTCGTTATGGCTTTGAAAACGATCAAATAATTGAAAGGATCAATCTGCCCCAAGAGCACGATTTTGTCGCCAAATTAAACGAAACTCTATTTAACTTTGTCATTTTCAATTTGATTCGCAATGCTATCTACTATTTTGATTCTTATCCCGATAGTCAAATTGAGATTCGTAGCCAAACGGGGGCCTACGAAAACATTCTGGTCTTCCGAGATAGTGGCCCTGGCATAGATAGCAGTATCTTACACAAGATATTTGACGACTTCTTCTCGTATCAAAAAAGTGGCGGCAGCGGCCTTGGCTTGGGCTACTGTCAACGCGTTATGCGCTCTTTTGGTGGACGAATTGAGTGCCAGTCTGAATTGGGCGAATTTACTGAGTTCTACTTGTATTTCCCGGTCGTCCCAAACGCACCCAAACCAGAGACTTTGAGAACACCGGACTTCAATGGCTGGAAAGTAAATGCACCACATTCTGAACCTCGCACAGACCAACACGTACAAGTAAGTAACGATGCACCAACAGTGCTCATTGTTGATGACAAAGAGGTGCAGCGTACTTTGGTTCAAATGTACTTAAAAAGGCTGGGAGTCAACAGCTTACAAGCAAATAATGGCGCTTCCGCGGTGGAGCTATTTCAGTCGCACAAGATTGATTTGGTGCTTATGGATGTACAGATGCCAGTGATGAATGGATTTGACGCAAGCCAACGAATTAAGCAAATTGCGTCTTCCGTTCCTATCATCGCACTATCTGGAGAGTCTGGAGCTAAAGAGCTGGAGCTAATTGCGAAACTCATGGATGACAGACTTGAAAAGCCAACCACGTTAAATGCGCTCCAAACCGTCATCAAGCGCTGGTTGCAACATGAGAGTTTTGCTACTTCCAACACTTTCTAATTTGCGAAGATAAAACTGGCACTAGATGTGCATTACTGAAGTAAATCGAATTATCCAGAGGGTCAAGCAAGCTGCAAATGGTTAGCGGATGAGCTTGATAAGGAGATCGCCATGTTACTTCATCGACACACATACTACGGCTTGATTCATCATGGAATCAAAGCACTACTACTCGATCGCTTAGGCCACTATACAGAAGAAGAATACCATCAGTATCTGAGCCTAATGACCGGCAAATCCACTTGCTTTACGATGTCTCTCGAAGAGCTTGAAGCAACCGTTGATAATCTGTTACGTGAAGGCTATTTAGAGGATGTCAAAACGCTTATTTCTCAATATCAACGTGTTGCTTAAATCTTAAATTCTATCAACTCAATTGCCGCTCTATCGCGGCAATTTTTATGCCTTCGATTTACTACTTCATCTTTGCGAAATGTTGCTTGTTGTATCATTCAGTCAGGGGATTACTTCTCTTACCTCTAACCTTGACGGTATTCACATCTTGTCAGATTCCGTTAGACTGTCTTCAATTCACTAATTAGGTAGATTTTGCCACCATGAAGCAAATCCTAGATTTTATCCCACTCATCGTCTTCTTCGCTTTGTACAAGATGTACGACATCTACGCAGCAACAGGAGCGCTGATCGTTGCAACGGCAATTCAGCTTGTCGTCACCTATGCTCTGTATAAAAAAGTCGAGAAAATGCAGCTAATTACGTTCGTTATCGTGACGATATTTGGCAGCATGACCCTATTCTTCCACGACGACAATTTCATAAAATGGAAAGTCACCATCATTTATGTGATTCTAGCTATCGGTTTAGCAGCGAGTCACGCAATGGGGAAATCGGCCATTAAAGGCATGTTGGGCAAAGAAATTTCGCTACCTGATGCAATTTGGGCGAAGATCAACTGGGCTTGGGTCGGCTTCTTCTCATTCTTTGCTGGTCTGAACATTTATATCGCTTACGAGCTACCACTGGATGTTTGGGTCAACTTCAAAGTATTCGGAATGTTGATTGCGACATTTGCCTACATGATTGCGACTGGCTTCTACATTTACAAACACATGCCAAAAGAACAAAAAAATAACTCATCCGATGTATCGACTGATGATTAAAAACTCAGTTTTGCTATAATCCGCGCACTTTGCAGCGACCTTCGGGTCGCTGTTTTGCTCCATGTATCACTAAACCGATCAAACGGCATACCGGATTCAGACCATTCTTGCTGCTGTAAACCAACTTTCTCTGGTCCGGTGTCTGCGGTTTTTTAAGGACCTTTGGTTCTAGGTATTTACTATGTTGGCGCTTAGTTTGAGCGCCTTTAAGATTTAGGATGTCACAATGAGTCAAGAAATTAGCTCTCCGAGAGGTCAACTGCTGCTTCGTACCCTTGCAATGCCTGCCGATACTAATGCCAATGGCGATATTTTTGGTGGTTGGATTATGTCTCAGCTCGACCTAGCAGGTGCGATTCTGGCCAAAGAGATCTCTTCTGGTCGCGTTGTTACCGTTTCAGTGTCAAGCATTACCTTCAAGAAGCCTGTAGGTGTTGGCGATGTCGTTTGCTGCTATGGCGAATGCACTAAGATTGGTCGCACCTCAATGAGTGTCGATCTGGAAGTATGGGTCAAGCCGGTAAAAGCACACGGTGTCGGCGAGCGCTTCATGGTTTGTGATGCGACTTTCAACTACGTAGCCATTGACAGTGAAGGCAAACCACGCCCGGTTCAGAATTAGTCAACCTACAGCGCTAACTGTTAGAAAGGATCTCACATTTTCTGTTGTTCACTTGTGAGAGACACAAAAAAGGCGTTAAATTAACACTTTACCCTACCAATTAAGGAACTATGCTATGTGGTATGTCATCTTTTCTCAGGACGTCGAGAACTCGCTGGAAACACGCATGAGCGTTCGCCCGCAACACTTGGAGCGCTTACAAAAGCTTCAAGACGAAGGTCGCCTTCTTACTGCTGGCCCTATGCCTGCGATAGACTCCGACAACCCAGGAGAAGCTGGATTTACGGGCTCGACTGTCATCGCTGAGTTCGCCTCTCTAGAAGACGCTAAAGCGTGGGCAGAAGCCGATCCTTACGTAGCGGCTGGTGTTTACGATAATGTAATCGTGAAACCGTTCAAAAAAGTGTTTTAATTTATGAAAAAATTACTGTGTCTTTTCTTGGCATTTGGTGCGTTAGCGGGCTGTTCATCTACCGATGATAATCAACGCCAGCTTGAGCTATTGGCATCAAACCGAGCGGGAGTCTTGTCCGCAGGTCTCCCTTTGGAATACGGTCCACTGCAGATAATGCGTGTCTCATCCAACAAAAATGTTGTTGAAATGATGATGATTTATAACGATGACGCACTCGGTGCAAAGCCGTTAAATCAAGTACTGAATACCAGTATCTACACCTATTGCAGTAACCCGGAAGTTCGTAAGCAAATTGATATGGGCTTAATGTACCGTATTAAAGTGCGTAACTCTCGCGGTCAGTTGATGGCAGATGAGTTGGTTTCCGAGCAAACTTGTACTCAAATGAAATAGTCACAGTGAGTGCGTTGTTTTCGATACGAGCAATTCATCCGCTATTGCGGGATAGTATAACGACGAAAATGAACGGCTAAGAATAGAAAAACGGAGACAACGGTCTCCGTTTTTATTTGCTAAAAAGGTGCCTTACGCAAGCTCAGCACGAAGTTTCTTCGCCGCTGACACGAGGTTCGCCAATGCCGCTTCTGTCTCTGCCCAGTTACGTGTTTTCAGACCACAGTCTGGGTTCACCCACAAACGTTGTACCGGAATCTTTTCTGCCGCTTTCTTGATTAAGCCTTCAATCCACTCTTCCGTCGGAATGTTTGGAGAGTGAATGTCATAAACACCTGGACCGATTTCGTTCGGGTAATTGAACTCTTCAAACGCTTTAAGCAGTTCCATATTTGAGCGTGACGTTTCAATGGTAATCACATCCGCATCGAGCGCCGCGACTGAATCGATGATTTCATTGAACTCGCTGTAACACATGTGAGTGTGAATCTGAGTCTCTGGTTTTGCACTCGCTGCCGAGATCTTAAATGCATCCACCGCCCATTCTAAATACGCTTTGTGATCGCGCTTTTTCAACGGCAGACCTTCACGAATCGCAGGCTCATCGATTTGAATGATATTGATGCCAGCATCTTGCAGATCAGAAACCTCATCACGCAGTGCCAGTGCCAGTTGCTGGGCGATTTCTTGACGAGTAATGTCTTCACGCGGGAATGTCCAACATAAAATCGTTACCGGGCCCGTCAGCATACCTTTCATCTGCTTGCTGGTTAGCGATTGTGCGTACGTCGACCATTCCACCGTAATCGGCTTTTCACGCTCAATGTCGGCAACCACAATGGCTGGTTTCACACAGCGAGAGCCATAACTCTGTACCCAACCAAATTTCGTCGTTTGGAAGCCCGCCAAGTTCTCCGCGAAGTATTCTACCATGTCGTTACGCTCAGCTTCACCGTGAACAAGCACATCTAGGTCAAGGGCTTCTTGGCGTTTTACGGCATCCTCAATATGTCCTTTTAGTGCTTGGATATAGTCGGACTCAGATAACTGGCCAGTGCGATAAGCGCTGCGCTGAACACGAATTTCACCCGTTTGAGGGAAAGAACCGATTGTCGTGGTTGGCAACAGAGGCAAGCCCAATACTTCAGCTTGATGCGCAGCACGCTCCGCGTAAGGTGCGCTGCGCTCGGCAAGTGAAGCAGTAATACTGTTTAAACGTGCTTGAACTTGTGGCTTATTCACATGCGTTGCCGTTTTACGTGCTTTGATTGGCTGGCTGTAGGTATCACAAGCGAGAATCGCATCTTGATCACCATCGAGTGCGCGGCCAAGCAAGGCGACTTCTGTTACTTTTTGTTTTGCGAACGCAAACCAGCTTTTCACTTCCTCACTGAGTTCTGTTTCCAGTTCCAGATCAACCGGGCTATGTAGCAAAGAGCATGAGCTCGCCACCCAAAGGTTGTCGCCCAGTTTTTCTTTTACTGGCTGTAGGCGTTCAAGTTGCGCACTCAAATCCGAGCGCCACACGTTACGACCGTTGACCACGCCAGCAGACAGCACCCAACCCTCCGGTAGTTTGGCAACCACGTCGTCAAGCTGCTGAGGCGCGGCAGATAAATCGATATGTAAACCATCCACTGGTAGCTTTACAATTTTGTCTAACGTATCGCTTATAGAGTCAAAGTACGTCGTTAGCAGCACTTTTACATCGCTTCGAATCACTTGGTACGCTAGCTTGAACGCATCAGCCCACTGACTTTCAAGCTCTAGTGACAAAATTGGCTCATCAATCTGAACCCACTCAACACCTTGACTCGCGAGCTTTGCCAAAATAGCTTGGTAAGCCGTAAGCAATCGTGGCAGTAGCGTCAGGCGATCGAACCCTTCTTCTACCTCTTTACCTAAGTAAAGATAACTGACTGGGCCAAGCAAAACTGGCT
The DNA here is from genome assembly GCF_021728175.1 of Vibrio sp. A1-1. Classification (NCBI taxonomy): domain Bacteria; kingdom Pseudomonadati; phylum Pseudomonadota; class Gammaproteobacteria; order Vibrionales; family Vibrionaceae; genus Vibrio; species Vibrio sp. A1-1. The sequence continues at coordinate 111,699 of NZ_JAKKCL010000001.1, forward strand.
TCACTTTATGCCCAGCTTGGGTTGCTTCGTTGACTTCTTCAAACAGTTGAGGCCAACTCACTTCAAATGTATCGTCCTTGCTAAATTCAGGTACGATGTAGTGGTAGTTTGTGTTGAACCATTTAGTCATATCCGATGCTGCAGCGCCCGCACAGCCGCAACCCGCTTGAGATTGACCGCGACCCACTTTGAATAGCGTATCCAAATCAGGGAAACCGTCTGCGTGACGTTTTGGCACGTGACCCAGTAACAACGTGGTCGTCAGTACATGATCGTACCAAGCAAAATCGCCAGCGGTGGTAAAACTCAAGCCAGCATCTGTTTGCGTTTGCCAGTTTTTAGCGCGCAGATCTGCTCCAACCTTTTTAAGCTCTGCTTGATCAATTTCTCCGCGCCAGTATTTTTCCTGAGCGAATTTTAATTCTCGTTTTTCACCGATGCGTGGATAACCTAGTACGTGCGTTGTTGTAGCCATGTCCCTATTCCTTTTTCAATCTTGTTCAATTTGTTTGGGTCAGAGTATCTTTCGTCATAAAAGATGTCTGGATGGCTAAACTATCGCTCTCATCTGCGGTTTGAACAACGTCCATTTATTCAACTTGTTTATTAAAAAAATTCATCATGAGGAGACATGATTCGCAAATAAACACAACAAATAGACGTCTAGACGTTTACATATCCATTTTTTGTCGTTAAGTTATTTATACGATTGCTATTCTGTTCATAGCGAGCAACAAAGGATGAAAGGAATTCATGATAGAGCTAAAACATTTGCGGACACTCACTTCGCTTCGAGACACCGGCTCTCTAACCGCGACCGCGACCGCGTTGCATCTCACTCAATCGGCCTTGTCTCACCAGATCAAAGATTTAGAGGCACGGATTGGGGGACAATTATTCCTTAGAAAAACTCGTCCGGTGAAGTTCACTTCAGAGGGAGAAATCCTATTGCGTCTTGCAGAAGATATTCTTCCCAAACTCGCAAGAGCAGAAAATGATTTGGCAAGCTTGAAAGAAGACGTCAATGGTCGGTTGCATATGGCGATTGAATGTCACTCATGTTTCCAATGGCTCATGCCTGCTCTTAGGGAATATCAACTTGCCTGGCCTAGCGTAACACTGGATTTTTCATCAGGTTTTGGCTTTGAACCACTTCCTGCACTGTTAGCTGGGGAGTTGGATCTCGTTATCACGTCAGATATTCAACCTCGTTCTGAAGTACATTATGAACCTTTGTTCGACTTTGAAATGCGCTTAATTACCGCGACCAACCACCCACTGGCGGAAAAAGAAGTTATTGATCCGCAAGATCTCGCAGATCAAACCATGCTCTCTTATCCGGTTCAAAAACAAAGGCTAGACGTCGTAAAACACTTCTTGCAGCCAGCGGGGGTAGAACCCGCCAAATGGAAGCAAGCCGACAATACTCTGATGTTAGTGCAAATGGTCTCCGCTGGATTAGGGGTTGCAACACTGCCAAATTGGGCGATTTCTGAATTTTCTCGCCAAGGCCTTATTACCAGTAAACCTTTTGGCCAAGGCTTATGGCGTCGCTTATTTGCTGCAACGCGTCACTCAGAGAAAGATAAACGTTACTTACAAGCCTTTTTCGCAACCGCAAGGCTACAATGTAAAAGCCACCTTGACGGAATCAAGATGGCTTAGGGATATGGATTAAGAAGGTTTAGCGTTGATATGCTTTAAATTGGTTGGTCAATGGATCGTACTGATAACCAAGCATATCAAGCTTGCCTACTACGGACTCTACATCCATTTCATACACCGATACTAACTCGTCAAAACTGTCGCACTCTAAACGTAGCTTTTCATTGACGATACCTAGCAAAATAATGCTGTCCAAATTACCTACATTGCTTAAATCCATCGCGACTCTCCTCTTCGACAAGGTATATAAACAAGCGTAGACGTAATCATGTGAATTTAAAGTGAGCGCGATCCAAAACCGTGAGTGCCTTATACTCAAGCAACCTAGAAAGGACTTGAGTACAAGCAGTATTGCTCTGTTTCTCGACTCGCGATTAAGCCGCCAGAGAGAATAAACCTTGTAGGCTCGTCATTGACGCGAGCGCGAGCAACAGGGCGACGCTCAGTTGAACCTTTTCCGGTTTTTTATGTGTGAAGATATGCCAACACCAAACAATGATTGAAGAAATTAGCATGGCTAAAGACAATAAAATTGGTTGTGTTGCGGCGCTCAATGTCGCTTCATTTAACTGGTAAGAAGCAAATAGCGTTGCGATCACCAGCAGCATTCCAGACACAATGCCCATAACTGGCAAAATGCGGTGAAATGCCTGTAATCTGCTACGAGCGATAGTCAGAAGCAATTGAGAAAATGACGCCCCAAGGAAAAATATCATTGTTGCCATCGCAATAGACGCAGGCCAACTTGGCTGTTCAAATGCTTGAATACTTACATACGCAAAAGCCAAACCATTCGCTAAATGCATCGCCCAAAGAGGGCCTTTTTCACGCGTTTTCTTGGTTTGAACCTGAGAGTAGAAATAGAAAATAGCGAACACGATCATAAATGCTTCAATACGAAGAGAAGCAACCGCAAGCCACAATAACGCCACTGCTGGCAACATTTTATGAAGACGGCCTCTCTGACCCGGACAAATATCGCCCTTGATGAGAAGCAAAGTCAGTAGCGCTTGCGCGCCAAATAGCATCGGAGGAAAAGTAACCAGCAATTGTTGAATCATGTTAAATGCACGCTCAAAAGTCATTTTGGGGTGCGATAATAGCAAATCACCTATCGTCAAACCACCGAAAGTCTATCCCCAAATGTACTAGAACAGCGAGACTTTTTATTCAACAAGAAGCGAGATACTTCAACGCATCTTCTTGAGTTAACACGCCTCTGTATTCTTCTTTTTCATCACATAAAACCCACGGGAAGCGAATGCCTGTTTTGATTAGCTCTCGAATAGCAGCGACAGATAAGTGCGCATTGACGAGCACAAACTCCGTGCTCATTATCTGGTTCACCGGGCGTTTCCAAATCCAATTTTCTCGCTCAGTCTCTAATTCTGTCCCCATGGAAGGCGTTAGGTGTAAGTTAACTTGCTCTTTGGTAACTAAGCCAACACAGCGCTTTTCGTTAATGACAACCAACGGCGAACTTGGACTTAAATTCATATATTCCACCGCCAACGATAATGGCTCCCCGGGATCAAGGTGTCTGACCTCTTCATGGCTCAGTGATTGCAATACATCATCTTGTTTTGGTTTAACAGTAACATCCGAAAACAAATGTTCGTAACTTTCCGCTTTCTCCATCAAATCGACAGGCCGAGCACGAGAGAACAAAAAGCCTTGCATGTAATCCACACCTATTTCAGCCAATGTTTGAAGCTCCTGTTCTGACTCCACGCCCTCGGCAACCACTTTTACATTCATTTGCTGAGCAAGATCAGTGACCATTTTGACAATGTTATAACTGGTATTACCGTGCTGAATGTTCTTAACGAATTTTCGGTCGATTTTCAGTAAATCAAACTGCCCTTTCTCTAGGTAAGAAAAAGAAGAATACCCTGTACCGAAGTCATCAATCGCAATTTTAATGCCCTCTTTGCGCACTTGCTCTAGCGCTTGCGTATGCTCTTCGTCTTGCTCAAAATACGCTGTTTCCGTCAGCTCAATCGTGACTCGTTTAGGATCGACACCACTGGCTTTAATTAGGTCATGCGAACGCTGAAGAACCTGGAGCGAATCCAATTTAGTATTCAGTGAGCGATTGATGGTTAACCCTATTTCCTCGCCATATATGTCTTGCAAGCGCGGAAAGTGTTTGAGCGCGGCTTGACAAACCTCATCATCTAGAGCCGCAATCAACTCTAAGTCTTCAATAACAGTAATCATCTCTTGAGTGCTATAGGCATCACTTTCATGATAAAAGCGCGCTAAGGCCTCGAACTTAACGACTTTACCAGTTCGGCTATCAATTATTGGTTGAAAATGAACATCCACCAGCCCACTGTCGATTTGCGCTTCCAAAAACGCCTCTAAATGCTGGCGTTTTACTAACTCAGAATGAAGCTCACTATTATAAAAATTAAAATAGCCACCTTCTCCCGAAAGTGAGGACAACATCGCCTGGGCTGCATGCGCTAACGCTTGCTTTGGCCTGTTTGTATCATAGCCGAGGATTGACACTCCCGTTTGTCCCTCAACGATAGTGGTATGCATTTTTGTTCCCATTTCATTCCTAAGCTCAGTGAAGAACCCTTTCATTGCAATTTGAATCAAACGTAAAGGACTTAGCCATTGACAGTGAGGAGTTTGTAAACAGACAACAAACACATCCCTAGAAAGTTGACCCGCTATACTGGTGTAGCGGCTTCGCATAATAAAATCGGCGAAGCCTAGTTGCTGTTCAAGTAAGCATTTTTCAGAAAAATTTGGTCTGAGAGTCATGACGATATTGAGTTCTTTACTCCCACTTTCGTTCGCCAAATTAGCTAATTGCAGTTCGAACTCTTCTCTAGAAGGCAAAAAAGCTGACCAATCATGTTGTTGTTCACAGCGATTTTTCATCCACAACAAGGAAGCCGAAATGTCAGTAGAGAAGCCGAGATAAAGAATCCGTCCAGAATGAAATGTTAGCCGATAGATACAAAGATGATGCGCCTGATTACTACCATTTGCAGTTCTACTCAATAAATTACCGCTCCAGTATCCTTCATCATCAATATGTTGCCAGAGCTGGTCGTAAAACGCCTGACTATGGTGAGATGTGCTAAAGATATAGGTTTTAAGTCCAACCAAATCACGGTTTTGATAACCCATTTGCAATTCAAAGGCACGGTTACAACCTAAGATTCGGGTGTCTTCGTCCGCGACTAAAACCCCTACATTCGGTAAATCAAATATCGTTTCGAGAATTTTCGCTAACTCTTCGCAGCCAGTGATCGTCAATTGCGGGATGATAGAGCCTTGAACAATACGCTCATTGAGCTTTTCAAAGCTAATTGTGACATGTATTAAGCGAGCTTCATTAAGCATCATGCAACAAGAAAAACGACCTTGCCCACCTAGGAGCTCCACTTCTAAAATTCGTTGCCTTAGTGTTTCCTGTTGCCCCATCAGCATGTGCTCAAACAAATCATCTAAGCAGGTGACTGGCGTATTTAACCCAAAAGCATTTGCCATTCCTTGCTGGTCGCATTCGAATTCGCGAGTATCAATCTTGTAAGACCATTCAATCACTGGAGTCGGATTGGATGTCGGTTGCACTTTTTCATGTGCTATTGTTGTTGAGTCACTCATTCCCTAGCCCCCTTTTTAATTAGCCTCATGCTCAAGGTTCGTAGTCAACGTGCCTTATTCCATTTGGGACCTGCTGATCCTCTTGTAAAATAGATTCTGGCAACGTAAGCCAATCGACTTAGAACCTTTTCAGAGCTTGTTCGGCTTTTTGCATTTTCCTATGCATTAATTTGATTATAGGCGTTGTTTTTAATAAGCACACCATTGCTTATTGGTTGTATTAACATTGCGACATTTTTCACGACTCGACCTATAACCATGAGGCTTTCAAGGTGATATTAGACATAAAATCGCCGATATAGCCTTGATATTTTTGCAAACCAAATAAAACTCGATGAACTAAGCTTGAATAGATGAGTTTGGTATAGATACCTGATCCTCAAATCGCTATAATTCGCGCTCCCTGGAACAGAGAGCAAAATATGACCAATAACATCACTCCTATTCATGAGTACAAAAAATACTGGGCAGAGTGTTTTGGTACGGCACCTTTCTTGCCGACCAGTCGCAAAGAAATGGACGCCCTAGGATGGGATAGCTGTGACATTATCATCGTAACCGGTGACGCTTACGTAGATCACCCAAGCTTTGGTATGGCTATCATTGGCCGTCTGCTAGAAGCGCAGGGTTTCCGTGTCGGTATCATTGCTCAACCAGAATGGCAAAACAAAGATGCGTTCATGCAGCTTGGTAAGCCAAATCTGTTCTTCGGGATCACTGCGGGTAACATGGACTCCATGATCAACCGTTACACCGCGGATAAAAAACTTCGTCACGATGACGCGTACACACCAAATAACGAAGGTGGCAAACGCCCAGACCGCGCGACTTTGGTTTACTCTCAACGTTGTCGTGAAGCTTACAAAGAAGTACCTATTGTTTTAGGTGGTATCGAAGCCAGCCTACGCCGTGTTGCACACTACGATTACTGGTCAGATAAAGTTCGCCGTTCGGTACTATTTGATGCAAAAGCAGACATCCTACTTTTCGGTAACGCAGAACGCGCACTTGTAGAAGTAGCGCATCGCATCGCAAATGGCGAAGACATCAGCACCATGACCAATATTCGTGGTACTGCCGTGAACTTGCCAGCCGCGCCAGAAGGCTACACAGTTATCGATTCTTCTCGCATTGAAAAACCTCGTAAAGAAGCGTTCGTACCAAAGAACCCATACGAAGTAGAAACTCAGTGTGAAACTAAAAAAGATGAGCCAGTTGCACAACCAATCACGATTCGCCCATCACGCCACGATGCTGCGACAACTGCGGTTCGCCTGCCTTCGTTTGAAAAACTAAGAAACGATCGCATTCTTTATGCTCATGCAAGTCGTGTATTGCATTTAGAAACAAACCCGTACTCTGGTCGAGCGTTACTTCAAAGCCATGGTGATCGTGAACTTTGGGTAAACCAAGCCCCAATCCCATTGACGACCGAAGAGATGGACTTTGTGTTTGGCCTGCCTTACGCGCGTGTTCCTCATCCTATGTACGGCAAAGCGAAAATTCCAGCGTATGACATGATCAAAACGTCTGTGAACATCATGCGTGGTTGTTTTGGTGGCTGTTCTTTCTGTTCGATTACCGAGCACGAAGGCCGAATCATTCAAAACCGCTCGAAAGAGTCAATCATTAACGAAATTGAAGAAATTCGCGACAAAGTTCCGGGCTTTACCGGCACAATTTCCGATCTTGGTGGCCCGACTGCAAACATGTACCGCCTAGGTTGTAAAGATCCAAAAGCAGAAGCGAACTGTCGTCGTCCTTCTTGTGTATTCCCGGGCATCTGTAACAAGCTAAATACAGACCACAAACACACCATCGATCTATACCGCGAAGCGCGTAAAGTTGAAGGCGTGAAGAAAGTGATGGTCGCATCTGGCGTACGCTATGACCTTGCGATTGAATCACCAGAATACGTAAAAGAGCTCGTAACTCACCACGTTGGTGGTTACTTGAAGATTGCACCGGAACATACAGAGAAAGGCCCTCTTGATCTGATGATGAAACCGGGTATGGGCACGTACGATCGCTTTAAAGAGATGTTCGAGAAGTACAGCGCAGAAGCGGGTAAGAAGCAGTACTTAATCCCTTACTTTATCTCTGCGCACCCAGGCACAGAAGACGAAGACATGCTGAACCTTGCTCTGTGGCTGAAGAAAAACAACTTCGAGTGTGACCAAGTACAAAACTTCTACCCATCACCGATGTGTAACGCAACGTCGATGTACTACTCAGAGACAAACCCTCTGAAACGAGTGAAGTATAAAAAACGTGAAGATGTACCTGTAGCAAAAGGTGAACGTCAACGTCGCCTACATAAAGCGCTGTTGCGTTACCACGATCCAGCAAACTGGCCAATGATCCGAGAAGCCCTAATCAGTATGGGTAAAAAACATTTGATTGGTGACAAACAAGGCTGTCTCGTTCCTGCGGAAGACATTGAAGCACAAACACCTGCACAACGTCGTAAATCTGGTCGTCACGGGGCAAACCGCTTTGCAACCAAACATACCAAAAACCAACCAGGCTTCGGTGGTCATTTGAACAAACGCTCTGAAGGCGGTTCAAAAGATGGTAAACCATCTGGCAACCGTAACGGTTCTGGCAAAGCACAAGGTAGTCAACGCCCTGCAAGCAACGGCCAACGTCCTAGCGGCAACGGTGCAAACCGCCCGGCAGGCAGCAAGCCGCAAGGTCAAGGTCAAGGTCAAGGTCGCCCACAAGGACAAGGCAAACCAGCTGGTCAACGTAAACCAAAGCGTCGCTAATTCTTTAGCACTTAAATACTAGAAAGGGCTCCAGAGGTAACTCTGGAGCCCTTTTGTTTTGTCGGCTCATTGAGGTATCACTCACAACTCAAACTTTGATTCAATCAATACAAAAAATGGTAAACACCAACCAACTTATTGGAAAAACAAACAATTATTTGATTGAAGAAAAATAATACAAAACTAAATCATTGATTTTTAGTTACTTTATTTTGGTGCGATATTTGCGTAATAGAGTAAAACTCTTAAACATGGGCTAACGATGAGTAATCCACTTCCCCCAACAACTTCTATGTTCTGGTATGACAACAGCTATACTTATGAGGAAGCCATTCAGGCATTTGAAAGCGATGGTACGCTGAAATCGCTGAATATCGTTCCAACCACGGAATCCGATGATCTTGCTGGCTCACCCCCAGAGCGCAGTATGTTTTGGGAGGGAGAAACAAAAAAAATCGATCCGCCACCGCAGTCTGAGCCAGAGCCTCTCAATTTAAAAAACGAGAAAGAACCAACAGAGGCTTTACCGGCACATTTCATCCCTGTTCGCTACGCTATCGATCAGCTAGAAACAGAAGAAACACAACCTTTTGGTTTGCCTGAAGAATGGAGAGGCCAAGGCCCAGCCAAACTCAATACCGTTGGCTACACCCTGCGTCAGCTTCGTGATGGTTGGTTGTATGTCTATGATGCAATCAATAAAAGCCTAGACGAATACGAAATCAAAGGAACGCAATTCACGCTCTACAAGCTGGGAGAGTCGGAAAGCCCAGAATCCGAACAGCGTGGGACACCAGAAGGGGCAAAACCTTTTCTTACCTACGAAGATGGGAGCGTGCTGTCGATTTGTTACTCTGAACACCGTTGGACATGGAACATGTTCATGCGCGTCCTTAACAATCCAAGTAATCATATCAATCGCATGCAGACTGTTGTTCTGTCTGCAAACGATAATCAGCCCAACATTGCACCAATCGATAAGTTAACTCAAGTGGCTGATATTGAATCTTCCGCCGTTGATGATGGGCGTTTTGCGGATTCCGGCATCACTACCAAAGCTGATGAAGATGGTTCTATCTTTAAACCTGTCGCAGCCGAGAGTGATTTAACCTCTTCAATTCCAGAAGAAGAATCGGGCTACTTCGTCGCGATAAAAGATTACGCCGCAGACATTCAAGATATGTCGCTGCATTTTGTTGGCGCTGCAAGTCCCTACCGCCTTTTCATTGACCAGTTTTCAAACCAGTGGAACTTAATGCAGACCGCCATGCAGCTGTGCATGTTCGGGGCAAGCGACAATATAGACATGCCAGCTAGCGTTAAACGTAACAGTGAAGAGCTGTCGTTTTATACCGACATGGCAGAATATTATGACTCATCCAGTCAACTCGATTTGGCAGAGCAGAATAAAAGCTCAGTTCAATCAGGCTATCCTGCTAAATTTTCCGCTGGAGCGATTGAATCACACCAACATACCCAAAGTGACATTGCCAAAGCAATACAGGACAAATATCGAATTTCTGCGAGTCGATTTGGTAAATACGAACAATGGATAGCGACTGAACGCTGGCGCAAGCAGCTCAACTGGAAGCAAATGCTGAGCGAAATGCAAGAGCTGTCAGAGCAAAAAGAAACCATGCTTGCCGAAGTTGTCTCGGTAAAAAGCGACTTTATTGCTGTAATGGAATCTTTGACACCTCATCATCTCGAAAGAACCTTCGACCTATACAGCGAAGACACGCAGTACAGCTTGTATCAACTCCATAAGCAAGCCGTTGAGTCATTTACTCTGGTGATGCAAGAAGAAGACCGCCAATGGGCTGAAAGCCAATGGGAGAAACCAACCAGTTTACTCGCACTCTACACTTCCGGGTTTAGTCGTAGTCTCTTTAAACAAGTGGAGAAATTAATTCCTGAACAAGTTTCAAATCAGGTAGGTGAAGTAGACGTCGCCAAAAATGCTCCAGACACTGAAAGCTCAGACAAACAGTTCATGGACTACGTTTCGGCAGCAAGTAACCGTGTGGGTATGTATGCAAAAGTAATGGACTTTATTTCTAACCCAAATACTGCAGAAACCGAGTTTCTAAGAGATATAGCAAAAGGATTCGATGAGCTAGATAGCATATTCAAAGCGACTAACAGCGCTTTATTGAAGGGGGTAATAGAGGTTGGCGTTAGCCTAACAGCCCAAGCGTCTATCTTAATGATATCTCTATTGTCAAGACCGCTCACCCGAACAAGTTTTTACCTAAGAGCTGCCGTTGTAGAACGTTTGTCGATAGATACTCCAATCAATGTCAATAAAGGCTACGCTCAAAATTTTGGTACCTGGAAATCCAATCATGATAAAAAACTCGTCGCATCTAACCAAAACAAGGAAGTCTTAGCAGCCTTCAACAAGGGTGATAAAACTATATCAAACACGCAGTATAAGAAGGCTCTCCAGCAACAGCGGCACCTTCAAAAAAGTTTAGCCGTTGCGACGTTGGAATACCCACAGTATATAGAACTTCCAGATGACGTACTTGAGGCAACAATTCAAATGCGTAAAGACATATGGGATAACAGATTAAACAACCTTAAGAAACGGTTTGAAGATGTGGGTGGTTTAGGCTTCTTAGCTCTGATTTTTAACTGCCTCGCACTTGCTGATGCAATGAACAGTATTCAAGAAACAGGGCTCATGTCTCAAGATGATTTCTTAGATATTCAACAAAAGCTTTTTTACACTGCCGGAGCTTGGACGGGCATTCGTACTGGGAAACTATGGGATAAGGTTAAGGGCAGTGACGAGCTCAGAGAGCATTCGCTAAAAACTCTTAAAAATTTAGTAGACAGAAATACAAAAGGCTTTGAAAACCTGATTCTAGATGACTTAAAAGTTTTTAATAAATGGCTCGCGATTACAGGTGCTTTAGGAGCGCTGGCTTCAGGTATTGAGGCTTACCGTTCTTGGCAGAGTGTAGATGACGTTTATGGTCTCGAAAGCAAATTGTATTTAGCAAATACCGTAACGCTTGGTTTAACTGGTGCGATTGGTGCGTTTCAGTTCGTAGGAGCCTCTACTGGTACTTTTTCGACTAACTTACTTTTTGGAGGCCCAATAACGGCAGCTTTAGTTATTCTTACAGTTACATACCTAGCCATCAATTATAAACTCAACAAACTGAAACAAGATGATTTCCAAAAATGGTTAGATAAACTGCCTTGGGGTAATCACCCGAGTCGTACTCAGTGGAGCCAATCTGCAAGCTTGCCCGCAAGAGAGAAGCACAATTCAGCATTGGTGCAACAAGCACTGTTTGACTTACAATCTATTATTCAACAGCCAACGGTATACCATCAGCCTATTGAAAAAATACAGGCTTATCCAGGCTATACGCATCATGAGCTAGTTGGCTTGGAAGTGCATATTCAGCTGCCACATCGTGCTGCAACGAATGGTGTTACAGTGAGTACCAACACCAAGGCAACAGAAGATGATTTGACGTCCGGCTCTTGGTATCAAAACGCAGATTTAGTCACGCTACAAACACAGAGCCAAGCTAGCAAAGAGTTACTGGTGTATAAGGTAACATTGCCGATTAAAGAGACCGATCAATACCTTGCCATGCAAGTAGCGTATGATGTGGAAGATGATGCCCCATCAAAGCGTGAGTATTGGTTCCAAAATAGCGTAAAACAGAGTGCAACTCATAGCGTAATTTCAGACAATACCAAACAAAACATCATTAAAAAGTCACTCACCTCAGTTGTTGGCACATTAGGTTTTAAGGAGTAACCCTTGGCATATTCACCATTTTACGTCACCCCAGAAGAATTAGCAGTTTATCAAGAGGCGCAAGAGCAGGAAATACTCGCAGGTGATAATGTAACAACTTGGCATAAGTATGATGTAGAGGAACCATTTCGCTATTACTTTAAACTTTTTGCGTTTCCATTTGTGATCGCCCCATTCCTATTAACTTTGTTTATACACACGAGTGACACGGTTGGCGTAACTATTTTTTCTTTTATTTTGTCGGTGATGGTGTCTGGAGCTTTTTACCTTACGATTGGCCTCGATTATCGATATGACTACATTTTTTCAGATAAAGGCTTTGTGATGAAAAAGCGTCGCAATATGCCTAAATGGGTAAATACCGCTACGCAAGCTGTTGGCTGGATAGGTGCAGTGGTGTGTGTGATTATGGTAGCACTGGTTGGTCCGATGGCATTAGCTGGAGCAGGTGCCTTCATTTTGCTTTCATTTGGTATGTTAAAACGCCAGCCTGATGAACGAACAGAAGTTAAAGTGGGCGAACGAGAAGATTGGCTTTTTGCGGACTACAACAAGAAAAGGAAAGTGATCCAGTTCTATTTTAAGCATGACATATGCAGATATCGAGATACTGCTCATAAGACTATCTTTCGCTCACAAGATCGATTCGATTGTTATGTTTTCTTTAAAACTGAAGCGGATTTAGAATCCATGGTCGCGCAACTGTCAAAGGTCTACAAACTGAATTGTACCGAGGTCGATGACCATAAAAAGTTGTTTGAAGCAAAGCCAGAATCAAGGCTCTTTAGTATTCCTGTTTGTAGTAAAGAATATCAAACCGATGAGGTATTTGATTTAAGGGCGTCAAATGCCCCGCTTCCTGAGCGTGAATACCTTTACAACGGTAAGTGGCAAACTGAATCAGAAATCGAACGCTTAAAAGCAACTGGTGAACAGCAAGCCACTCCCGCTTCATAGTTCAAAACAAGCATTAAAAAGGGCTCCAGAGGTAACTCTGGAGCCTTTTTTTTGTGAGAAGTAAACGTTTTAAGTTGGGTTAAACTCTCTCACTTACTTGATTAAGACAACTTGAACTTACTCAACTCACCGTGAAGATCACTGGCTTTTACTGTCAGTTCGTTACTGATCGCTACAGAAGATGACATGGTATCCATCACTTCCATCGCCGTATCATTAATCACAACCACATTACGGTTGATCTCTTCCGACACCGAACTTTGCTCTTCTGCCGCTGAAGCGATCTGATTATTCATATCATTAATCACTTCAATAGCTTGGTTTATTTCGGCCAACGCCAACTGCGCTGCTTGTGTTTCTTCTTTGGTATCCACCGCTTGCTTCTGGCTTTGCTCCATTAACACGACGATTGATTGCGTTTCTTGCTCCAAACGAGCCAACATTGCACGAATTTCTTCTGTCGAGCCTTGTGTCCGCGTTGCAAGGTTGCGGACTTCATCGGCTACCACAGCAAAACCACGACCCGCTTCACCAGCACGCGCAGCTTCAATCGCAGCGTTCAGAGCCAACAAGTTGGTTTGATCGGCAATGCCACCAATCTCACTCAGAATACCCTGAATCGCCGTGCTTGAAGCCACCAAATTCTGCGTCTGGTGCTGTGCATCATTCACTTGCGAAGCGAGGTTATCCACCGCGCTTGCAGCATTGTCCATACGCGACATGCCATTCGCACTATTGCTTTGAACTTGGCTTGCCGCCGCTGCTGCTTGTACCGCAGAATTTGCCACTTCTTGTGCGGTTGCGCTCATCTCATTAATCGCCGTTGCTAGCGAGTTGACTTCGTTCACTTGAACGTTCAGTTGATCTCTCGAAGCCGCCGCGCGAGCTTGGCCTTCACTTGCGTTTTTATCAACTTGGTCTGCCGTCGCCATTACGGTTAAAAGCATTTCCTGAATGCGAGCGAGGAAGGTATTAAACCAGTGCGCCAGTTGGGCAGTTTCGTCCTTACCTTTCACCTCAATGCGGTAAGTTAGGTCGCCCTCGCCTTGCGCTGCGTCTTTAAAACGCTCCACTAAGTTAGTTAACACTTTACCCAACGAGGTCGCGATCATCGTCATCGCAACAATACCAATCAGAGCCGCAATAATCCCTGCCCACACTCCCTTTTCAAGAGCTTCTGCACTTTGTTCTTCACTCCATCGCTCGTAGTCATCCACGTTCTTTTTAAGGAAGCTACTGGGAACCGACACCATAACAATCCAAGGCGCATCGCTGGTTTCAATTGCAGTAATCGCATACTCATCCCCGCCAAACGTCACAAGGCCTGCGCCTTTTTGTTTCGCAATGGATTGAATACGCGCCCATTGAGACGCCAACTCATGAGAGACTTTCTTACCCACTTGATCCGCTTGGCTGCTGTTCGCCAGCGTGATGCCTTTCCACGAAGAAATCAGAATACGGCCTTGTCCATCAAATAAGTCGCTCGCGTAATCTTCACTTTGGCTTTGTAACTCGTTCAATGACAAATCAAAACCGAGAGAACCAATGATCTCGCCACGTAACTTGATTGGTTGGCTAATGGTCGTGATCAGTTCTTGTTTGCCGCGAACCGGATACATGTACGGTTCCATCACGAACGTTTTGCCCGTTTCGTAAGGCATCAAGTGCCAATCGTCTTTACGCTCACCGTTGTTGTTTAATTCAGTATTGCTAAAGCTATCCATCGCCACGACATCAAAACTGTTGTGCGAATTTGGCGAAAAGAATGGCGCTAAGTAGCCTTCGCTATTAAAGCCAAGGCTTTTGTCTTGAATCGTTGGCTCAACCCACGATGGCTTTTCCCATACCATGTAACCAGCAAACACAGCTTTGTTCTGAGCTTCTAGTGACGCAATAAACTGTTTAACAATAATGTCTGGCGTCGCGGTCGTCTCTGCGCTTAATTCGATAATTGAACGCGCTTGCTTTAAGTTCGCCAACACTGGTTCTAACTGGTTGGAAATATTCAGCCCTTGCTGAATCGCCGTATTACTCAGGTCGGTCGTGGTGGCTTCGGTCAGTTGAGATTTTACTTTTGTAGTGATTTGTTCATTCACTTGAGTGAACGCATTGGTTGTCATACCCATTGCAATCAATAGAGTGAAGGCCATTGCCCCACCCGCACTGACAGCAATTCGAGTGCGTATACTGTTAAACATGATCGCCTCACAAATTGATTTTTATCTGGCATTAAGCATTGGAAGGATCATGGATTTTAAACAAGTAAAGTTAATGGAAGGCTTTCATTTATGAACAGAGCAAGAACAGAAAATGTAGTTTTATTAATAAAAATAAAATAATGCAGATTTTCGCTTATACATGAAGCCATTGATTTAATTGAATTATCTCAAAAAGGAGAATCTAAGCGTTTGTATTTAAAAGCAATAGCCATAATTAAAAAAGGGACTTAAGAGAAGTAAGAACTTTTTCTATGAGTGAGTCAGTAAAAATCAGTAATTACTAACAATGTGCTCAAGGTCACATAAATAATTTAGTATCTTCATGTTTTATATAGAGTTAACAGAATCAAATAATCTACCCCATTTATACATCAAGAGAAATTGATAGATATGAACAAAAGATCGTAGATTTACTTGGATAATAAGACGGTATTCAAGCTAGACATTGAAAACCGACACAAAGGTGAGAAAATCATCGTCGACAACTTTTTCACACCTATAGTGAATAATGTTCGTTAAGATCAACATTCGAATTTATCGAGATTGGATAAGAATAAATGAAGCGTGTACTTTTGGTAGAAGATAATCGTGAAATAGCGGGAATGTTGTTTGATTATTTTGAGTGTGCTGGCATGCAGCTGGATTATGCCGACAACGGTGAGCTAGGCTTAAAACTGGCGATGGATAATGCGTTTGACATCATTTTGCTCGACCTCATGCTGCCGCGCATGGATGGCCTAACACTGTGCAACAAGCTACGCGATGCAGGTAATAACACTCCGGTGTTGATGCTGACAGCACTTGATAGCCGAGACGACATGCTCAAAGGCTTCCAACACGGCGCCGACGACTACCTAACCAAACCGTTTGATCTCGATATTCTTGAAGCACGCATGACTGCATTGATTAAACGCTACCGCGGTACGGTTGCATCAACCAAACTCCAGTATGGCGAAGTGTCTATCGATCAAAAAACGCATCAAGCCTACCGTCAAGATAAGCTGTTGGCGTTGAATCCAACCACGTACACGATTCTAGAAATGCTGGTGAAAAACGCGCCAGAAGTGGTCACACGTGAGGAGATTGCTTTCCGATTGTGGCAAGAAGACGAGCCGAATAACGATGTGCTGCGTAGCCATATTTATCAACTGCGAGGGCAGCTCGACAAACCATTCAAAGAGCACGTTTTGAAAACCATTCCAAAAGTCGGCTTCCGATTGGAGCCCGGGGCATGATTCGCCGCTTATTTAACAACACACAAAGCTTAACCGGACGCCTTGAACTCTTCTTCCTTCTAGTGTCGGTTGTGATTGGCTTGCTATGCTTCGCATTGGTTAGCGGAGCGCTATTATGGTCGGAAGATCGCGTCGGTGAACGACGCATTATGATCGATAAAAAAGAGGCGATTGAGCACTTTCGAAACCATCCTGATAGCGGAATCATCAAACTCGATTTACTAACAACGGCATACAACAACATCAATCTCGTTCCTGAGCTCTATCAACCCTTTATTCAAAATAAAAAATATTTTCTCGCTGAAGTTGCTGACGAACCAGACACTCGCATGATTTACATGAGCACCTACACGCAAGATGGAGAGGAGCATCCTATTATTCTGATCTCTCTGATTGATGAGATAGAAATTACATCTAACGAGTTTATGTTTGTTCTCGTTATGGTGCTGGCGGTTGTCATCGGGTTACTTTTGATTTTTGGCAGCCTATTATTGAGACTTTCTCTGCGTCTCATTGAACCTGTTAGTGCCCTAAAAACACAGCTGGACCGCCATCAAGGTGACACTACACAAAAATTTGTTGTCCCTGAAGGCTCTGCAAATGAATTCCAAACGCTCGCAAATCAGCTTAATGAATATCGACATCAAATCAATCAAGTGATTAAACGTGAACAAGCTTTTGCACGATATGCCAGTCATGAACTGAGAACTCCGCTCACAGTGATGAAAGGTTCAAGCAGCTTGCTAGCAAGAAGCCCAAGTACGTCATTTCAAGAACGTCAGATTGGCCGTATTCAAGATGCCACTTTGCAGATGTCGACCATGGTTGATGCTTTGTTGGGTTTGGTTCGATATGAACGCAACACCGACGACAGCCCCGTTCGAACCATCTCAGAGCAAGAGCTCCATAACATCGTGGCTCTTAGCCAAGCGCAAGCCGATGAAAAATCGCTGGAATTTAATGTACAAATATTGGGGCATCCGCAAACCAAAGCGACTACTGCAGTGCTTAACATTACGTTGAGTAACTTAATTCGCAACGGCATTGCAGCCACGTCAGCGGGAACGATTCATATCACCATGACCGATACCACACTGTCGGTGAGAGATGAAGGCGAAGGCTTCTCTTCCGTGCCAGATGCCGAAGGTCATGGTTTGGGGCTCATGATTGTGGATGATTTATGCCGACGCTATGGCTGGCAATTCACTATTGATAAACATCCAAATGACGGCTGCGTGGCTACTATCGATCTTTGCAACCGAGGTAACTGATGGCGAGTCGCAAGACGAAGAAATGTAGAACACAAGATCTCGATACTTTTGATCTTCATTCAATAACGGGTACACTGTGCCACCTTTTTAAATGGCAAAGGTGACACGGTTTATTCCGTCAGCATCGACATGAAACTCTCAGAAAGTCCTATCACCCAACATAGCTTTAATGGGCGCAAATTTTTCCTTAAACGTGACGACATGCTCCACTCCCACTTTTCTGGGAACAAAGCACGTAAGTTTATGGCGTTAATGGAAGAGCAAAATCCCGACATCGCCACGTTAATAAGCTTTGGCTCCGCTCAATCTAATGCCATGTACTCGCTAGCGGCTCTCGCCCAGATTAAAGGTTGGGCATTTGAGTTTTATGTTCATCACATTCCATCTTGGCTAAAAAGCTCCCCCATCGGAAACTATCGCGGCGCTCTCGATTTGGGTATGAAAATCACCGCCATGCAAGACATCGGTAGCGAACTCCACCCTAGTGAATACATCCACCAGGTACGAAGATTAGATGAGTCGACATTGCTTATTCCAGAGGGCGGACGTTCCCACCTCGCTGAAGCTGGCATCAAACAGTTAGCACGAGAAATTCTTGATTGGACGCGATTGAGAGGTAAAGAGCAGTTTACGGTCGCCCTGCCATCAGGTACTGGCACGACGGCTTTATATCTTCATAAACATTTAAGCCCACACGGCATAGAAGTGCTAACTTGCCCTTGCGTAGGCGATGCAGATTACTTAACTGAACAGTTCAACCAGCTCGGTGAAAACAGCCACCCAACCATTTTAACCGTGCGCAACAAACACCATTTTGGTCGCTTGTACGAAGAAGATTACATCACATGGAAAGCACTCTTTGAGCAAACCGACCTCGAATTTGACCTGTTATACGACCCGTATATGTGGCAATGCCTCACCCCTTGGTTGGAAGACAATACAGATAAAACGGTGATTTACATTCACCAAGGCGGGTTACTTGGCAACGAGTCGATGTTGCCAAGATATCAACGAGAATTTGAATAGCGTGTTCAGATAAAGTTGTTGTTGATTCCAGTGATTACACTATTTGATGAGCGCCAGAATTTCTTTGAATTCAGGAGCTCGGCAATCTTCGACCATTTCATACAAACACATTTCTAGCCCAGTGAGCACCACACCGTTAGCGGTTAACTTCGCAAGAGCGAGCGCTTTATTGGCAGCGGTTCGGGAAGAGACACAATCCGTGACTAATTCAACGCGATAACCGGACTGGCGCAGAGAAACCGCGGTTTGATAGACGCAAATGTGGGATTCAATACCGCAAACCAACCAGGTATCAACTTTCGCGTTCTCCACCGCGACCTTAAACGTCGCCTCTTTGCAACCATCAAACGTGTACTTGGTAATAGGTAAATGCGTGCTTTCAAGCACTTCACGAATCGGCTCCGCGGTTGAGCCCAACCTTTCTGGATTCTGTTCTAGCCACAGAATAGGCAAATCTAGCGCTTTGGCACCCTTTACCAGTTTCGTGATATTTTCAATCAGTGCGTTGCTTTCATGCATTAATGTAGCGAGTTTGCCCTGAACATCCACCACAATCAGGCCCGTGTTTCCTTTCGATAACATTTCCATCTCCTATCTTGTGCGACCACAAACCATACTCAACAAGTTGAGCAACAGTTAATGTATCAGAACCCTTTCATGTTAGAGCAATAAAACCTAGAAAGATGACCTTCGCTCACACATTTGCCCTTATTTAAGTGTGGTTTGAACTGACTATTTAAATTTCTCTCGAATTAGTTCAATCAAGGCTTTGACTTTATTGGGCAGAAATAAGGCCGAGGGATAAATCAGAGTAAGATGCTGCTTCGGATGCGCGAATTGAGGCAGCACCTCGACCAACAAACCATCTCGCAATGCAGGCTTAGAATGAATTTGAGGAATAAACGCGATGCCGTTTCCTGCTATCGCCATCGAGCGCAGCAAGTTGAGGTCATCCGAACGCAACGCCACATGCAGATCTGAATCGAGCAAATCGGCATTGTAACGATTAGTTAAAAGGCGATGCTGCTTAAGATCTTCCACCGTTTTTACTGGCGGATGCGATTCTAGATAGGCTTTTGACGCAACAAAGTGACTACGATAAGGCAAAAGACTGAACTGCACATAGCTGTCATCGGTGACTTTGACCACGCTCGGAAGAAGCTGTAAATCAAACGATTGACGCTTGAGATCGACACTCTCTTGATGGTTTTCAATCTCGACCGAAATCTCCGGATACCTCGTTGTGTACTCGGTGATGATCGCGTTAAACGCGGCAGAGCTCATCAATGCAGAAGGAATGGCTAAACGCACCTTGCCCGTCAGCTCTTGTTGATATTCGTGCATGGCATTTAAACCTTGCTGAATATGGTCAATAGGCTGCCCCACCAACTCAAACAAGCGTTTCCCGTGCTCCGTCAACTCAATGCTGCGTGTTGTGCGGATCAAAAGCTGTACCCCGAGTGATTTCTCTAATTCTTGCAGGCGACGACTCACTTTTGAGCGTTGTAGTTGATTCGCCTCTGCCGCTGCACTTATACCGCCGTGAACCACCGTCTGAGTGAATAGATAAATATCATCAAAACTAACGTTCATTGTCCTATTTTTAGGTCATTTATGTTCGTATTATCATTCTACTGAATTGTGAGTGACTTCTCTATAATCCGCTATCCAATATGTTTAACGGAACTTGTAATGACGGCTGACCAAAAATTCAAACACTGGATGCGAACTTTGATTGTCCTGTTCATCGTACTATTTTTGTACATTATCATTGCTGACCGCCACGCCCCCTTAACGACCGAAGGACGAGTGCAAGGATACGTTGTCCAAGTCGCACCCGAGGTATCTGGTAAAGTGACCGACGTTCTCATCGAGAATAACCAGTCCGTTCAAAAAGGCGATGTGTTGTTTACGATTGATGATCGTAAATACAAGATAGCGCTTGAACAGGCGGAGCTGTCTCTACAATCCGCTTATGAAAAAGAAGCAACGCTGTATTCTCAACGCGAAGCCGCTCTTGCCAATATTGCCCGCGCCCAAGCGACATTTGATAATGCGCACCGCGAGTACACCCGCTTACTGACACTATCGAAGCAGAAAGTCATCTCTCAATCGACACTCGATAATGCCTTTGCCCAAAATCAGGTATCACGTGCAGCGCTTAAAGCGGAAAGACAAAACTTAAAAGTCATTGAGGCGCAATTAGGCGATCAAAAAGGTCAAAGCACCGCCGTTCGAATTGCCAAAAACGGCATCGAAAAGGCGCAACTTGATTTGGCAAATACCGCAGTACTCGCTCCCAGTGATGGTGTCGTGACCAACCTGCAACTAGAAGTTGGCACGATGGCAAACACCAACATGCCATTGCTGACATTTGTACCAACAGGATCACTCTGGGTAGCCGCTGATTTTCGTGAAAAGTCCGTCGCGAACGTAGACAAGACTTTCCAGGCCTTGGTCACATTTGATGCCAACCCAGGTTCGGTGTACGACTTTGATTTAGCTAGCCGCGATTACGGTGTAGCAGCCGCACAACAAACGCCTAATGGCGCACTAACCAAAGTGGAAGTGAACAACCGCTGGGTACGTGATGCGCAGCGTACACGAGTGAACCTAACCAGCAGCGAAGAGTTACCACCAGCACTGTTTGTCGGCTCTCGCGCTACCATTGTTTTGTACCCAGACAACAGCATTTTCTGGCAGTTGATGGCGCAAGCACAGATTCACCTCGCAAGCTGGTTCCACTTCATTTACTAGGCGGCGACAATGAAAACCTTACGAATTTGGTTCGGCTGCTCTTTAGGGCTCGCGCTAAGCATGATCTTCGGTTGGTCTTACGGATTTTTTGCCATCATGATGCCGCTGTTTATATTGGGCAGAATGGATAACTTTAATCTTTCGGCTTTATTGATCGTGTTTTTCTCTGCGGTGTGGACAACCATACAAGCCACATTTTTGCTGGAATACTTGCAGTTTCATCCAACATTAATGACCGTTGCCGTCGGAATCATGATGCTGTTCAAGTGCATTGCAATGATGAACCAGAAAACCTATTTGTTTGGTTACATGGGGCTGTTGGTGGGTTCAATTGTGTTGAATTTTGCCAGCTATAACTTCATGGATATTGAAGAGTTCAACGTCAACATGTGGGTGATGGCGTTCAGCAATATTTTTGTTTGCGCATTCGCGTATTGGTTGTTCCCGGAGCCAAAATCCCCCGCCGAGCACATTGAGATGTCGACCCCAGTAAAAAGCGATATTGACTACATCAGCCAAGTTGCCATGGGCTGGGTAGTGGCGATGGCTGCGTTTATCGTATTCCAAGTAGCGGACTTATATGACTCGCTATCCGCACAAGCTTCCATTTTGATCATCCTAACCCCAATGACTTTAGCGGGCTCGCTCGCCATGGCAAAAATTCGCATCATCGGCACCGCACTAGGCTGCATCGCAGGGATGGTTGTTCAGCTCATATTGGGCAGTTGGTATGGGCATGGGCTACTCTTTTGGCTCGCCTTTACCATTGCTATGGGGCCATTCTGCTTGTGGCTCACAAAGGAGCAAATTAAAGCGGCTATCGCGTTTTCTGCCATGTCTGCCCTATCGGTTCCGCTGACGACCTCATTGGTGCCAGAACAAAAAGACGCGTTCTTTTCAATCTTGTACCGTTTCAGCTCGATTTTCGTTGCGGTTCTGCTCACCGCGATGGTGATGTGGGTGGTACATCACTGGATTCGTGTGATGTTGCTAAAGCATCCTGAGGTGAAGAACGTGGAGTTGAATTAAGCCTGGCCGAAGCTGGAAACGGAAAACAAACTATGCCGCTCACTTTACTGCGAGCGGCATTTTTATTTTAAACGGTCATCCTAAACATCGAGGAACGAGCGTGATTCAGGATCTACCCACTGAGTGCTTTGAAGTGCGAAAGCCTCGCCATTTCCCAGCGAGCTGCAATCAGATTCCTAGTCTCGTTTAGACTCGCTGGAATGACCCAACTTTGGATACAAACCAAATAGTTGTGTACATGAGTAACGTATACCTCAACAACCGTCATCCTGAACAGCGAGGAACGAGCGTGATTCAGGATCTACCCACCGAGTGCTTTGAAGTGCGAAAGCCTCGCCATTTCCCAGCGAGCTGCAATCAGATTCCTAGTCTCGTTTAAACTCGCTGGAATGACCCTAACTTTAGTTTATGGTGTCGAGCCCAAGTCTTAATATCAACCCACCAACTCTTTACGAATGATCTCCGCGCCCGCATTTAGCGCATTAAGCTTAGCGGTCGATACTTCGCGAGACAAAGGCGCCATACCACAGTTGGTACATGGGTAAAGCTTGTCGGCATCAACGTATTTCAATGCCTCTCGCAGTGTATTCGCCACTTCTTCTGGCGTTTCAATTTCGTTGGTTGCAACGTCAATCGCACCAACCATCACTTTCTTACCGCGAATCAACTCAAGTAACTCAATAGGCACTCGTGAGTTATGACATTCGAGCGAGATAATATCGATATTCGACTGCTGTAATTTAGGGAATACTTCTTCGTATTGTCGCCATTCAGTGCCTAGCGTTTGCTTCCAATCCGTGTTCGCTTTGATGCCGTAGCCATAGCAGATATGCACCGCCGTTTCACATTTCAGCCCTTCAATCGCACGCTCTAAACATGCAATGCCCCACTCGTTCACATCATCGAAGAACACATTGAACGCAGGCTCATCAAACTGAATGATGTCGACACCTGCCGCTTCAAGCTCTTTCGCTTCTTGATTGAGGATCTTTGCAAATTCCCAAGCCAGCTTTTCACGGCTACCGTAATGATCATCATAAAGCGTGTCGATCATCGTCATAGGGCCTGGCAGCGCCCACTTGATCGGTTGCTTAGTTTGCTGACGCAAGAACTTTGCATCTTCAACAAACACGGGCTTTGTGCGGCTTACTGGGCCAACCACCGTCGGAACACTTGCTTCATAACGGTTGCGAATGGTCACCGTTTTACGGTTTTCAAAATCTACGCCGCTTAAATGCTCAATAAAGGTCGTCACAAAATGTTGGCGAGTTTGCTCGCCATCACTGACGATATCAACGCCTGCCAGTTCTTGTTCTTGCAAAGCGACACGTAGCGCATCGCGTTTGCCATCAATCAGTTCTTCACCTTGCAGTTTCCACGGTGACCAAAGTTTTTCTGGTTCGGCCAGCCAAGAAGGTTTCGGTAAGCTGCCAGCCGTTGAAGTCGGCAATAGTGTTTTCATCGTCATTCCTTTCTAGATTCTCGTTGTCGATTACGCGTAGTTTGCAGACCATTGTTCAAGCACAGATTGATAAGGTTTGATGAAATGCTCCTCGGCAAATTTCCCTTGTTCAATCGCCAGTTGGCTGCGCTCTTCTCGGTCGTAAACGATTTGAGTTAGCGAGTGGTCTAGGTTTTTTAGGTTTGGCTGGTAGCAATTACCGGCAACCGCGTTGGCATTGTAAATCTCAGGTCGGTAAATCTTCTGGAATGTCTCCATCGTGCTGATCGTACTGATAAGCTCTAGGTTTGAGTAGTCGTTCAGCAAGTCACCGAAGAAATAGAATGCCAATGGTGCGACACTGTTTGGTGGCATAAAGTAGCGCACCTGTAAGCCCATCTTTTTGAAGTACTGCTCCGTCAACGAAGATTCGTTCGGCTGATATTCAAAGCCCAAAACAGGATGTTGATTTTCGGTGCGTCGGTATACTTTGTTGTCCGATACGCTCAAACAAATCACAGGCAGCTTTTTGAAATGCTGTTTGTAAGACTCAGAATTAACGAAAGCTTTGAACAGTTTGCCATGCAAATCACCAAAGTTCGCTGGGATGCTGAACTGTGGCTGGTTTTTGTTGTGGTTCAACAGCAAAACGCTAAAGTCGTAATCACGCACGTATGAAGAGAAGTTGTTACCCACAATGCCTTCGATGCGCTCGTTAGTGTTGTGGTCAACAATGTTAGTTTTGAGCACTTCAATCGTTGGGAAGGCTTCTCCACTACCTTGGATATCCATATCAACGGAGATGATTTCAAGCTCAACGGAGTAGCGGTCACCTTGCGCGTTATCCCAATATGCCAAGGCATTAAAACGATTGTCGATCATTCGGAGTGCATTGCGCAGATTCTCTCGGCGGTAGTTTCCGCGAGCCAGATTAGCAAAGTTGGTAGTGATTCGCGTGTTGTCTGATGGTTGGTAATTCTCATCAAAGCGAATGCTTTTGATAGCAAATGTGAAATCGTTATTCATCGTGAGTTGGTATCCTATTTCCTTAGATAAAGCAGACTTTTCCTAACTCTGTGCATGGGGACATTTTTGTTTTTTGGTTTTCCCAATCGTTAGGTTCAACAGCACTTACGACGAACAGTTCGTTCTAAAAATGACGGTCGCAGTGCCTAACACCAGAGCAGTCCTTTTTTTATACTTGCTTCACGAGTTGAGTAATATTGGTATTGCTTCACATTGAACATGAAAGAAATTCATAGTGGGAGTTCCAACCCAGAGGGAATTATCGTAGATACTGTTTTTCATTGACACCAATACACGTAACTTGGCGAGCATATTGCCAATATGTGTAATTAAGAAACTGATAAGGGATTAACAGTACGTAAACCAGTTTTAAGCCTAAAAAACGCATTATATAAACGAGACGCTACCTGGAATATAGGACAGCGTAGCTTAAATAGCACTTTTCACACTCCATAATTTATTCAAGCATTCGTTTAATTAAAAGCACCTTACATTTTATATCCTCGGAAAGATGATTATTTATTTCTTTCCTATATTTACCATCTCAAACGTAAAGTTTCATTTTTCTGTTGTAAAAGCACATATAACTTCATACACGAATATGACAACTTCATTGACGAGCTTTGTCACCCAACTATTACATGAAGCTCGAAACAACCAATAATAAAATAAACATAACCCACTGTTTTAATTTAA
This sequence comes from Vibrio sp. A1-1, assembly GCF_021728175.1. Lineage (NCBI taxonomy): Bacteria > Pseudomonadati > Pseudomonadota > Gammaproteobacteria > Vibrionales > Vibrionaceae > Vibrio > Vibrio sp. A1-1. Next base: position 137,200 of record NZ_JAKKCL010000001.1, read on the forward strand.
ATTAAATTCAGGAAGCTGTAATGACCACATAACGACACTTTACTTAGTTTGGCATAACAAAAACCTCAACAATAACATGGTTAACACTTGTAAATTTCACTTCTGTCAATAAGGAAATTTAAACATAATATTAGAAAATAAAAATTAAGTAACAACTTAAAAAGGCAAGACTTAATAACCGAATTCTTATTTATTATAGTTGAGTAGTGAATTTAAAAACTATGAGACATTAATCCCACGAATCTATACTTTTCCTTTTTTTATTAAAAAACAAGATGCAATATTTCACCGCTCAATTATTGAGCACCAATTAATAACCAGTCCATAATTATAAAACACCCATAGAGTTATTGTTAAAACCTAATAATAACCTTTATGGGCTGACTAATAGGAAACAACAATGGAAAAACAGCATCTTTCCGCGAGTATTATCGCGCTCGCATTACTTGGTTCTCTAGCTCCAGCACATGCTGAAGATACATTAAAAGCTTACACTTCGACCTTGCTACAGCTCGATGATAGCGATGCACGCTCGAAGAAAATCCGCTTAATTTACTCATTAGAAAATGTCTGGAACCAATCTTTGCTGCCGAATGGAGCTAAGGAAGCCAAGTTGCTTCTAAACGGAGGCTCTGGTTTCGACATGACTAATGTACCGAATAAAGAGCAGATCTATGGTTTTGCCACCGGTGGAGACTACCGTTACACAATCCCAACAGCCTTTAAACTGGCACTGAGTTATTTAAATGGTGCCCCTTTACGTCATATGAGCCATGCTCCAGAAAACACTATTGCAACAGCATCTGTCAGTGAGTCTTTGGACTTTAATCTTGGCTTCAGTGCTTCTGATTCTCCAAATATTAGCGGTGGTATCTCCTGGAGCAACCGCGTAACTTACGATCAACCAGAATTTCAGACGGTGGCTGATTTTGATCAGACCAATGAGAGCATTAATTGGCTTATCGAAAACCAGACTATCCGCCACAATACTCCACCTAAAGACTGGTTATTGTACCGTTGGACCAGCTGTGACATGGGCAACCTAATTGACTATAGCGAATTACCTGTAGTGATGCGCTCTGACTTTAAACCGCAAGTCGGTGTTGTATATCGAAAAAATGATATTCAAGATGGCCTAGATACATCAGAAGTCAAGCTGGTTGCAGGTTGGCGAAAAACCAATTACTACTTTGGTCGTGACTGGTGTAGCTGGTATACCACCCCAGAAAATACCTGGAAGAAAAATCGTGATAGCAGTCAATGGACAGAGACTAGCAGAGCCGTAACTATCTCTTGGAATGACGCGCTCTACCACTAACTTATTAGCCTGCGGCCACGGAGTGAATAAGTGGCCGCCGTATTTACTAATGAAATAAACGGTAAGACATGACAAGTAATAAAAAACTCTTGACTGGATCGGCGCTAGCACTTGGTGCAGTACTCGCCATATTTCTAATTAATTCAAATAACAAGAATTCCCAGAGCGATTCTGTTGCAAGCTTTGACGAGCAAATCAAGACAGAGAAAACTGAGACAAAAAGTGTAACGCCTCCTGAGAGCGATGCTGCTCAAGAGGTGGTTACCGTTCCAACACCACAGAATGACAATGACGCTACTTCCGACGTCATTCCAGCTACACCTTGGATATCTGCCCCATTAAATGAATTGAGCAATGAACTGTACGATTTTATTGAAGCTGAACAGGTAAGTTATATCAGTACAACCGACTATCCATTCGACGAGCAAAAGCAAAAACAATTACGAACATTAGCGAAGCAAGGGGTTCCTATCTTGTTTGACAACACGGAATCATCCTATTTGGATAGTTACGGTGTCAGCGAAACCAAAGTGGTTTCAGAGTATTTTGGTACGGCGTCTGAAGGTGATGTCATCATTGCTACCGGAGTACAGAATGAGGATGGCAGCATTCATTATCTGGTTTTGCCTTTGAAGAGCAAAGATCTCAACGATAACAGTAAATTGATTGAGGACACTAAGCTCGCAATCACTCTACTTAAAGAACAAAAGCATGACTTGATAAAAGAGAGACAAAGCGAACATCGCGAATAAAAATAAAGGAAGATAGCTTTTCCTATTCCATGGCTATCTTCCTTAAAGTAACTCCAGTCTCAATCAAGAAAAATTCATTTATCTTCCCTCCGGAGCCCTATCCGAAATCACCTTGCCATCTTTGATGGTGATGATGCGTTTGGTGCGCTCTGCTAACGCATTATCATGGGTAACGATGATCAGCGTTCTACCTTCGGAGTGAAGTTGATTGAACAAGGCTTCAATCTCTGCGCCGGATTTTGAATCCAATGCACCCGTTGGTTCATCCGCTAAGATGATTTGCGGATCGTTGACCAAGGCTCTTGCAATCGCAACTCTTTGCTTTTGACCACCAGAAAGCTGGTTTGGTTTATGATCTAAACGATCCCCTAGCCCGACTTGCTCTAGCAATTTAGCGGCGCGCTGGCGACGTTCTTTGGCTTTGATACCAGAGTAAACCAACGGCAGTGCCACGTTATCAAGCGCCGTCGCGTATTCCAATAAGTTAAAGCTTTGGAAGACAAATCCGATCTTTTGGTTACGAATGCCAGCCAGCTCATTCGCACTTAAACTTGCGACGTTTTGGCCGCCAAGTTGGTACTCGCCATCGGTGGGCTTATCTAAACAGCCGAGCATGTTCATCAACGTTGATTTGCCTGAACCGGACGGGCCAAGAATCGAAAGAAACTCGCCTTGATTAATGGTTAAGTCAACGCCGTCTAGCGCGCGAACTTCCGCCTCCCCGCTTGAGTAGTATTTACAGATGTTGGTCAGCTCAACAAGCGACTTGTTCGACATGTTCTCTCCAGAGTTATTGTTGTTATTCACTTTGTAGCGCCTCCAACGGGCTGACTTTTGCGGCTCGGTTTGCAGGTAACCATGCAGATGCCACACCAATGATCACTAAGGTGAGGATGACAATCGCGACAACGACCCACGACAACTCAGGGACAGGTTTACCCAGTTGTTCATAAAAGGCATTGCCCTCTAAAGGAATGGAACTGATGGCAGACACCAGCGCGTACGTCACGCCTAAGCCAAGCGCGCCCCCCATCATCATTGTCAATAAAGACTGCACTAAATAGTGCATGCGAATGGCCGTTGGAGTTGCACCGACTGCCATGCGCACGCCGATATCACGCGTAGATCGCTTTACGGTGGCATACATCACATTGGCGATGCCAACGCCAGCAACAGCTAACGTCACGAAGCCGATAATGCCAAGAAAACTCTGCAAACCTATCAGAAACTGCTGCATACTCTTTTGCTTAAGGAACATATCATCGACTTGGACGATCTGCTCATCGCTGACACTTGCCCCGTGCTTACGGGCAATCACTTGCCTGATCGTCTTTGCTAAGGCTTCCCGGTCTACATCGGCTTGTGGTTGCACATTGATGCCACCAATTTCACCGTTGACATGAAATCGCTTCCACGTCGCTAACGGCACAAAGCTGGAATAGTTGATAAGATCCCCCAGCTCTATTTGAGCGCTGTTTTTCTCCAATACGCCCACAACGGTGAACTCCTCATTGCCGATTTTTACCTTTTGCCCCACAGGGTTGACTTGCAATGTGACTGTCGCAAACCAACTAAAGTCCTCATTCGGGTTGAATAAGTCGGCTGCCAGTTCATAACCCAGTACAACGACTTTGCGCGTCTCTTTTTGATCGAGTGGATTTAACCATCGTCCCCCCGCCATCGGCACCAAATTGGTCATGGATTGAAACTCGCTCGTGACCGCTAAGGGCTCTTGCCACGAGCTTCTGTCACCAACGGTGATGCGCTCTTTCCACTTCGCAGTTGGCGCAACACTTTTTACATCGGGTAACGCTCGAACGACCTCTGAATCGTCCATTTTTAATGTCAGAAATTTACCTTGGTGAAAAGCACCGTGGTCGACGGTGGCCATCCCTCCGGTCAAATAGATCAAGTTGCCGTTACCATTTTGTGCGGTTTTCAATACGCCCTGACGAATACCCTCACCTACCGCCAACATAGCAGCGATACAGAGGGTCGCCCACGCTACTGCCAGAATGGTCAAACCCAGTCTCAGCTTTTCTGCCGCCATTTCTTGGAAAATTTGTCTCATCGGTAACAGCATGACTAGGCCCTCGCACTCAAAGCAATGACTGGCGTGAGACGCGATGCTCGCCTTGCTGGGAAATACGATGCCATCAATGCCAAGATAAGCGTCACAAGTAAAGACCAAGCAATGGAATCTGGCGTGATCACAGGTAAACCAATCCATTCCGGTAATGCCATTCTGCTTAGGACAGACACCACGGCATACGAAAACATCAGACCTAATGCCGTGCCCACAGCTACCAAAATAAGCCCTTCAAGAATAAACTGACTGAGTATGGATTTTTGAGTCGCCCCGATCGCCAAACGCACACCGATTTCACGCGTGCGCTCCGTGACGGATAAAAACATGATGTTGGCAACGCCAAGCGCACCGACCGCCATGGTCATCGCACCGCTCGCTCCGAGAAAAATCTGAATGCCACGCAAAATTCCACTGATGACCGCCGCACCTTCACTAAAATCGGGTAATTCGACCGCATCTTTATCACTTGGGTCAAAATGAAGCTGCTTGGAGAAAAAGTTCACGATATTTTGTCGAAACGACGGTGCATCCATCCCGTCTCTCGGCTTCATCAATACCATCCAAGGTTTCGCATCCCACAAATCGCGGTACGTTGTTTGAGGAATGAAAACCGTGCGGCTATCGCCGAATGAAATGCCAGTGTCCTCACCGACGGTTATCCCAATCACCAAAAACGGAATGCCGTTGACTTTGAGCCTATCCCCGATTTGGATTCCGCCCATTTGCGCAATTTGATCGCCTAACACCGCCACGCGAGTATGGTTGTCCATATCACTTGGTGACAGGTTTCTCGAACCAGATTGCAGCTTGCGTTGCATTAAAGGAAAGTAAGACGTATCAATACCGCTGACCGTACTCGATAAGTTCTGTCCTTTGAGATTGGTGATATTCGCATCCCATTTGGCGTAAACGCTCGACGCCTGTTGCACGAAGCCCGACTGTTTGATCATGTCGACTTTTTCTTGTGGAATATCAATTTGTCGTCTTGAAGCTAACCCTTGCCACGGTTTACTGGTACTCGACGGAAACACCACTTGCACATTGTTGATCATAAATGAAAACGACTGGGTCTGATGGCGATAAAAGCCTTCGCCAAGTGCGATTAACACCACCACAGAGATCACGCCCCAAGCAATCGCGATAATGGCCAGCACGCTCTTCATGCGGTGCGCCATCAACGTTTGCCAAGTTTGTTGCAATAGACTGCTCATGAATGAAAAGCTCGAGAGATCAACGCCATGGTATCGTCATCGAGTTTCCCTGCGGTTTGCAGTAAGCCGATTCTCTTACGCCAGTAGCTGTACAAGTTGGTTTGCAGACTGTTTTTCGCCTCAAACAAGCTGTTGTGTGCGCTGATAACTTCCGACACTTCAAGCAGGCCAGCGTCGTAAAGTTTCTCTTTGCTTTGCAACACTCTGGCGCGCGACTCAACCAGCTCGTTCGCTATCAAAACTTGATTCCAGTTGATATCGACCTGCGTAAACTGCTGAATAACTCGTTTCTGAATATCAATTTCCACTCTACGCATATCTTGCTTGGCGCTTAAAATGTTCAACGATGCTTCATCCACTTTCGCTCGCACTGCACCATTGAGGTCAATCGGCAAACTCAAACTAATCCCAGCGTTAAACTCGCCGTTTGAACGATTGTCACCATCGCTGTAGCCCACACTGCCTTTGACGGTCGGGTAGTATCCACCTTTAGCTGAATCTTTCGCGAACTCGCTCGCTTTCACCATCTGCGCCGCCACCAACAGCTCTGGACTGCTGTCTTTCGCCAGCTTTAGCCATTGCTCCTGAGAGTCCACCAACATCGGCGGCTGAATTAAAGAATCCGTTCGAATTTGGTCGACACTCTCCGGCATTTGATTGATTAACGCCGCAAGCTCTGCTTTTTTCACTTCGAGATCGGCTTTTGCATTGAGGATACTTGCTTGCTCAGAGACTTGATTCGCTCGCATCTCTTCGACATCAACCGACTTCACTTTGCCTGCTCGATAGCGTTTCTCGATGATGTTGAGAAGTTCCTTCCCCTCCTCCAGCTTGGACTGCGCCAATTTGAGGTCGCCCTGTGCGCTTGCCACATCTAGGTAAGCGGTGAGCAACTTCTGCGCAAGCTCGTTATGCGATTGAGATAGCTCTAACTGTGCTTTGAGATAATTGGCATTCGCTTGATCCAGTTCCGACCACAAACTGCTATCCCAAATAGTTTGAGATAAGGTAGCGCCGTAACTGTTGGAATGGCTTGAGGACTCATTCCAATCCGCTGACGCACTGGCGCTTAAACCCGGCAGTAACGCACTGCGGCTACTCTGTACGCCAACCTCGCCAAGCTGGACGCCGATTTTCGCTTTTTCGTAATTAGGATCGTTCTGCTTTGCTTGTTGCCAAGCTTGTTCAATAGAAATTGCGTAGGTCGGCAAACTGAGCGTGGCAGCCAACAATGCAAAGGCGATTTTTGATCGTTGCAGCTTAACCATGCGCCGCTCCCATCATGCTGTTGTCGATAACCTCTTCATCAAGCTCCACGCCGTCAAGCACTTCAACATTGATGCCATCTGACAGACCGAGTTTCACCGGTTGTTTATGAAACCCTTGTTCTGAGCTATCGGGGATCAGAACATTCGGTGCGTCACCATCAAATTGCAGAGCGCGCTCCGGTAGAGTGAGTACGTTTTCAGACTTCTTAAGAATGATTTGAGCCGTCGACGAAAACCCAGAACGAAGCAACACATCTTGTGGGATCTTGAGTTCTCCCACTTCAACCTCAAAACCGTTATCAAAACTTTTTGCCGAAGCATTGCCCTCTGGTGAGTTAAGGTTCTCAGATTGAATCGCCACTTTGGTTAGCACACCAGAAATCGCCACATCAGGATAAGGCGCAACCGTCAACATAACGGGCATTCCCGGAGACAACTGCGCAGCATCATGCTCACTGACGCTACCTTTAAAAATCAGACTGTTCATGTCGGCCAATGACATCATTTCAGTCGCGGCTTGGCTTGATTGAGTCGAGATGATCGGCTCTCCGACCTCAACTTTCTGGTTGAGTACCGTGCCATCAATTGGCGCGTAGATCGTCGACGTTAAACGTGCATCGCCGATAGACGCCTCACCACTGCGGATGAGTTCGAGATTCTGGCGCTTTTGCAATACGTCCGCTTGCGCAGATTTGACTGCCGAGCGCGCACTTACGTATTCGTCGTAGTTACTTGGAATAATGTCCTGCTTGACCAAGCTTTCTAAGTTGGACAGTTTTTGTTTGGCGGATTCCAGATCGGCTTCGCTACGCATGAGTTCTGCCGATGCATCCGTTAATGCTTGGGGAGTTGGGTTTGGACGCACTTTGATCAGCGGCTGGCCTTGCTTCACCTTTTCACCAACTTTCGCGTACACTTCACCGACGATACCGTCGATTTGTGACTTGATAGACACAGAGTGTGCAGGGACAATTTTACCAACAGCCACCGCTTGTTTTTCAATCGTGCCTTTTTCCACAATCAATGTAGGCAGCAATTCTGGTTGAGCAGCAGATTGGAGATAGAAATACGTACCACCGCCGAGCAGCGCGATGCTCACAGCGGAGACAAGCCAACGTTTCGTCATTATTTATTCCAACAATTATTGGGTAGTCTAATGACTACTCCTAAAACACAAAGTTGAAGGAATAATATCCTGCTTTAATAGCGGTTTGGTTGTCACAGTTGGTAAGGCTTTGTCAGTCGCCTCTGACAATCAAAGACTAAAAAATCTCGACGAATCATTCAGCAAAGACGCTGTCTACGATGGCGACTAACAAGCTCTGTCACCGCTCGTTTCAACCGCCCCCCATTTTATTTTGAACAATGTGCAAAATGGCGCAGTTCGATATCCTCCAATCGCATATCCATACAGTCTTGCGCCTCACGTCCTAGAGCAGGAAAAACTGCATGCGCTTTTAAAATGCCTTGGCTGATAAAGCCACATTTCTCCAACACACGGATACTCGCGTGGTTGCCAATATGCGGGGCGGTGCGAATGCGCGTTATACCCAAGCTTTGCAGGTAGACAACGCCAAGTTTGCAAGCTTGGGTTGCATAGCCTTTTCCCCGATAGCGAGCAGAAATACCAAAATGGATTTCACTGCTGTCTTGCTCAGGTATCAGCACCAGACAACCAATAGGAGTTTGAGAAGTGAGTTCTTCAATAGCGAAGACTAATAGATTGGGAGACTTTTGATCATATTGAGCACGCCATCTTTCGATGGCTTCAAGGGTTTGATTAACATTTTGGTGGACTTGGCGATTGAGGAAGCGGCATGCTTGCTCATCGCCTAAATAGTTTTCAAACAGAGGAGCAGCGTCTGTTGTTTTGAGGTATCTGATTGCCACTTGTTGAGATTCAACTCTCATCATGATTTAGCTCTGATAAACATTCGGTTTCCAGATTTGCATGAAGTTTTCTACTGGAGCAATAGGAGTGAATCCAAACTGTTCGTACAATCCATGAGCATCGCGGGTTGCAAGCATCATACGACGTAAGCCTTGTAGTTCTGGATGAGCAACAATTTCTGAGATCAACCACTTACTGATGCCTTTACCACGGTGAGCCTCCACAACAAACACATCAGCAAGGTACGCAAACGTGGTGCGATCGGTAATTAACCGAGCAAAAGCGACGAGTTGATTTCTGTCATCCAAAACCGCGAAACAGAACGAATGGCGCAATGACTTCTCAAGGCGTTCTCTTGGAATGCCCTTTCCCCAATAACTGTTTGAAATGAACTGGTAGATAACGTCTAAATCCATGTCATCTAACGACGTGGTAATTCGAAACCCTTGCATTGTATCCCTCAACATTGATTTATATTTTCTCAGCCACACAGACAAGCGATTTGGCATTCGCCTCAAATGCTTGCGCTGACCAAGACTGGTACTTCTCTATGATTCTGAATCCCGCTTGTTCAAGGAAAACCTCTATGTCTTCCAGCGGGCGATATTTTAAATCAATGCTGGAATACTCAATCGCTCCACCTTCAAAATGGCGCTCTTTGTTCAAATACATGATGGACGTTTGCAAGTCATACTCGGCCTTCATACCGAAATAATTCACTTCACCATAGGTTGGAGAAACATAGGTTTGCCACAGCGCCATCTCATGATCCAATTCTAGATTCTCTGGCGTTGGTAACCGCGTATCGAAGACAAATCGCCCACCTTTTTCTAGGTGCTTTGATATTGAGCTCAGTGCGCCTGCCAGCATGTCGTCACTTAAAAAGGCTTGGAATGCATTCCCTGTCATTATGGCTAGGTCAAACTTCTTACCTAACGAAAACTGGGTTGCGTCGAGATGAAGAAAACGTAAGTTACTCCTGCTTTTGGCTTTGTCCTTTGCGTGTTTGAGCATCCCTTCAGAAATATCAATGCCAATGGCTTCGTTGAGTTGCTCAGAGACTGGAATCGTGACAATGCCGGAACCACAACAGACATCCAGTACACTTCGAGCATTGGTTTCTTCGATTAACCTTGTGATGAAAGCAATGTCGTAATGGTAATGCTGCTCGTATTGGGCATCGTATTCAATGCCCGACCCGAACTCGGTTAAATCTTGTGTTTTCAAAAACAGTCCTTGTTTGTTACTTATTTCAGCGGTGTGACTTTTTCAGCTCTAGCATCAAGTATCGACACACATAACCAACACCAGATATGTAACCAATCACATTTTCTAAGGAAACCACTTCCAACCCAGCCTGCTGACAGAGTTGTTCAACTTCACTTTCGGTATATGCCGTATGCACGACCGATCCACTATAAGTATTTCGAGGCAAATCTTGTCCATCCGGATCGTGGTATTGAAAGCTGATAAAACATCGTCCATTCGCAGTTAGCTTACGCGAAATGCACTCCAGCAGTTGTTGAGGCTCTGCTAGAAACTCAGTAAAACCAAGTGCGGTGATAAGGTCGAAGGTTTGCTCAAACAAAGGGGAAAATGGCTCATCAAGGTTATGAACCGAGACGCTTTGATAGAGGTTAGTTTGGCGCGCTTTATCAACCATTTTGGACGAGATGTCTAAGCCATGGATGGTGAGATCTGGATAGTGATTTTTTACGACATGACCGATACTGCCTGTCGCACAGGCTAGGTCGAGAGCCGAGCCTTGCTCGATGGGAAGGTTTTTTAACTTCCCAGAAATCCAACGTGGGCCAACGTAATGGCTGTCATCCACCAACTTTTGATAGCGCTCCGACACATCATCATACATTTTTGCTACGTTCATCGTTTCCTCCTTGATAACCAGAACGATGCTCGAATGTAACACGCAATACGCACCTAAGCACTTATTAAATGGCTAATTTTTTATGAAACGTAACCGACTGGTTATTCAGCGCTAACCAGTAGAAATAGATGAAATTTTGGAAAGTATTAGCCCGTGATTCCGATGGAATTTTTAAGTGCATAAAGAGAAAATATGTCCTGATAATCTGTCTTAGATTATTCAGCTAATCTTATTTCCATCATTCTATTCGCTGTATATAAAAACAATATTTAAATTAACATAACAAACCTATCGCTTATTATTTTCCATTTAAATAATGATTCTTATTTTTAATATCATTCTATAATTAAAGTGCTCAAATTCTCATGTTGTATTAACTTGAGGTTTAATTTATGAAACTAACTCCTTATTTAACTGCTGTTGTTTCGGTCAGCTGCGCTTTTGGCGCATTCGCAGCCGATGATTCAAACGCACTTTTAGAAGATGCACTGAGTGCAGCGCCACCGACTATTCGCGATAAAGTAACGGTGATGGACTGGAACAATAATGTTCTGCAAGAAGGTTCTAGCCAATACACTTGCTTCCCAACGCCACCTCAATTGGAAGGCATTGCTCCAATGTGTATGGATGGTCCTTGGATGGAATGGGCAGACGCTTGGATGAACAAAAAACCTTTCCAAGCCAAAGCATTAGGCATTTCTTACATGTTAGCGGGTGATGGCGGTGCCAGTAACACCGACCCATTTGCAGAAGGGATGACGGACGATAATCAATGGATTGTGGAAGGACCACACTTGATGATTATTACCCCAGACCAAGCGTTGCTCGACTCTCTACCAACCGACCCAAGTTATGGTGGCCCATACGTAATGTGGAAAGGCACGCCATACGCACACATTATGATTCCCGTTGGAGCGAGAAAATAAAAAGAAAAAATCCGATATTCAGTATTTTGAATATCGGATTTTTATTTCATTATCGAGCCAACCAAATTCTCGCCAATATTCCTATCGGCGTTGTGATGCCTGTCGTAATAGAGGTCACTTCACCATTTCTTAAAATATAAATGGTTGGAGTCACGCTAATTTTCCATTCACGCATAATATCGCTTGAAGGATCGTTTATGTTTTCAAAAAGATATTCTTTTGCCTGCATAAACTGCGCCACGCGCTCATTCGGCCCCGATGAGCCAGAAACGCCAACTACGGCATAGTCATCACTCAGCCAGCTCACGCTTGGGCTTACAAATTTACACGCGGGACACCAAGTCGCCCAAAAATAAACAACGACAGGTTGTTCATGACTTTGCGCGATTGCATCGAAGTATTCACCATCGCTCAATACGGAGCTCAATGGTGGTGCCTCTTGTTTAGGAATATCTTTGGTGCGATACCAATCCATCGCGATAGAAATAACGGTGACAATGAGCACCATCTGTACGATTTGAATGAGCCAATATCGGAATGTTCTACGCTGCTTTGTCGAACTCATTGAATGGTTCCCCCACTCGCTTGTTTCACCGCGCTTAAAACAACATCATCAGTCAGAATCACAGGTAACGGGATACCTTGTGGCGCCGCCGGGCCATAGACGATGTTAAACGGCACGCCGTAACGCCCATGAGCTCGTAAAAAGTCCGTTACCGAGCCGTCCGGATGTGTCCAATCTCCTTTTAACGTCGCCACATTAGGGCTTTGCAGCAATGAGTAGACAGGATCTTGCCAGATCACGCCGATCTTGTTCGCTTTACACGTGACACACCAATCCGCAGTGACATCCACAAACACCACTCGCCCATTATTGACGTGATCTTCAATCGCCGAGTTAGAAAGCTTCTGCCATGCTAAGTCCTCAGGAAGCGGTGTCGCCCATTGATTTGCGGTGACACTGCCAAGTAGCAGCCCGCCAGCGATTAAGATAAGCGATGCAGAGCCGGATACCACGAGTGCTTTATCACCATACACACGCTTAATTCTTGCCATCATGACGACAAAAGCAACCACAGCGATGATTGCAATCCATAACATCGGAACATGATTTGCCATTAATGAAAGTAGCCAAACGCTGGTTGCCAACATCATTATGCCAAACACGATCTTAACGACATTCATCCATGGACCAGGCTTTGGTAGTTTTAGCGCGATACTTGGAAACACAGCGACTAAGATCCAAGGCAGTGCCATACCCAATGCTAATGCAGTAAAGGTTGCAAATAACGTTAATACGTCCGCGCCCAAGGCAAAAGCAACGGCAGTGCCTAAAAACGGTGCGGAACAAGGTGTCGCAAGCAAAGTGGCGAACATACCTTGAACGTAGTGACCCACTAGAGAGTTATCACCTTTCGATGCGAGCCATGTATTAGTACCCGATGACAGACGGATTTCAAATAACCCCAACATATTGGCGCCGAACAAAGCAGTGACTAGTACCATCAATCCTAGGAACCAAGGGCTTTGGAACTGCACGCCCCAACCGATCGCGTTACCCGTAAGCTTCAACACCAAAATGAATCCAGCTATCAGCCAGAACGAAGTGAGAATCCCCAGAGAAGAAGCGATAAACTGGGTACGAATTTGACGGCGCTCTACACCATGCACAGCCACAATACTGCTGAGCTTCATCCCCAATACAGGCAGCACACACGGCATGATGTTCAAAATCAAACCGCCTAACAATGCAAATAAGAAAATACTCGCTAAAGAGGTAGTTGGCAGTGACGATGTAACCGCTCCTGCTTGTGCTTGTGTTACCTCTTCGACCAGCAAGTTATCATCTTTGATGGAAACATATAACGATTGTTCATTAAGCTCTACCTCACCCAGCCAGGTATCAACCGAGTAATTTGCTGTGACGATATCACCTTCTTGCTGAAGTCCATCCAACTTGAAGCTGTAGTCACGAATCGCATCACCAACACCATCCACCAACACTTGAGGATTTTGCCAACCTTGCGTGTTCTTTAGTTTGATTTGTAATTTGGATTGAGTCGCATCCCAATTTGTTTGCGTGACCTCAACAAAAGGCGAAGATTGAGGAACATTGCTCACCGCTTGGGCGTAACTGAACATCACGTCTTCGTCCACTTTCAGCTCAGAGGGTAAGAACGTCAATTGAATTTGGTAGTCCGTCAGCACACAAATCGTAGTACAGGAAGAAAGCGTGAGCACCGCATCAATCGTGACGGGTTTCGACATATCGTCGATATGCAGCGTCATTGGGAACAAAGTGTCGCCTTTGTAACCGAGAGTCTCAATGCCCAATAACTCGAACTTTTGCGGATATGGCCATTGCCAATCAACCTTGCTCAGGTTTTGCGAGTTTTGCCAATCTATCGATGGCGCGACACCACCCTCGCCCGGCGATCGCCAGTAAGTTTTCCAGTCTCCGGTTAACTTGACATCCAAATAACCTGTAAGTGTTTTGGCTTGCGGATCTTGTTGGCCCGTTAGTACAAAGCGCGTTTGCACTGGAGGATGTTGCGGGTTGGTCATCCAACCGGTATCGGTAGTTTGTGCTGAAATATTCAGAGAGAACAAACTCAAAGCCAGCGTCATAAAGAACATAGACGCGAACTGAGTCAGTTTGGTAATTTGATTCATAGTAATTCCTAATAATAAAAACAAATGTGCTAAACCGCTGACGTTATTGGTCAGAAAGCACGTTTTTATTCTTGGAATACACAGAAAGTCAGATGGACTCGATACTTACGACCTATCGGCTCCGTCCAATGTTGTGCGCGAATATAAGCGCAGCACATCCAAATAGCCGACGCCAAAAGACCGACAAACAGAACAACAATAAATGCATCGAGTTGATGTTGAGAAAATTGAATTAACTTTTCAGACAATTCGCATTTGCTGGTTTCTTTAGCATCAATCGACTTGACGCTCGAACCCTCATCAGTAAGTGAAACAGCAGGCGATACCGTCTCGTACTTCATAGAGCATGACGATGCAAAACCTGAATTTTGCATCAGACACACGACGATGACCCAGCCAATCATTGCTAGCAGCCATTTCGCGCGCTTTTGAGGCGTGCCTTGTCGTGAAATCAATAAGCTCATAAAAAGTCAGATAAAGATGGAAACGCAGAAAATAATACGCAAGTTGTCGTAAAGCTCAAGTCGTTCGACCTTGCTTGCCGATATGATTGGTAGATAATTGTGATAACCTTAAACCCATCGCTTTTTGCAACACGCTCATTATGCTCAATAAAGTTAATCTCGCCGACATTCGCTCGTTTGTTTTGATCGCCCAACTTGGCAACTTCACCAAAGCGGCGGAAGTTCTTTCCGTATCTCGTTCTCACGTTTCTCGCCAAATCAGCGGACTTGAAGCGCAAATGGGCGTGACACTACTCAACCGAACCACACGCACGCTGCGTTTAACTCATGCCGGCGAGCGATTTTATCACGACTGTGAAAAAGCTTTGCGAGACATCGACCAAGCGTTGATTGCCGCCGTCGATGATACTCAAGAGATTCGCGGCGTGATTCGAGTGAACTGTGTGGGTGGCTACATCGGCGAAGACATCATCGCCAAATACGTGTGTGAGTTTATGCAACAGTACCCGAACGTCAGCATTGATTTGGACTTTTCTTCGCCTCGTATTGACTTGATTGAAGATCAGTTTGATGTCGCATTTCGTATGGGGGAATTGGATGATGCAGGGTTTGTCGCGCGCAAGCTGATGACGGTTGACATGGTGACGATCGCAAGCCCGAGCTATGTGCAGCAATATGGCATGCCAAAACACCCAAAAGAGCTGGCCGAACATCGAACTCTGACTGGTTCGGTTACGCGTTGGAGCTATCGTAAAGCAGAGAACCCAAATGACCACGCCGATGTGGTCGTAAAAGGCAACTTGCGCTGTAAAAATGGACGAGCGTTAGTAATGGGCGCGCTGCACGGCAACGGCATTATTCGTGTTCCACTGAGTTACTGTGCAGAAGAAGTGGAGCTAGGCCAACTGATAAAAGTGATGCCAGATTGGGAAATTCCGTCGGTGCCCTTTTCCGCCATATTCCATCGAGATCGCTATCAACCGAAACGACTGCGAACTTTTATCGATTTCATCAAACAGAAGTTTGAAGATTCCTAATCTTACAGCTCAGCTCTCGCTAGATGGGATTCTCCAACTTGCCATAAATATAGGCCAATTCTGCGACGGTTTTGGCTGAGAACTTTTTCAGTAAGCTGGCTCGATGAACTTCCACCGTTCTCATTGCAATGCACAGCTCATCCGCAATTCGAATATTGCGCTTACCAGCAATGATCAAACGTAAGATATCTTTTTCGCGCGGCGTTAGTGATTCATACGCCGCTCTTGCCGCCACCATATCGAGGCTCGCCGCGGACTGCATCTGACCATGTAATATTGCTTGAGCCAGTTCATCGCCTTTGACTGGTTTTTGGAAAAAGTTGACCGCCCCAGCTTGCAACGCATCGACCGCCATCGGAACATCGCCATGACCGGTCAGATAGATCACCGCTAATGGGCTGTGCGCCTCATTCAAAAATTGATGAACTTGCTGACCACGAAGGTTAGGCATTCGGCTATCAAGAATCACGCATCCGGCCTGATGAATGTTCACTTCGTCGAGAAAAGATTGCCCATCAGCAAAAGTCGTCACGTTAAAGTCATGCTCCTCCAGCATAAAAGCCAGCGAATCACGTACCGATTCGTCATCGTCAACCACATAAACAGGCAGCTGCTTTTCACTGCTGATCATTAACTGCTCCTAAATACCGATTAGTTTTGATAAGGAAACACAAGCTCAACCAAACAGCCGTGCGGCGTGGTCGAAGCAATGAGAAACTCGCCGCCGTGCATTTCCATTACGTCACGACAAATGGCTAACCCCAGCCCAAGCCCTTCAGCTTTAGAGCTCACAAAAGCTTGGGTCGGATTATCTTGCTGTAACCCAGTGCCGTTATCCAATATGCGAATAGAAAGCTGGTTAGCTTGATAGTCACAGTGCAGGGCAATTTTACCTTGGTAGCCGGACGAGTGGTATTTCTCCTGAAACAAAGCACACGCATCAATGGCGTTGTTGATCACATTAACCAAAACCTGCTGAACGCCCACGGAGTCTGCCAGTAGAGGACGTATCTCTCCTTCAACGCTAGTCACAATGGCGACGTTCTGCTTTTGCATTCGAAAATGAAGCAGCTCAATGGTGTCTGCAATCAAGGCTTGAATATCGCATGGTGTCTTATCAACACTGCGTTTGCGTATCAACGTTCTTAAACGCTGAATGATGGCATCGGCTCGTTCCACTTGCCCCTGTATTTTCTCTAGCACAGGCACAATATCTTCATGCGGACGCTTCTTTGCAAGACGCAGCAACCCACCTTCACTGTAATTACGAATGGCTGCCAGCGGTTGATTTAATTCATGAGCCAGACTGCTGCCAATTTCCCCGACAATCGCCACTCTTTGTGAATGTTCTAACTGCTCGCTTTTCTCTTTCAGCCTTAGCGATGTCAGCTCTAATGCTTGTTTGCTTTTGCTAAAACGATACTCAAGCCAAAAGTGGTATGCGTTCAATACAATCACAAACATGAACAGTGCCCATGCCCATTCTTGATGACTGCGCAACCAGCGCAGCGCCTCACTCCACCAAGGTTGCTGCAATGGATGTAAATCCAACGCCTGATAGAGTTTATCGATGCTCAACAAGCTAACGGGCGATGTCCAACCTGATGCACCAGCGGCAATAATGGCGGGGTGCTCTGGTGGCATAGCAAGCAAGACTTGCGCGATTTTTTTCGCCAGAAGAGACGAGCCGCGTTCTGTTTTGGCAAACGACCAGTTTTGATATAACGGCGTAGAAACAGCGCACGAAGAATGTTCATTTGGCTGTTGGTTTAAGACTCGAAAATCATCGTGCTGTAACAGACCTTCATTTTGCATCTGTTCCAGTAGACAAGCAGGCACGACAGCGGCTTCAACATTGCCGTCACGTAATTGGTAGAGATTGGCATCAATTGGGAAACCGAGATAGCGAACATCCGCAAAAAAGTCATTCGGATCGAGTCCCATTTCCACGATTTGATAGCGCAGTGTCAGATAACCACCAAACGCTTTTTCGGACACTGCCGCGACAGGAAATCCAGAAACATCTTTTAATGTTTGGTATGGCGAATTTGCCCGAACCACCAGCGCAGAACCAATGCTATAGTTCGAGTTTTGCGGTGCGCGCCCCGTCAATGTTGCCATCCATGACAACGCATATTGTCTGCCCAAGCGCACAGCCTGACCTGGGTTGGTTAAGATGAAGTCCATGGTCTGAAACTTCACCGCCTCCCCCATTTCGTCCAAATTGAGAGGGTGCAGTTCAAAGTACACATCCGAGATTTGCTGGTTGAGCCAATCGATGGTCGGTTGCCATCTCTGCTCGGCAGAAAGGTGACCACGTATCGCTAACACGCCCACTTCGACTTTCTGCTTGGCCTCTGGCTGCACTGCCTTTTGCTCCTGCATTTCTTGCAGATATTCTTGTTCAGAAACAGCGCCCTGAGCTAAAGATGCAAAGACAACCAAGCACAGAATCCAAAACTGAAGCAACCGTGGCGTTTTGTTCATGATGAGTAGAATCGTTCCTTCGAAAGCAATGGAGCAAGAATAACAGCTACCTTCCCTAAACCACATTTGTTTTAGATCAAGTTTGATCTGGGTATGTGGAAATCCACAATATAAGCCTCGCGGTGCATTTCTCACAATGGAATCAGTCAATTCAAATACAACAAAAAAAGCAGGTGAGTTATGGATTCCACCAAACGTCGCTTTCTCAGCGCGGTCACAGCCGGAGCCGCGTTAATTCCAGTCGCAGGCATTGGCACGGCAACTGCGGGAAACATTATTCGAAATAACCAGTCCGCTGACCGAAAAGGACAAGTGGGGAAACGTTATGCCATGGTGGTGGATTTGCGTAAATGCGTCGGCTGCCAGGCTTGCACTGTGGGTTGCAGCATTGAAAACCAAGCGCCTATCGGTCAGTTCCGGACCACAGTAAAGCAGTACGAAGTCACGCTGGATGACGGTTCCACAACCACGCGAGAAGCGAAAGCCTTTATGCTCCCTCGCCTTTGTAACCACTGCGAAAACCCACCCTGCGTGGCTGTGTGTCCGGTGCAAGCAACCTTTCAGCGCGAAGATGGCATCGTCATGGTGGATAACAGTCGCTGTGTCGCCTGCGCGTATTGCGTACAAGCTTGCCCTTACGACGCGCGTTTTATCAATGAGGACACCCTCACCGCAGATAAGTGCACCTTCTGTGCACATCGTCTAGAGCAAGGTCTATTGCCTGCCTGCGTGGAGACCTGTGTTGGCGGTGCGCGTGTGATTGGTGATTTAAATGATCCAACAAGCGAGATTCGCCGCTTAATCACAGAACATCAGGACGACATCAAAGTGCTGAAACCCAATGAAGGTACCAAGCCTCACGTGTTTTACATCGGCATGGATGAGCGCTTCACCAGCCATATCGACGGGCAGCCAGCTATTTACGACCCACAAGGAGATCGCGCATGAACATCACCGAAGTGTTAGTCCAACCTCAAGCGATGGCTTGGCTACCGTGGGCGGTGCAGTATTTCTTCTACATCGGTTCGGCTTATGCTGCCGCTATTTTATTCCTAATCGCCCTATTATTTGAAAAACACACCAGCCACAGACTGCGCGCTGCGCTTGTGCTGACGCTGGCCATCGGCGCCATCGTGGGGCCATTAGCGTTAACTGGTGATTTACACCAACCGGGACGCGCTTGGCATTTTTACGCGCACATCACGCCGTGGTCATGGATGTCTTTAGGGTCGCTTTTCTTGCCTGTTTTCTCAGGTTTAGCGGCAATAACCGCATGGCTGTATCTCCGCCAGGATCTGATCAAATTACGTGATCAGCCAGGGAAAGTACTGCCTCTAATTTCAAAGCTGTCACTGGGTGAATGGGTGCTCTCTCGTAGAGCCATGCTTATGGTGTCTGCCATCACTGTGCTATCAGGCATCACCATTGCAGTCTATACAGGCGCTGAAATTGCGGTCGTTAAATCGCGCTCTTTATGGCACCAACCCGCGTCGCCGGTTCTTTGGTTTGTCACTGCATTTATGGGCGCGGTCGGATTTTCTCTGCTGATTTGGTTACTGCTGCCTAGCCAATCGAAATCCCTCACTTCTGGTGATAGCAATTTACTCAAAAAGTCACTGGTAACGAGCGGCGTTCTGACGCTGATTCTCCTACCTATTTGGGCATCCAACAATTCCGCATTTTCGCTCTATTCTAGCGAACAATGGATGCACAACATTGCCCTGCTCACTTTTGTCGTTTTAGGTTGTGTTTTGCTCGCTTTCATCTTCTTGCGCGATACCAAAAAGTCCGCATCAGCCAGATTTCGTCACGTCATAGGGCTCAGTTTTGTGTCTGCTGCCGCACTGGCAAGTGCATGGCTGATTCGCTGGTTTACCATCATGGAAGTACAAACCATCGCCAAGTTCGATGCAGGGCTGTATCCATACCAACTCACTATGGATGGAAATGGCTGGATAGGCATTATCGGCATGCTCGGATTATGGCTTGCACTGGCATTACTCGCTTCAGAGTTAATCCAGCCAAAGCGAAACTCCGAAGTGACACCAACATCACTCACCTTAACTGAACGCTAATCAAAGAGGATTTCATCATGGATAACAAACGCCGTCAGTTTTTGAAATCAGGCATTGCAGTGGGTGGGCTTGGCGCATTCGCTGCAGGTTACGCCACCACCACCAAACACATGGTCGAGGGTGCGCTCGAAGGCACTGCAGGAGAAAAAACGCGTGATATTCACCACTGTAACTCGCTTGAACCAGAGTACACGGTCAACAACAAAGGCAACTTAATCCCGAATCCAAATCAGCGCGTCGCTCCATCCATGTGCTTTGGCTGTTGGTCACTGTGCGGGTTGCGTGTGCGCATTGATAACCGTAACGATGAGATTTTGCGTATCACTGGCAACCCATATCACCCATTGTCTCATCAGCAACACATTCCATTCGAAACGCCAGTCAAAGATGCTTATTTAAGTTTGGCTGGAGAAGCGGGCCTTGAAGGTCGTTCAACAGCATGCGCACGTGGCAATGGGATGCTAGAAATTCGCAACAGCCCGTACCGCATCACTCAACCGCTGAAACGAGTTGGCAAACGCGGCGAAGGAAAATGGATTCCGATCAGCTACGAACAATTGATAGAAGAAGTCGTAGAAGGCGGAGATTTATTTGGTGAAGGCCATGTTGATGGCTTGCGCGACATTCGCGATTTAACAACGCCCGTTGATCCTGAAAACCCAGAATATGGCCCGAAAGCCAACCAACTGTTAATGACCAACGCCGGTAACGAAGGCCGAGACGACATCTTCAAGCGCTTCGCGTTCAACAGCTATGGTACGCGAAACTTTGGGCACCACGGTTCGTACTGCGGCTACGCATTTCGTGCTGGCAGCGGCGCATTTATGAACGACTTAGATAAGAACGCACACTTAAAGCCAGATTTCGATAATGCGGAATACATTATCTTTATCGGTATGTCGCCTGCTCAAGCGGGTAACCCTTTTAAGCGTCAGGCGCGCCAAATCGCCAATGCGCGAACAGAAGGTAGCTTGGAATACACCATCATCACACCAAGTTTGCCTGCGGGTTCATCGAGCTTGGCGGCAGGTGACAACAACCGCTGGATACCAATCAAACCAGGCACCGACTCTGCCCTCGTGCTTGGCATGATCCAGTGGATCATCGAAAACCAACGCTACAACAAACCCTTCTTAGCGCAGCCGGGGGAAAACGCGATGAAACGAGCCGGCACCGCGCACTGGTGTAATGCTACACATCTCGTGATAAGCGATGAGCAGCACCCGAGAAACGGCACGTTTTTACGCGCATCGGATCTGAATCTGCCATTCGAGGGCGAAGCGTTGTCTGATTCCGACCCGTACGTCATAGTGGATGATCAAAGCGGCGAATTTGGTGTTCATACCCAAGCTGAGGAAGCGGCACTGTTTGTCGATAAAACAGTTTCGCTTGCATCAGGCGAAGTGCGAGTAAAATCGTCTCTACAGAGGCTCAAAGAAGAGGCGTTTAAATACAGCCTTGCGTTCTACAGTCAACAATGTGAAATCCCTGTAGAGCAAATCGCAGAACTAGCGAAACGCTTCACAAGCTATGGCACAAAAGCGGTGGTCGATACCCACGGTGGCAACATGCACACCAATGGGTTCTATAACTCGTTTACCATCATGATGCTCAATGCGTTGATTGGTAACATCAACATGAAAGGCGGCGCGATGGCGAAAGCGGGTGGCTACCCAACTTCCGCTGCGGGTCCTCGTTACGACTTCACCAAATTTGCTGGCAAAGTCGGCCCGAAAGGCGTCTTTTTATCGCGCAGTAAATTCCCATACCACAAAACCAGCGAATACAAACGTCGCGTTGAGGCAGGAAAATCCCCTTACCCAACTCGCGCCCCTTGGTATCCGTTTGCAGCGCCACTGCTGACAGAACACCTATCTGCGGCTATTGATGGTTATCCATATCGCGTTAAAGCGTGGATCAACCACATGGCGAACCCGATGTATGGTGTACCCGGTTTGAAAACACTGCTGGAAGACAAGCTTAAAGATCCAAAGCAGCTCGGTTTGATTGTGTCTGTTGATGCATTCATTAACGAAACCACCGCGTTGTCGGATTACATTGTGCCGGACACCGTTACTTACGAAAGCTGGGGCATGGCAACGCCTTGGCACGATGTTCCGGTGAAAACCGTCACCGCTCGTTGGCCGATAGTGGAAGCGCGAACAGAGAAAACCGCCGACGGTCGCTCGATTTGTTTAGAGAACTTCCTGATTGATGTTGCTAAGAAAATGC
Source organism: Vibrio sp. A1-1 (assembly GCF_021728175.1). Taxonomy (NCBI): domain Bacteria; kingdom Pseudomonadati; phylum Pseudomonadota; class Gammaproteobacteria; order Vibrionales; family Vibrionaceae; genus Vibrio; species Vibrio sp. A1-1. The sequence goes on from NZ_JAKKCL010000001.1 coordinate 159,508, forward strand.
AGCTAGGCGGTTTTGGTGACAATGCAATTCAAGATGCACAAGGCAACTGGCGCGCTCTCCATCGCGCCGAAGATTTCTATTTGCGAGCTGCGGCAAACTTGGCTTATGTGAAAGGCGGCGTGCCTGAAGTTTCGGCAGAAGACATTGCGTGGTCCGGCCTAGAGCGTTTAATGCCAGCCATGCAGAAGACGCTGACAGCAGATGAGATGAAACGTGTGGCGTTTATTTTTGCTCGCGGTGGACACTTTGAAAATGCCAGCGAAGCGTATCAAGGTCAGCAGATGAAGCATAAATGGACACGACCAGTTGCGATATGGAATGAACGTGTCGGCAGCGCAAGAAACACCATGACCGGTGATTTCTACACCGGTTGCCCAACATGGCATCCACAAAAGCTGGCCGATGGCACACCAATGGAAGAACAGTTCCCAAGCTCAGAATGGCCTTTCAGCCTGACTAACTTTAAATCCAACATTCACAGTGCGGTGTCCAACCTATCGCCAAGGTTGAACTCGATAAAAGGCGTAAACCCAGTGTACATCCATCCAATCGATGCCGAACGCGCAGGCATTAAAACGGGTGATGAGTTTGTTATCGAGACTCCATCTGCAAGCACCAAAGCACTTGCGATGATAGTCAGCGGAATTCGCCCTGGCACACTCGGATTTGAACATGGGTTTGGTCATACCGAGCTAGGACAACGCTCGCACTGGATCGGCGATAAACAGCAACCAGTAAAAACTCGCAGCCAAGATGGAGTCAACATTAACGACATCGGATTAATTGACCCAACCCGAGAAGGGAAAGGCGTGTTGTTAGATTGGGTGGTAGGAGCCGCGGCTCGTCAATCATTACCAGCCAAAATCCGCAAAGCTTAGTAGACAACCAAACCTGAAGAGCTGCCATTTAGCAGCTCTTCACATCCTCTAAATATGTGGAAATCCACAATACCTTTAGTTATTGACAAAGCCGACAATACAGCACCCAAGTCACTATCACAGTAGACACTTGGAGATATTAATAACAATTAAAGGGAGTCAGCATGTCAAAAATACTACCTGTGGTGACGGCCTGTTTGCTGGCAACCACAATGGGCGCAAGCGCCTCGTCTATTCCTGAAAAAGCCAGCGTGTGCAGCGGTTGTCACGGCCAACATGGTATGGGTCAACCAAACATTGCGCCTATGATTGCCGGTCTGAACGCGAATTATCTCAACACCCAAATAGAACTCTTCCTTAGTGGCGAACGACAAAACGTAGTCATGCAAGGCATGGCGAAAGAGCTTAGCGATCCTGCTGTTCGTAAAGAAGTCATGGATTACTTTGCTAACCTTCCAAGCTACGAGTTCACTAACCCAGAGCAACGCGGCGACCAAGCCGACATTCGTAACCCGTATCGTAAATTAATCTTCCAAGGCGATTGGGATAGAAACATTCCAGCTTGCGCGACTTGTCATGGAGCGAGCGGAATGGGCGTCGACAAATTCCCTCGCCTCGCAAGCCAACATGCTGATTACTTAAAAACGCAATTGATGGCATGGAAAAACGGCACTCGCAGTGGTGACCCGCTCAATATGATGGGCACTATCGCGAAAAATCTCACTGACGAAGAGATTGAAAACCTTTCCTACTACTTTGCCTCATTACGTTACTAGGAGCAGACATGAAACGTTTCTATTCTTTGTTCGCATTACCTCTCATCTCTGCTGCTACTTTGGCCAACGAACCACTGCCGGATCGTCAAACTGAACTGCCCGCGGTGAAAAAAGCGAATCACGGTGAATATTTACAGCCTCGCGATCTGAGTAAAATTCCAAACACCGCATTTGGTGAGCAAGTAAAACGTGGTTACTCGCTCTTTGTTAACTCGCAACAGATGCGCGGCAAATACGTTGGCAATGAGCAAAACTGTGTGAACTGCCATATGGAAGCAGGACGAAAAGCCAACGCTGCACCTCTATGGGCGGCATACATGGCCTACCCTGCTTATCGCAAGAAAAACGATCGCGTAAACAGCTATGCTGACCGTATCCAGGGTTGTTTCGAATATTCCATGAACGGTAAAGCTCCCGCTTACGATTCGCCAGAAATTGTTGCCCTTAGTGCTTACGCCTACTGGTTGGCGATGGGCGGCTTGCTCGACAAACATGGTATGACGGATGAACCAATTCCGGAGCTAGACGCAAAAGCGTTGCAAGTTGGTGGAAAAGCAAAAGACTTCCCGCTGCCAGAAGCCATCGCGCAAGCATTACCAATTGAAGAACGAGGTAATCTCTCTGGACGTGGCTACCCAAAAATCGCCGCCCCTGAGCAAGAACCATCACCAGAGCGAGGGGCATTAGTCTACGAAAAGAACTGCGAAACTTGCCATCGCGCCGACGGTTCAGGCATAAAAGGCACCGACGGCCATTCATACATTCCACCACTTTGGGGCGAATATGCGTATAACTGGGGTGCAGGTATGCACCGGATTAACACCGCGGCCTATTTTATTTACGAAAACATGCCGCTTGGGAAAAGTGTCCAGTTAAGCAAACAAGAAGCGTGGGATGTCGCGGCATACGTCAATAGCCACGAGCGTCCACAAGATCCTCGATTTAAAGGCAACGTGAGCGCAAACGCAGAGAGATATCACCAACATCAAGGCTATTACGGAAAAACACTTAGTGGGAAGCAAGTCGGCTCGAATGCTTTCAAGAGCGGTACCGTAGAGTAAAAGACAACCGTTCATCTTAAATACCATTGCTCCCACCTCCCTGCTCAGGTTCTCTGGGCAGGGTTGTTTTACTCTCCTGAAGCAATCACTGCCCCCCTCCAAACCAGCAACGTTAAGTAGTTTTCGGCTTCCAACATACCAATCTTCGCAGTAAAATAATGCACCAAACGCGACTTTGTTTATATCTTAGAGCTTCCATATACTATGATGCCAAAAGTAAGAAACTCGTAAACTCCTGAATCAAAACAAGCGTGTCTAATGAAAAAAGAGTATTCTTAGGACAAATGAATCCAAAACCTACCCGATGAGTATTCAACCTAATTCCCGTCAGTTAATTTCATGCGAAGAATGCGGCCTTGTTGTTCGTATTCCCGATATCGATCAAGGGCAAAAAGCTCAATGTCCTCGATGCGCGCATTCTCTGACAAAAGTGAATGCTAAACCCTATCAAAGCGTGATCGCCATTTCATCGGCATGTTTGATCATGTTGGTGTTAAGCATTTCTTTCCCTTTTATGTCGTTCAGTGTGCAAGGGCTATCGCAAGAAATCACCTTATTGCATGCAGCCAAAATGCTGGCTGAATTTCAAAATGTACTTTTAGGTGTGTTACTTCTCGCAACGGTCGTCGTATTGCCTGCTATCTATGTCGGTCTCATTCTCTTTCTTCATCTCGAAGCATTAAAAGCGCGTAAACATACGCCATCCAAAAAACAGCAACGAATGGCGAAAGTTTTATGTCGCCTTCTGTTTCGAGTCGAACCCTGGCTGATGGTCGATGTATTCTTGATTGGCGTATTAGTCAGCTTAATAAAAATCGCTTCTCTGGCAGACATTGGAATGGGGACTTCATTCTGGGCGTTCTGCGTTTATACCGTACTGGTAGTCAAATGTATTTCTATGGTTGACAAAAGCTGGCTCTGGGGACACTTCATTCCAGCCATCGTGCTGCCCGATGTAAATGAGGGCGATACGCACCATAACCACAACCATATTGGTTGCCATACGTGTCACCAACTCAACCCAATTGAAGCGAAAAAGCACCAATACTGCATTCGTTGTAAAAGCCCTATTCATAAATACAACCCAGCAGATAATTTACAAAAAGCTTGGGCGCTTTTGTTTGCGTCAGTCATTTTCTATATCCCCGCGAATCTTTATCCAATGATGTATACCGTAAGCCTTGGGCATTCAGAAGGCTCGACTATCATGGAAGGGGTAATACTGCTTTGGCATTTAGGTTCTTACCCTATTGCGATGGTAATTTTCTTTGCTAGCGTATTCATTCCAATGGCGAAAATGCTGGCACTCGCGTGGCTGTATTACAATGCGCAAAAAGCGCGATATCTTCCTCCTGAAGAAAGTATTTCACGCTTAAAGATATACCGCTTAACTGAGTTTATTGGTCGTTGGTCCATGATCGATATCTTTGTCGTTGCCATCTTAGTTGCACTGGTTCAGTTGCAAAACTTAATGGCGATTTATCCAGGCCCTGCTGCGCTCTCTTTCGCGGCAGTGGTCATTTTCACTATGCTTTCTGCAATGATATTTGACTCACGTTTGTTGTGGCAGTTGCCACAAAACGAAGTGCAGGAGCCGATTTCTGACAACTTAAACGAGAAAGCCAAATATGAGTGATGAGAACAACGTAACCGCTCAAATAAAACCGCAAAAGCAGATTTCTGCGATCTGGATTGTCCCGATCCTTGCGCTAGCCATGGGAGCGTGGATGCTGTTCCAATACATCAACAGTACAGGCCCACAAATTACTCTCCAACTGCCGACCGCAGATGGGATTGAGGTTGGTAAAACCGAGATCCGAGCATTGAATGTTAAAGTCGGTCTGATTACCGAAGTCACTCTCAGTGAGAACTATGATCACATCATCGCCAAAGCGCAGATGAATAAAGACGCGGAGCGCATGCTGCGAGATGACACGATGTTTTGGGTGGTGAAGCCTCGAATTGGCCGTGATGGCGTTTCAGGTTTAGAGACCTTGCTCTCTGGCGCTTACATCCAACTTCAGCCGGGTAAATCCAAAGTAGAAAAGGAGCACTTTACGGTATTAGATGTGCCACCGGTCGCTTCTCCTGATGCAGAAGGCCTGCGTCTTGTATTAACGCACCGCGAAGCTGGCAAACTAGGTGTTGGTGACCCGGTTATTTATAAAGGCTTTACCGTTGGTCGTGTAGAGAAAACCAGCTTTGATGTTGATACTCGCAAGGCGCTGTATCAACTCTTTATTTTCAAACCTTATGACAGTTTAGTGCGCACTCGTACTAAGTTTTGGCTGAATTCTGGTGTTGATTTACAGCTCAATGCCGAAGGGTTTGAAGTTAAGTTTGGCTCGCTAGAGAGCATGCTAACGGGTGGCGTTACCTTCGATACTGTTCCAGGCCTTGAGTCCGGTGAACCACTCACAGAAGACATGGTTAACTTCCGCTTATACGATGATATTAAGCAGCTGAGAGAGGGTATGTACGATGACTACATTGAGTTCGTCATGTTATTTGATGAATCTGTCCGTGGCTTAAAAGCGAATGCGCCTGTTGAGTACCGCGGTCTTCGTATTGGTACCGTAACGAGAGTACCGATGCGTTTACCAACACCAGAAGAAAACTTCTCTGCGAAAAAAATTCCTGTTTTGGTGCGCGTTGAGCTCGGTCGAGTGTACGGAGATTTAGAATCCCAATCTTTATCTATGTTCAAAGAGAAGTTGAAGGAAGAGTTTGCTCGCGGTCTCCGTGGCACCTTAAAGACTGGTAACTTGTTAACTGGCGCGCTTTATATTGATGCAGACTTTTATCCTAATGATGATCAGTACGTTCCAAGTGAATTTGAAGGTTTAGATGTTTTCCCAACCATGCGTGGTGGTTTTGCCCAAGTCCAGCGCCAAGTCAATGACTTCCTAAATAAGATTAATAGCTTACCAATGGAAGAAACGCTTAACTCTCTCAATTCAACGTTAAAAACGTCGGAAAAGACGTTGGCGTCGGCAGAACGTGTCGCGGACAGTATTGATAAACTTTTAAATCAAAAAGAGACGCAAGAGATCCCAACAGATATTCGCCAAAGCTTGCAGCAGTTGCAAAAAACACTCGATGGTTATGGACCAAACTCAACCATGTACAATGAAATGGAAGCCACGCTCAAAGAACTAGAAAGCGTGATGACAGAGTTTAAACCCGTACTTAAACAGCTAAACGAAAAGCCAAACTCTCTCGTGTTTGGAGAAGATGAAATCAGTGACCCAATCCCAGTTAAAGGCCAAAACTAATGAAACGAGTATTCTTTTTGTCTATCGCGCTATTTGTCGGTCTAACGGGTTGCAGTAGTGCTCCAGAAACTAAAGGGGCTTTGTACCTTCTACCTAAGGCGGAACCAGTGACGCTGAGCTCTTCTGATATCTCACAGCGCCCTACTTTAGTTGTTCGTCCAGTAAAACTGGCAAGTTATTTAAACGACAGTGGTATCGTTTACCGAACCTCTGAGACTCAAGTTATCCAGGCAAGAAACAATCAATGGGCGCATAGTATTTCCGAGCAAATCACTCAGAGAGTCGTCACAGAACTACGCCACAAACAGACTCATTACTGGCCGACTGAAATGAACAACCTGTTGGATCAAAATGGTGAAGCCAAACTACAGCTGACGTTAAATAAATTTAATGGTAGCTACAAAGGCAATATCGAAATTGAGGGTGAATGGTTACTCATCAATGCTGAAGGTAAGGTAGAAAACAGTGCACCAATACAAATCTCTCAGCCTCTAAAGGACGAAGGCTATGGAGCACTTGTCGACGCACTGTCCGTCGGGTTGGAAGAAATGACTTCGGACATTGCCAAAAAAATCTAAGATCGATGTTAATTACAGGGAAGCAAGTTGCTTCCCTTTTTTGTGCTGCAAGAAGTTTTTTCGATCGAAATAGATGTAGATAATCAAGCGAGACAAATTGATCTTAGTCAGACTGCAATCCGTTCTTTGGTGCTACTCTACGGCAAAATATAAAGCCCCATCCTATGACCTTATGTAGAGGTCTTGTTGATAAGGTTCTTGAGTAGCAATGTCGATTAACATTTCCGATTTAACCACCGCCCTAAATAAGGTGGAGCATATTCATAAAGTTCAGCTTGAAAATGTGCATCAGTTCTTTAAAGCAAACGAAGCTTTCTCGGTAAAAACGTTCAGCCAACTTATATCTAGTGACTCACTTGATGAGCGATTTAAAACCATCGACAAGGCCTTCTCTTTGCTTGGTGATGTGAAAACCTACCTTTTAGAAGCGTCTTACTTAGTTAAGTAAAAATAAAAAAGCCCCTGTAACTTAATTACCAGGGCTTTCATTTTTATCGCCGCTAAGTTGTGGAGTTACAACTTGTAGCGATCATCAATGACCGTTGTCTCTGGGAAGGTTTTACCCTCGTCCATCGCTTCCTCAGTCTCTTCTTTTACTTTGCTATCGATCCAGAAATTACCAATATCCATTGGATGAAGCACCCATTCTGTCGCTTTTGTCATGCCATCTTTAGGAATTTTAACCCAGCGCCAATGTGCAACTCGAGAATAAGGCACCATGTATCCAGGAACGATGATATTCGCTTTGCTGACATAGTTTTGGATTTGATGCGATAAATCGTAACGCTTCTCCTGATCAAACTCAGAGTCATAAGCTTCAATCAACTGGTCCAGCTCAGGGCTGCTGTAGTTGGTGTGGGCATTCGTTTGTGGTCGATTCGCATTATCCGAGTGTAGATATTCCCAATACGCAGGAATCTCACCAGAACCCATATTCAAGAACGCTAACTGATGCTTTTTCTCAAGAATGTATTTAAACGCAGATGAACCATCAACCAAGTTTAACGTGAACTCAAGACCAGCAAGTTTCGCTTGCTCTTTCAAGTACGCAATACGCGGTGTCCAAGAGTTGTATCCATAGGTGATAGCAAAGCTCAAGCGTTGGCCCTTGTCATTGACACGAATACCATCTGCGCCAACTTTGTCAAAGCCTGCTTTTTCGAAATGTTTAACCGCCGCATCGGCATCAAACTTAGGCGGTGTATTGTTAGGATCATCGTATTCGCCATGACCAAAGCCGAGTCCATGCGGCTTGCGTGAATAATCCCCACGCATGATATTTTCAATCATGCCGTCATAGTCAGTAGCTGCCATAACGCCTTTGCGCACTTCTAGGTTATCCAACATCGGCATCGCTGTGTTCATCCAAAGGCCACCAGCGCCTTGTGGTGCTTCGTTAAAGCCCCAGTACTTTTGGATATAGCCTTTTTTGTACACATCACTATCGGTTTTGTCATGCCAAAAGCTTGGTAGCACCATCTCAAAGTAATCTAAGTTACCTTTTTCAAAGTGCTTCATGGCAATATCAGGATCGCGAATCACCTTAATGCGGACTTTTTCTACGTTGTAACGGTTTTTATAGTAGCGGTTGTTATACCCCCACCAATCTTCGCCCACGTGTTTGAATGTCACGCTCTTACCTTTCTTCACTTTATCAATGTAGTAAGGCGCCGCAGTTGGCTCAGATTTAAAGTTGAACTTTCTGACGAAGTTATCAGGCATGCCATCGTTATTTGCGTCCTTTTCTCCTTCAAAGAAGTGTTCCGGACGAGGCTGAAAACCATTACTCGGCATGTTAATCATAACCATGAGCGAGTCATGACTTTGAGCTACAGCAAGATTGACTTTGATCGTGTAGTCGTCAATTTTTTCAACACCAACAACGCTGTTCGTGAAAAAGTCGTTGTACCACGGGTCGATAATGTCTTTTGACGTGTAGTACTTCATCATAAAGACGTAATCATCTGCCGTAATTTTTTCACCATCTGACCACTCGGCCGTTTCATCAAGCTTAAAGAATACGGTTTTGTTGTCCTCTCCAAATGCCCATGACTTAGCAAGTTGGGGGATCCATTTACCAGTGTTTGGATGACGCTGAGCAAGCTTTGGTGAACCATCCATTAAATATTGGCGCAAACCGGAGTTCGCATCTGGACCAACACTTCGTAATGTCTGAGGAAAGCTCTGAATGTAAGTACGATAAGTACCACCTCGTACCGCTTCTTCAGAGGCGAACAGAGGTTCATTGTTATTTGAAATCCATTCTATATCAGCAGGTAGCTCTGCCGCACTCAGTTGAAAACTGGCAGCGGTCAGTGTTGCAAGTACTGAAAATGGCAGTTTTTTAGTCATGTTTCTTCCTTGTTGTGTTTGCGATTAAGGTCGTAGCAAGGAAGACGGCGTGTGAAAGCTGCAAATAGAAAATACGCAGATAGGAAATAATAGGAGCGTAATATGAAGTGACTTCCTGCCAGCTTCTATATTAATTTCAAAGAGTTTCACTAGGTCATCCTAGACCTTACAACGCAGTGAATGCATCTTCGCCATAGTATTCTTTAGGCTTTTGTAACGCAAGTCATCAATAATACATGGTCGCATTTTCTATGCATCACAGTGAGTTATGTTACAAAAGTGTGATCGATATAGTACCAAGCCCTACTTTTCTCATAATAAACCGTAGAACCTTTATCCGAATAAGCTCCCCCCTACACCAATTAAAGCAAGCAAGTAAGCGAGCAGATATAACTGGTTAAAATGAGCAGTTACTTACTACGGTTGGTATTTTTATTAGATACAAAAAAGGTGAGGCATCACAGCCTCACCTTTCTTTATACAATACAAGACTGTGCTTACATACTAGACAAGCTATCATTGATCGATTTCAACACTGCAGCAGGATCCACAGCTTGAGTAATTGGACGCCCAATAACAAGATAATCAGAGCCTGAATGAATAGCCTCTACTGGTGTCATGATACGGCGCTGGTCACCTTGCTCAGAGCCGGCAGGTCGGATTCCTGGTGTAACTAACTTAAAGTCTTGACCAAGTTCGCTCTTAAGCAATGAAGACTCTTGAGCTGAACATACGACACCATCTAAACCAGCGTTTTTGGTCAATGTCGCCAGACGAATAACTTGATCCTGAGGCGCAATGTTCAAACCAATACCCGCTAAATCACTTTGTTCCATACTGGTTAGTACCGTTACTCCAATCAGAAGTGGGCGATCTTTACCGTATGGCTCAAGAATTTCACGTGATGCCGTCATCATGCGCTCACCACCGCTCGCATGCACATTCACCATCCAAACCCCTAATTCCGCGGCTGCGCGGACCGCCTTAGAACACGTATTTGGAATATCGTGAAATTTCAAATCCAGGAAGACTGAGAAACCACGTTTGTGGAGTTCACGTACGAAATCAGGACCAAATAGCGTAAACATTTCCTTGCCAACTTTTAGGCGACATGACGCAGGATCAATTCTATCTACAAACGCAAGTGCGTCTGCTTGGTTATCATAATCCAGTGCGACAATAACTTTTTGGTCGATCATTTCATCTCCTAACTATTTTGGTTCTTATTAAATAAAAAGTTAAAAAAATGCAGCGGACAGAAATTCTGCCAGCTGCATTAAAATTATTCACCATCCAATCCGCGGATTGGCTTGATCGTCCCCCACCCTTTACAGGATGGGCAGTGCCAATAAAGGGAATGAGTAGAAAACCCACACTTCCGGCATCGGTAGTGTGGTTTCACTTTTAACTGTTCACCCACCATCGCTTGTAGCGTCGATAGACTGTCCTTCGCGCGACCGTCTTCTGCTTCAGCAATGTGGTAGTCAATTAATCGATAAAAGCCTTTCATGGTTGGATTTTTCAGCAGCTGTTTTGTCAGCAGCTCTTGTGCAGCCCCGACGTTCTCGTGGTGAGCAACCAACTGAGCCAACATTAACTCGGCTGATACGCCTGCTTTCTTATCAATACAAGCTCGCAGAAACTCGACAAGTTCATCTTCCTGGCCCAGATGATGGTAGCACTCTGCAATGGTTGGTAAGACATCGCTGATAAAGTCTTTGTCTTGCTCAAGCACACCCGTCAGGTATTTTATCGTGTGTTTATAATCTTCAGACTCTAGATAAATTCGTCCCAAAGCAATACTCGCTCGAACACACTTTGGGTCTTCTGCTAGGGCTTTTTTAAAGTGCTGTATTGCCTTATTAGTATTACCATCGGCTTGGTCGAGCATGGCAATTTCACACCAAAAATGAGCAATATTCGCACGCATTCTGGAGCGTTTATTACCCAACTTAGCCAATTGATTGGCGTAATAAATTGCTTTTTCCCATTCACGCGTTTGTTGGTAAATGGTTACCAATTGCTGAAGGGCCGCTTCTTTGTAATCTGGCTCTTCGACTAACTGCTCGAAGATTTTCTCTGCACGATCAAGAAAACCTGAGACCATGTAGTCTTTCGCTAACTGTTGAAGGGCGAGGTTCTTTTGGTCCAGTGTTAAGCCTGAACGAGAAATAAGATTTTGGTGAATTCTGATTGCGCGGTCGACTTCACCACGAGACCGGAACAGGTTACCCAACGCAAGGTGAGTATCGATTGTCTCGTTATCAACTTGGAGCAATTCAATAAAGTGATCAACAGCCTTATCTGATTGGTCAGAGAGCAGCAGATTAAGACCCGTCATATACTGACGAGAGATTTGATGAGATTGCTTCTGCTTGTCTTGCTGAGCGCTGCGATGCCCCATATACCAGCCATACGCAGCAGCTATAGGCAATAACAAGAAGAGTAGTTCAAGCATTAAAGTTAAGCCTTATCCTTATGCCTGTTTTTCGATGGCTGGCTTATCAGCAGGTTTGTTTGCATCTGTAGGTTCGTACTTTTTCAGTTTTTTCTTTAAACGACGAACTTGTAGCTGAGTTTTCAGCTGGATACTACCAAAGATAACCCACGCTAAAGCAAAGCCAACCACAAATACCACACCTAATAGTGTAGATAAGTGGAACTCTCCTTTGGCTAGAAGATAGTTAAAAGTCACGAGCTCTTGGTTTTGGGAACCTAACGCCAATGCAATTAAAAAGAGAGCTAAAACAGCAACGATTTTTATAATTTTCATTTACATCACCCTTCTAGGAGTAAGTCGGTAAGATTATGCAGGAAAATGCTTCTTCAGACTACGTATATTAGCAATAATCTATACCCAAGTAACCTCAAGATGCTTAGTTTGTAGACACGCCTAGAAGTTAAAGTTACTTGGGTGTAGAAAGCTGCAAAGAAAACAGCCAGAATCAACAGCTCGCTTCGTAAACTGCTTGGATACATTACAAAAAAGCGGCATACACAAACGTATGCCGCTTTTTTCAAACTAATAAGAGTGCGTTAGCCAATATTTACACGCTCACGAAGCTCTTTACCAGGTTTGAAATGTGGAACGTATTTACCTTCCAATTCCACTTTATCGCCCGTTTTAGGGTTACGACCTACGCGAGGCTCGCGGTAATGAAGAGAAAAACTACCAAAGCCACGGATCTCGATACGGTCACCGCTCTCTAGCGTAGAGGCCATGTGCTCTAAAATATCTTTTACAGCATCCTCTACCTCTTTCGCTGATAAGTGTGTTTGCTCAGCGCAGAGTCTTTCAATCAGTTCAGACTTAGTCATAGTTGCCCTCTTTGAGTATCTTTATCACTTATTATAGTAAGTAATACTAATTCCAACAAACACTTGCTGACAATTCTAGACAAATTTTATGCAAAATGCGCAATGAAGAAATGCCTTTTATTAAGATAGTTTACCGTCATTAGTATTACTACTTAAATATGCTCAAATATAAAAAAGGAGCCTTGCGGCTCCTTTTTTGCTTAAGCGAGTATATTATTCGCCTTTAGCAGCTTTGAAAGCGTCAGCCATTGCGTTACCGAATGCATTGTCATCTTGCTTGTTGATAGATGCCATTGCTTCTTGCTCGTCAGCTTCGTCTTTAGCTTTGATAGATAGGTTGATTACGCGGTTCTTACGGTCTACACCTGTGAACTTCGCTTCAACAACATCACCAGCGCTTAGGATTAGAGAAGCATCTTCTACGCGATCGCGAGATACTTCAGAAGCACGGATGTAACCTTCAACGCCTTCTGCGATTTCAACAGTAGCGCCTTTAGCGTCAACAGCAGTTACAGTAGCGTTAACTAGAACACCTTTCTTGTTGTCAGCAACGTAAGCATTGAATGGGTCGTTTTCCATTTGCTTGATGCCTAGAGAGATGCGCTCACGCTCAGCGTCTACTGCTAGAACAACTGCAGAGATCTCGTCGCCTTTCTTGTACTCACGTACAGCTTCTTCGCCAGCAACATTCCAAGAAATGTCAGATAGGTGAACTAGACCGTCGATGCCGCCTTCTAGACCGATGAAGATACCGAAGTCAGTGATAGACTTGATCTTACCAGTAACTTTGTCGCCTTTAGCTTGTGCTTCAGCGAATGACTGCCATGGGTTAGCTTTACACTGTTTCAGACCTAGAGAGATACGACGACGTTCTTCGTCGATTTCAAGAACCATAACCTCAACTTCGTCGCCAACATTAACAACTTTAGAAGGGTGGATGTTCTTGTTAGTCCAATCCATTTCTGAAACGTGAACTAGACCTTCAACGCCTTCTTCGATTTCAACGAAGCAGCCGTAGTCAGTTAGGTTAGTTACGCGACCAGTTAGTTTGTGACCTTCTGGGTAACGCTTAGCGATTGCTACCCATGGATCTTCGCCTAGTTGCTTAAGACCTAGTGATACGCGAGTACGCTCACGGTCGAACTTAAGAACTTTAACTTGGATCTCGTCACCAACGTTAACGATTTCAGATGGGTGCTTAACGCGCTTCCAAGCCATATCAGTGATATGTAGAAGACCGTCAACGCCACCTAGGTCAACGAACGCACCGTAGTCAGTAAGGTTCTTAACGATACCTTTAACTTCAGAACCTTCTTGTAGAGTTTCTAGAAGCTCGTCACGCTCAACGCTGTTTTCAGATTCGATAACAGCACGACGTGAAACAACTACGTTGTTACGTTTTTGGTCAAGTTTGATAACTTTGAACTCTAGCTCTTTGTTTTCTAGGTGAGCAGTGTCGCGGATTGGGCGTACGTCTACTAGAGAGCCAGGAAGGAAAGCACGGATACCGTTTAGTTCAACAGTGAAACCGCCTTTAACTTTACCGTTGATGATACCAACAACAGTTTCAGCTTCTTCGTAAGCTTTCTCAAGTACGATCCAAGCTTCGTGACGCTTAGCTTTCTCACGAGAAAGTTGAGTTTCACCGAAACCATCTTCAACAGCGTCTAGAGCTACGTCTACTTCAGCGCCAACTTCAACTTCAAGTTCGCCAGCAGCGTTCTTGAACTGTTCAGCAGGGATAGCAGATTCAGACTTAAGACCAGCGTCAACAAGAACGAAACCGTTCTCGATAGCTACTACAGTACCTTTAACGATGCTGCCTTGTTGGAATTCTGTTTCGTTTAGAAACTCTTCAAAGAGTTGAGCAAAAGATTCAGTCATTTAGTTAATCTTCAATAAATTAAACTTCCACGGGTATCCTACCGCATGGGGTTATTAAATTCGCCAGTCATCATCCTTGCGACCAACGCTCTTAGTCTAGCTGAGTATCATTACTCAGCTAGCTTCGATTCGATATATTGTAGTGCCTTTTCTACTACTTCGTCGATAGTCATCGACGTAGAATCTAGCACAAGCGCATCCTCAGCAGGGCGTAGTGGCGCCACTGGGCGGTTACGATCTCGGTCGTCACGCTCTTGGATCTCGCTTAAAAGGTCAGCAAATTTAACATCTAACCCTTTCTCTTGCAACTGTTTAAGGCGTCGATTTGCACGCTCTTCTGCGCTCGCATCAAGGAAGATTTTCGCTTGTGCACTTGGGAATACAATTGTGCCCATATCACGACCATCAGCCACTAGGCCCGGAGCGGCCTCAAATGCACGCTGACGACGTAATAATGCTTCACGAACACGTGGCAGAGCCGCAACTTTAGATGCTGCCATACCCGTTTCTTCTTTGCGAAGCTCCCCTGACACATCTTCGCCTTCTAGAACGACCTTAACTAAGTCACCCTCTGCGATAAATTGAACGTCTAGGTGTGTTGCCAGTGGGACAAGTGCGTCTTCTGACTCTGTGTCGACACCGTGGTGAATCGCAGCGAGTGCAAGTACACGATAAATTGCGCCAGAATCTAAGAGTTGGAAACCCAACTTTTTCGCCAGCAACATACATAAAGTGCCTTTACCTGCACCACTAGGTCCATCTACGGTTACAACCGGAGTTTGAGAGGACATGTTCTTCTCCACCTATAGTTTCTTTTCAGCAATTTGCTCGGTTTTCGAGGCGCGCATTATACGGGTAATCGCCCTTTGGAGCGAGGAAAAATGTCGTGTAAAGCATTACACCTAATGCGCAATTGGATTCATCAATAAACATAAGGTTCAACAAAAACGGCGAGAGCTTCCACCCTCGCCGTTTTAAATGTCATGATCTTAGGTTCGATTAAACAATCGGTTTTTGGCCACGCTCAGCTAACTTTAAGATCACACTATCAGCAACTTTGCCCGCGACACCTGCTAGCTTGTCTGCCAGTTTTTTCTTCTGCACATAATGCACAGAAAGTACGGTTTTATCTTTGCATGCCGCAACAACGATATCATCAGATGTACTAATATCATCCACCAAACCAAGCTCTTTCGCTTGTGTACCGAACCAGTGCTCACCTGTGGCTACTTTGTCTAGGTCCAAACTAGGACGACGCTCGCGAATGAAGTCTTTAAACAAGACATGTGTTTCTTCAAGCTCTTGCTTAAACTTATCGCGCGCTTTATCGGTATTCTCACCAAACATCGTTAGCGTGCGTTTATATTCACCCGCGGTTAGTTGTTCGTACTCAATGTCATGTTTCTTCAACAGTTTGTTGAAGTTAGGAATTTGCGCGATAACGCCAATAGAGCCCACAATTGCAAACGGTGCAGAAACAATCTTATCTGCGACACATGCCATCATGTAACCGCCACTTGCCGCAACTTTGTCAACAGAGATGGTCAGAGGAAGACCCGCAGCTTTGATTCGGTCCAGTTGAGAAGAGGCAAGGCCGTAACCATGAACCATACCACCGCCAGATTCTAAACGAAGTAATACTTCATCACCTTCACGTGCGACAGCCAAAATAGCAGTGATCTCTTCACGTAGAGACGCGACTTCTTTTGCGTCTATGCTACCGTTGAAATCAAGAACGAATAGGTGTGGTTCACGCTTGCTATCTAATGAACCGTCTTTGCTCGCTTGTTTGATCTCTTTTTCACGAGATTTGTTTTTCTCTTTCTCTTCTTTCTTGACCGCTTTATCTCGAGCCTTGATGAAAGCATCGTCATGTAAATGATGTTCTAACTGCTCAACAGATTGTTTGTGTTGCTCTGAAAGGTTGGTAATCTCTAACTCCCCTTTCGCCGCACCCGATTTGCCACCAGCCGATTTTGCAATAATGAGCAGAACAATTATCGCAGCAACCACCGTGATAATTTTGGCCAGAAACAGACCATAATCTAATAAAAATTCCAACGAGAGCTCCTTTATCTCATTTCAGATGACGTTAGTATGTTACGCAGAAACATCAGCGAGAAGGCAGCGCGGTTTGTAACCACTTGTTCTGATTGATAGCATACCTAACGAAAGTTCTGGAATTGGTATAACACATGAATTGGTGTATTGTAACCATCTTGTCACGATTACCAAGATTTTCCATTGAGAAACAGGCGTTTTTTAGCGTCAATTAACTATCATGGACCCTCTTACAATAATAAGGATTTATCGCCGTGAACTACTCCGTTTCAGCTGATGCTCTAAAAGGTAAAGTCATTCTTGTTACTGGCGCTGGTAATGGCATCGGCCGTCAAGCCGCGCTTTCTTATGCCGAGCACGGTGCAACTGTTATTCTCTTGGGTAGAAATGTGCAAAACCTTGAATCTATCTATGATGAGATTGAAGCCGCTGGCTACCCACAAGCTGCTATCATTCCTCTGGATCTCAAGGGCGCAACTAAGCAAAATTACATTGATATGGCAGAGACAATCGAAGGACAGTTTGGTCGTTTGGATGGCCTATTACACAACGCAGGTGTCTTGAGTTCGCTGTGTCCATTTGATCAAATCAAAGAGGAAGATTTCGACGATATCATGCAGATCAACGTGAAAGCAGAAGTGTTAATGACTCAAGCACTACTGCCTGTGATGCGTAAATCAGAAGCTGGGCGTATTATCTTTACCTCTTCGACCGTCGGCCACTCTGGTCGCGCTTTCTGGGGGCCATACGCTATCTCTAAATTTGCCGTAGAAGGCATGATGCAAGTTTTGGCTGACGAGCTGAGTGATACGCCGATCCGTGTTAACGCAATTAACCCTGGTGCAACTCGTACTCGCATGCGTGAAAAAGCATACCCGGGTGAAGATGCAAATACTCTCAAAACGCCATTGGATCTCATGCCGCTATATTTGCACTTAATGGATCCAGCGGTTACCGATGTGAATGGTCAGTGCATCGACGCTCAACCGAAGCGTAAATAACGAATTCAGGTTACCTCACATAATCGATTGAAAAGGCAGCAAACGCTGCCTTTTTTCATTTCTCTTTTCATAAAAATCTTGCGACTTTCTGTCATAGAAATATACTGTACACATATACAGGTATTTATTATGCACGATATTATTCAGCACTTAAAAAGCCAGCACCTTGTTTGGCAAGCAAATTTAACGAAAACAGATCCTCAGCAGTTGCGGACTAGTTCCGGGTTTTCTGAATTAGATGATTTGCTCGGCGGAGGCTTTCCACCTCATGGCGTAGTGGAGATGGAATCTATTGGTAGTATTGGTGAATTGCGTTTGCTCGCTCCTTATTTAAAAGCCACCCAGACCAATGGTGTGACTGCATTTATTCAACCTCCCGCGTTAGTGAATTCTCTGTTCTTACACTACATCGGTTTGGATATAAACCAAGTGTGGGTCGTTAATCCAGCTCATCCCAAAGATGCTCTTTGGGCTGCAGAGCAATGTCTGAAAAGTGGGGTATGCAGTAATGTTTTGTTATGGCAAGAAGAGCTTGAAATACATCAAGTGAAACGCTTACAGGTAGCGAGTGAGCAAGGCACTTGTCCTCTATTCATGCTCAAGCCTAATATGACAAACCGCTTGTCTTTACCTGTTTCATTAAGCCTAAAGCTGCAAGGTAATGTACAAGGCGTCAAAGTGGAAGTTCTCAAGCGAAAAGGCGGTTGGAGCAAAGGCAGTGTCGATATCAGTTTCCAACACCACTACCCACAACTGGTAATGCCAAGCACGACTCACATTCCATCAACGGTTGTCAATTTCCCATTGGCGAACCAAGGTTAGTGATATGGCTTTATGGATTTACTTGCACTTCCCTCGCCTACAGCTAGACGCACTCTTTGGTGATAACCAAGCTCAACCCGTGGTGATTGTCGAAAGCCAACGTTGCCAGATTATTCAATACAACGAGATTGCCGAACAACAAGGTATTAAGCCTGGTATGGGCCTAGGCAGTGCTGCGTCCTTGTGTCGAGATTTACAAGTGCACCCTTATCATCCGCACACCGAATGGAGCAAGTTACAAGAAATTGCTCAATGGCTGTATTTGATCACATCTGACGTTGTGTTGATGCCAAACCAAGGTATTTTACTGCGTGCCACACCGATGCTAACCCTATATGAAGGGTTGGACAATTACTGGAATAAAGTCAGTAATCACTTAACTAAACTGCAGTTAAGCTTTCAATTTGGTTGTGGTTTTTCACCTCTGTCGGCCAAGTTAATGGCATTGGCAGGAGCGAATGTGCTTAGTGACGATAAATCTCTTATCGAACAAATGTTATTCCCATTACCGCTGCCTCTAACCGATTTATCGAGCTCTATGGTTGAAAAGCTGCACCGCGTAGGCGTTACTTCTTTAAAAGGGTTACTTGAACTGCCGTTGCAAGACATCGCACGACGCTTTGATATCGATTTGGTGAACTACGTTGGTCGACTGACAGGGCAGTTCAAGCATCCTGTAGACTTTTATCACCCGACCGAATCCTTCCAAGTTTATTTAGAGCTGTTATTTGAGCTCGAAAACGTCCAGTGGATTGAAAAGCCGCTGGCCAAGTTACTTCGTCAACTCGAAACCTTTCTTAAATTAAGAGATAAGGTCGCTTTTGAGCTGTGTTTAACACTCCACCAGCGTGAGAAACAAGAGCAACACCTTCAACTCACTTCTGCGCAAGGTGATTACCTATGTCAGCGTTGGCAGCAGTTAGCGAGTTTAAGCTTAGAGTCACTCTCGCTCAATGGCCCAGTCACAGGGCTAACGTTAAAAGTCGTCCGTCAAGGTGAGCCTCTTAGTGCATCACGCGATCTCTTTGCTGGGCAAAAAGGGAACATGAATGCTTTAGAACTGCTCTCTTTACTGCAAGCTAAATTGGGGAAAAGTGCCGTGTTAAAACCCAACATCGCTTGCGATCCTAGACCAGAAAAGGCCAGTCAGTATCGCCCTGCTGATGCTCCAGATGAAAAGGAGCACGCCATACCATCCATACTACGCCCCGCAATGCAATTGCCCACTCCCATTGCATTGCAAGAGCAAGTCTCTTTGGTCCACGGACCTGAGCGAATCGTTTCTGGATGGTGGGATGGTGATGAGATCATGCGTGATTACTACATTGCACACACCAAGCAAGGCCGCTGGTTATGGATATTTCGCGATCAGCACAAGCACTGGTTTCTTCATGGCTATTTTTGTTAAATCGACAGTTATTTTTGTTGGATCATTATGAGTTACGCGGAACTATTTTGTCAGTCTAACTTCTCTTTTTTGACTGGGGCTTCTCATGCAGAAGAACTGGTACTCCAAGCTGCTTTCTATCGCTATCAAGCTCTAGCCATAACTGATGAATGTTCGGTCGCGGGCGTTGTCAAAGCCCATGCGACCATCGAACAACATAAACTCGATATCAAACAAATCGTTGGAAGTATGTTTTGGTTAAATGATGAATGCCAAATCGTACTGCTTTGCCCTTGTCGCAAGGCTTATGCCGAGTTGTGTCGTATCATCACAAACGCAAGAAGACGAAGTGAAAAAGGCAACTATCAACTGTTCGAATGGGATTTGATGTCGATTCGACATTGCTTGGTATTGTGGCTGCCCACACATCAAGAGAGTGACCACTATTGGGGACGCTGGCTCAATCAACACCACGCTAATCGTTTGTGGGTAGCGATTCAGCGCCATTTGAGTAACAACGATACTGAGTACATTGCGCACTGCGAGCAGTTAGCACATGAATTTCAATTACCTATAACTGCCTGCGGAGGCGTTCTCATGCATGATGTTGAACGCTTGCCATTACAGCATGTACTTACCGCTATAAAACATGGGTGTAGCGTCGATAAACTCGGTTTTGATCGTATTTCGAATACAGAACGAGCGCTTCGTCCTTTTAAAAAACTGGTTCGGATTTACAAACCAGAATGGCTGGAAGAAAGTACTTACATCGCCGATTTATGCGAGTTTAAGCTCTCCGATTTAAAATACGAATATCCTACCGAGCTGATCCCAGATGGTTATACACCCGACTCTTACTTACGTATGTTAGTCGAGCGTGGTAAAAAGCTGCGTTTTCCTGAAGGCGTGCCAACAGAAGTCAATCAAACCATCGAGAATGAACTTGCGCTTATTCAAGAGCTGAAATACCACTACTACTTCCTTACCATCCACGACATCGTAATGTTCGCGAAACAACAAGGCATTCTTTACCAAGGTCGAGGTTCCGCCGCAAACTCTGTGGTGTGCTATTGCCTGGAAATTACCGCCGTCGACCCTCGACAAATCGCAGTCTTATTCGAACGATTTATCAGTAAAGAACGTAAGGAACCGCCGGATATTGATGTGGACTTTGAACACGAGCGCCGTGAAGAGGTTATCCAATATATTTACAAAAAATATGGCCGTGAGCGTGCAGCACTTGCTGCAACAGTGATCAGCTATCGCTTTAAAAGTGCCGTGCGTGAAGTCGGTAAAGCGCTAGGGATTGAAGAGACCCAATTAAATTTTTTCATTAAGAACGTTAATCGCCGAGATCGCAGCCAAGGCTGGCAAGCTCAAATTATTGAACTTGGCTTACAACCAGAATCTCTCAAAGGGCAGCAGTTTATCCAATTGGTCAACGAGATAATTGGCTTCCCACGCCACTTATCTCAGCACGTGGGTGGTTTTGTAATTTCATCTGGCCCTTTATATGAGTTAGTACCTGTTGAAAATGCCTCGATGGAAGATCGCACTATCATTCAATGGGACAAAGACGATTTAGAAAGCTTGAAGCTATTAAAAGTCGATGTGCTCGCACTCGGCATGTTAAACGCCATCAGAAAGTGCTTTCAACTGGTCGAGAAACACCACCAGCGCTCCCTCTCTATTTCCGAGATCACTCGCCGGCAAGATGATCCACACGTGTACCGCATGATTCAAAAGGCCGACACGATAGGCGTATTCCAAATTGAATCTCGTGCACAAATGAGCATGCTCCCTCGCTTAAAGCCCGCTTGTTATTACGATTTAGTGATTCAAATTGCGATTGTTCGTCCAGGCCCTATTCAGGGTGATATGGTGCATCCTTTTTTAAAACGGCGTGATCACAAAGAGCCTGTCAGTTATCCATCGGAAGAAGTAAAAAGCGTTCTTGAGCGGACTATGGGCGTCCCAATTTTCCAAGAGCAAGTAATCAAGTTAGCCATGGTAGCAGCTGGGTTTAGCGGTGGCGAGGCCGATCAACTCCGTAGAGCGATGGCATCATGGAAAAAGAATGGCGATCTCGCTAAATTCAGGCCAAAACTGATCAATGGTATGCAAGAGAGAGGTTATGACTTAGCGTTTGCTGAGCGCATTTTCGATCAGATTTGCGGCTTTGGTGAGTACGGCTTCCCTGAAAGTCATTCAGCGTCTTTCGCAGTGCTGGCATATTGTTCTGCATGGTTAAAATATTATTACCCAGCAGAATTTTACACTGCACTGTTGAACAGCCAACCAATGGGATTTTATAGCCCATCGCAATTAGTACAAGATGCTCGCCGACATGGAGTCGAAGTATTGCCGGTGTGCGTCAATCATTCAAAATATCAGCATCATCTCGTCTCACGCCCGAATGGCAGGCTCGGCGTGCAACTTGGTTTTCGCTTGGTGAAAGGCTTTAACGCAGAAAGTGCGCAAAGGCTTATTGAGCGCAAACCACTTAATGGTTACCGCTCGATTCAAGAAGTAAAGCAGATATTAAGAAGCCGAAGTGACATTGAATTATTGGCTTCAGCCAATGCATTTCAGATCCTATCGGGGAATCGTTATAACGCACGCTGGGCAGTAATGGATTCCTTATCTGACCTACCATTGTTTCACAAGGTCGAAGAACCCAGTGTTAGCTACCAAACTCAGCCCTCAGAATATGAAAATTTAATTGAGGATTACGCGAGCACGGGACTATCTCTTAGCCGCCACCCGATTAAATTATTAGAAGAAACGGGCAAACTCCCTCATTTTACCCGCATGAGGCAACTGGCAGAGAAACCGCATAGGTCATTGGTCACAGTGGTAGGCGTGGTAACGGGAAGACAATCTCCAGGCACCGCCGCTGGCGTGACATTTTTTACGTTAGAAGATGACACAGGCAACATTAATGTGGTCGTTTGGCAAGCGACAGCACGAGCCCAAAAGCAAGCGTATTTAGGCGCTAAAGTATTAATGGTGAAAGGCATTCTTGAAAGAGAGGGAGAAGTCACGCACGTTATTGCTGGCAAGTTGATTGATTGCACGCACTCTTTGAATAATCTACAAAGTAAATCTCGCGACTTTCATTAGTACAGAGATATTAATAAGCGAGGCGTTAAAAAATCAGAGGGAGAGCTGCTCCCCCTCTGATTTCACTATATCTAATCATGCGCTTTTAGAAAGCATCTGGCGTAATCGGTCTTGAGCAACTTCAACCAACAAATCTGGTTGGAATTTAGAGATAAAACGATCACAACCTACTTTTTGTACCATGGCTTCATTAAAGCTGCCGCTCAGAGAAGTGTTCAACGTAATAAACAACTTAGACATACGTGGATCTTGGCGCACTTCATGAGTCAGTTTATAACCGTCCATTTCAGGCATTTCAGCATCCGTAATCATCATCAACAGCTCTTTTTCTACGTCTTTCCCTTCATCACACCAGCGCTTTAAAACTGTTAGCGCTTCTAGTCCGTCACGACACTCGATGATATTCATACCCAATTGAGAAAGCGTATCGCGAACTTGATTACGAGCTGTAGATGAATCATCCACAATCAGAACATTACGCCCGACCATTGCTTGGGCAAGTTCTTGATCAAGAATGTCCGCTGAAATCGTGACGTCGTAATGCACGATCTCTGCTAAAACTTTTTCAACGTCAATAATTTCGACAATTTGAGAGGCATCCCCCTCTTTGATTTGCGTGATAGCTGTGAGGTAATTCGAGCGACCAGACGTGGAAGGAGGCGGCTGAATTTCAGTCCATGCCGTATTAATAATATTCTTGACCGGACCGACTAAGAAGCCCTGCACCGTGCGGTTGTACTCTGTCACGATCAAATTTTCTTCTTCCGCTTCACCACGCAAAGCTGGGAAACCTATCGCGCCACGCAAATCAATCACTGGCACTGCTTCACCTCGTAGAGAAGCGACCCCACGAATGTTGTAGTGTGAGCCAGGAAGCTTGGTTAACGGTGGCAGCTTGATGACCTCTTTCACTTTGAACACATTAATCGCAAACAATTGGCGACTATTTAAAGTGAACAGCAGAAGCTCTAGTCGGTTTTCACCAACCAAGTTTGTACGCTGGTCAACCGTATTTAACACTCCGGACATACTACTACCTAAATTATGGATAATTCTTATTTTTACTCGAAATCAATACAGACACATCAATGTTCTAAACCCAAATAACCTTAAGATATTTGTTTTTCGAGCATGGCTTGAAAGTACAACGGTTTCAGCGCATTACTTCCCTTCTATTTGTATCAGACACAAAGTCACTCTACACATTGAAAGCCATTTGGGTTTATTTACTTGAGCTTTTTAGGAAATTACATGAATGGCGCAGATATAGCAATGCAGCACAACTCAAATTCACCTTCTAGTAATAGGCGATCAAAAAGGGTGAGCTGTTAAGCCTCACCCTAAATCATCTAAAAATGTATAGGCTCGACACCTAAGCACTTCATCATGTTTGAAGCAATTAGCCTTCCACAACCTTCATCAATAACTGACCATCGTACAACGCTTGCTTGATCAACGCGGCACCAGGCATTGTTGCTTGCTTATAGAAACGAGATTCCACCAGCTCAAGATCTTGGTGATAAACCGGTAAACTCTGCTCTTCGATACAGCGACGCACCGCAGGATAAAGTACATCTTTTGCTTGGTTAATCACACCACCGATCAAGATCTTCTCAGGGTTAAATAAGTTGATCACAATAGCTATTGCAGAGCCTAAATAGCGTCCAAGCTTTTCAATCACATCAACTGCCAACGGATCACCATTCGCTGCCGCTTCACAAATGCTCTCAATACTCATTTCTTCTTGCTCAGCAAGAATAGAGTCTTCGCCATCAGCAATTCGTCTTACGACTTCTTCACGAATGGCTTGAGAACTGGCAACGGTTTCCAAACAACCAATGTTGCCACAATGACAACGTTTTCCATTTGGATCGATTTGAATATGCCCAAGCTCACCAATGTTGCCGTGACGGCCTTGCAAAACGCGCCCATCCAGAATGATGCCGGCACCTAAACCATGGTGAATAGAGATAAGAACAGAGTTGTCATTGTCTTGAGAGTGGCCGAAAAGCTTTTCTGCTAATGCCCAAGCTCGCGTGTCATTGGCAATGAAAACTGGCAAGCCCGTTGCTTTATATATCTCTGGTCCAAGAGCAAGATTTTCGACATTGTAATGAGGCATTTGCAGCACGACACCTTGCTCTGAATTCACAAGGCCAGGCAGCGTAATTGCAATACTGGTAACACGGTCAAGTTGATCCGCGTAAGTTTGGAAGAATTCATCAATTTCGTAGAGCAGACGCTCAAGCACATCGTCTTGGTCACGTTCGTGTATCTCGATTTTAGTATCGATCAACACATCGCCACCTAGCTCATGCAGAGCAATAGTTAAATAACCTCGCCCCAAACGCATTGACAGAAATTGCCACCCTTCGTTGTTGACCTGCAAACCGACGGCAGGTCGACCACGACTCGTCGCTTCTTGTACTGTGGTTTCATGAATCAAGTGCGCTTCAATTAATTCTCGAGTGATTTTGGTGATACTGGCAGGAGCAAGCTCACTCTGCTTGGACAAATCAATTCGAGAAATAGGACCTTTTAGGTCAATTAGTTTATATACACGACCAGCATTGACCTGTTTGATATGATCAATATGGCCCGGTTGAGCCATGTACATCTTGCACTCCGAAATTCTATAACGAGACAATTTTTTTACTTTGCGAACTAATTGTGAAGTGAATTAATAAATCCCCGTGACAAGCATCACGTATAAACCTGTTTGTTTGTGTATTCAATCAAATAACGAAGAATCTACTCCTGTTAAATTGTTTGAAAAATAACTTATTTTTATTCACTAAATTATGAAGTAACTCCTGTTACACCAGCGCATTCTCATCAATAGAGGCAGAAGCCTATGGAATATCTGTCTGTTTTACCGGGATTACTCTTAATGTAAACATTCTGTGCATATACTTATACTCAAGCAGCTTTAAGGTGTGGCTCAGCAACGAGGCAGACCTTGAGAGCGATTGAGGAAAGTAAAGATAGAGTTCAAGTTACCTTTACACATACATTCATCGGAGAATCTATGACTTCCAAACTAAGACGAACAAAAATAGTCACCACGCTTGGTCCTTCAACGGATAAGGACAATGTACTTGAGGAGATCATCAAAGCCGGTGCAAACGTTGTCCGTATGAATTTCTCACATGGAACCAGTGAAGACCACATTCAACGCGCCAAAAAAGTCCGTACTATTGCGGCAAAACTTGGGCGTCAGGTCGCAATTCTTGGTGACTTGCAAGGCCCTAAAATCCGCGTATCGACCTTTAAAGACGGCCAAGTCATGTTAAATGTGGGCGATAAATTCACATTAGACAGTGATTTACCAAAAGGTGAAGGCAACCAAGAGTCCGTAGGGCTAGATTATAAAGAACTGCCGCAAGATGTGTCACCAAACGACATTCTGTTACTCGATGATGGACGCGTTCAACTGCAAGTCACCAGCGTCGAAGGCAATAAAGTTCATACCCGTGTGATTGTTGGTGGTCCACTATCTAATAATAAAGGGATCAACAAAAAAGGCGGCGGATTGTCAGCCGATGCGCTCACAGAGAAAGATAAAGCCGACATTCTTACCGCCGCAGAAATTCAAGTGGACTACCTTGCTATTTCGTTCCCACGTAACGGCGAAGACATGCATTACGCTCGACGCCTAGCCAGAGATGCAGGCCTCGAAGCCATGTTGGTGGCTAAAGTCGAACGAGCAGAAACCGTCGCGACAAATGAGTCTATTGACGATATTATTCTCGCATCCGATGTGGTGATGGTTGCGCGTGGCGATCTGGGTGTAGAAATCGGCGATCCTGAACTTATTGGCGTCCAGAAAAAACTGATTCGCCGCGCACGCAGCTTAAACCGCATCGTGATTACTGCGACACAAATGATGGAGTCCATGATTACTAGCCCGATGCCAACGCGTGCCGAAGTAATGGATGTGGCCAATGCGGTTCTAGACGGCACTGACGCGGTGATGCTGTCTGGAGAGACCGCAGCAGGCAAATACCCCGTAGAAACGGTCAAATCCATGGCCGAGGTATGTGTGGGCGCAGAAAAGATGTCTGAGGCAAGCCTATCCACTTATCGTTTAGATCGCACCTTCGAAACCGCTGAAGAAACCATCGCAATGGCAACCATGTACTCTGCGAATCACATGGAAGGAATTAAAGCGATGATCTCGTTAACAGAATCTGGCAGAACAGCGTTGATGATGTCTCGCTTAAGCTCTGGCTTACCAATATTTGCCTTATCACGTAATGAATCAACGCTCAATCGAGCTGCACTATACCGAGGCGTGACACCGGTATATTTCGAGTCAAAAAGTGATGCAGGTTTACCGACAGCTCAAGCTGCGATTGCCAGCCTTAAAGAACAAGGGTTCTTGCACAAGGGTGATTTAGTCATGATCACTCAAGGCGATGTAATGGATGTCGTTGGTTCAACCAACTGCATGAGAATTCTGCAAGCATAACCTTTATACCTAACCCTATTAACCACAGAGATTAGGTACGCACACGAATGAGGCTCCGAAACGGAGCCTCATTTATTTACACTTCACTTTGTATTTAGCTTATGTCGTTAATACAAAAGGTTATGCACTCTCTCTGCCATCAATTTCAATATTCAGTTGGTCATAGAGTTGAACCAGATTAAACCCCGCCTGAAGTCCGAGTTGATAATCATGCTCTAGTGATTCTTGGTCACTTAACAAAGAAGAAGAACGAAGCCCCTCTTTAGGCGCGATTTGTAAAATGAAAGTGTCGTCAGGTGGAGCAGATATAAAGGCCTGAGTGAGCTCAAATGTTTGATAGTGAATCATCAGCATGTCGGCTAAACCTGAGTCAAAATTCTCACCGATTAAATGGCTTAGACGATACAAATTATCAGCACCGAACAACCAACGGCCTCCATTCAATAGCATTTTTCCGGCAAGCTTCGACTGATGGGCGGCATTAATTTTTTGTTGGAAGAACGAAGCCCAATCCAACTTCCATCGATTCACTTTTTGCTGCCATGATTGCTGCACCGAATTGATAGACTCTCGATACCACTCGACAGGCACATCCCCTACTTCACTTTGCGCTCTCGCTTCAATCTCCGAGAACGGTTCTGTTCGGATGACAATAATGTTGCGAGCATTCTGACGCCACGCTTCTTGAACAGGGATAGAAGCCGACACACCACCATCAACAAACTTATTGCCATTAACGTCGACAGGTCCGTGGTACAACTTAGGAATCGCGCATGTTGCTAACATGGTGTTAAACCACGTGTCACCCAAGATTGGTAAATATTGATCCGATAGCGTCTCTACATTTGTTACCGCTGCAAACGCACCTCGCCCTCCTAGTGCACTGCGGCCTAAATCAAGATCAAGCTTGTAAGGGAAATCTTGAATCCGCTCTAACGCCCACTCTAAACCCAAGTACTGCTGCTTTCGAATATAACGAAACAGATTAAAAAATTCAGGAGACGTTGTCAGTTCGGTAATAAAAGCTTTGCCCATACCGTGTTGACGACATAAGTAAGAGCATAAATTGAGTGCCCCAGCAGAGGTACCGTAGAATTCATCGAAAGGATCAAAGTTGGAAAGTAAAAATGCGTCTAATACGCCAGCGGTAAAAATCCCTCTCTGCCCTCCACCTTGCGTGACTAAAGCAGTTTTTCCATGCCTGAAATGCTCATAAACTTTGACATCAAGCTCAGTGTGGCTTTCTGTGATTATACCGCTGTTACGTATCATAGGCTCACGCCATTTTGTTAAAACGTTTGGTAAAAGTAGTTATCTTAAGCCGTTGTAATCGCAATGATGCCAAACGACAAAAGTACTGCAAAAACAGTCACCACGATGATTAATGCGGATTTTAGATCGTGTTCCATAAACACCTCCTTGATATGTAACAAATTAATAACACCAGTGTGGAATATGTTCAAGATTTGCTTAATTTAGTCGCGCAATTTTGACTAACCCATCACAATTAGCTTAGTCATAATAAGGAGATAGGACATGAACCAAAAACTCAGCTGGCTGGTAGGAAGCATACTGCTCAGCACCGCGGTAAGTGCACAAGCCAATATTATCGTTACTCCATTCATAGGCTATACAGGGGGCGGTCAAGTAGAAGACGAAGGTGGCAATACATACGACCTCGATCCCGCAGTGAACTACGCACTTTCAATCGAGACGCCTTTTGAGAAAGGAAGAATTGGATTATTTTACTCCAACCAATCAACAGAACTTGAAAAGTTATCAAATTCGGCAGACATCCATTACCTGCAATTTCAAAGCAGCATGTACTACCCTGTTGCAGAAAACTGGCAAACCTATATTGGTGTTGGCTTGGGAGCCTCTTACGCAGATGTTGATTGGGTAGACAAAAAATACGGATTTTCGGCTAGCGCTTTTGCAGGGCTGGAATATGAGTTTTCAAAGAACTTTGCGTTGACAGCTCAATTGAGATGGTTGGGAACGGTGGTTGATAACGATACCTCTGGAGCCTGCACCCTACCTAATGACGGCTCAAACTGCATCATTAAGTTCGATACCGATTGGATGAACCAATTCCAATCAAATATTGGTTTTAGTTTCCGTTTCTAATTTTTTGTACACTTCACTTCGTAGGGCTCGCCACAAAGAGTGCTGGGCGAGCCCTACACAAAGCAGATAGAGAATATCATCTAAACATCATCGCTTAGAAAAGTAACGAAGCATTCTCTAGCGGGGTGCGCAAAAGATAGCCGTACGCCCTAGTTCATCAAAATAGTTTTAAACACCAAGTCGATTATTGGATTCTAGTCATTTATTCCATACAACCAACCAATCCCCCACACAAAACCATAATCAAACTCAAATTTAACAAGATTAAAACCAGACAACGCATCCGAGTTAACATTTAGATTCTATTGCGCTAAGTATTATTAGAAGTTAGTCTGATTAGTGAAAACAGATAAATATTTCAGTTTTATCAAACACACATCAAAACTTTAAGATTAATAATCTACTTTCTCTCACAGTAACCAGAATATAGCTCTAGAAAATTATAATAAGCTAGAATTAAGGATAGAAAAGCTGATGGATAACAGCGGTCCTTTCTTCCAACAGTTTGCGCAAATATTACTGTGTTACGGAGAGAGCTTCATTCCTCAGGGAGTCGTATAGGAGTCAAATATGAAGCGAGAACAATGGGGATCCCGAGCGGGATTCATCTTAGCAGCAGTCGGGTCTGCTATCGGTTTAGGAAACATTTGGCGTTTTCCATACATGGCCTATGAAAACGGTGGCGGCGCATTTTTTATTCCTTACATTTTCGCCATGATCACGGCCGGTATTCCATTTATGATCCTTGAGTTCAGTATGGGACAAAAGTACCGAGGCTCAGCACCAAAAACGCTAGCGAAAATTCATTCTAAATTTGAATGGCTTGGCTGGTTCCAAGTTGGTGTTGCAGCAGTTATCGCCGTTTACTATGTTGCAGTTATCGGTTGGTCAATTTCTTACTTTGGGTTGTCGTTCACTCAAGGTTGGGGAACCGATACAAACGCATTTTTCTTTAGTGAGTACCTAAAGTTAGGTGACAACTCACCAACAGACTTAGGCAGTATTCAATGGAAGATAGCCTTATCTATGGTGATTGCTTGGGCCATTACTTATACCGCCATTGCCAAAGGCGTGAAATCAGGGATTGAGCGCGCATCTAAAATCATGATGCCAATACTATTCTTGATGGTGATTTTTTTAATCGGACGTATGGTTTTCTTGCCAGGAGCTTTGGATGGCGTTAACTACATGTTTGAACCCGATTTCAGCAAAATTTGGGATGTGAAAGTATGGGCTGCTGCGTACGGTCAGATCTTCTTTACCCTAAGCATCGGCTTCGCGATCATGCTGGCTTACTCTAGTTATCTGCCAGAAAAATCAGACATCACGAATAACGCGTTTATGACCGTGTTGATCAACTGTGGCTTCTCCATCCTAGCTGGTATTATGATCTTCTCTGTCTTGGGTTACATGGCTCAAGAACAAGGTAAACCGCTAACAGAAGTGGTATCTGCAGGCGTTGGCCTTGCTTTTGTTACTTTACCTGCGGCAATTAACTTATTACCCGCACCATATATTCTTGGTCCTCTGTTCTTCTTTGCACTGGTGGTTGCTGGTCTAAGTTCGCACATTTCTATCATGGAAGCCGTAACATCCGCCATCATCGATAAGCTAAAGTGGAGCCGAAAAAAAGCTGCAAACGTTGTAATTGGAACTGGTTTTGTGGTTTCTATGGCGTTCGCAACAAATGGCGGTCTATTGCTGCTAGACCTAGTAGACCACTTTGCAAACAACGTTGGCATTATGGTAGGCGGCTTGGTTGAGATTGTATTGATGGCGTGGCTATTGAAACGCGTGCCTGAAGTACGTAATTACGTAAATGAGCGCTCTGATTTCTCTATTGGTCAATGGTTTGAGATCTGTTTACGCTTCGTAACACCGATTATGCTCGCCATTATCTTAGCGACTAAGCTTTATGCTTTATTTACTGAAGGCTACGGTGGTTATGATCTAACTGTAGGCTGGGCACTTATCGCCGCACTATTTATCTTTGGTCTAGTGATTAACGCAGTGAATCGCAAGGAGACAGCGAAATGACAATCAGCGCAATTATTATGATGGTTATTGGTTTAGGTATCACTTGGGGCGGCGCTGCCGTTTGTATCAAGCGAGCCATGGATAAACAATAGCAGTATTGCATTCCAAACAAAAAACGCCGGTATTTACCGGCGTTTTTTTATGTTTCTTTTATTCTAGAAACTGTATTTGATGCCAACGGCACCACCAAGTTGTAAGTCAGCACCTTTGTAAAGATCTAGCTCTGGGTGTATTTGACCATAAAGATCCCAGCCGCGTGATAAATCCCAGTTCACACCGAGAGGTACACGCACGCCAAACTCATCATCCCACTCATACCAACCACCAACGCCAACATACCAGGTCACAGGCATGTTTTGATCGAATGTTCCACGTTTAGCGATGTAATCAAACGCCATACCATCGTTACCGATAATGCCGCGATACTTATTATCTAACTCAACAACAACACTCAACTGTTGATCGACAGCCATACCAACAGACAAGTTCGTTGGCTCATTTGCCGCCATTGCGGTACTAGAAACTAGTCCTGCTAATAAAATTAATTTGCTCTTCATACACGTTATCAATTATTAAAAAAACATCATGCGCTATTCAAACATAGTGATGTTTCAATATGTCAACGATGAGTAAGCGCGATGTATGAAAAGACTGGCAAAAGTAAAGATGAGTTTAGGATCACACTCAGAAAGCACTTTTAGCAATGAGAGAGGAACTAAAAAAGGAGGCCGAAGCCTCCTTTTATTCATTGTTATGAATGACGGTGATTAGCCGTGGTTACGGATCCACTCATCCATTTCAGTTTTTAGGTTGTCAGACTTAGTACCGAAGATAGCCTGTACACCACCTGCAACAACTACAACACCAGCAGCGCCAAGTTGTTTCAGTTTGTCTTGGTCAACAGCTGCTGTATCTGCAACCGCGACACGTAGGCGAGTGATACATGCGTCTAGACCAGTAATGTTAGCTTTACCACCGAACGCTGCAACCAGTTCACCACCCATGTCAGAGCCAGAAGTTGCTGCCGCACTTTCTGTTTCATCTTCACGACCAGGAGTTTTTAGGTCAAGTGCTGTGATTACGCCACGGAACACTACGTAGTAAATCACTGCGTATACTAGACCAACAGCAATCATTAGACCCATCTTCTGAGCGTTACCAGATAGAACTAGGAAGTCGATCAGACCGTGAGAGAAAGAAGTACCGTGTACAAAGCCTAGAGTGTTAGAAACAATGTATGCAGAACCAGCTAGTAGAGCGTGGATACCGTATAGTAGTGGAGCAACGAATAGGAATGAGAATTCGATAGGCTCAGTAATACCAGTTAGGAATGAAGTCAGTGCAGCTGACGCCATGATACCCATTACTTTTGCGCGGTTTTCTGGTTTAGCACAGTGAGCAATTGCGATTGCTGCAGCTGGTAGACCAAACATCTTGAACATGTAACCACCCGCTAGCTGACCGAAGCCATTACCAGCAGCACGAGATGCTTCATCAGCAACTAGGTAACAAGTTAGTACGCCGTTTTGAGCTTCACCAGCAGCGTTAACACAAGAACCAGCTTCGAAGAAGAACGGTACGTTCCATACGTGGTGTAGGCCGAATGGGATTAGAGAACGCTCTACAACACCGTAGATACCGAATGCTAGTTGTGGGTTTTGGTGCGCAGCCCAATCAGAGAATGCAGAGATTGCACCGCCAATTGGTGGCCAAATTACAGAAAGGATAACACCAAGGATGATCGCTGCAAAACCAGTGATGATAGGCACTGCACGCTTACCAGCGAAGAAGCCAAGATACTCTGGAAGTTGAATTTTGAAGAAACGGTTGAATGCCCAAGCAGCCACACCACCGACAAGGATACCACCTAGTACACCTGTATCGATTTTCTCAACACCCATAACACCCGCCATTACACCTAGCGTTGCCGTCATGATGCCGTAACCAACGATTGCTGCAAGACCAGCAACACCGTCGTTATTAGTGAAGCCTAGAGCTACACCTACTGCAAATAGAAGTGCCATTTGGCCGAATACTGAACCACCAGCTTGTTCCATAAGATTAGAAACGATCTCTGGAATAAAGCTTAGATGGGCAGCACCCACACCTAATAAAATACCTGCAACTGGTAAAACTGATACTGGAAGCATCAGCGCCTTACCAACTTTTTGCAGGTTAGCAAAAAGGTTCTTAAACATGTTTATGCTCCTGATAAATTTATAAGTATTATTTGGGCACTAACGGCACACCCCCGTAGCCTAAAGGTTAGCACCCAATGAAAATGTAACCACAACTGCATTATATTTTCCGGCTCTAAATATATATTGATGACCCTCAAACTTTCCACACAGTTACGAAATTTAGTTTCAAAACAAGTCTTGGATCACACCCAAAAACAGCAGATGAAAAGGTTTGCATTGCAGTTATATTACTGTTTTATAAAGAGTTTATTATTTATATAATTAATTTTAAGGCGTAAATAAAATACGCTCCAATGTTATTTTTAGTAACAAAATTACATTTGTGATTTTTGAATGTTATTAAATCAACATTTTTAGTAAACATTAAACTCATGAGTATATCTGTTGTTTTTATCAACAAAAAAGGAGCATACGCTCCTTTTTTATGCTCTTATTGATTTTTCATCGCAAAAAAAGATTTCGGAAATTTTCGGTGGTTTTTTGTGCCACTTCAGAAAGAGAGCACGATTTGAGTTGCGCAATATAAGAAGCCACCTCGACAACATAAGCAGGTTGATTCTCTTTACCTCGGTGAGGGACTGGAGCCAAGTAAGGAGAATCTGTCTCAATGAGAAGCTTCTCTAGAGGTAGAGTCTTCACCACTTCTTTCAACTCTGTAGCTTGACGGAAAGTGACAATCCCCGAGATAGAAATATAAAACCCCAGCTCAAGTGCAGCTTCAGCAAATGGAAGATCTTCTGTAAAACAGTGGATAACACCACCACATTTCTCCGCCCCACCCTTACGCAAAATATCTAGAGTATCCGCACGTGCGTTTCTGGTATGGATAATTAAAGGTTTGTTAAGCTCCACCGCAAGATCAACGTGTTGCTCAAAACGCTCTTTCTGTAACGCTGCCGTTTCTGGCTTATAATGATAATCCAAGCCTGTTTCACCAATGGCAACGACTTTTTCACTCGATGCGTGGTGACGTAGCACGTCCATCGAAAAGTCGCTTTCAACATCAAGTGGGTGTACACCGCACGAAGCATAAACATTCTCATAAGGCTCAATCATTTCCATCATTTTAGGGAAAGAATCCAGCGTAACTCCCACAGAAAGCAGCTCGGTTACCTTTGCTTGTTTAGCTTTGTTAATAACGTCTTCCACATTGATGTGGAGATCGTCGTAATTCAATTTGTCTAAATGACAATGAGAATCTACGAACATAATGCCTCTCGTGATTCAATTAACCAGTTCATTGATAGTAGCTCAAGGTTTAGACCAGGAAAGGCTTGCACCTGAGCTTTGAGGTCCATCAGCGCCTTCGCTGATGAGTACAAACCGTTGTAGTTGTTCGGCTGAAACTTTATAGCGCCAGGAAGCATTTGTGCTTCTGATACACCAAACTGCGCTTTCTGAGCGTCTGTCAGTAAATACCACGCCCAGTCTAGTGATTGCTCCGAGTGTTTAGCCATTAAAGAAGCACACTCAGAAATGTCTGAGGCAGGAGAAGACATCGCCTTAATAAAAGTGCGCTCAAAAGCCAAGTAAGCATCGAGATCGCCATTATTTAACGCATCCAATGTTTTTATCGGAGAGCCCATATTCAGTTTTAAGGCGTAAGCAGGAACTTGCTGCGCCCCTTGTTCGCGCATCCATTGCATCGCTTGTTCCGTTGACGGCGGCGCAACAACCCAGTGTTGGCAACGGCTACGAATCGTTGGAAGCAGGCGCTCCTGATTGTGGGTAACGAGCAAAAACAAGCACTTTGCCCCAGGCTCTTCTAGCGTTTTTAACAATGCATTCGATGCCGATTCATTCATAGAGTCCGCTGGCTCTATAACAAATAGGCGATAACCATTAAGCTGTGATGATTCCTGAGCAAGACGGTTGCAAGCTCGAACTTGGTCCACCGTTATCGCTTTTCCTTCTTTTTCTGGTTTGATCCAGTGTAAATCTGGGTGGTTGTGTGATTGATTTAATTGACAGCTATGACAAAAACCGCACGCTTCACTGGCGTAATTTTGGCAAAGAAGTGCTTGGCTAAAAAACTCGATAAGCTTTTCGATGCCTAAGCCTTGCTCGCTTTGCAATAAAAGCGCACCTGGTATTCTGTCCGACTCTAGCCCTACTTTGAGGTTATCCCATACTGGCTGCAACCATGGATAATCATTTAACATGAGTCACCTAAATTTAAGTTTCACTTATTATTGACGAGCTAACCACTCGTTAAGAGCGTCCCGAATATCACGCGACACGTCTTCGATCGCCTGCTCAGCGTTAATGATAATGATAGAAGGATCAGCATGAGCAATCTCCAAATAACGCTCTCGTGTACGTTCAAAGAAGCTGATATCCATCTTCTCGATACGATCGAGCTCACCACGCCCACGCGCACGCTCAAGCCCAACGCGAGGGTCGATATCCATATAGAGAGTGAAAGCAGGTTTAAAATCACCAAGCGTTGTGTCTCGAAGGTTTTTCATTAGCGACGCGTCAATCTGACGGCCACCACCTTGATAAGCCTGCGACGACATATCGTGGCGGTCACCCACCACCCACTGACCGTTCGCCAAAGCTGGTTTGATCACGTTCTCAACCAACTGGACACGTGCAGCATATAGAAGAAGCAACTCCGTCATGTCTTTAAGTTCTTCGCCTTCATGCTCTTCTTTCACCAGAGCGCGCATCTTTTCTGCTAGCGGCGTGCCTCCTGGCTCACGAGTATTTACGATATTTTCAATACCTGCCGCTTTTAGCGTATCTAAAACGGTTTTAATCGCAGTGCTTTTACCCGCGCCTTCTAGGCCTTCAACGACAATAAAGTTTGCTTTCATCATTTGTTCTTTCTTAGTTCTCTTAAATAGGCTCGAACAGCACGATTGTGCTCTGCAAGGGATTTCGAAAATACGTGTCCGCCCTTTCCACTTGCTACGAAATATAAATAGTTGCTGCTTTCTGGATTCAAAGCCGCTTCAATAGAGGCTTCACCTGCCATCGCGATTGGGGTTGGAGGTAAGCCATTGATGGTATAGGTGTTATATGGTGTCGGCGTGCGCAAATCTTTCTTACGAATATTTCCGTCGTAAGCATCACCCATACCATAAATAACCGTCGGATCCGTTTGTAAACGCATGCGTTTGTTCAATCGGTTGATAAACACAGAAGCGACGCGCTCACGCTCAGAGTCAATGGCCGTCTCTTTCTCGATGATAGACGCCAGAATCAAGGCTTCATATTTGTCTTGCAATGGCAGCTTTCCTTGACGAGCTTCCCAGTTAGCATCCAGAATCTTATTGAGTTTTCGATGCGCTCGTTTTAATAACTGGCTTTCACTTGCACCCGCCGTGTAATGGTAGGTTTCTGCTAAAAACAGTCCTTCAAGCTTTTCTCGCTCTATACCCAACTTTGCTGCCATGTCTTTTTCTGATAGATCGGTTAAGTCATGCTCTAAATAAGGAGCACTTTTCAATTGCTCTACCCACTCAGAAAAGCGGCTGCCTTCAACAAAAGTGATCGCAAACTGGTATTCTTTTCCGGTATTCAGGTGCTCCAATGCTTGCGAAAGCGACATACCAGGCTCTAGTTGATAAGTACCCGCTCGCACTTGCAACAGTTCTGGATATAAGTGAGGTATTAAACGGATGTACTCCGATGTTTCAATTACCTCATCTTCAACTAAGGCGCGCATGACATGATGAAAGCTTGTACCACTTTCTACAGTAAACAGCTGAGGTTGTTCCAATAGAATAGGCTTTTCAACGTATTGTTTAGCCTGTGAAATTATATAAAAAACAGCTGCTGCGCCTATCACTGCGATCAGCACAACAAAAGCCAACAGTTTTTTAATCACGTAGTTAAATTCCCTTGCAGTCGTTGAGTCAATTTTCCTATCGGAAATATAGTCTTAGAGTTAGATGCCACTATGCTGCGAATTGGTGCGACACCTAATATTGAGTTACACATGAAAGCTTCGTCTGCGCTCAGCAAATCTGGAAGTATAAAACGTCCCTCGATGGCTTCAATATGACTTACTTTTAGTAACTCAAGCACCTTACGACGCATTACGCCCGCAACGCCAGATAAGGTCAGTTCCGGTGTAAATACTTTATTACCTTTAACCCAAAAAAGGTTGGCCATTGTAGTTTCAATGACATGGTTTTGCACATTTAACGTTATTGCATCTGCAAACTCGGTATCGTCGATTTCAGCCTTGGCGAGAATCTGCTCTAAACGGTTGTTGTGCTTGTGTCCAGCAAGTAAAGGTTGAATCCCGAGACGAGTCTCACAAACGCCTAAATCCACGCCTTTTTCTTGCCAAGAAGAGTAATGAGAAGGAAACGCAAAATTGGAGATAGTCACGATAGGGCCTTCAATCCCATTAGGACTATACCCTCGCCCACCAATACCACGGCTAACGTGAATTTTCACCCCAGCTTGTGCATCAGATAAAGCCGCTTTGCTTGCCCAATCACGCACAACTTGCCAGTCAGGGGAAGAGATCTTCAATACGTCAAGGCAGGACTTCATACGCTCAATGTGTTCTTGCCAGTAAACCAACTCTCCGTTTTGGGTCAGAATGGTGGTAAAACCTCCATCACCGTATTGGAATGAGCGATCACCCAGTTCTACATGCGTTTGTGGAACTCCATTTACCCAAAACATTCGCTTACCTTCAAATTAGCAGACAACAAATAAAACAAAACGGCTCAATGCTAAGCATCGAGCCGTTAGAATACAAGTTTCGCTTATCTAAATAAGGTTAGATAGTGTTACTCAGCGAACTTTTTGAAGATCAAAGAACCGTTTGTACCACCAAAGCCAAACGAGTTACAGATAGCGTATTCCATACCTTCAACTTTGCGCGCAGTGTGCGGCACAAGGTCAATGTCTAGACCTTCTTCTGGATCATCAAGGTTAATCGTTGGTGGAACGATTTGGTCAACCAAAGACATAACCGTGATAATTGCTTCAACAGACCCTGCTGCACCTAATAGGTGACCAGTCATAGACTTAGTTGATGATACAAGTACTTGCTTCGCACCTTCTTCACCAAGAGCACGTTTCACGCCCTTGATTTCTGCAACGTCGCCAGCAGGAGTAGATGTACCGTGAGCATTCACATAACCTACTTGGGTACCTGTGATGTTCGCGTCACGCATTGCCGCTTCCATCGCAAGTGCACCACCAGAGCCATCTTCGCTTGGAGAAGTCATGTGGTAAGCATCACCAGACATACCAAAACCAACCAGTTCTGCGTAAATCTTCGCGCCACGTGCTTTCGCGTGTTCGTACTCTTCAAGCACCATCATGCCAGCACCATCGCCTAGAACAAAGCCATCACGGCCTTTATCCCATGGACGAGACGCTTTTTGAGGTTCGTCATTACGAGTAGATAGCGCTTTAGCTGCACCGAAGCCAGCCATGCCAAGAGGCGTAGACGCTTTTTCTGCGCCACCAGCAACCATCGCATCTGCATCGCCGTACGCAATCATTCGTGCAGCATGACCGATGTTATGTAGGCCAGTAGTACATGCTGTAGAAATCGCGATATTTGGACCACGAAGACCACGCATGATAGATAGGTTACCTGCAACCATATTTACGATGGTCGAAGGAACAAAAAATGGGCTAACTTTGCGAGGGCCTTTTTCTACTAATGCAGTGTGACCTGTTTCAATCAGATCTAGACCGCCAATGCCTGAGCCGATAGCAACACCAACTCGAGCCGCATTTTCTTCGGTAATTTGTAAGCCAGAGTTATCAAGAGCTTGAATACCCGCTGCAATGCCGTACTGGATGAAAAGATCCATCTTACGAGCATCTTTTTTAGACATGTACTCTGTGCAATCGAAATCTTTAACAAGACCTGCAAAACGAGTTGAGAAGTTCGTAGCATCAAAGTGCTCGATATTCACGATACCACTTTGACCTTCTAGCAGGGCTTTCCAAGATGATTCTACTGTGTTGCCTACCGGTGACAACATACCCATGCCAGTGACAACTACACGACGCTTGGACACGATATAATTCTCCGGGAATTGAATATTTCTATGAGAGGATAGAAGAAGTTAGAAAGAACACAGGCGGTCTAGGAGACCGCCTGGGAGAGCTAATTACTGAGCGCTGTTTACGTAGTCGATTGCAGCTTGAACAGTAGTGATCTTCTCAGCTTCTTCGTCAGGAATCTCAGTGTCGAATTCCTCTTCTAGAGCCATAACTAGTTCTACAGTGTCTAGAGAATCAGCACCTAGATCGTCAACGAAAGAAGCTTCGTTTTTAACTTCTGCTTCGTCTACACCTAGCTGTTCAACAATGATTTTCTTTACGCGTTCTTCGATGTTGCTCATTTTTCTTTTCCTTTACAGATTTCGCCTAATGCGATGATTCCGTAGTTTATTCGAACTATTGAAAGTTGCAAGGGGGTCCTTGCTGGTCAAACCACAAAATTAGCGAATTTAACCGAATTTCAATACATTTTTGACTTAAATCATGCACAAATCTTGCGCATAAGCATGACAAGTTCATGACAGTTAACTGCAACTATAGGCTATTTTTCACAATGTAAAATAGCTTATTTTGCACAAACTGTCTCATTAAACCATGTACATGCCACCATTTACATGCAAAGTTTCACCAGTAATGTACGCTGCTTCAGGAGAAGCAAGGAAAACTACTGCTGATGCAATTTCACGTGGGTCACCTAAACGACCAGCTGGCACGTTCGACAACGTTGCCGCACGTTGCTCATCATTTAGTGCCTTTGTCATGTCAGTTTCGATGAAACCAGGGGCAACAGTGTTCACTGTTACACCACGAGACGCAACTTCACGAGCCATTGATTTAGTAAAACCAATCACGCCCGCTTTCGCAGCTGCGTAGTTAGTTTGACCTGCGTTACCCATGGTACCAACAACTGAGCCTACGTTGATGATACGACCCGCACGTTTTTTCATCATGCCGCGTAAAACCGCTTTAGACATGCGGTAGATAGGCGTTAGGTTGGTATCGATGATGTCGTTCCACTCATCATCTTTCATACGCATCAATAGGTTGTCACGAGTAATACCAGCGTTATTCACCAGAATATCGATCACACCAAATTCTTCGTTGATCGTTTTTAGTGTCGCTTCGATAGACTCGACATCGGTCACGTTAAGAGCTAGGCCTTTACCGTTATCACCAAGATACTCGCTGATAGCTGCAGCGCCACTTTCAGAAGTAGCCGTACCGATAACCGTCGCACCGCGCTCTACAAGAAGTTCCGCGATCGCGCGGCCAATACCACGGCTTGCGCCGGTAACTAGCGCGATCTTACCTTCTAGATTCATCATGTTGTGTTTCCTTTTCTTATCGCAAGTTTTATCGCTTGATGGATTACTTCGCCGCGTCTAGCGACGCAACATCATTCACTGCTGCTGCAGTTAGCGTTTTCACGATACGTTTTGTTAGACCTGTTAAAACCTTACCAGGACCAAGCTCAAGAAGCTGTTCTACCCCTTGCTCGTGCATAAGCTCGACTGTTTCAGTCCAGCGAACTGGGCTATGTAGCTGACGAACAAGCGCATCTTTGATTTTTGCAGGATCTGTCTCAGCGACCACATCAACGTTGTTGATAACTGGAAGCTGTGGTGAGTTAAATTCGATAGACTCAAGAGCTACTGCAAGTTTTTCCGCTGCTGGCTTCATAAGCGCACAGTGTGATGGAACTGAAACAGGAAGAGGAAGCGCACGTTTCGCACCAGCTTCTTTACATAGCGCTCCCGCACGCTCTACTGCGTCTTTGCTACCCGCGATAACTACCTGACCAGGCGAGTTAAAGTTTACTGGAGAGACCACTTCACCTTGCGCTGCGTCTTCACACGCTTTTGCAATCGCATCATCAGCCAAACCGATAATCGCGTACATAGCGCCAGTACCTGCTGGTACCGCCTCTTGCATTAGCTTACCGCGTAATTCAACCAGCTTGATTGCTTCTTTAAAGTCAATCACGCCCGCACATACAAGTGCTGAATACTCACCTAGGCTGTGACCGGCTAGGTTTGCTGGTTGCTCTAAACCGAGCTCCTGCCATACACGCCAGATTGCAACAGATGAAGCTAGCAAAGCTGGTTGAGTGCGGAAAGTCTCGTTTAAATCTTCTGCAGGTCCATTTTGAACAAGCGCCCATAGATCGTAACCTAGTGCGTCAGATGCTTCTGCAAATGTTTGTTTTACTACGTCATATTGTTCGCCAAGTTCTGCAAGCATACCTACAGCTTGAGAACCTTGACCTGGAAATACGATAGCAAACTTGCTCATGTTGTTTTCCTTTAAGCAAAGTAAAAAGAAATAAGATGCACCAAGTGCACCTTAAATTTTGAATTCTCGTGAAACTTAAAACTTCACCAGAGCAGAGCCCCAAGTGAAACCGCCACCAAACGCCTCTAGCAATAAAGTCTGCCCGCGTTTAATGCGACCATCGCGCACAGCTTCATCCAGCGCAGACGGTACTGTCGCCGCAGAAGTATTCCCGTGTCGGTCTAGTGTCACCACGACTTGGTCCAAAGACATTGAAAGCTTTTTCGCTGTTGCCGAAATAATTCGATAGTTCGCTTGATGCGGTACTAGCCAGTCTAGTTCAGACTTATGCATGTTGTTGGCTTCAAGCGTATCTTTTACTAGTTTCGATAACTGAGTGACAGCGACTTTGAATACTTCGTTACCTGCCATATGAAGCCATTTGTCAGCATCTTCACCACGCTCAGGTACAGGTAGGCTTAGTAGCTCACCGAATTGACCATCCGAGTATATGTGGGTAGAAATAATACCTGGCTCTTGGCTAGCGCCTACGACAACGGCTCCAGCACCATCACCAAATAGGATAATGGTTGAACGGTCTGTCGGATCACACGTTTTAGACAAAGCATCTGAACCAATAACAAGTACGTTTTTACACATACCCGATTTAATATGTTGGTCTGCAACAGATAATGCGTACACAAAACCAGAACAAGCAGCGGCTAAGTCAAAAGCTGGACAACCTTTAATGCCAAGCTTTGCCTGCACCTGACACGCAGATGAAGGGAAAGTATGGCTACTGCTCGTTGTGGCTACGATAATCAGGTCGATATCGTTTTTATCAATACCCGCCATATCGATAGCGTTTTCAGCTGCGTAGAATGCCATGTCCGCTACAGTCTCATTTTCTGCAGCAATTCGACGCTCTTTAATACCCGTGCGAGCAACGATCCACTCATCACTTGTATCTACCATTTTCTCTAGATCTGCGTTTGTACGCACCTGAGATGGCAGGTAGCTGCCAGTACCTAAAATTTTGCTATACATGAAGACTAATAATGCCTCTCGAGTAAAACCGCTTCCAAACGATCGCTAATACGGCTTGGTACTTGTCGTTTGACCTCGTGTACTGCCTCGCCAAGTGCATTGACAATCGCAGATACATCCGCACTTCCATGGCTTTTTATGACAATGCCGCGCAATCCTAGCAAACTTGCGCCGTTATACTGGTCGGGGTTCAGTGTTTTTAGTTCATTAAATAGCCGAGAAAACAACTTTCTAGCAATCCAACCCTTTATCGTTGACGCCATCATACTGGTTTTAATTTTTTCGATAAAAAGTTGAGCTGTTCCCTCACTGGCTTTTAAGCATACGTTGCCGACAAACCCATCACATACAATGACGTCTGCAACATCATGCAAAATTTGATTACCTTCAATATAACCAACAAAGTTAATCGCGTCGGTCTGAGAAAGCATTTCTGCGCAACGTTTGACTAAATCGTTACCTTTAATCTCTTCTGCGCCAATATTGAGTACAGCAACGCGAGGAGGACAACCTAAGTGTTCTTCTGCTAGTGCACTGCCCATTACAGCAAATTGGAACAAACTATCAGCATCGCACGATACATTCGCACCTAGATCTAGCATCCAAGTACGCTTTCCAGTAATCGTCGGTAAAGCTGAAACTAAAGCAGGACGTTCAATACCAGGAAGTAACTTAAGAATGAAACGCGATAGTGCCATTAATGCACCGGTGTTGCCACCACTAACACAAGCATCCGCCTTCTGCTCAGAAACCAAATCGATAGCCATACGCATGGAACTATTTTGGCTATTACGTAGTGCCAATGAAGGTTTTTCTGAGTTCGAGATAACTTTCTCACTATGAAGAATAGTCAAGCGGGAACAGGTCGAGGTACCGAGTTGAAATAATTGAGACGTGATCAGAGATTGATCACCTATAAGAATCACTTTTAGCTCTGGGAAATGAGACAGTGCCTGCACGGCGGCAGGCACTGTTACGCGTGGACCGAAATCCCCGCCCATTGCATCAAGTGCAACGGTAATACTTTGCAAAGGTTCAACCTTACTTGTTGATAACCTTTTGACCACGGTAGTAACCTTCAGCAGTTACGTTGTGGCGTAGGTGAGTTTCACCAGAAGTCGCGTCTACAGATAGAGCAGCTGTAGTTAGCGCATCGTGTGAACGACGCATACCGCGCTTAGAACGAGTTTTACGGTTTTTCTGTACGGCCATTGACCCTACTCCTATACTATTGGGTTAAAAACCTGAAGAAGAATCGGTTACCACACCTATTACTTTTTCAGACTTTTCAAAACGTCGAATGGATTCGGTTTTTCTTCCTCAATTTCTTCAGGAATCTCAC
The DNA here is from genome assembly GCF_021728175.1 of Vibrio sp. A1-1. Classification (NCBI taxonomy): domain Bacteria; kingdom Pseudomonadati; phylum Pseudomonadota; class Gammaproteobacteria; order Vibrionales; family Vibrionaceae; genus Vibrio; species Vibrio sp. A1-1. Next base: position 203,511 of record NZ_JAKKCL010000001.1, read on the forward strand.
CAAAAACCATGTTATTTGAATCAACGCTACAATCCGCTTCATCGTGCATCGCAATTTGAGGTAATGCTAAGATGAACTCGTCTTCAACCAGTTGTATAAGGTCTAATTCACCATATTCATTTAGATCTACCAAATCATAAATTTCTGGTGCTTCCTGTTCTGTTTTCTCACCGTAGTAAGGAGTAGAAAGGAATTCAACTTCGCACTCATGTGCGAATACCTCATTACAACGCTGACACTCTAAATCGACTTCGATGTTAGCTTTACCAGAGATAACAACGAGTCGCTGTTCATCCATCCCAAATGACAATGAGACTTCTGCGTCGCGTTTTACGCCTTCAGTTGTTTCCGCTAAGCGCTTGAAAAGACTAGCTTGGATGATGCCATCGTAATCTAATCGTTTCTGTGCAGCTTTAGCTGGGTCAACCGTTCGCGGTATTTTTACCTTTTGCATAGGGCGCGAATATTATCTTCCAAATCAAAATTAGTCAAAGAAAAAGGCAAAAAAGTTGTACTTTTTTACGCTTAACATACAGAGCATTAGCCAGAATCATTTTTGATCGATTATCCTATTGGAAATGCTCCCACGAATTGTAATTCAAAATGAAAAATTACCAACTGGTTTTAGCCTCAACCTCCCCTTTTCGTAAACAACTGCTTGAAAAGCTTTCACTACCGTTCATTTGTTTATCACCTGATTGCGATGAAACACCGTTTGACCAGGAAACGCCTCTTGAACTGGTGCAAAGATTGGCCCAAGAGAAAGCAACATCTTGCCAGACGGATAAAGCAAGTTTAGTTATCGGCAGTGACCAGGTTTGTGTCATTAATGGTGAAATCGTTGGCAAGCCTTTAAATAGAGACAACGCAATAAATCAACTTTTGTCTCAAAGTGGAAAAGTCATCACTTTCTATACCGGTCTTGCGGTACATAACACCGTCACAAACCATACAGAAGTCGGCTTTGATTCTTTCGAAGTACACTTTAGAGATTTGACGCTTGAACAAATCGAACGCTACGTCGACAGGGAAGAACCTTTTTACTGCGCAGGCAGCTTTAAAAGCGAAGGAATGGGAATTTGTTTGTTTAACAAATTGGTGGGGAAAGACCCGAACACACTTGTCGGACTACCATTGATTAATTTGATTGATATGTTGCATGTTCAAGGACTCGATGTCCTTTGATCCAAATACTATAAAAGGGAACCACAGGCTCCCTTTTCGTGTCCACGAGGAAAACATGGTTACGCGTTTCTTAAACCCGCCAACACTTTTTCTAGCTTCGGTTCCATCGGTGCGTTGATTTCCATCCACTCATCATTTGATGGGTGTTGGAACTTGATGTTTGCCGCGTGTAGGAACAAACGGTCTAAACCAACTTGACCTGTGTAAGCATCAAAGCGACGGTCACCGTAGCGATCATCCCAAGCAATTGGGTGGCCCGTGTATTGTGTATGAACTCGGATTTGGTGAGTTCGACCAGTAATCGGACTCGCTTGAATCAATGTTGCTTGTTCAAACTTTTCCAAAATCTTAAAACGCGTTTCAGACGGCTTACCGTTAGGGTTAACACGAACAATACTGTTCACTTCGTTTTTAAGCAGTGGCGCGTTCACAACCTTACAACTGCTTTTCCATTGTCCCATGACAAGAGCTAAGTAAAACTTCTTCACTGTCTTTTCACGAAACTGGGCTTGCAAGTGACGAAGTGCAGAACGCTTCTTAGCAACCAGCAAGATACCTGAAGTATCACGGTCAATACGATGCACAAGTTCAAGAAAGCGAGCTTGAGGACGCAGAGCTCTAAGCGCTTCAATCGCGCCAAACTTTAAGCCACTGCCACCATGCACAGCGGTACCAGATGGTTTGTTTAGAATCAACATATGATCATCTTCGAAGATGATCATATCTTCCAACTCTGCGACTTTGTTTAGTTTCGTACTTGGCGCGACATCGTCATCTTTTTTCTCGACTGTCACCGGTGGAATACGAACGAGATCGCCTGCTTTTAACTTGTACTCTGCTTTTATACGCTTTTTATTTACACGTACTTCTCCCTTACGCACGATTCGGTAAATCATGCTTTTAGGGATGTCTTTTAATTGGTTGCGCAAAAAATTATCAATGCGCTGACCCGCCATATCTTCGTCAATGTCGACGAACTGGACTTTTGTTCTTATTTCGCTCATGGGCGGTATTGTAAACTCAATTTCGCGCGACTTCACATTATTCTTGTCGTAAAAGAAACACTTGATAGTACAAACTGGTCTAAATTTCGCCAAGCTTTTGTTTAAATTATTAAAACTCTCAATCGAGTTCTCAATTTGTTTTCTGTCTTGATCAGTTTACACATCTCAATTGCTTATGAAACAGCCAGTTATAAATTAGAAATTTTGAGTTTAGCGGCAAATTTTCTATCGTTTGCGTGAAAGCAGATTGCTGATAGCCACGCGCACTGCTATAGTTCACAGCTGCTAAGGAAGGTTTGGTTACATTTTATTCATTACCAATCATTTATCCTCAAGCAATGTGAGTAGATCGTTGAAGGTCGAGTGCAGCATTGGCGTGAGACACATCGAATTCAACACTCTTGCCACCCTACTCCTCGCATATTCACGTTGAGTACCTACCGCCCAAATAGCGGGTCACAAGTCTACGTTTCCAACAGAAACCACAAGAGGCTTGTGATGACTGAAGTGCCCGAGAGCATCCCCTTCCAGCCGGGAGGCTGCAAAATACAAGCCATGGGATCAGGCACCGTGAAAGAGCGAAAAAACAGTGGCAAGTCGACAAGAAAGATATAAAAGAAAAGACAACGAGAATTTTCAATGAAAAGAATGTTAATTAACGCAACTCAAAAAGAAGAGTTGCGTGTCGCTCTGGTTGATGGCCAGCGACTTTTCGATCTTGATATCGAGAGTCCAGGTCATGAATCTAAAAAAGCGAATATCTACAAAGGACGTATCACACGTATCGAACCAAGCTTAGAAGCCGCATTTGTTGATTACGGCGCCGAGCGTCACGGTTTCCTCCCTCTCAAAGAAATTGCCCGTGAATATTTCCCTGAAGGTTACACCTACCAAGGTCGTCCAAGCATTAAAGAAGTGCTAACGGAAGGCCAAGAAGTTATCGTTCAAGTGGAAAAAGAAGAACGTGGAAGCAAGGGCGCAGCTCTTACTACTTTCATTTCTCTTGCTGGTAGTTACCTTGTTCTTATGCCTAACAACCCTCGTGCTGGCGGTATTTCTCGTCGAATCGAAGGTGACGAGCGTACTCAACTAAAAGCCGCATTAAGTACTTTGGAACTGCCTCAGGGCATGGGCCTAATCGTACGTACTGCTGGCGTTGGCAAGAGTGCTGAAGAACTTGAGTGGGATTTGAATGTACTACTTAACCACTGGGGTGCAATCAAAGGTGCAGCGGACTCGAACCCTGCTCCATTCTTAATCCACCAAGAAAGTAACGTTATCGTTCGTGCAATCCGTGACTATTTGCGTCGTGATATTGGCGAAATCTTAATTGACAGCAACACCATCTACGAACGTGCAAAAGAGCACATTCAATTGGTGCGCCCTGATTTCCTTAACCGCGTTAAGAAATATGAAGGCGAAGTTCCACTATTCAGCCACTACCAAATCGAAAGCCAAATTGAATCAGCTTTCCAACGTGAAGTGCGTCTTCCATCTGGTGGTTCTATTGTTATTGACCCAACCGAAGCACTAACGTCTATCGATATCAACTCTGCTCGTGCAACCAAGGGCGGCGATATTGAAGAAACAGCTCTAAACACGAACCTAGAAGCAGCCGACGAAATTGCTCGCCAATTACGTCTACGTGACTTGGGTGGCTTAGTGGTTATCGACTTTATCGATATGACACCTGTTCGCCACCAACGAGAAGTAGAAAACCGTCTACGTGAAGCCGTTCGTCTTGATCGCGCTCGTGTACAAATCGGTCGTATTTCTCGCTTTGGTTTGTTGGAGATGTCACGTCAACGTTTAAGCCCTTCTCTAGCAGAAGCAAGCCACCACATCTGTCCTCGCTGTAGCGGTACTGGAGTCGTTCGCGACAACGAATCTCTAGCACTTTCTGTGCTTCGTTTAATCGAAGAGGAAGCACTGAAAGACAATACAGCGCAAGTTCTCGCAGTTGTACCTGTGCCAATCGCTTCTTACTTGTTGAACGAAAAACGTCGTTCAGTTAACCATATCGAACGCATTCAAGAAGTGAAGATTACGGTTGTTCCAAACTCTGACATGGAAACGCCGCACTTCGAAGTTATCCGTGTTCGTGAAGGTGAAGAGTTCGATCTGATTTCTTACCTACTTCCTAAAAAACTGGAAGCAATGAAAGAAGCGGAAGGTAAAGAGCCAGCGGAAGTTGACGTAAAACCTAAACGAATCGAAGAACCTGTTCTTAAAGGCTTTGCGGCTCCTTCTCAAACGGCACCTGCACCAGCAGCTAAACCTGCCCCTGAGGCGAAGAAGAAAGAACAGAAAGTTGAACAAGAAGAAAAACCTGGACTGTTCAGCCGTTTGTTTAAAGCACTTGGTAGTTTCCTATTCGGCGGTTCTGAAGAAGTAAAAGAAGAACCGAAACCTCAGGAAGAGAAAAAGCCAAATCGCGATAATCGACGCAACAAACGTGATCGCAATGATCGTCGTCGCAATAACAACCAACGCGATAATCGTGAGAACCGCGACAGTCGTGATAACCGTGATAACCGACGTCGTCGTAAGCCTCGTGATGAGCAAGCGAATGAGCAAAACGAAGCTCAACAACAAACCAATAAACAGCAAAACCGCAACCAAAAGCGTAAGCCTAAAACTCAACAAGCAGATAAAGCTCAAGAGCAAAAAGCAAATGCAAAAGTAGCGGAAAAAGGCCTGCAGCTAGCGGCAGAAGCTCGAACTGAAACAAAACCAGAAGAGAGCAAACCAAAGCAACAAAACGCGAAAGCAGAAAAAGTGAAGGAGCGTCGCCAACGTCGCAAACTGAACAAGTCTGTACGCGTTAAAGACCAAGAAGCGGTTGAGAAGAAAGCAGAAGAAACGGCGGTTAAGACTCAAGAAACGGTTGAAACCAAAGTTGAGAAGCCAACAGAAGCAGCGGTAGAAGCACAACAAGACAACAAGCAAGCAGAGTCTAAGCAACGTCGTAACCGTCGTTCGCCACGTCACCTGCGTGCAAGCGGCCAGCGCCGTCGCCGTGGTCGCGATCGCCGTCCTAACCCGTTCCGCCTGCGTAAAGGTGGTGTAGCTTCTCCTGAGATGGCTATGGGTAAAGTAATGCCACGCTACATTCCGAAACCAGCACCTAAGAAAGAAGAGCAAGTTAAGGAAGAAACAGTAGCAGCAGTACCTACAATGCAAGGTGGTTTTGCTTGTCCAGAGATGGCTATGGGTAAAGTGATTATTCGCCGCGAGCAACCTATTGTAACAGAAGCGCCAGTTGTTGAATCAAAGATTCAAGAAACAGTTGAAACGAAAGTGGAAGCTCCAGTAGTGGAAGCACCTGTTGTGGAAGCACCTGTTGTGGAAGCAGTAATCGCAGAAAAAACTGAATCGGCAGTAGTAGAAACAGCTTCGGTAGAGCCTATCGTTGAAACTCCTGCGAATGAACCGGTTGATGCCATTGTAGAAACGGCACCTGCTGAAGAGCCTGTGGTTAAAGCAGCAAAAGAGATTGCAGCCGAAGCGCCAGTAGCTAAACCAGAGCCTAAAGTCGAAGCCATCAAAGTTGCTGCTAAGCTAAACGCTAGCGCACCGATGACAAAAGCACCTGGCCCTCAAGAGCTACGCGAAATCACTGTTGCAGCAGCACCGTTCAAAACCGAACGTTACCAAGCTAAAGGTGCGGGTAGCCAAGTGGCAAAAAACCGCGCATCGGCAGAGATGACAAAGCCTAACTTTAACTAGGCTAAATCATTACGTTCAACTGCTTAACGGCATAAATAAATTAAAGGCTACCATCTGGTAGCCTTTTTTATCTTCATATTTGCCCAATAAACTGTTCATATAAATACCAATTCGTGATCACATTTGTACGCCATTATTCGTATCATTCTTGAACTTAATCACACTTTTCGGTAGCATGCGCCGACTCAAGTTTTCGACACCATTCTGATGCTGCTCTTTTAATACTACGGTTTACACTGCAATGTTTGATTAGAAATCAACCACTCAGTGGCTTGTGCAAATACGAATATGTGTCGGGTTTAACTCATTGCAAAGAGAACTTAAAAACAAACATGTTCGAATTTCCCCAATTTTCTAAGCACTCCGTAAAAAATGATGTGCTATCAGGCTTAACCGTTGCGCTAGCATTGGTTCCTGAAGCTGTCGCATTTGCGTTCGTCGCAGGCGTAGATCCGATGGTCGGTCTTTACGCTGCATTCATCGTTGGTCTTATTACTTCCATTTTCGGTGGTCGTCCCGGCATGATCTCTGGTGCAACAGGTGCCATGGCAGTCGTAATGGTTTCGCTTGTCGCGACTCACGGTGTCCAGTACCTATTCGCAGCCATCATGCTCGCTGGTATACTTCAAATTGCCGCTGGTATGTTTAAATTGGGTAAGTTCATCCGTATCGTGCCTCACCCTGTGATGATCGGTTTTGTGAACGGTCTGGCTATTGTTATCTTCCTAGCTCAGTTGGGTCAGTTTAAAGCGCCAGATATCAACGGCATGCTTACTTGGCTACCACAAGACCAAATGCTGCTAATGCTTGGTTTGGTTGCGCTAACTATGGCAATCATTCACTTTCTACCAAAAATCACAACGGCTGTACCCTCTTCACTTGTTGCAATCGTAACGGTGACTGCTTTAGTGGTTGGTTTGGATCTGGAAACTCGCACTGTTGTAGACTTCTTGCGTACAATGTCTGGTGATGAAGCGGCAACACTCGCAGGTTCACTGCCGACCTTCTCTATTCCGGCGGTGCCATTTACGCTAGAAACTCTACAAATCATTCTTCCATACGCGATCATTCTAGCGGCCATTGGTCTAATTGAATCTCTGCTAACGCTGACAGTTTTAGATGAGATGACGAACACTCGTGGTCAATCTAACCGCGAATGTATCGGTCAAGGTATGGCAAACATGACCTGTTCTGTGTTTGGTGCTATGGGTGGTTGTGCAATGATTGGCCAGTCGATGATCAACGTAAACTCAGGTGGTCGCGGTCGTCTATCTGGTATCGTTGCGGCTATCGCTCTATTGATGTTTATCTTATTCGCTTCTTCGTTAATTGAAATGATCCCACTCGCTGCTCTGGTTGGTGTGATGTTCATGGTTGTCATTGGTACATTCGAATGGGCAACATTTAAACTAGCGCGTCGCGTACCGAAGCAAGACTTCTTCGTTATTGTTCTTGTGACCGTTGTTACTGTTCTTACTGACCTAGCCGTTGCCGTAGCGGTTGGTGTTATTGTTTCTGCATTAATGTTTGCATGGCAACACGCTAAGCATATCTATGCCGACACGTGCTTAAACGAGGAAGGTTCAAAAGAGTACAAGATTCACGGTCCTATTTTCTTTGGTTCTGCCGCTAACTTCTTGGAGTTGTTTAACGCGCCTGAAGATCCAAAAGATGTGATTGTCGATTTTGCAGACTCTCGCGTGACGGATCACTCCGCAATTGAAGCGATTGAAACACTAGCAGAGCGTTACAACTCTCAAGGTAAAACGCTGCACCTTCGTCACCTAAGCCCAGATTGTCGTAAACTTTTGGACAAAGCTGGCAGCTTGGTTGAAATTAACGTGAAGGAAGACCCAAGCTACAAAGTCGCAACCGACATACTAGCGGGTTAACAAGAATAAAAAGGGGTGAGCTCAGCTCATCCCTTTTTCTATTGTCTTCAAGCCCGGCGATTATAGCTTCTTCAAAATCGCGTCTGATGCCTCTTCGATTAAATCAAGCACCAGCTCAAAGCCATCTTCTCCACCATAATATGGATCAGGGACTTCGTCGTAACCTGACCCAGAATGACTTAAAAATAACGATACTTTGTGTCGATACTTCAATGGACAAATATCCAATAAATCGGCCAAATTTGCTTTATCCGCGGCTAATATAAGGTCAAACTTGTCAAAGTCATCAATGGTGACTTGGCGCGCTTGCATTCCTTTAAAAGAATAACCTCGCAGCTTTCCTGCTGCCATCGCTCTTGAATCCGGCCGGTTTCCTGCGTGATAGCCAATTGTACCTGCCGAATCAACCTCTACTTCAACGCCTAGTTTTTGAGCTTTCGCTCTTAACACTGCCTCTCCAGTTGGTGACCGACAAATGTTTCCCATACAAACAACAAGTATTTTCTTCATTTTATTCCCTGAATTATCGGTGGTTTTTCTTCACGATATGTTGGTCTATCATAGCGAGATAAATCTATGAACCCAAATTAGCTTGGGCACAGCACGAAAAGGAATTGAGGAAGTATTATGTCTATCGAAGAAAATAAAGAAGCACGCCATAAGGCTCGCCAACAAAAAGTCAAAGAACAGGTAGACGCAAAAATTGCTGCTGCTCAAGAGGAAAAAGGTCTGCTACTGATCATTACCGGAAATGGTAAAGGTAAATCGACATCAGGATTCGGTACGATCGCACGCGCAGTGGGTCATGGTTTGAATTGTGCTGTCGCGCAGTTTATTAAAGGTACTTGGGACAACGGTGAGCGCAACCTACTTGAGAAACTCGGCGTTGAGTTCCAAGTAATGGCAACCGGCTTTACATGGGAAACTCAAAACAAAGCCGCTGATACCGAAGCAGCGCAAGGCGTATGGCAAGAATGTAAGCGCATGCTCAAAGATGAATCTATCGATGTAGTTCTTTTTGACGAGCTGACGTACATGGTGAGCTACGGCTACATTGATTTAGACGAGGTCGTTGAAGCGCTGAACAACCGCCCTAAAATGCAGTCGGTTGTCATTACTGGTCGTGGCGCTCATCGCACTCTGATTGAAATGGCTGATACCGTTTCTGAAGTGAAGAATGTAAAGCATGCATTTGAGTCAGGCGTCAAAGCGCTGAAAGGTGTCGACTGGTAAAGCTCACCAGCAGAATTAAAAAAGGGTTGGCTAATGCCAACCCTTTTTGCTTTGGCTCGAATCTAATTGAATAGATTCTTTATCAAACCATCGACTGCTTCTTTGGTTTTTTCGTCTTTGATCTTGTCCGTTAGCTTCTCTACGCCACGATCGATTTCTTTCTGAGCTTTCTGCTTCAGAACATCATCGAATACGAGCTTGAATTTAGGATCCGCCCACTTACCAGACACATTGATCGGAATAGTAATGTCTTTCAACTCATCTATATCTTTGCCGCCTTGGCCTTCTAGGCTACCTACGACTGATGTGCTGATAGTAAAGTTAACAGTTTCATTGATGTAGTTTGCGGTGCCTTTACCACGAACACGTAGCAATGGAGACTGAGCTTGCATATTATCCGTTGATACGACACCTTTATTGAGCTTCAATGTCGCCGTCATCGCACTAAAATCTGTTTTCTTAACTTCATTGGTGCCTTCGACTTTTTGCCCTTTAAATTTCGCGTAGTTTTCACGAATCAATTGAGCAACGTTGATGCCATTTACCGCACCGTCAGCAAAATTGATAACAACCGTACCAGAAAGATTCTTCTTGATACCGGTAGGCGTTAGACTCTTACCGGTAACATTCACATCAATGTTACCCGTCCCTTCAAGCTTGTCGTTATCAGCGACATCAATAAGTAACGGTTGAACTTTCACGCCTTTGATTGACTTTTTCACACTGTAAGTCGCTGGTGATTGGCGTGCATCTAACTTCGCTGTCGCTGAGATTGTGCCTTGGTACAGCTTCGAACTAAATGAAGTAAGCTCAAATACGCCACGATTTACAGTGAAGCTCGTTTTTACCGCTTCCATCTTCGCATTTGCCGCTTTGAATTTGTCGATGGTAATGTCACCCTTTACATCTAACGTTTTCAACGCAGACAAATCAGGCTCAACCTCAGACCCAGCTGGAGCACTCTCGCCACCAGAAGCAGGCTTATTACCTTCGGAATCTTGCTGATCTAATCCTAAGAATTCATCAAGATCGATATTTGGGCTGTGGAGAGCAAATCGTACTTTAGGAATATCGCCAAGTGTCACATCTGCCTTACCATCTAAGGCGATAGCATTCGCTGTTAACTTCTCTAGGACAAAACTCAGGTGGTTTTTCGTTAGGTCGAAAGACAGATCAGACACCATGTCGACTTTCATCGGTGACTGAGGTAAAGCATCCCCCTCAAAAGTCGATTTAAGAGTTAACTTATCCAACTGCACTTTGCTGATAGCCTTGTCCACGCTAAGTTGACCAGCACCCTGCATATCTAACTTCATACCACCAGCGTCGCCTTTCATGGCATAAGTCAGGTTATTTACTTTATCGAATTCAAACGTATCTAAACCGATCGTTGCCGATTCAATCTTATTGGCAGGGTCAGAGTATGTCGCATCAAAGTTGATGTTCTTTAGCGCGTAGTTTGCCAAACCTTTTTCTAGCTTAAAGTCGGCCTGACCTTTCGCTGTGAACTTTTGGTCATTCATTTCGCCCTTCACGCCAAAATCAGCCGTTGTCCAGTTGTCAAAAGCGAATTCGGAAAGGTTTAATGAGATATCATAAAGTTTGGTGTAACTACCGGCTTGCTTATCCTGCATTTCTAATGAGCCATTAGAAACCGTAACACCAGCAAGATTAATGCTCCAATCAGAGCCAGAAGGCTGCGTTTCACCATTTTGCGTAGGCGCAGTATCGCTCGCTTGCTCTGCTTGTTGTGTTTGGGCTTTCGTCAATGCATCAATATTCTTGCTGCCATCTTTCTTGGTTTCAATGTAGAACTCAGCCCCATCAAGCGTGATGTTTCCAATTTCAAGCTGTTGACTAAAAAGTGGCATGACAGAGATATCTACACCAACGGTATCAACTTTGAATAAATTGGGTTTACTAAAGCCTTGTGGGTTTCGCAATTCTGTATGTCCCAACTCAAAGCCGATCGATGGGAAAAATTGCCAACTGATATCACCTTCAATCACCAATTCTAATCCCGTTTGCTTTTGCGCTTGCTCAACAATAAGGGGCTTAAACTGGTTAGGATTGACGAAGATGGTTAACGCTAAAATTGCGACCAAAATGACCACAATCGGTATTGCTAGAATTAAGAGCAGTTTCTTCATTTGTTTTTCCTTGCTCGAGTGTTTTTACAATTATAAGCGCAGACTCCATTTACCGCTGACAGTTCCACAAAAGCGTGAAAAATGTCTGGTTTTAACCTGCAACTGACTAATTTAAAAACAAAAAAAGAAGTGGCACTTAAGGTGCCACTTCTTCTCTTAAAAATAAAGCGATATAGCCGTCTAGAGGCTTAAGCTTTCAAAAGTCTTGCAATGTGAGCTTTTAATACATCGATTGCGATACGGTTTTTACCACCTCGAGGAACAATAATGTCCGCATATTGCTTAGAAGGTTCGATAAACTGCATGAACATCGGACGTACTGTTTGTTGGTACTGCTTGAGAACAGATTCCATAGTTCGGCCTCGTTCTTCCACGTCACGCTTAACACGACGAAGCAAACAAATATCTAACGGTGTATCCATAAATACTGTCGCGTGCATCAAATCACGAAGACGAGGGTCAGTAAGAAGAAGGATGCCTTCTAGAATGATCACCTTTTTAGGCGTCATTGTAGTCGTGTTACTTGTTCTTGTGTGCTCAGTGTAGCTGTACTCAGGTACTTCTACTGCTTCACCACGTACCAATTTTTCAAGGTGCTCACACAGTAGGTCGTGGTCCAACGCACTCGGGTGATCGTAGTTCGTCTTTACTCGCTCTTCCATGCTTAGGTGGCTTTGGTCGTTGTAGTAGCAATCTTCCGTGATGACACCGATTTGATGATCGCCTACTTTCGCGCGAAGCTCATTATAAATAGTGCTCGCGATCAGACTTTTTCCAGAAGCAGAAGCGCCAGCAATACCTACGATGACGCATTGATTATTATCAGACATTAGTTTGCACCCGATGATGATTTCTAGTCACATAAAAAGATAAACTGCCTGATTATAGGGAGTTCACCCCATAGTTACTAGCTGGAATTAGGGTTTAGTCATAAGTTTCTGCCTGCTCAGAGGATTAACCTCCGAGCAAACGTTAAAATGTGCAATTATCAACCAACAGGCATAGTAAACTTAGTTCACCATTGTAAAGCTAATCACATCTGGTTTTGCCTTGCCTTGCCAAAACATCGTGCTACATACGCGATCGGCAAGCTGCTTATAATACCCTGCATGCTCACTTTCTGGACGCCTTGCTACCGTTGGCACGCCAGCGTCAATATCTTCTCGCATAGAGATATGAAGCGGAATTTGTCCTAGCAGTGCTAAGCCAAACTCTTGCGACATTTTTTCTGCACCACCCATGCCAAAAATATGCTCTTTCGCGCCACATTGGCTACAAATGTGATAACTCATGTTTTCCACAACACCAATAACCGGGACATGGACTTTGTTAAACATTGCCGCTCCCTTCCTTGCATCGGCAAGGGCTAGGTCTTGCGGTGTAGTGACTAACACACTACCTGTCACCGGAATCTGTTGTGACAACGTCAACTGTATATCACCCGTGCCTGGCGGCATATCAATCACCAAATAATCTAAATCTGGCCAGTCTGTCTCCGTTAATAACTGCGACAACGCTTTTGAAGCCATTGGCCCGCGCCATATTGCCGCTTCTGATTTGTCCACTAGATAGCCGATAGAATGAGTATAGATGCCGTGAGCAAAAATGGGCTCCATCCACTTGCCATCACGAACTTCTGGTTTTGCATCTTCTTGCCCCAACATCATAGGTACAGACGGGCCATAAATATCCGCATCCAACAATCCCACTTTCGCCCCAGATTGAGCAATCGCCAATGCTAAGTTAACCGCAGTCGTTGATTTACCGACCCCACCTTTCGCAGAACTAACGGCAATGATGTTCTTAACACCTTTAACCGGATTGGCCACTTGAGTTTCTAATGCTTTAACTCCAAGGCGAATATTGAATGGGAATTCAGCCACTTTATCTGCGGTTTGTTGCTGTTTAATCCAGTCATGCAATATGGTTTGAAGCTCATTACTTGCGAATGGCAACGTTATCTCAACAGAACCTTGTGCCGTAATCGAAATTGCGCCATGAATATCTGCCCAATTTTCCACCAACTGTGGATGCTGGAATTGGTTAAACCAGTGACAAAAATCTTGTTTTGAAGTGAACTGATGCATAAGTCCTCCTTTTAGATGTCATGCTAACACCGTCCTGCCTCAACCAGAACCCCAAAAAAACTAAGGCATTCCGCAGTTTGACACCTTGGAGTTAGTGAGTTCATGGGGTAGTATTATCCATCAAAATTTATTTATACCTATCAAGAAAAGCGAATATTAAGTATGGCAAACGATCCAAGAAACTTTCCGTCAAGGAAAATGCTGGTAACTTGTGCCCTTCCGTACGCTAACGGTTCGATCCACCTTGGTCATATGCTTGAGCATATCCAAGCGGACATTTGGGTTCGTTACCAACGCCTACGCGGCAACACTGTAAACTTCATCTGTGCTGACGATGCTCACGGCACGCCAATCATGCTTAAAGCGCAACAGATGGGTATTACTCCTGAAGAAATGATTGCCGCAGTTAGCGAAGAGCACCAGAAAGACTTTGCTGGCTTTGATATCAGCTTTGATAACTACCACAGCACACACTCAGATGAGAACCGTGAGCTAGCGTCACACATTTATCTTGAGCTGAAGAAAAACGGCTTTATCTCTAGCCGCACTATCTCTCAGCTGTTCGACCCAGAAAAAGAGATGTTCCTACCGGACCGTTTCGTAAAAGGTACGTGTCCAAAATGTAAGTCAGAAGACCAGTACGGTGACAACTGTGACAACTGTGGTGAGACTTACAGCCCAACAGAACTGATCAATCCTAAATCTGCGGTTTCTGGTGCGACGCCAGTAATGAAAGATTCTGAGCACTTCTTCTTCGACCTACCTCAGTTTGAAAGCATGCTAAAAGAGTGGACTCGCTCTGGCTCGCTACAAGCTGAAACAGCGAACAAAATGCAAGAATGGTTCGAATCTGGTTTGCAGCAATGGGATATCTCACGTGATGCGCCATACTTTGGCTTCGAAATCCCAGGAGAGAAGAACAAATTCTTCTACGTATGGCTAGACGCACCTATCGGCTACATGGGCTCTTTCAAAAACCTATGTGACAAGCGCGACGACCTAGATTTCGACGAGTACTGGAAGAAAGACAGCTCAGCAGAACTGTACCACTTCATCGGTAAAGACATCGTTTACTTCCACAGCCTATTCTGGCCAGCAATGCTAGAAGGTTCCGGCTTCCGTAAACCAAACAACGTATTCGTACATGGCTACGTAACGGTAAACGGCGCGAAAATGTCGAAGTCTAAAGGTACCTTCGTCAAGGCGAGCACTTACTTAGAGCACCTAGACCCTGAGTGTCTGCGTTACTACTACGCGGCGAAGCTAAACAGCCGTATCGACGATCTAGATCTTAACCTTGAAGACTTCACTCAGCGCGTAAACGCTGATGTTGTTAACAAGATCGTTAACCTCGCATCGCGTAATGCAGGCTTCATCGCGAAACGTTTTGAAGGCAAACTGTCTGACAACTTTGCAGAGCCTGAGCTTTACAACGAATTTGTTGCTGCGGCTGACCGTATCGCTGAGCTTTACGAAACACGTGAATTTGGTCGTGCAATCCGTGAAATCACTGCACTGGCAGACAAAGCTAACCAATACGTTGATGAAAAAGCACCGTGGGTTGTAGCAAAAGAAGAAGGCAAAGATCAGGAGCTACAAGACATCTGTTCTGTCGGTATCAACCTGTTCCGTGTACTGATGACTTACCTGAAACCAGTGATGCCTGCACTTGCTGCACGTACTGAAGCATTCCTAAACCAAGAGCTGACTTGGGAAAACATCGCTGCGCCACTAACAGGCCACGAGATCACTAAGTTCAAAGCACTGTTCAACCGTATCGATCCGAAGAATGTTGAAGCGATGATCGAAGCATCTAAAGAAGATGCGGCGGCAGAAATGGCGGCGAAAGAGAAAGCAGAAGCGGAAAAAAACAAGGCTAGCCAAACTGAGCTAGACAAAGAGCCAATCGCTGAAGAGATTGAGTTCGACGCTTTTGCAGCAGTAGATATGCGTATCGCTCGTATCATCTCTTGTGAAGAAGTGCCAAAAGCAAACAAACTGCTTAAGTTCCAACTGGACATCGGTGGTGAAACTCGTCAAGTGTTCTCTGGCATCAAGTCAGCGTACAAACCTGAAGAGCTAGAAGGCAAACTAACGGTAATGGTAGCAAACCTAAAACCTCGTAAGATGAAGTTTGGTATGTCAGAAGGCATGATCCTAGCAGCGGGCCCTGGTGGCAGCGACTTATGGATTCTTGAGCCACACGAAGGCGCTCAACCTGGCATGCGCGTAATGTAATGCTCTTCGCATAATAGAAAGGCTTAACTATTTCAGTTAAGCCTTTTTTACAACAAGATAAAATTACTTAATGCAACCTATACTCTTCCGGTCCCCAAGTAATGGTCGCGCCACACACAAGGAAAAGTACAAAACTGATGCTTACAACATACGCAAGTATTCTATCAAACGTTGTTGCGTATTTTAGTATTAGTTGGTCATCCACTAGTGATAATTTGACTGGCTTTCCTCGTATCAATACTGATGCGTACATGGGAAATCTAAAACCCCACCCATTTCTGTCCCAACCAATAGGGTCATGACCATCCCGCAACATTTTTTTCTCAATCCGCTTTACCGATACACGAATGAAAAGCAAAGTACTAACTAACCAAGTACATCCGATAATCATATTTGCAATATCAAAATAAGACACGTTGCTCCCTTTATCAGGATTTGGCTTTTCAACTAGACTTGTATTCACCGTTCTACAGAGCCCTGCGCTTAACTGGTTTTCACTCTGTACTCTTCAGGCCCCAACCCCATTACTGCTCCCAAAGCAAGTGCCATCACGAAGCTTATTGTGACAATATACGCAAGCACTCGGTCAAAGACTGTCGCGTACTTTAGAATAAGTTTGTCTTCTACCAGCGATACTTTCGCAGGTTTACCTCGCATCAACACTGAGGCGTACATGGGAAATCTAAAACCCCACCCATTTCTGTCCCAGCCAATTGGATCATGACCATCCTGCAATATTTTTGTCTCAATCCGCTTTGCTGATACACGAATAAAAACCAATGTGCTCAGTAACCATGTCCAACCAACAATCATCACTATAAGATCGAAACAAAACACAATTACTCCTTTAAAACCAATTTACTTTAGAGCTAGTTTCATAGGTTTTTTCTGCTAAACCTTGCCCAAACCAATCACCCATTTTTGCAGCCGCATAACCAGCCCCTAAACCAACACCTATTAATACGACTACTCCAAATGGGCCAGCAGCTAAAGCGATTCCCATTCCAGATGCAATCACTTTGGATGTGGTCCAAACGCCAGCAGCGTTGCTCGCACCAAACCCAGCAACTTCCATTGCCGCTCTTTTTTTCCAATTTTCTCCGTTATTCTTGGCATTTCGAACATTGTTAAAGCGAACACCAGCATCAATCATGATGATCTTTTTACCTACAATACTAGAGCTTTGTTCAAGAACTCGAATTGAGCGGATGTTAGCTATAGATGTTAAATGTAACTAAGTTATATCCCTACCGCTTCGCGCGATATTGACAGCCCTATTCGGGTTGCTCCAAATGTTACCGCGGCTACTTTTAATTCACCCTGCATAATGGGCAAGCTCTTTTGTAAATTTTGCATTCAAAGAACTATGAGCTTCTTTAACTCTATATCCAAGCTTCACAAGCTCCTTTTTCTGCGCACCACTTCGTGACGCTGTCCGTACATCTAGTAAGGCGTTTTGATATTTGAGCAAAGCTTTCCCGAAATTACTCAATCTGACTTACTTTTCATTAACCGCCGTAGCGGCAGCACCTACTGCAGTATACTCATCGATTTCCCCCCCCATAGTATGATTAGTAGCATCTAAAAAAGGCTTAATCTCTTTTTCATAGAGGAGGGCTACCGCTTGTAAGTTTTCATCGCCAAACTCACTTGTTAGATTGGCTACATTTCTTTTGGTTTCTTGTGACCAACTTTTTACAGTATCAAGAGCACAAGCTATATCAGGTCTCTCGCTACGCAACTTAGCTATGTTGATCACAGAGCCTTCGTTCAGTATGAAAGGAGTACCTGCGGGAATAAAACTACCAAATATATGTGGGTTGTCCTTACGAAACTGAAGGTACCTATCCTCATCATTTGTATCGATAGGGAGCGTTATCTTTGAGTGAGTACTGAAGCATAGGTCGAATTTATTAGACAAATTAATTACCTCGAACAATCAACAAAATAGACAACTTATATCATATGAAGTGTCCGAGTATTTTAATTTCTAAACATTGTGACTTGAATCAGACTACAAAAAGTAAGCAATATGTAACTCACAAAGAATAACGCGTACACCAAGCATCGACACCGAATAATCAACCATATTCACAAATTTGGTGAATCCATGCACCAATAACGACCGTCCCAAAAGAACATTTAATATAACCAATTGTTTTAATTTAATTTTTGTTTGGCATCAAAACTGCAATCTTCCTTGCTAGGTCCAAACACTAACAAGGAGTTGGTTATGTTTGTTTTGATTTCCACATTATTATCTATCGCTATTTTAGCCGGAATATATCACTTATCTTCTAAACGAGAGCAGCAACACGCGCGTAAATATCAGCTGTTAACATTATTGAGAGATGTTGTTCATCTGCTGAGACGCCATCGAGCTGCGACGCACTACTCACTTCAATTTCAACAAAATAACGAACAAGGATTAGAAGTCCTTCATAACGATCTCACCAACAAACTGCATCTTTTGGTCGAAACCTCACGCTTTGAAAATAAACCCATGTATCGCGTGCTGCAGATCAAAGTAGGAAAACTGCTTGAACAATGGAACGATCACAGTGTTGCAAGGAACCAGATGGAGCATGGTAAGTTAATTCGTCATTGCTTGTTCTTGATGGATGAAGTCACGATTGCTTGGTTAGCGGTAGAACAACGAGATGATCTACATAATGAGTACCACATGAACTGGCAAAACATCATGGATAGCTTAGAAACCCTGACTCAATTGAGAATTAGCATTCAAGAATTGGGAGAGCAAGGGGGGAATGAGCGTTTCAAAAATTACGCATCGGTTATGACACGTAAGCTAAATCAATTAGCAGTTATCGCTCCGCTTAGTATCGTTTCTCCTGCTTCCACACGCTCAATACAGACATTAAATAACTATGTGACAGGAAGTCATGTCGATTTAACAGAAGCAGAGCTTTATGGAGTCACATCAGACTTATCGTTGACCATCTTCAATACTTACGACCACGTTCTTTCAGACATCGTTGAAGCATTGTATCTACCGTTGCCCAAACTCTCTGTAGCAAGATAAGCTCTATACAATGCCGTGCCAATTGTCACAACAGGAACGTAACTGGTATCTATAGGTAAAAACAAAAAAACCGCAGACCTTAGGTTCTGCGGTTTTTCATTCATCTAACTTCTCAGCGCTTAGCTGTCATCTTCTGTGAAGTTCGTTGGTAATTGCTTTTTCATCTCGTTCCAGATTAGCGCGCTTTCCATACCATAGTGACGAATCACAACTGGCAGTTGTTCACGCTGACCACTTTCACAAGTTTCTAGCAACTGATGGTAAAACTTCAGCGCTAGCTCACGAGAAGCTGGGTTTGAGAAGTAATAGCTACCAACGCGATCATAGAGCTTCTTCAAGCCATTAAAAATCAAACCGTAAATCTGATTCCCTGAATGGAATGCTAGGCGTTGGAACAACATGTAGTCGTAAAAGTTGAACGTTTTAGCAATCAAGATTTCTTGACGCTTCGCTTCATCTTTCTCGTTGTCTTCTTTCACGTTCTGTAAGACTTTCTCAGCATAAGGTGAAGAAGCGATGAAATCGTCCCAAGAAGCAGCATTCATTAAAGCTTCACAAGATTCAATTACATTCTTGATCGTGCGCTCAGAATGCTCTTTATTTGCTTTAAATGCATAACGCATAAAGATAGGGCTGATGTTGGTACGTGCTGCAAGCAAATCTTCTACAATGTTTGTTGCGTTATCTACGTCCAACGTCATCAACGTATCCAAAATATGCAGACCAGAGGTCTCCATAAATTGGTTTACCTTCGTTGGTTTACCGTGTTGGATTGTTAACCAACCATCACGGGCTAGTCGTTGAAGAACCTCTCGTAAAGTCGTTCGAGTAACACCAATTAGCTCAGACAGCTCGCGTTCAGCAGGTAAAATAGAGCCAGGAGGAAAACGGCCGTTCCAAATGCTCTCGATAATATATTTTTCTGCGAATCCCGCAGGGCTTTTCGCCTTTATGACCATTCTACTTTTTATCCAATATTGATTTCTGAGGGTCGATACTACTCATCATACCACTACTTAACGGTTTGAGAAAATTTACGATCAATAATTGAAACGATTCTACAATATAGAGTTAATACTTTATATGTTATGTCAATCTAGGACGGTCTGACGTGCGAGTGAAAGCGGTAAAATCTGAATTTTCGTTTAATTAAATAGCTCACAAATTGCGGAGAAATAAAGACTACTGCGTCACAATTTTATATTCAAAATATGAAAAATTACTTTGTATATCACAGTTAATATTCTTTCTTAATTTGCCTTTTCTCGTCACTGACCGTCATTTAAAATCCAAGAGGATTTTTTTGAGCCTTTCATGATATAGTAACGCCGTTTTGATCGCGTTATTACATTTAAAAAGTCATTTTAGTCGGTAGCATCACGTTTTGTTATTGACTAATAAATGCCTGAGTGTAGAGTTTGCGGTCGAAAGTGAGCGGTGCTTGAGTTCAGGGGAAGTAACTTGGCAAGACTGCAATAAACAAAGGATTGTTGTTTTACTAAGTTATTGTTTTAAAAGACTAGTTAATAAGTCTAACAAACAGATACTTAAGCACTATTGTAGTGTCTATTCATAATTTTGTTATAAAGAGAATTATCATGCCGATATCGCTCGGAAACGCTTTTATCAAGAACTTTCTTGGTAAAGCGCCTGATTGGTACAAAGTTGCCATTATAGCCTTCTTAATAATTAACCCGATTGTATTCTTCCTAATAAACCCATTTGTTGCTGGGTGGTTGCTGGTTGCTGAATTTATTTTCACGCTTGCAATGGCATTAAAATGCTACCCATTACAACCTGGTGGTTTACTTGCTATTGAAGCCATCGCTATCGGCATGACTAGCCCTGCGCAAGTTAAGCACGAGTTGGTGGCAAATATTGAAGTATTACTGCTTCTGGTATTTATGGTTGCGGGCATCTACTTCATGAAGCATTTATTGCTGTTCATTTTTACCAAAATTTTACTTGGTATTCGCTCCAAAACCCTTCTATCACTTGCGTTTTGCTTTGCCGCTGCATTTTTATCTGCGTTTTTGGATGCTTTGACGGTTATCGCCGTTGTTATCAGTGTGGCGATCGGTTTCTACTCTATCTACCACAAAGTGGCGTCAGGTAACCCGATTGGTGACCATGACCACACACAAGATGACACGATCACTGAGCTAACGCGTGATGACTTAGAAAATTACCGCGCCTTTTTACGCTCATTGTTGATGCACGCTGGTGTAGGTACTGCGTTAGGTGGCGTAACCACTATGGTGGGTGAACCTCAGAACTTAATTATTGCAGACCAAGCGGGTTGGTTATTTGGTGAATTCCTAATCCGTATGTCTCCAGTGACGCTACCCGTATTTTTCTGCGGTCTCATCACTTGTGCTCTAGTCGAAAAGCTTAAAGTGTTTGGCTACGGTGCAAAACTTCCTAACAACGTTCGTCAAATCCTCGTTGACTTTGACAATGAAGAGCGCAAAACGCGTACCAATCAAGACGTTGCAAAGCTATGGGTTCAAGGGCTTATTGCTGTTTGGTTGATCGTGGCATTAGCCTTGCATTTGGCAGCGGTAGGCTTAATTGGTCTTTCAGTGATCATCTTAGCGACGGCTTTCACTGGCGTCATTGAAGAGCATTCCATGGGTAAAGCGTTTGAAGAGGCTCTGCCTTTCACTGCACTACTTGCGGTATTTTTCTCGATCGTTGCGGTAATCATCGACCAAGAGTTGTTTAAACCAGTTATCGACGCGGTGCTTGCCGTTGAAGATAAAGGCACTCAGTTAGCTTTGTTCTATGTCGCGAATGGCTTACTATCAATGGTGTCGGATAACGTATTCGTCGGTACGGTTTACATCAATGAAGTAAAAACAGCACTCATTGAGGGTCTCATTACTCGCGAGCAGTTCGACTTACTGGCAGTTGCTATCAACACTGGTACTAACCTACCATCTGTTGCTACGCCAAACGGTCAAGCAGCATTCCTATTCCTACTCACCTCGGCTCTCGCTCCATTAATTCGTCTGTCTTACGGTCGAATGGTTATCATGGCGCTGCCTTACACCATCGTTCTTGCGATTGTCGGGCTAATGGGCATTATGTTCTTCCTAGAGCCTGCAACGGCTTCTTTCTACGATGCAGGCTGGATTTTACCTCATAGTGGTGATCTGACTCCCGTAGTCTCCGGCGGTCACTAAAATTTGAGTTGATTAGGAAACTTATCCACGTTAAAAAGCTCTGAGTATTCAGAGCTTTTTCTATTTCAGACAGGAACAAAAACGTGACTATTTTAAATTCACTTAACCAGTTTTCGAAGGGACGCTTATCGTGGCTGCTGCTTCTGCTATTCGTCGTTTTCTTTGAAGCATGTGCCCTCTATTTTCAGCACGTCATGATGCTTGCACCATGTGTCATGTGTATCTACGAACGAGTCGCGATGATGGGAGTGGGTGTCGCTGCAATCGTTGGTCTTATGGCACCAAATAACCCAGTTTTCCGTTGGCTAGGTTTGATTGG
The DNA here is from genome assembly GCF_021728175.1 of Vibrio sp. A1-1. Taxonomy (NCBI): domain Bacteria; kingdom Pseudomonadati; phylum Pseudomonadota; class Gammaproteobacteria; order Vibrionales; family Vibrionaceae; genus Vibrio; species Vibrio sp. A1-1. The sequence goes on from NZ_JAKKCL010000001.1 coordinate 225,576, forward strand.
CTGGGGATTAAGCTCTTACAAAGGACTGTTGCTTGCTCAGCAGCACGTTGATTATCAGTTTAACCCATCACCATTCGCGACTTGTGATTTATTCGTAACATTCCCTAGTTGGGCTCCGCTTAATCAGTGGGTTCCTTGGATGTTCGAAGCATACGGCGATTGCTCGAAGATTGTTTGGCAATTCCTCGATTTATCAATGCCACAATGGTTAGTAGTTATTTTCGCTGGCAATTTAATTGCTTTAGCATTAATTGTGATCGCACAATTCTTTCCAGCAAGACGCACTAATCCGATTCGTTAATCCTTCAGAGAAATGATAACGAAAAAAGCCGACCAGATGGTCGGCTTTTTACTGAGTATACATCGCAGCTATTTAACTTAACCACGTTAACTCAACCACGTGATTGACCACAACACTGCTTGAACTTTTTGCCGCTCTCACAAGGACAAGGATCATTGCGCCCGATACCTTTGAATGGGTTTAGGCTTTGAGCCTTATTGCCTACCATCAACTCATCCGCACCTAACGCCACTTCACCGACCATCAAATCAAGCTGGTCGACCAAGTCTGCAAGAGCTGGAGGCGTTTCAATACCGGCGTCGCGCATCTGTTGCTGCGTTGCCGACTCATCGATAGCCAGCATCAAAGTGGTCAGTAATGCTTGTAGCATACGCTGCAATCCATCATTGAGCTCAACGTCTTGCCATTGTTCTTCAATCATTGGCCAAACAGACATAAAGCCTTCGGCAAAATCAGCAAGTTGCTCAGGTTCTTTGCCTGTTAGCTCTAACACTGAATATTCGTTTCGTTGAATTCGGTTGTGCTGCTTGTGAATTTGCTCTTCTACTGCCGGTTGAATCGCTTTGAATCCTTCACCTAATAGCGGCTCTAACCACTTTTCAGGAGTGAGTGGTTTTGTCGTCAGATTAGCAGCGAGCACTGCGCCTTCGATAAATAGGCAAGATTCATCGATATGAATTTCGCCTTTCTCAATCAATGTGTATTGCATGACATCTGGTTTCCCATAAATTTGGCGGCATTATACCTCAGAGCATAAAAGCACGTAACCGGGAGTTGCGAGTTTGACTGTATTGAGTGCTTTGAGTCTTTTAATGACAAACTTAGCTGACATCGCTACAATCGCCCTCCTTTTTATCACCAAACTGTATTAGGCAAACTATGCGAGTTGTACTAGGCCCAATGGAAGGCGTTTTAGACCATTTGATGCGCCAAATCCTGACCGAGATAAACGACTATGACCTATGTGTTACGGAATTTGTTCGAGTCATCGACCAGTTATTGCCCGATCATGTATTTCACCGTTTATGCCCGGAGCTGTTGCAAGGTTCTCAAACCGCATCAGGTGTGCCAGTACATGTGCAATTGTTAGGACAAGAACCAAACTGGATGGCTGAGAACGCAATTAAAGCGGCGAGCCTAGGCGCCAGAGGCATCGACATAAATTTTGGTTGCCCAGCCAAAATGGTCAATAAAAGTAAGGGTGGTGCTGCTCTACTTCAGCATCCTGAGCTAATTCACCGTGTGGTTAAAGCTTGTCGAGAAGCTGTTCCAGAGGCTATTCCTGTGACCGCAAAAATTCGTCTTGGCTGGGAAAACCCTGAAGATTGCTTTGAAATTGTTGATGCCATTCAATCTGCTGGTGCAAATGAACTCACCGTTCACGCTCGGACTAAGCAGGGTGGTTACAAAGCGTCTGAGATAAAATGGGATTACATCAACCAAATTCGCGAACGTTTTGATATTCCGCTTATTGCGAATGGCGAAATTTGGAATTATGAAGATGGTCAACGTTGCATTGAAACGACTGGCGTTGACTCTTTGATGGTGTGCCGCGGCGCTTTCAATATCCCTAACTTGGGCAACATGGTAAAACACAACCACCAGCCAATGTCATGGCCCGAGGTGGTTGAGCTACTGATCTACTACTCCAAGTTTGAGATGAAAGGCGACAAAGGTTTGTACTATCCAAACCGCGTAAAACAATGGTTCTCTTACTTACGTCAGGCCTATCCTGAAGCAAAAGATCTATTCAGAGAAATCCGAACGTTTAACAAAGCCGCGCCGATTGTTGAGCATATTCAACGTTATCGTGATGAGTTAAATTCTCAGGTTGCATAAAACCTGAGCATTGCAAAGGGCGAACTGCTCGCCCTTTAAGCGCTTAGATCTTCGTAGCAAATCTTATTTTTGCCTGTACTCTTGGCTTGATATAACTTTTCATCTGCCGCTTTAAATAACTCATCAAAGCTTTCCACTCGGTTCTCTTTACTGAACACCACACCGCCAGAGATCGTAAAACCTTCTTTAGTCACGCGTGTCGAGCGTTCGTCTATGGCTTTTTTTACCCGCTCTAGAATCAGCTTAATGCCTTCCGAGTCTTCGTCGTAAATCGCCAACACGAACTCTTCGCCACCAAATCTTGAGGCGACATCGGTGTGGCGAATATTTTCACGTATACATTTTGCAACTAGCTGAATAGCAGAATCGCCGACATCATGACCATAGGTATCATTGATCTTCTTGAAGTTATCAATATCGAACACTGCTAATGCAACCTGTTTTTTCGTCATCTTATTGCGCCACACGGTTTGCATTCCTCGACGGTTCAACAAGCTCGTCATCGGATCTCTGGCGGCGAGATCTTTAAAATAACGTCGCTCACTATGCATATTCACATAGAACAATACGACTGTGCTCAAAACGTAAATAGAGATCGCAACAATAAGGCTGTATTTTTCGAACACCGCTAGGTTCTTAGCTTCATCCCAAAGGTTGTACTCGTAATACATGCTGTGATTCGCACTCAATCGCTCTAACTCGACTGGTTTGATACGTGTACTGTTTGGAGGAATGGATTGTAAATTGGAAACCAAATGAAACTTACCAACAAGACCTAGCGACGAAGCCATCAACGCATTGACATCAAAATCAATGGACAGCACACCTTGATGCCTCCCTTTTTCGTAAACAGGCACCGTCATACTAATGATTTGGCCTTCCATCGAATCCAACATCGGCCCAGGTCCGGCCAAGGTGATGTTCACTTTATCTTGTGCGGTTTTTTGCCAAAATGGGCGCGCTTTTAGCGTTGACCAAAGTTCTCTAGTGAAGTTTTTCGCGTACGTGTCAGGAGACGAAATGACGTAACCACGCTTATCGATGTAATGAATACCAACGATATGGGATTCAATATCGTGCAGAAAAGACAATGACGGCGCAAAACCCGCCTTTTGTTCAGCTAATTGGTTAATCGTTGAACCTTGCTGACATAAGCTTTCATCGCCCACAATCATGTAATCAAGATCAACCGCAGGTAACCCCTCACTGTAGACACTCTCTAGCAACAAGACGTCTATCGGCCAAATATAACAAAGCCCCTTTTTGACTAAAGAGTTGTGCTCTTCAGACAATGGGTTAGCGTAATTCGTATAGTTAGTAAAACTATAATCTAAGGCGGTGAGGACTTTAATACCACGGGACATGGCACGATCAATACGTGCATACTCAGAATCAATATAGCGATTGACCGCATCGTAGTAGTTTTTTGTCGTAACAAGCAAAACCACGACAAATAATGCGAGGGGGAAAAAGATGACAAATGAGAGACTAAATCGCCTTTGGTTAACCATTGAGTACCATGTATGTGAAAGGTAGACCGTCTCTTATCAAACAATGGGATTACGCTGTCTTATCAACTGGCAATGCGTAGTGCGCATCGCCAGATAATCAGATAACCAACAAATGTGTACGCATTGTAGGAGACTGTTTATATATTAAAGAAGTTTAATCAATATAGAATGTAGTGTCACTTCAGTTGCCACAATTTGAAGCTCTGTGCAGGTATATTGACAGAAAGATGACCCTTATAATCAATAAGTTCGCGTCCATCCAGAAGTGACGAAAGATGGGTAGCCTCCAAACCAAGTTGCCACAGAGGCAAGTCAATTGAACACTCATCGCCACTTAGATTCATCACAACAACGATCGCTTCACTTCCAAGTACGCGCGCATAAGCCAGCACATTGGTATCGCAATGCAGCCATTGAATACTACCAGACTGTAAAGACTTGTACTGTTTACGTATCGAAATCCATTGCTTGTAAATCGACAGCCATGCTGAGTTTTCGATTTCATTCCAAGGGAAACAGCGACGATTATCCGGGTCCAGCCCTCCCTCTAGTCCGACTTCACTCCCATAGTAAATACAAGGTGTACCGACGTATGTCATGAGCAGAGCAAGTGCGATGTTCATTTTACGCTTATCACCATCAACCAGTGTGATAAAACGAGCAGTATCATGACTATCGAGTTGATTTAGCTGCGATAGCTGATTCGAAAATGGAATTTTTGCTCTGGCTTCGTCCAACCATGCTTTAAACTCCAAACCATCAATGTTGATTGGTTCATACATAATATCTTGCTGCGCGATAAAAGCTCGAACTGGATGAGCAAAACCGTAGTAGTTCATCGCCCCATCCTCTTGATCACCTTGCAACCACTGCGTTGCTTCAAAAAAGTGCTCACCTAGCACATAGGCATTCGGATTGACTGACTTCGTCGCATGGCGAAACGCTTCAACATAATGAGCATTGTTTTTCGCTCCCTCTCCTTCGCCAAGCATATGGATAACATCAAATCGCCAGCCATCAACCAAGTACGGTGGCTTCAGCCAATACTTGATGACAGACTCTTCACTTTGGTAGATATAGTCGCGCACATGTTCATTTTCAAAGTTCAGAACCGGTAAGTTACCAATGCCTTTCCAACCAATGTAGTGGTTGGTTTCGCCTTCGAAAAAGTAGTAATCGCGGAACTTTGACTGCGGATTGCCATACGCCCCTTCTCCTTTTTGTTGGATATCAAACCAAGGATGATGCACTGACGTGTGGTTAAACACCGCGTCTAAGACAATCTTCATATTCTTACCACGAATCTTCTCACACAGTTCCGCAAACTGAGCATTAGTGCCGAGCATAGGATCAACAGTAAAGTAATCAGTAGTGTCGTATTTGTGGTTACTTGGTGAAGAAAAAATCGGATTGAAGTAAAGCGCTGTTACGCCGAGCTGCTCAAGGTAATCCAACCTCTGCTCTACACCTTTGAGGTCGCCGCCAAAGAATTCACGTGCCCCGGTATTTTGGTGAGAGCCTACCGCTTCTCCCCACGATTTAATGATCGCTTCTGAATCATGCTGAGCATAAGCTTTACGAATGTCAGATTCACTTTTACTAGCAGAAAAACGGTCAGGAAAGATTTGATAGAACACTTGCTCCTGGACCCAGCTTGGTGGTTGATGGTTTACATTCAACTTAAAGTGGAACTCTTTGGGTGGAATACGCTTTTGTACGCCTCGTGCATCGAGCCAGTATTGTTGTCCATCTTTGAGAAGCTTAAACACATAATGTGTTACATCTCGATCTCGATTTGGGCGGAACGATGCTTCCCATAGTAACAATTCCCCAGCAGTTCCTACTTGAGTCATGTCGACCAGACATTCTTCATTGTCCGGCTCAAGACGCACATAGACGGAATCAAAATCCAATGTCTCGGTTTTCAGTCTGACTGTGACTTGCTCTTGATTAAAAGCTAAACCATCAATAGTTTGACTATGAAAAATAAATGGCAGGTTCATTATGGGCACTCCTCGTCATCGGATATGCCACTATGTTATTGAAGAATTAGAGACAAGAAATCCTCCTTGCGAGTTGACATATCAGCCAATTTTCCCAAGGAGGATCACACTTAGTAGGCGTAGTGACTTGTCGGATACCGCTTAGTTCAACAAGAGACTGTCATCTGCCAGCTCTTCACCACGCACTTTGGAGAACATATCCAACAAGTCTGGTACTTGCATGTTAGCGCGCTGCTCTCCAGCCACATCAAGCACAATTTCACCTTGGTGAAGCATTACGGTCCTATCGCCACATGCTAATGCGTCTTTCATCGAATGCGTCACCATCATCACGGTTAAATCGAACTCATCGACAATACGTTTAGTTAAGTCGATAACAAACGCCGCCATACGAGGATCAAGCGCAGCCGTGTGTTCATCAAGCAGTAACAACTTACTCTCCGATAACGTCGCCATCACAAGGCTAACGGCTTGTCGTTGTCCACCGGACAGTAAGCCAATGCTATCGCCCAGACGATCTTCTAAGCCAAGCCCTAGGATGCTAATTCGCTCTTGGAACAGCTTGCGACGTTTGGTAGAGAGCGCCAACCCCCAGCTGCGTTTTTTACCACGCATGTGCGCTAGAGCCATATTCTCTTCTATCGTCAGTTCACCACAAGTCCCGGCCAATGGATCTTGAAACACTCGGGCGCATTGCGTCGCACGCTGGGCAACCGTCTGCTTGGTGACGTCTTTGCCATCAATGATCACCTGACCACCTATCATCGGTGTCTCACCTGTCACCGCACCAAGCAACGTCGATTTTCCTGCGCCATTAGAACCAATCACAGTCAGAAACTGATGTTCTGGAACCTCTAAAGAGACACCTTTCAGTGCACGATTTTCCAAAATCGTCCCAGGGTTGAACGTGACCTGAATGTTATTAAGTTCAATCATAACGCCTCCCCAGAACCATTTTTTGATGCCGCTTGTTTAGCATCAGTAACGCGTTGTTTCGCTCTCATGCTCTGTTTTAGCTTTGGAGCAATAAGCGCCACAGCCACCAATACTGCGGTAACCAGGTTGAGGTCTGAAGCTTGTAAACCAAACATGCCAGAGCTCAAAGCGAAAGCCACTGCAAGACGATAAAGTACCGAACCGATGATGACAGCAAATACCGCAACCCAAATTTTTCGCCCGGGAATAAGGGTCTGGCCCAAAATCACAGCAGCCAAACCAACCACAATGGTGCCCACGCCAGAGGTCACATCTGCAAAGCTGTTCGTTTGTGCAAACAACGCGCCTGCGAATCCGACAAAACCGTTGGATAAAGCCAACCCAAAGTAGGTATAAAAACCAGTGCTCGCCCCTTGCGCAGAAACCATACGCGCATTCACGCCCGTGGCTCGTAAACCAAGACCAAAGTCGCTGTTGAGCAAGCGAATCACAAAGAAAGCGAACAAAAGAACTAAGACCCCAACAACCAGAGGACGAATGAACATCGGATCGCCCAAGGCTTCAAACGGCGTGAGAATCGTATCCTCTCCAAGCAACGCCATATTAGGTTTGCCCATAATACGAATATTGATTGAAAATGCCGCGATCATGGTAAGAATGGAAGCTAACAGGTGCAAAATACCACATCGAACAGCCAGAAAAGCGGTTATCCAACCCGTCATACTACCGGCTATCATCGCCATTATTGTCGCAAGCCAAGGATTAATACCTGCGACAATCGCCGTTGCAGCCACCGCCGCTCCCATTGGAAAGCTGCCATCCACACTCAAATCGGGGAAATCGAGAACACGAAACGTAAGATACACACCCAAGGCAACTAGGCCATAAATTAAGCCAATTTCGAGTGCGCCAAAAAAAGCAAATGCAGACATAACTGCTCCTTTCTGCATGTTCAGGCTGACGAAATACCAACCTGAACTTAAGACTTCTAACGTATACTCCCATTCTTCTCTAGCAGAATGCTCTACACGAGAAGTCCGGCGAGTATCAATTTTGGGGCAAGCCTCTATCAACAGACGTGACGGCCTTAACCCCAAAAAAGAGCGTTACTTATTGCATGCTTGTCGCACGTTCAACCACAGAACTTGGCAGCTTGATACCGAGCTTAGATGCCGCGCTTTCATTAATTACGAGGTCAGAGCCCGTCGCGACTTTTACATCCAATTTGCCTGGTTCTTGACCATCAAGAATCGCCGCCACGTAATCAGCGGTTTGCACACCAACCTGGTAGTAGTCAAAACCTAAGCCTGCAATTGCTCCTTTTTCGACATATGACGTCGCACCACCAAAGACAGGTTTTTTCGCTTGATTCGCTGCCACAATCATCCCTTCAATCGCACTTGCAACTGTATTGTCTGTTGGGGCGTAAAGAATGTCTGATTTCGCTGCAATCGCTTGAGTCGCAGACTGAACATCAGCACTTTTTAGTGCGGTCGCTTCAACCACTTGTATGCCTTTTGCTTCTGCGCTTTCTTTTAGCAGTTCAACCAAAGTCACGGCATTAGCTTCACCGGGATTAAATACAACCCCGATGCTTTTCACCTGAGGGAGAATTTCTTGGATGAGGTCGACATGCTGAGCAACGGGTGAAAGATCAGACAGGCCAGTTACGTTTTTGCCTGGTTGTTCCATCGACTTAACCAATTTCGCACCGACCGGATCTGTTACCGCAGTAAAGACAACAGGAATAGAGCGCGTTGCCGACACCAAGGCTTGTGCCGAAGGCGTCGCGATACCCACTAACACATCAGGATTTTCGCCGACGTACTGACGGGCAATTTGCACTGCAATCGCAGGGTTACCCTGTGCGGTCTTATAATCAAATTCTAGATTTTTGCCTTCTTCGTAGCCTTTCGCTTTTAAACCATCAAGCAATCCTTGACGCGTCGCGTCTAACGCGGGGTGTTCGACAATTTGTGAAACTGCAACGGTTGCAGTGGCGGCCAGTACATTGGCAGAAGAGAAAATAGCAGTAGCAGATAGAACGGCAGTGGCTAATAAACGTTTCGTTTTCATCATAACTCCTTGATGTGACTTCGTCCTTGTTTCGCGAGCATTCAACATGAATATCGACTCGTGAATTCAAATGTTTGAAGGGGGTAATGTTGTGTTCGTATAACTGTGCACTTCTTGCGCATCTTGTTTTTATTATTACTACTAAGTCTTAGTAAAGAAAAGAAAGATTTAACACTAAAGCAACATTTGTGATCGGGGGACTTCTTCATCCGGAAAGAATCTTTGGTAAACAAAGCTTCGCTCGCTTCATCAACGACCGTCAAAGTAGGTAATAGAGGCAGGATCAAAAATGGAGCGGCTAGTGCACACTCCATTTCAAACAATTTAAATTAGAACCAACGCTCTAGTGACGACTTATCGAGCTGGCGAAACGCTCGGTTCAGTATTATCGCAAGCTCTTTATAACGAGGGCGAGCTTTAACAGGCTCTAGTGCAAAACCTGTTTCCACAATTTTTTGATGCAGCTCCCGATACCAAGACGCCAGAGAAGGCGGCAATTTCGTGTTGGATCGAGCACCAAGCCACCAAATCCCTTGGAGTGGCAAGCTAATCGCAAACAAGGCGACAACAATAGACTGAGGTAATGCGTGGTAATTGTTGAATGCCATTTGAGTGAGTACGCTGATCGCAGCAACGGCTGGCATGACTTTAATGCCAAAGCGAGTCGCCTTAATGATACGCTGTTCCGGAAATATGGCGCTTAGCTCTTTACGAACCGGCCAGATCTCCATGTAATTCTGGCCATCTTTCAGGCTATGGATCAATCCGACTTTATTACTCATACCGCTCTCTCACTAAAAAATAGTTGAACATTTCAACTGAAGGTACAAAAAATTGATGAAAGTTAATATTCTTTCAAATTTTTTTTGTTATCATTGCTTATTATCGCTATCCTTTGCAGACCCTCAATCTCATTGTTGCTGTTATTTACAATTTAAGCAACTCCGAGATATCTATCTGCACGGATCGCATCATAGTGATGGATGGGTTCATCACTATTTCTTTATATGGAATTAGAACAATTTTTGACCAGGATTAGTACGCAGCCTTCTGGGTATCGGCTATTCTTGTGATTAATTTTTCATTCTTTAACTGATTTTTTATCAGACGAATAACAGGTAGTCATACATGTCTAAGCTAGTTTTAGTTTTAAACTGCGGTAGTTCTTCTCTTAAATTTGCCGTTGTTGATGCCGAGAACGGCGACGAGCACTTATCAGGTCTTGCTGAGTGTCTTCACCTTCCTGAAGCTCGCATCAAGTGGAAACTTGATGGCAAGCACGAAGCTCAACTAGGCAATGGTGCAGCTCACGAAGAAGCACTAGCGTTTATGGTAGAAACTATTCTTGCTTCTAAGCCAGAGCTTAAAGCTAACCTAGGCGCAATCGGTCACCGTATCGTTCACGGCGGCGAGCAGTTCACTCAATCTGCACTAATCACTGATGAAGTTCTAAAAGGTATTCAAGACGCTGCAACATTTGCACCTCTTCATAACCCTGCTCACATCATCGGTATCGAAGCGGCTAAGAAAAACTTCCCAGAGCTGAAAAACGTTGCTGTATTTGACACTGCGTTCCACCAAACTATGCCTGAAGAGTCTTACCTATACGCTCTTCCATACAACCTATACAAAGAACACGGTATCCGTCGTTACGGTATGCACGGTACTTCTCACTTGTTCATCACTCGTGAAGTTGCTGGCCTACTAAATAAACCAGTTGAAGAAGTAAACATCATCAACTGTCACCTAGGTAACGGCGCGTCTGTATGTGCAATCAAGAACGGTCAATCTGTAGACACTTCTATGGGTCTTACTCCACTTGAAGGTCTAGTAATGGGTACTCGCTGTGGCGACATCGACCCTGCGATCATCTTCCACCTACACGACGCTCTAGGTTACTCTGTTGATCAAATCAACACGATGCTAACTAAAGAGTCTGGTCTTCAAGGTCTAACTGAAGTGACTTCTGATTGTCGTTTCGTTGAAGACAACTACGGTGAGAAAGAAGAAGCAACACGCGCAATGGACGTGTTCTGCCACCGTCTAGCTAAGTACGTAGCTGGCTACACTGCTTCAATGGACGGTCGTCTAGACGCAATCACTTTCACTGGCGGTATCGGCGAGAACTCTGGCCCTATCCGTGAAATGGTTCTAAACCGTCTTGGCATCTTCGGTATCGAAGTAGATAGCGAAGCTAACCTTAAAGCTCGCTTCGGCGGCGAAGGCGTTATCACGACTGAAAACAGCCGTATCCCTGCAATGGTTATCTCTACTAACGAAGAGCTAGTCATCGCTGAAGACACTGCACGCCTGACAGGTCTTTAATTGAATTACTGGCTAGCCACTCGGCTAGCCAGATTTTCATTCAAACGAATTTCTTAGGGGCTCAACTCCTATTCTTCGAGCTTCATGGAATAAGAGTTGAGCTTTTATCCCCCAAATAGCTAAAGGTACTCTACGAATGTCTCGTACTATTATGCTTATCCCTACTAGCGCAGGCGTTGGCCTAACAAGCGTTAGCATGGGTGTTCTTCGCGCTATGGAGCGTAAAGGCGTTAAAGTTTCTTTCTACAAGCCAATCTGTCAGCCACGTTCAGGTGGTGATCAGCCAGATCTGACTTCAACTATCGTTGGCCACAACAGCGATATGAAGATCGGTGAGCCAATGGCGATGTCTGTTGCTGAAAGCCTAATCGGTAACGACAACATGGACGAGCTGCTAGAAACCGTTGTTGAACGTTACAACCAAATCAACAAAGACGCAGACGTTACGCTAATCGAAGGTCTTGTACCTACTCGTAAGCACCCATTTGCAAACCAAGTAAACGCGGAAATCGCGGCAACACTTGGTGCAGAAATCGTGCTAGTTGCGACTCCAGGTACTGATAACCCAGCGCAACTGAAAGAGCGTATCGAAGTAGCATGTTCTAACTTCGGCGGCACTAAGAACAAAAACATCTCTGGCGTTATCATCAACAAGCTAAACGCTCCTGTTGACGAAGCTGGCCGTACTCGCCCTGACCTATCTGAAATCTTTGACGATGCAGATAGCGCGAAACAAAACGAATTGAAAGTGATGGAAATCTTCAACACTTCTCCAATTCGTGTACTAGGTTGCGTGCCATGGAGCATTGATCTGATTGCGACTCGTGCAATCGACATGGCTAAGCACCTGAAAGCAGATATCATCAACGAAGGTGACATCAACACTCGTCGCATCAAGAGCATCACTTTCTGTGCACGTTCTCTGCCAAACATGATTGAGCATTTCAAACCTGGCTCTCTACTTGTTACTTCTGCAGACCGTCCTGATGTTATCGTTGCTGCTTCTCTTGCTGCAATGAACGGTGTGGATATTGGTGCTGTACTGCTAACTGGCGGTTACGACATCCCTCGCGAAATAGAAGGTCTATGTAAACCAGCGTTCGACACTGGTCTACCTATCTTCAAAGCACAAGGTAACACTTGGCAGACATCTCTAAACCTACAGAGCTTCAGCATCGAAGTACCTGCAGACGATAAAGAGCGTATCGAGTTCATCAACGAGCACGTTGCTGGTCACATCGACGGTAACTGGATCGAGTCAATGACTGAAGGTACTCAGAAGTCTCGTCGTCTAAGCCCACCAGCGTTCCGTTACCAACTAACTGAACTTGCTCGTAAAGCAGGCAAGCGTATCGTTCTTCCAGAAGGTGACGAACCACGTACTGTTAAAGCGGCAGCAATCTGTGCTGAACGCGGCATTGCAGACTGTGTGCTTCTAGGTAACCCAGATGAAATCCGTCGCGTAGCAGCTCAACAAGGCGTTGAGCTAGGTACTGGCGTAACCATCATCGATGCCGATGCTGTTCGTGAAAACTACGTTGCTCGTCTAGTTGAGCTGCGCGGTGCGAAGGGCATGACTGAAGTTGTGGCTCGTGAGAAGCTACAAGATTCAGTATTCCTAGGCACAATGATGCTTGAGAACGACGAAGTTGACGGCCTAGTTTCTGGTGCTGTTCATACTACGGCGAACACTATCGTTCCTCCGTTCCAAATCATCAAGACTGCACCAAATGCGTCTATCGTATCTTCAGTATTCTTCATGCTTCTGCCTGATCAAGTACTGGTTTACGGTGACTGTGCGATCAACCCAGATCCAACTGCTGAACAGCTTGCTGAAATCGCTATCCAATCTGCTGACTCTGCAGCAGCATTCGGTATCGACCCTCGCGTTGCTATGATCTCTTACTCTACTGGTGAATCTGGTAAGGGTGCAGACGTTGATAAAGTACGTGAAGCAACTCGCATCGCGAAAGAGAAGCGTCCTGATCTAGTGATCGACGGTCCTCTACAGTACGACGCAGCTATCATGGAAAACGTGGCAGCGTCTAAAGCGCCTAACTCTCCAGTAGCAGGTAAAGCGACAGTATTCGTATTCCCAGACCTAAACACGGGTAACACGACTTACAAAGCGGTACAACGTTCAGCTGACCTAGTTTCTATCGGTCCAATGCTGCAAGGTATGCGCAAGCCTGTAAACGACTTGTCTCGTGGCGCGCTAGTAGACGATATCGTGTACACAATCGCTCTAACAGCAATCCAAGCAGACCAAGAAGCTAAATAATCGCTTCTGACATCTAGTTGGACAACTATCCAAAGCCCTCGATTCGTCGAGGGCTTTTTCTATTGTTGGCCACACAGCAAAGAGGCTATGAGCAATAGCACTAATACGCTCTTATGAATATAGCGCCATAAATACCCCAGCCCCAACCACAACACAACCTGTCATCACGGGTGCGATTCGGCGCCAAAGCTTCTTATCCCCTATCGCGATAACCATCCCCATTTTCACAATGGTATTAACCGAAGCGGCAATCAAAATGCCTAACGCAGCAGTGGTCACGCTTAATGTTTGCGTACTTTGACGTCCGAGGGTTAACGAGATCGCATCAACGTCAGTAATCCCTGATAAAGCAGAAAGGATCAACACCCCCGCATTGCCAAACCAGTCAGACAAAGCGTGAGCAAGCAGCATAATCAACGCCAACACGAGGCCAAAGAACAGTGCCGACTGCAAAGCAAGAGGGTTCGTTTGCTTATTTGATTGCTCAATCTGCTCAACTTCACTTCTGCGCCAAATCCACCATGCCGGAATGTACAACGCAACCATCATCGCCATCACAATTGGCCAAAGCAGTTTCACTAATTGTGGATTGATAACAGACAGTACGATAAGTAAACGAGGGAACATGGTTCCGCAGCTCAAAAGAATACCACTAGCGAGTAACGGGCTGATGCTCGCTTGCTCACGAGAAAGATGGGAAAACTGCAACGTTAATGCTGTCGAAGAGCTAAGCCCCGCAAATACAGACGTAAACAAAATACCTCGCTTCGCCCCGCCGATCTTTATCGCAAAATAACCGACAAACGAGATACTAGCGATCAACACAACCATCCACCAAATCTCATACGGGTTAAGTGCATTCCAAGGGCCGTAAGATTGATTTGGTAACAGGGGTAACATGACTATCGAGATAAGTAATAAACGCAGTGCTGCGTCTAACTCATACTCTTGCAGTTTTTGTAGCGCTTGATGTAGCTCTCTTTTGTTATCGAGCACCACAGCGGTTATTACGGCCGCTGCTGCAGCCAAAACAGCCTCACCCGACACGGCAAGGTTACCCAGAACAAACACCACCATGATACTAACCACGCCAGTGATGCTCACATCTCCGCTCTTTTTCTGCTGTATAACAAAAGCGATGCAAGTGAGGATGACTAAAGCGATAAGCGCAAAACCAATGAGTAAAGGTGTATAAATGTTGGCGAGAATGCCAACTAAACCACCGAGTAAACCGACTAAAGAAAAAGTACGAATGCCTGCTACACGACTGCCTTCTACGCTATTGCGCATCACCCAGCCACGTTGGGTGCCAACAATTGCCCCCAGTAATAGAGCAATAAGCAGATTCCAAATTAGATGCTCGCCACTGACAAACTCATTGATATCCATGCATCACCCCCGTTAAAAAGCGGTTGTTATATCATTAGTTTATTTGAATATGGGTAAGAAGCTGTGACGATGAGAGGATAATCAGAAAATGGCCCCGGCTCCCGGCTTACCATTGCGTCTTATAATTTCATTATTCTTTTACCTACCACCAAAACGTAATAGAACGAAGCGATCCTCCCTGTTCAATTTATCAGCATTATTTACATTTCAACTGAACTTTCTTACTAGAACTACGTAACGAAGATGGACCGCTATTAAGCAAACTCACACATAAGTAAGGAATACATATGAACAACTCCATCAACAACTCACTGCTAAAGCTTGGTTTAGCTGCATTTCTGTTCAGTTTTTCTTCATTCAGCTTTTCTGCCCCAAGCATTAAAGGCGTTGATCAAGATATGTCCGGAGGAACGGTAACCGCAAAAATGGCTCATGCTGACGACAACGGATGGATGGTCGTCCACCGAACAGACGAATCAATGAAGCCTGGCCCTGTTATCGGCTATGCCCCACTAAAGATGGGACAGAATGAGAACGTGAATGCAATTTTGATGGAACCGGTTGAGTCTGGCGACATGCTGATGCTAATGGTCCACGGAGAAAAAGGGGGAATGAAGACTGGCGTATTTGAATATACACTCGGAGCCAAAGAAGATGGCCCTGTAAAAGTCGACGGAAAACTAGTGATGGACGTCGTACGCGCTAAGTAAGACGAGCGCACACTTAAAAGTCACTCTCCTGCTCCTAGTATTTAGTTGGCATAAAAGTACTTAACGATATTGCTAACCGTTAAGTACTTTTTCATTTCTGATGGAGGTAGCAAACTAGCTAATTATTTCTCTTCCATGAGGAGAGTTTAAGTCTAAATCAGGCCCTTTGGGTACGACTTGCGTCGGGTTAATACTAGTGTGGCTGAAATAGTAGTGACGTTTAATATGGTAGAAATCCGTGGTTTCTTCGACGCCTTCGACTTGATACAACTCTTTTAAGTATCCTTGAATATTCTCGTAGTCTGCGATGCGCTGCTTGTTACATTTGAAGTGACCCACATACACGGCATCGAAACGGATCAGAGTCGTAAACAAACGCCAATCAGCCTCAGTAATAGTATTCCCCGCTAAATAACGATGCGTCGCTAGGTGCGAATCGATTTTATCTAGCGCAGTAAATAAATAATCGAATGCTTCTTCATATGCCTCTTGCGTGGTCGCAAAACCACAGCGATACACTCCATTGTTGACGTTTGGATAAACAAAATCGTTCCACTCGTCAATAACATGCTTTAGCTGTTCTGGATAATAGTCATCGTGGTTTCCTGTTAACTCATTGAACTCCGAGTTAAACATACGAATAATTTCTGACGACTCATTCGACACAATCGTATTGGTCTTTTTATCCCAAAGCACAGGCACAGTTACACGGCCTGTGTAATCTGGTTTGGCCTGCGTGTAGATTTGGTGCATACGAGTGTGACCAAATAGTGGCTCAGGGAGCCCCATTTGCCAGCCTTGGCTTAACATATCAGGGCAAACAACCGTGACATCAATATGGGGTTCTAAGCCTTTCAGCTTGCGGAAGATGAGCGTTCGGTGTGCCCAAGGACAAGCAAGAGAGACATACAAATGGTATCGACCAGACTCTGGTTTAAACTCCGCATCAGGTTCGTTTTTAACCCAGTTACGGAATCCGGCATCTTCACGCACAAATTTGCCACCATTTGACTTTGTGTCATACCAGACGTCATGCCAAACACCTTCGACCAACTTACCCATGATTGCGCTCCTCTCATTCTGTTTATGTCTATATTAGCGTTTCCTATCAAACAGAAAATCACTGAACTTAGGACATCATGTTCAAGAAATTCGAATGTATAAATCAGATGCATAAAAAAAGCGCGACCCGATGAAGGTGTCGCGCTTAAGCCCGTCACAGGCTGAATTTATACACTAACGTGCAAACAAGATACCGCGTGAACGTCGTTGCCTTGAATCGTTGGCTTCGTCTTCGCACACTCTTCGGTTGCTTGTGGGCAACGAGTGCGGAACACACAACCCGATGGTGGGCTGATCGGCGAAGGAAGGTCGCCTTCCAGCATTTGGATTTTCTTACTGCGCTCAATGTTCGGGTCCGGAATCGGAACCGCTGACATCAATGCGCGTGTATATGGGTGCTTAGGATCAGCAAACAGCGCCTCCGCCTCACCGAGTTCGACAGCATTACCCAAGTACATGACCAAAACACGATCTGAGATGTGTTTAACCACTGACAAGTCATGCGCAATGAATACCAGAGAAAGGCCTAGTTCTTTTTGAATCTCTTTAAGCAGGTTAACAACCTGAGCTTGAATAGATACATCAAGCGCCGATACGGGTTCATCACAGATGATCATCTTAGGCTTAAGGATAAGCGCACGCGCAATACCGATACGCTGGCACTGACCACCCGAGAACTCGTGCGGATAACGGTTGATCACATTTGGTAGTAGACCCACTTTCGCCATCATCTCTTTAACGCGGTCTTTCACTTCCTGCTTAGACAGTTCTGGGTAGAACGTTTCAAGAGGCTCAGCAATAATGTCGCCAACCGTCATACGTGGGTTAAGAGAAGCTAAAGGATCTTGGAAAATCATTTGGATTTCTTTACGCGTTTCACGACGTTGGACGTCTTTCATCTTAGTTAGATCTTGACCCAACCAAACTACTTCGCCATCCGTCGCTTCAACAAGACCGATGATGGCGCGCGCAAACGTCGATTTACCACAACCTGACTCGCCTACTACACCAAGTGTTTCCCCTTCGTATAGTCGAACGTTCACCCCATCAACCGCTTTTAGGCTTGAAGGCTTTGACCACGGCCATGCCGATTTTGACGCAATGCTGAAGTGAACTTTCAGCTCTGAAATGTCCAGAATTAGCTTTTTATCTACTGCGTTCATTTGTTCCAAGCCTCCCATTCAGAAAAACATGCGCGCTGACGGCCATCACCAAATGGAGTCAGAATTGGCGCTTCCCGCTTACAACGATCCATCACTCGGTGACAACGCTCTTGATAAGGGCAGCCCGGTGGTAGACGAAGCAAGTTTGGTGGATTACCAGGAATGGTTGGCAGAATTTCACCTTCCGTATCAAGGCGAGGGATCGCTTTCAACAGACCCTCTGCATAAGGGTGGCTTGGATTATAGAAGATTTCGTTTACGTTGCCGTACTCCATCGTACGACCTGCATACATCACCAGCACTTTGTCACACGAACCTGCAACAACACCAAGGTCGTGCGTGATCATGATGATCGCCGTGTTGAACTCGTCTTTAAGCTCATTAAGCAGGTCCATGATCTGTGCTTGAACCGTCACATCAAGTGCTGTTGTTGGCTCATCGGCAATAAGCAGTTTAGGACGACATAACAACGCCATCGCGATCATTACACGCTGACGCATACCGCCTGAAAACTCATGCGGGTACATCGTGATACGCTTACGCGCTTCAGGGATTTTCACCGCTTCCAGCATGCGTACTGATTCTTCAAATGCTTCCGCTTTGCCCATGCCTTTATGTAGCATAAGCACTTCCATCAACTGGTCACTTACCTTCATGTAAGGGTTCAGCGATGTCATTGGGTCTTGGAAGATCATTGCGATCTGTTCAGCGCGAACTTTGTTCAGTTCTTTTTCTGGTAAGTTTAAGATTTCTTTGCCTTCAAACTTTGCGCTACCAGAAATAATACCGTTCTTAGCCAACAGGCCCATGATTGCGAATACGGTTTGAGATTTACCTGACCCCGACTCTCCAACGATGCCTAAGGTTTCGCCTTGGTTGAGAGAGAAGTTCAAATCGTTTACTGCGGTTACGATACCATCTTGCGTGGTGAATTCGACGCGCAGATCTTTGACATCTAATAAGCTCATCATTGCTTCCTTAATCTTATCTTTTAATTATCTGTCTTTTGGATCCAGCGCATCGCGCAGGCCGTCACCAACGTAGTTGAAGCAGAATAGCGTCACAACCATGAACACGGCTGGGAATGCCAGCTGCCAGATTGCCACTTCCATTGTCTGTGCACCTTCTTGTAGAAGCGCGCCCCAACTTGTCATCGGTTCCTGAACACCAAGACCAAGGAATGATAGGAATGACTCCGTCAGGATCATGCTCGGAATAAGCAGCGTAGAGTAAACCGCTACAATACCCAGTACGTTCGGCACGATATGACGAGTGATAATTTTCCAGTTGCTAACACCACACACATGTGCAGCTTCGATGAACTCTTTGCTACGTAAGCTGAGTGTCTGACCACGTACGATACGCGCCATATCTAGCCATGCGATAGCACCAATCGCAACGAAGATCAGCATGATGTTACGACCGAAGAATGTTACCAGTACGATTACCAGGAACATAAACGGTACCGCGTATAAAATTTCTAGAATACGCATCATTACGCGGTCAACTTTACCGCCGATGAAACCAGATGCTGCGCCGTAGAGCGTACCAATCAGTACCGCTACAAATGCGCCCATAACACCCACCATCAACGAAATACGACCCCCAATTAGCGTACGCACGTATAAATCACGGCCTAGGCTGTCAGTACCAAACCAATGGTCAGCATTCGGTGCAACGTGCATCGCGTACCAGTCAGTATCATCAAAGGTGTGCGGTGCGATCATTGGCAGAATAATCACCGCCAACGTCATTAGAACAAGAAGGAATGAGCTCACCATTGCCGCTTTGTTGCGCATAAAACGGATACGAGCATCTTGCCAAAGACTGCGACCTTCAATCTCCAAGTTTTCGGAGAACTTCTCAATCGCTTCTAGGTTTTCTTTTTTCGTTAACATAACCAAACGTCCCTGTTAGTAGCGAATTTTCGGGTCAATCATTGCAAGTAGAATATCTACAATCGCGTTGAATAAAATGAATAGGAAACCAATCAGGATGGTTACACCCATTACTAGCGAGTAGTCACGGTTAAACGCAGCGTTAACGAATAGCTTACCAATACCTGGTAGACCAAAAATGGTTTCGATAACAACAGAACCAGTGATGATACCTACGAAAGCAGGACCCATGTAAGAAACAACAGGGAGAAGTGCCGGCTTAAGAGCGTGCTTGATGATGATGTAACGGTAGCTTAGACCTTTAGCACGAGCCGTACGAATAAAGTTACTGTTCAGTGTCTCGATCATCGAACCACGCGTAATACGAGCGAAGGTTGCAACATACAGTAGTGACATACCAATGACAGGAAGCACTAAATACTGCCAGCTACCATCTTGCCAACCGCCCGCAGGGAAGATATTCCAGTGAAGCGAGAATAGATAGATAAGCGCAGGTGCCAATACAAAAGAAGGCATTACCACGCCGAGCATCGCTGTCGACATGATGGTGTAATCAATCCAAGTATTCTGCTTGAGCGCAGCAATGGTACCGACGGTAACCCCCATAATCAGGGTAAAGATAAAGGCGATGAAGCCCACTTTAGCCGAAACCGGTAAGGCTACCGCGATCAGCTCGTTAACCGAGTAATCAAGGTATTTAAATGACGGCCCGAAATCCCCTTGGATAACATTGGTCAAATACGTGGTGTATTGTTCAAATACAGGTTTATCCAAGCCATATTTAGCTTCGATATTTGCCATTACTTCGGGTGGCAATGGACGCTCTGTCGAGAAAGGGTTTCCCGGTGCAAAGCGCATAAGAAAGAAAGATACGGTGATCAAAACCAACATTGTTGGGATCGCCTCAAATATCCTTTTTGCGATGAATTTAAGCATAAACTCACTCTTTCAGTCTGTGACAGTTAAATTAAAGAAGTCGTCCAATTCTTTTGGACTAAAGATAGGCGCTACATGCAATTTCTCACATGTAGAGCCTCATTTTTATAGTTCTATCGAGTTACGAATTACTCTGTGATGTAGAGATCTTTAGAGTAAATCTTGTCTTCCGCGTTATTGACTGGGAAGCCACCAACTTTCGGTGATAGTAGACGTGATTTCACGTACTGGTAGATAGGTGCGATTGGCATATCTTTTGCCATCAACTTCTCAGCTTCTAGGTAAAGCGCTTGACGCTCTTCGTCAGAAGTTGAAGCAAATGCTTTGTTCATGATTGCATCGTACTCTTTGCTGTCGTAGTGAATACCACCAGTAGTGTTATTACTCATCATCAGCGTTAGGAAAGATGAAGCTTCGTTGTAGTCGCCACACCAACCTGCACGAGCAACCTCAAAGTTGCCAGAATCTTTGGTAGATAGGTAAGTTTTCCACTCTTGGTTTTCTAGCGTAACGTCTAGACCAAGCGTCTTCTTCCACATTGAACCCAGTGCAACCGCAAGTTTCTTGTGGTTCTCTGACGTGTTGTATAGAAGGTTAAATTCAAGAGGATTGTCTGCGCCGTAACCCGCTTCTTCCAATAGACGCGCCGCTTCAGCGTTACGCTCTTCTTGCGTCATTTTGCCGTATGCAGGGATTTCTGGGTTGAAACCCGCCGTGATTTCAGGCGTTAGGAAATAAGCTGGCTTTTGACCTTGTGCTAGGATCGCATCAGTCACGATATTACGGTCAATCGCATAAGAAATCGCTTTACGTACGCGAACATCATCAAACGGCTTTTTCTTCGTGTTGAAGATGTAGTAGTAAGTACATAAGTTACCCGATACAGACACGTCTTCTGGATGCTCTTGCTTCAAACGCTTGAAGTGCTCTGTAGGCAGTTCATTCGTGAAGTCGATTTCACCTGCTAGGAAGCGGTTCATTTCCGCTACTTGGTTTTCGATTGGTAGGAAAGTAACTTGATCAAGCGTCGTGTTTTCGTTGTCCCAGTATTGTTCGTTACGTTTTAGAACTAAACGCTCGTTTACAACCCAGTTGTCAACAACATAAGCACCGTTACCTACAAAGTTCTCAGGCTTCGTCCATTGATCGCCGAACTTTTCAACGGTTGCTTGGTGAACAGGCTTCACTGTTGTGTGGCCCATCATCATCACAAAGTATGGTACAGCAGTGTCTAGCTCAACCACTAACGTGTGGTCGTCAACCGCTTTAACACCCAACTCACTCTTGTCTTTTTTACCCGCAACAATGTCTTTTGCGTTCTTCATCTTGGTGTATTCCATGTACCAAGCGTATGGAGAAGCGGTTGCTGGGTCGACTGCGCGTTGGAAGCTGTATACAAAATCACCTGCAGTAACAGGATCACCGTTAGACCATTTTGCGTCTTCACGTAGGTGGAAAGTGTATGTTTTGTTGTCTTCAGTTTCCCAAGATTCTGCAACACCAGGGATAGTGTTACCGTCCGCATCTTGGTTTACTAGGCCTTCAAGAAGATCGCGAATCACGTGGGATTCTGGAACACCTTGAGATTTATGAGGGTCTATTGTCGCAACTTCTGTACCGTTACCACGCACCAATTCTTGAACAGCAGCAAGTTTTGGCTCTTTAGAATCAGATTTAGCTTCAGGGGCTGGAGCCGGAGCAGGCTCAGCAGCTTGTTTCTCTGCAGGCTTTTCGCCACAACCAGCTAAAGCGAGAGAAAGACCAGCACCAATAAATAAAGCGCGCGTGATTTTATTCTTATACATGCGTAAAACTCCAAATTTTTTCGTTAGCATCCATGACTTCTTTGTAAGGGCCTGGAACGGTCAGAGTTTTAGATTTTTTTAGTGCATTTTCTGAGCACAAAAGCCTAAAACCTTACAAAGACTGCGGCACACATTAGCAATCATTGAAGTAATTTGCCATAAAAATGTAGCAAAAAAACCAATAATCCTGACTAAACCACACATATCTAGCAGTAAACTCTAATCAAAAAGTATTCACCAGCCAAATGGAGACCAGAAGCGACATTCCACAGACAAAACTTTCGATTAATCTACATTTAAACCATTTGATAGCATCTTATGCTAGATATTTACATATTATTTAACATTTATGACAAATGAAGTCTAACAAATAATTGTTTATATATTGGGCTAAAAACTTTTATTGTGAAGAATATCACCAGAGCGAGTACGGGTTGTGTTGAAGTCAAATGAGCAGAATTATGAAGATAAGTACAAAAAAAAGCTAAGTGCCATTGACACTTAGCTTTTTTCACTAGAATGAGGAGTGGGTTCTATTTTTCCCAACGCCGTGCAGCTTGGTGATCAGTATCGCGCGACTCAATCCAACGATCTTCATTCGTCGTGCGTTCTTTCTTCCAAAATGGTGCTTTGGTTTTCAAGTAGTCCATAATGAACTCGCAAGCATCAAATGCTGCTCCGCGGTGTGCACTTGAAACACCAACAAAGACGATTTGATCACCACTATCCATGTCACCAACGCGATGAATCACGCGTACGCCCAATAATGGCCAACGTGATTCAGCTTGATCGCAAATGTCGCTCAAGCTCTTCTCAGTCATGCCTGGGTAGTGCTCCAAGTGCAAAGCAACAACATTATCGCCAAGGTTCATATCTCGAACTTTACCAATGAATGTTACGACAGCACCAGCAGCCGTACCTTCGGATAAACGTTGATATTCGTGATCAACGGAAAAGTCTTCAACTTGTACAGAGACGCGTGGGTCCATCTTAACCTCCGGTTACCGGTGGGAAAAATGCAACTTCATCCCCCGCTTTTACTTCAGTATCAAGTGGGACAATAGATTGATTAACAGCAGCAAGTAGCTTTCCTGGCTCTAAAGCCAAATCCCACTTACCATTTTTATCAGCGCCCTCTTCCACGAGATGTGCGCGAATCGCTTCAACCGTTTCAAATTGATCATCTAATTCGACACTGTCGATACCAATCAGCTCACGAGTCTGAGCAAAAAAAAGTACTTTAATCATGATTCCGCCTTGAAGTGTCCAGATTTTCCACCCGTCTTTTCTAGGAGACGAACTTGACCGATAACCATGTCTTTTTGCACCGCTTTACACATATCGTAAATCGTCAGTGCAGCAACAGAAGCAGCCGTGAGCGCTTCCATTTCTACGCCCGTTTTACCTGCAAGCTTACAAACAGATTCAATACGAACTTTGTTTTCTGACTCAATAGCCTCCAACTGAACTTCGACTTTAGAAAGCAGCAGAGGATGACAAAGTGGAATCAAATCCCACGTTTTCTTTGCAGCTTGGATACCAGCAATTCGAGCCGTCGCGAACACATCACCTTTATGATGCTGCCCGGAAACAATCAGTTGCAAGGTTTCTGGGGCCATGTGAACAAATGCTTCTGCACGTGCTTCACGAACCGTTTCAGCTTTTACAGACACGTCGACCATGTTGGCTTCGCCAGACGCGTTGATATGGGTAAATTGAGTCATTATTTTTCCTTCGCTTTTAGGAAAGGTTATACAGATAGGTGCGGCATGAAGTTACAAGGGCGATGGCTTGCATCTAACTGCTGCTTGATGATCTTCGTCCAGCCAGTGCGGCACGCGCCAGTTGAACCAGGCATTGCGAAGATAACTGTATGGTTAGCAAAACCTGCAATTGCACGCGATTGGATCGTTGACGTACCAATTTCTTCGTAAGACACCATGCGGAATAACTCACCAAAACCTTCTACTTCTTTATCAAACAGAGGCTTCAGCGCTTCTGGCGTGCTGTCACGTGACGTGAACCCTGTACCACCAGTAATCATGATCGCTTGGACATTGTCGTCCGCAATCCACTGAGAAACAATTGCGCGAATTTTGTACATGTCATCAATAACAATTTGCTTATCGACAACATTGTGACCCGCTTCTTGAGCGTGTTCAACAAGGTAGCGACCAGAGGTATCGTTTTCTTCGGTACGAGTGTCAGATACCGTTAGAACGGCAATATTTGCAGGTTGAAATTTGCTTTCAGCGTGACCCATGTGTTCACCTATTCTCTTTTAACTTTGATACGTTTGGTATCGATTCTAGAAAAGCGAGGGAAAGCTAGCCTATAAATAAGCTTTCCCTACAAAATTTGAGTTGATTTAGCCGCCGATAGACGCCAGATGTGGCGTCATACCCGTATTACCATCGTGCAAGAAGTGGCTCACCGACTTAGTTTGTAACTGCGCTTGGATGCGTTCAATAAGCTCGCTTTCTTGCTCATCACGTTCCAATAGATCACGCAGTTCTACACCGTGGTCTCCAAACAAACACAGATGCAGCTTACCCATCGCAGAGACGCGTAGTCGGTTGCAGCTCTCACAAAAGTCTTTTTCATAAGGCATGATCAGGCCAATTTCACCCTTGTAATCTGGATGAACAAACACTTGCGCGGGGCCGTCATTATGAGAGCGCACTTTAAGCAGCCAACCGTTTGCAATCAACTGATTACGAATTGCTACGCCGGACACATGATGCTTATTGAATAAATCATCCATCTCACCCGTTTGCATCAATTCGATGAAGCGCAGTTGGATTGGACGATCTTTTATCCAGTTAAGAAACGCTGGCAGCTCGTGATGGTTCAGATCTTTCATCAACACCACATTAACTTTTACTTGCTCATAACCGACCTCGAACGCACGTTCGATACCATTCATGACTTCAGTAAACTTATTTTCACCTGTGATTTGATGGAACATGCGCGGATCAAGGCTGTCCACGCTGACGTTGATGTGAGTTAAGCCCGCTTCACGCCAGTCTGCGACTTGCTTCGCCATGCGGTAACCATTGGTCGTAGTTGCAACTTTTTGGATACCAGGCGTCGTCGCCACTGAGTGGATAATGTCGGTAAAATCTTTGCGTAAACTTGGTTCACCGCCAGTAATGCGCACTTTTGACGTGCCACAATCAGCAAACGCTTTTACGACCCGTTTGATTTCAGGAAGAGATAAAAAAGACGAGTTTTTATTGCCTGAAGGCTTATAGCCATCAGGAAGGCAATAGGTACATTTGAAATTACATACGTCGGTCACAGACAGACGCAAGTAATAGAACTTACGATGAAATTTGTCTTCGAATTGTTGCGCCACGGAACACCTTTCCAAACACGGGAGGCATGGCCATTTCCAATCATGCCCTTGTGACAGTACGCCACTGGCTCAAAACGCTTATCCTCGGACTTAGCAATAGTGAGCTCGGAGTTATGGCAACCAGAGATATGAAACCTCTGATAGCTTTGCGGTGTAAAATACTTAATATTTGTACTGGAATCCAGACTTGAGTGATAAAAAACTCTCTAGAGACACAATTTACCACTAAGTGAGTACCTTTCAAGCACTCCTTAAGATAAATTGTAGCCGTTTTTTAAAAGATTATTAGAAGAACGTAATGAATATCTACACGGATAAAAAAGTGGTCGCTGTTGGCGGTGGTCATGGCTTAGGTCGAATGTTGGCCGCACTACGGGATTTTGGCGGCAATGCAACTGGCATTGTCGCCACAACAGACAATGGTGGCTCAACAGGAAGAATTCGTCACTGCCAAGGTGGAATCGCCTGGGGCGACACACGGAACTGCATTAATCAGCTGATCACAGAGCCGTCGATCAGTTCAATGATGTTTGAATATCGCTTCAAAGGTACTGGCGAGCTTGATGGTCATAACCTCGGTAACTTGATGCTTACGGCGCTCGATAACTTATCGGTCAGACCGTTAGATGCCATCAATCTGATTCGAAACATGTTAAAAGTCGACGTTAACATTCTTCCTATGTCTGAACACCCTTCCGATCTTTCCGCGTTATCCGTGGATGGAAAATGGGTCACGGGAGAAACGAATGTAGACGAGATGGACACCGATTTACGCCGTCTCGATCTATCACCAGAAGTTCCTGCAACTAAAGAAGCAGTGACTGCACTGGCAGAAGCAGACGCTATTATTCTTGGTCCTGGCAGCTTTTTAACCAGCATCATGCCTCCTTTGCTGTTGCCTGAGCTCGGCAAAGCCATTGCCGCCAATGAGAAAGCAAAAGTCATTTTCGTTGCCAACTTGAGTCCAGAGTACGGCCCAGCCGGACGAATGACCATGGCACAAAAATTAGAATGGTGTGAGCGTGCCTGCCAAGGTAGGAAGATAGACGTGGTTCTAGCAGAGGAAACCGAGCAAGAAGTATTGAGCCAGTGGAATGTAGTGACGGAATCGTTAGCTTCGTCGAACCGAGATTGGCGTCACGACCGAGATAAACTCAAGCTCGCTATTGAAAGCCAGCTAAGGCTTTCAATTTAAAAAAGCCCTCTAAAGCTAGGGGATAGCTTCAAGTTTACTCGCTGTCAGCAATGAAAAAACCCTTCACTCAAGTGAAGGGTTTTGTGTAAGAGCCTCATTAGAACAGCGCATTACTGCTGCCAATCACGGTAAGCGTCGCGTGTTTCATGCAAAAGATCGAACATCGTTTTTAACTCGTCTGACTCTTCAGCTAACTCACCTGCTTTGGCTTTTTTATCTATCGACATCGCCAATTGACAAAGACGGTCTGCTCCAAAGCTCGCTGCACTGCTTTTTAACGCGTGACTGATTTCTTTGAGGTAACGCAATCGCTCTGTCCCTTGAAACTGAGATAAATTCTCGATGTAGGTATCCATCTCCCCTAAGAAAATATCGAGTAAAACAGGAACATTATCACTGCCAATCTCCATCGACAGTTCATCGATTTTTTGCTGATTTAATACATTCACACTCATACTTTTTGCCGCTCTTCCTTGCCATTCCAAGCCTGTAACTTGCGGTAAATCGTCGACGGACTGACATCAAGGTATCCCGCCGCTCGGGGGATATTGCCATCACACGCTTCAATCGCTTGCTCTATCGCCATTTTTTCTGTCATCCACAACGGCATAATCTCAGACGCAGTCATCACTTTCGGCTCAATGAATTTCGCCACAGAAGACGGACGGTCAAGCGGTTGATTCAGCGGTGGCGGTAACATATCCAACGTGATTTCTTTACCGTTGTTTAGAACAACGATATTGCGCAGCACGTTTTGTAACTGACGAACGTTGCCTGGCCACTCATAGCTATTAAATCGGTCGATTACATCAGGCGCAAAACGCACGAAGCTTTTTCCTTCTTCGTGCGACATATAGCCTAACAGTGAGTATGCAATTTCAATGACATCTTCACCTCGTTCACGTAAAGGCGGCAAATGCAAAGGAATGACATACAAACGATAGTACAAATCTTCACGGAATCGACCTTCTTGTACCTCTTTCCATGGATCACGGTTAGTTGCACAAACAAAGCGAACATCCACGCTCTTCATTTTTGATGAGCCCACTTTTTGGAACGTGCCGGTTTGAATAAATCGCAGCAATTTGGTTTGCAAATCTAAGTCCATCTCACACAGTTCATCAAGGAAAAGTGTGCCACCATCCGCTAATTCCGCTGCACCCTGACGATCATTTGCTGCGCCAGTAAAAGCGCCTTTCACGTGACCAAACAGCTCACTCTCAATCAAATCTTTTGGAATTGCAGCACAGTTAATCGCAATAAAAGGCTTGTCACCACGCTTGCTTGCCGCATGGATTGCCTCGGCACATACCTCTTTACCCGTACCACTTTCACCAGTGATGAAGATACTCGCTTTACTGCTCGCTGCTGAATCAATCGTGCGGTAAACCTGTTGCATTGTTTGACTACTGCCAATAAAGCCTTGATAACTTTGATTTCCCGGGTTATCAGCCTCGTTTTTTAGCTTAGTCGCTTTACGAATCGCATTGTTAACCGTGACACGTAAACGGTCTGCTTCACACGGTTTGATCAAAAAGTCTTGAGAGCCATGACGCATTGCTTCTACCGCGGTATCGATAGAACCGTGAGCGGTCATAAAAATAATAGGTACGTCTGGATGACTCTTTTTTACAGCGTGTAAAACGTCCATCCCCGTCATATCTGGCAGACGAAGATCGAGCAGAATAAGATCTGGAATTCTATGGTTGAGACTTTCAATGGCATCCCTACCTGTACCGACAATATTGATATCTATACCAAGCGGTGTCAGGTATGAGCGGTACAGTGCCGCAACAGATGCGGTATCCTCAACCATTAAAAGGTAACGAGATTTAGGACCTTCAGATTTTTGTTGCATAACCTAGCTAATATTTTGTTGTGTTTTAAACAATAATCGCATTACGCTTTGCATTTTGCAAATAACATTAGCTAAATTATGGGGAAGAGAAAGGATTCAAAAATAATATCAATTATTTAAAAAATGGCATAAACCATGCTGATAGTTTAGTGACCCCTCGGGTCACCTAGCCAACTGACGTTGTTAGTGAACGAGATGTTCACAAAACAAGCCAATAGACCCGACTGCCTATTGGCTTCTTTTTTTTGCAAGCAATCTAAAACACTTGGCTAAGCTAGATCATTAAGCTTATTTTTAACTATTTGCGATGAACTGCGCTCTTAGTTTTTCAATCTCGTCACGCTTTTGCGCCGCCAATTCAAACTCTAAATCTTGCGCGTGCTGATACATTGCCGCCTCAAGTCGACTGATTTCTTTTTCCAACTGTTGAGGAGACATGACCTCGTATGTTTGCGAAGGCTCCGCCACTTTCGACAACGGTACCTGTTTAGTATTACGCTGACGTTTAGACTTGGTAATATCGCCCAATTCCATAATATCTTTGATATTTCGTTTGAGCGCTTGCGGCGAAATGCCCATTTCTTCATTGTAAGCTTTCTGCTTCTCGCGGCGGCGGTTGGTTTCATCCATCGCCTTTTTCATGGAGTTGGTGATTCGGTCAGCATACAAGATCGCCTTACCTTCAAGATTTCGCGCAGCACGACCAATGGTCTGAATCAGTGAACGCTCGGAGCGCAAGAAGCCCTCTTTATCTGCATCCAATATTGCAACCAGCGAAACTTCAGGCATGTCCAAGCCTTCTCGTAGCAAGTTAATTCCCACCAGCACGTCAAACTCGCCAAGACGAAGATCACGGATGATCTCCACACGTTCTACGGTATCAATATCTGAGTGTAAGTAACGAACCCTAACATCATGTTCGTGCAAGTACTCAGTGAGATCTTCGGCCATTCGTTTGGTCAATGTTGTCACTAGAACTCGCTCATCTTTAGCAGAACGGAGGCGAATTTCAGACAACAAGTCGTCTACTTGGGTCGCCACTGGGCGAACTTCCAATTCTGGGTCAAGCAAGCCTGTTGGACGAACAACTTGATCCGCTACATCGCCTGAAGATTTTTCTAGTTCATAATTTCCTGGCGTCGCAGAGACAAAAATCGTCTGCGGAGCTAACGCTTCAAACTCTTCAAACTTGAGCGGACGATTATCTAACGCAGAAGGTAAGCGAAAACCAAACTCCACTAGCGTTTCTTTACGAGAGCGGTCACCTTTATACATGGCACCAATCTGCGGCACCGTCACGTGAGATTCATCGATGATCAACAAACCGTCATGAGGCAAGTAATCAAACAATGTCGGTGGCGGCTCGCCTTCCGAGCGTCCGCTGAGATAGCGAGAATAGTTTTCGATACCTGAGCAAAAACCTAACTCATTCATCATCTCGATATCGAATTGAGTCCGCTGGCTAATACGCTGTTCTTCCAGTAGCTTGTTGTTGTCTAGAAGCTGTTTTTTGCGTACTTCTAATTCAACCTTAATATTTTCAATCGCTTCAAGAATACGATCTCTTGGTGTCACGTAGTGCGTCTTAGGATAAATGGTGTAGCGTGGTAAATCTCGCTGTTTCACCACACCAGTCAATGGATCAAAAACACTGATGCAGTCAATTTCATCATCAAACATTTCGACACGAACTGCGTCTTGGTCTGATTCCGCTGGAAAGATATCAATCACTTCGCCACGAACCCGAAACTGTCCTCGCTCAAATGCCACGTCATTTCTCGAATATTGTAGCTCTGCCAAACGTCGTAGCATGTCCCGCTGATCAATCACGTCACCGCGACGTAAGTGCAACATCATTTGCAAGTAAGATTCTGGGTCACCCAAACCATAGATAGCAGAAACAGACGCAACGATAATCGCGTCTTTACGTTCCAATAGTGCTTTCGTTGCGGAAAGGCGCATTTGCTCTATGTGAGCGTTAACCGATGCGTCTTTTTCAATGAAAGTATCCGTCGTCGGGACATAAGCTTCAGGCTGGTAGTAATCGTAGTAGGAAACAAAGTACTCCACCGCATTATTGGGAAAGAATGATTTCATCTCGCCATATAATTGCGCTGCGAGCGTTTTGTTTGGAGCAAGTAATATTGCAGGTCGCTGGGCTTGAGCGATAACATTCGCTAGTGTGAACGTTTTACCCGATCCCGTTACCCCCAATAGTGTTTGATGTGCCAGTCCAGCATCGAGCCCCTCAAGCAGCTGCTTGATCGCTCCCGGCTGGTCACCCGATGGCTGATAATCGGAGACCAATTCATAGACTTTACTCATACCCTTCCTCAACTTTACTGCGCTTTGGCTGTATATATATACACCTTAGCCAATGAAATCTACGTCTATTGAAAATTTACCCACCATTGTTAATAAATTTTCTTGTTTGTCTAGAATGCTATAGCCATACAAAACCTACTCTGATATAGTACTTCGCCCTAGCTGAAGAGCCACACCCATTCTTCACATTGCAGTTTCCACAACTTTTCCCCAAAAATTGGCCTAAACACTCTTTATCCCCAAAAGCTAGATTTTTATCCACCTTGAATACATTTTGCTTAACATCAATAAATCTATGTTTTAATTGCATATTCTCTGTATAACTCTGATTAAAAATTCACTAAATAAAAACCAGGTTGCATATAAAAGATCTTTACTCAGATCTCATCAACATAGTTATCCACAAAATTAGTGGATAAGTAACCTCACCCCTTTACGGACAAGCAGTACAGAAAAGTAAAGCCCTTCCCTCAATATTTTTTGCTAAAAATGTATTTTTTTACTGTTGACAGTAGTTTGGTGTAGCCCGTCGCGCGGTTTGAAAAACAAAACCGCACAAAATAAAAAACATAGTCGTTTTCAATTTGCGCGGTTTATAGTTGGAGCTGAATCTCAGCACTCAGCTGCAGGAGCTGAATTTAAACACCTGCTTTTACTAAGTTAACTACATTAACTAGGTTGTTTTCCCGTTGTGGTTTAACGTCTTTATATCCATTTTTACCATAAAAGCGGATAGTGATTTCCTCGTAGTTAGCATTGGCAATTTTCTCAGCCTGTTCGACCGAGATAACATCTCTAACCGTTTCAATCTTTTCATGCTCTTGAGCAGCATCATTCCAAGTACCAACATAACTGTTCTTGGTGCCTGAGATTTTCGCTACCATTTCTTTGCCGACATAAATTTCTGCGCTATCAGAGAAGTTCCACGTTCCATACAAGGTAACGTTAAAGACTTCCGCTATAATTTGGTTACTGTTACTAACCCAAGTAAATTCTATAGTTCGGGACTCAATACCACTCAAGGCGAACATGATGTTCTGGTCATTTGCGGTTGCTTGGACATTGTCTTTTAATTGGTCGTATATACAGGTTATTTGCTCACAGTTAGCCTTTAGCGATTGCTCTGATAAACCACTACCCACACTCATCTGTTTGTAGTCATTTGAAGCACACCCAGCCAAGGCTGCCACTGCTATTAGAAAGGTTGTTTTTTTCATTGTTATCTCTGAATAATTTGATGATTAATTGTTTTTTAATGCGTATATGCAACTACGCAATATCAAAATATCATACTTTTATGAAATAAACCGTACAGGCGCAGCAAAGAACGCCTTTACCACCTCACCTATGCGTTTCCTCTTAAGGACGTAACTACTCCCACCAAGTAACCCCAGGAGCTGGCGGGAGGTTGTTATCGTCTTTAAACATGTCAGCCACGTAGTTGGTAGCTTTAACACTACACTTGGTCTTGTCGTTGTTGATGTTAGGCGTTATAGAGGTAATCACCGCAGGCTCTGAATAGCGAGTTGCATCACCAAACAACCAAAGCGGGGGCTCTATTTTTCCGGTCAGGTCGGGGATAAAGTCAAGCTGGCCACTGAGCATGACCTCTCGGTTACTCACTTTCGTTGCGACAAAAGGCCCATTGCCCGTACCATCATGACGTTGAATGGTCATATAGTGAGACTCACCCACGGTCCATTCTAAATCCCGATCTACGGTAATTTGAGCCACTAATTCATCATTGCTGTTGCGGACCACCTGCCAGTCGACTACTTCTCCAAACTGGCCAAAGTTCGGCAAGTCATCACACAACTCAGCATAGTCAAGGTAGGTGGAATTGAGCGCATCCATTTCAGTGTCAAACGAATAATTGATTTTTTCGCCCTGAGAACGGCGCAGCATTCGCATGCCAATGCGCCAGGCGCGCGTTCTTGAGGTGACGCCTTTAGTAAGCTCCAGCTCTCCCCACTTGGTGATCGCGTTCTTATCGCCAAGCCAACACTTCACACTGTTGGTGGTCCAGTCGGTCGGGTCCATGTAATACACAATTAACCCTTCGTTCTGGTCGGGGTCATACAGTGTGGTGGTGATCGTTAACCCATCTCCTTTCATGACGTCTGGAGTGTACGGTTGACCAGAACTTGTTTTCTCAAACAGTCGCTTAGGCAGGATTTTGCCAATGTCGAAACAAAACTCCGCCATACCCGCCTGCAGGACGGTTTTAAGTGTGGTGTAAATGGTTCCCTCATCGACAAATCCACCATCGAAATACTCCTCGGCTGGCGACCACACGTTTTCGTGCATCCACAGCAGTTCGTCCATATCGATGTCATCATCAGAACCACCAGAATTGTGCACGATATAGCGTATCGCTGGGGCGATGTCTCGGGTTGCTTGCAGCTCTGTGGTCCAGCCCCCCGCCCCATCCGGTACCGGCAGTTTTCGGGTTTGCAATACCTTGATCTTGTTGGTGGCCGACGAGGAAAGATTAGAGTCTGAACGAATAGACATAGCCAGCACAGTGCTGTTCGCGTAACTGGAGGCTGTGGGGAGCTTGCTCTTTAAGCGCATCCACTGCAGCTTATCCAGATACTTGGTGTCATCATACGACTTGGTTTTCCTGACCAGCATAACCTCTGGCCTGATCGCACTTTGCAGCGTGATAGGGTGCGTTTGTCCGACTTGGTCATAACTCTTATCGGTGTAGCTGAATGGGAACACCTGCCAGGTATCGAGTTCCCCTAAATCCGCATCACGGACCCAGACTTCCCAATCGACGGTGTGATTTTGCAACCTGCCTTTGCTGTCGTAGTAGCCCCAACCCGAGCTGCGCAGCATGTCAATTTCAATATAATCGGTGGTATAACCCTCTGGGCATCCGACATAAGGACCCAACTGATAATCTGGCAACGTGTCGCTGGTTACATCCAGAGAAATATTATTGGTATACGTTCCACCTATAAAGCCGGTCCAGTCCTCATCACCAACGCGGATCACGGTCATCCTATAATCAGAATCGGTGGAGACAATCTGGTAAAGACCATCATCCGTACTGGTAGTCGTGATTTTAACCGTCACGCTGGTCGCAGGAGTCAGGCTGGTCACGTCATTGCCATCCGTATCTTTTAAGGTCAACTCCGTATCAGACACGGTCGCCACGGTATAAGTGGAATCATTCGATCCAGCGCCAGATAACTGGATTTCCTGCCCCACGCTGAGGACACTAAACCCTTTACCCACAATCTTATCTGGCAGTGGGTCGCCAGTCGTTTCATCGTTACCAGTATCAACAATCTCGACAATGTCATCAATCAGGACTGATGTGGACGAAATGCCGGTGATGGTAAACGTGGTGCCATCTGCCCAGTTGAGGTTTTTATTTTGCCAGTAGCTCCTCGTCTCATTATCACGATCGCCACCATTATAAACGGTGCGTGTAATGAGCACCTGAACAAGCACGGTGTCGTCACTTAGGATCAGAGTCATGTCAGCATCTTCAGAGCCAAATGACACCGAGGCACTAGGGCCGATAAAATCCAGACCGCTGGTACTGTCCGTCCCGCCGACCTCTTCCGCCGTGTAGATATTTCGATGGGCCTCATGCGTGGTGACGTCATCACCTGGCTCAAACAATTGCCAGTCTACATCGTCACTCAGACGACTAATGGGCGTATTGGCAATGGTGATCCCAGTTGACGATACCTGATAATACCCTTCCCCCACATGCAGCATAACGGCGAGAACCTGCTCATTGTTCTCGTTGTAATACTTATACGGACTGCAAAGATAACTCGGCACTGATTGGTGACGGCCAAACCACTGAGACCGGATGCCCATTAATTCCGCTTTATTCGCCTGAACGTTAATGTCGTAGATATTTTTGCCGGTTGGCACCGTACTAGAGTTTGAACCAAGCTGGTTCATATTGTTCATGGTGTAAACGGAATATGCCGCGCTGATCACCGACACGACTATCATCACCCATTCGACTGGCGTGAATTTTGGAGTAAGCACAACATCAATCGTGTCACCGTCGAGTAAGACTCTGGTTCCCCACTCTTTAGGATTAAATACCTGACCATTGATGGTGGCTACAAAGCGAGGGTTCTTTAATTGATGCCCCGTTGGGCCTTTATCCCAGCCAGGGATATGATGATCGAGATAGGCTTTAAATGTGGGCTCATGAATCTGGTTAATTTCTCGAACCGTTATATCGGCCGCATCAGGATAAACAATCAGGTTGGCCATGTTAGTTTTTCCATTGGTAATACTTGGTCACAGGCTTGAGCATTTCAAACATACTCCGGCGGTGGATAGTGGTTTCGTTGATGTCATCACATGCATGAATAATTCGACGGTCGGGCAGCACCAATCCAATATGCTCCCAGCGTCGGCCTTTGTACTGCGCAGCCAATGCCAGTGGCTTAAACTCACACTCTTCCACATGCTCATGTACGGACCACGCCGCGCGCTGGGTCGTCATGGACTCTTTGTGGCTGATTGCGGGAAACTCTGGCATCAATACGCCAGTGAGTTGGTAATACACCCAACGAACGGAGCCATAGCAATCCCACCCATCCAGATCGCGGCCGCCTGGCACATACGGGACGCGAAGCGCCATGTCGATCACTTCATCGGTATTCATAGCAAACCCTTTTGAGTAGTTACGATATGGTCGCCAGACCAGGGGCGTATTCGACGGTAAACCGTTCACGCGGCCAAGCGGAGTTGCTGAGGTAGCCGATACCAGCAGACACACTGCAATTGGTACGCGTGGTGGCCGCTGTGGTGGCTTTGAATTTTATCGGTTTGCCAGCCGGTGCTGACAAATCCGAGGCCATATAATGTCGCAGGGTAATAAACACATCAGCTCGGGCTTTGCGCGCCGCCTCTATCAGCTGGCGCGCTTCACCGGTGACGTTATCAATACCGAACTGCAATTCCATTTCAGCGCCGGTGGCGGACTTGGGCAAATTCACCGACAACCCTGTAGCTTCAAAGGTCACTTGGGTTTCATCTTCCAAAGTGGCAGTAACATCCTCAAACGCCGAAACCAGATAACGAGTGGCAAAGGCGGTCGAGGATAATTGCAGGGTGATCAGCTTGTCATCAGGTCCGGCACTGGCGTGGTATTGTTTTAGGGCTTGAGACATAGGATAAATCTCATTTTAAGAATGGACCGAACTAGTGAGCATCATGGCGATTCGCTACGCGCCATCAGACATCGATGGCGCGGCGAATGCTAGGTCATAGCTTTTATTTAGTAACTCACAGCGTTCTCGCTGAACATGACACACCAGTTGTACAGCTTATAGGGGTCACCATTAGCATCATTGTAAAGCGACACCATCCCGTCACTGTCTCGCAAACAACCACGCGCGCCATCAATTGGCCCTGTTTTGTCACCCACCTTGCCCAGTGCATAGTTAACCGTTACAGCCTCACCAGGGTCTGACGTTAAGACGAGTCTGACACCTGTACTACCACGCAAAGACACGGACGCAATGCCAACCTCAGAACCATCGCTGACTTTCTCCACTGCAAATCCATAATCACCTGGGTCTGACACAGCGACATTATCAAATACCAATGGCGGCACCGGCACATGAAACTCAATATCAATGAGGGCACCTTGTTGTCTCACTGCTTTCGGAGATAGCGGTTTCCAATCGACTCCGAGAACGCAAACACGATAATGTACCTTGGCAAAATAGTGACCTAGCCATCTTGTGCTGTGTGATGGAAGGTGCACATCATCTGCGTTGTACGTTAAATGATACGTTGGACTGACCAAATAAATATCTGAGTGCTCATTTGATGCCGCTAATTGCGCGAGAGGAACGCCAGGATCGGCGGTGACGTTTCGAACGCAGTGTGATGCCATTTGATACGTCAACAGCGGTACTCTGTGAGATTGTGATATATCTAGATTCCAATCATCAATAAGGGTGGTAAGCGCGTTTTTGTAATATGCTTGAGTGACGGTGTTAGATGAATCAGATTCCCCTTGCAGCCACCAAATCGCCTGATGGACAAACGTTTTTCCTATTGCATTCGAGAGCCCTTGATACAATGAAACTTGCTCGATGCCCCAGTTATAATAGTCAGTCCCTTTGACCAACCCAGCAATTGAATACCCACCGCGAGCATTGTTTGAGGCGAGTTGTTGGCCAGTGGCACCAAGTGCTGTCACGACGTTAGCACCACCGGCAGCAACGGTTTCACCCGGGCCAGATGATATCAAATCAACAAAACTCGTACTGGTCGGGGAAGAGGTGATCCCCTGACTGTCTGCGTTACCGTCATGCTGCCCAGTATTTGGCATAAGGTTGTCATATATCTGGCTAAGTGTTAGATGCGGGGATGAGCCGACACCAACACCCAATGACTGCCCTGAAACTATAATGTGATTGATATCCGCAACAACAGCATTCCTTTCAACTGGAATGACACTTTCAGAAACCTGATCTAAATCTGCTCTAATCGATGTAGTTTGATTGGATAACTGATCGATGTCGGTCTGAACATTTGAGATATCTGTCTTGTTTTGTTCTAGATCAGCAAGCATGGAGTCAAGATCTACCTGTGGGTTTCGGTACTGCCCTTCCAGGTCGTGAGTTAATAGAAATCGGCCATAGTACGTTGTGTGGTCTTCACCATTGTGGTTACAGCGGATCACAAGCCGCTTTGCAAGTGGGTTAGGCGTGATGATCTGATTGTATAGCACATCGTTAACTTCACTATACCCAGGGCTGAATATCGTCCTAGATTCAGAAAGCTCCGTTCCCGACGTGTGTCCACTACCGCCTTCATCCGAGTATTGCAAAACAAAGCACTGCCAACGACCTGTTGTTGTGGCTGGCTTATGATGCAGATAGACTTGAAACACAAAGTCATCCAGTGAATCCAGAGGCACATCATAGTCAACAGTGCCCGAGCCTGTTTGACGAAAACATTTCGTTCCAGCGTAATTCACCACATCAAGCGTTGCAGAAACCGGCGTCCATCGCTCTTTTGTGGTATTACCTGGCTCTTTGATGATATTTGGTAGCGCTGCCTGTCTGTACGGATCTAAATCGTTCCTGATGCCCTCGATGTTGTCATACTTTGACTTTTCCCACGCAGTACCTGTCCAACCATAAAGACCATTGTTAGTTAATGTGCTGTCGTTCCAAACTTCCGCCAGCTCTCCGGCAGGTGGTGCGCCGGCAGTATCCATCGCCGCCTTTGTCTCGTATGTCAGCCGCCCCTGCACCATAGCGTTAATATCAGCCCATCTATCCGCAATATCTTTTGCAATCGACTGAATTAACTCACCGTTATAAGTGGTTGTACTTGAGGCGTCCTGACTCAACTTAACTTTTAGTGCTTCCACTGCTTCGTCAAAAGCGATTAATAAATCAGGGAAATTGGACATTAAGGTAACTCCATCATGGTGGTTTCTAGTTGAGCAATCAGCTCAGCAAAAGTGTTCGGGGCCAGCATGGTGTCTAGCAGAGTACCTTCATCAAGTTGTGGCACTTTCTTGATTTGCACTGTTGCTGTGTACTCCCAGAACTTGGCATTGACTGGTTTGCGCTTGTCTCTAGGGTCTTGGGTGATTAAAACTTCGCATTGCTGCAGGTCATCGCTGAACGGCGTTTTAATATCCATTAAAAACCAGCGACCGAGCAGCCAGTTATCGAGAGCCGATTCAAATAAATTTGCCATGCTGGTTTTCAGCATCCAGGTGGCTTTCATTTCAGATGGCCGGTTCGGTAGCTTTCTGGCGCGTTTTCGTCCGGTGCTAAACTCGGTGACCAATACGCCCGTGGACTGGTTTAAGCTCATATCGGTGAGCAGTGGTCGCGGTAACCCTTCAGGGTAAGAGAACTTAGCCGCCATATTGCTGTATCCTGTATCGGGTTTGCATGACCTGAGCGGTTTGCGTGGATGACGATTGCATTAGCTTGGCGACCTTGATATCTAAGGTGGTCATGTCACCATCACTGGACTGCTCCACAGTACCGGCACGAGAAGCATCCTCAACCAGATTGAGGGTAAGGTATAAATCACTTCCAACATTGTTAGTCGAGCTATTATCAGAACGGTCAACGCCAGAGACATTGACTGATACCGCACTGTCGTTTGCCGCAGGTGCGCTAGCAGATGCAGTCATCGCAGCTCCCATCATGGCTTTCATCTGCTGCATCATATCGACCATCCAGCGGAAGTTATCGGCCTGAGTTGGGTTAAGTACCATCTCGTTTGCTTTAAGTAGCCAAGTACCTTCGTTCTCTCCTGGTACACGGTTAATACCATCGTGGGCTTGGCCTAGAATTCCACTAAAAGCCAGTGCTGATACCGACGCAGCTATAGGAGCAGTGGCAGTTAGTGCTAATGACATTGCTCCTGGAGCCATTAGTGGGCCAGTAATTGGTATTGCAGCGGTAGAGGCATAGGCGTTTAAACCAGCCATCAGCGACATAGCTTGCGCTTGTGTCGACACGGCCATAGCACTCGCAGTCGCCGTTTCCATACCGACAAGCTTTTGAACTAACTGATAAGCAAGCCACTCAGATGCCATACGGCCTAAGGCATTAACAAAGCTTCGGCTCATGCCATCAGCTAAATTAGTCATGGCATCACCCAGATTCTCAGAGTCAAACAACATTCGCTCGAAAGCTGTTCCCATCCCGGAAGAAAAGCTATCTATCGTGTTTGCGGCCAACTGGTCGACATTCATCAGATTGCTTTGCATTGACTCAAGATAACGATCCCAAAAGCCTTGGTTATCTTCTTCTCTTTGCGCTTGAATCTCGTTTTCTATTTCTCGTAAACGAGTTTGGTGGTCAGCTTCCGCGATCTCCTGCTGTAGTCGATACTCTTGTTTCAGTTCAGATAGTATTTCTTGGTTGTTTTGCGCATTAGCAACCGCTTTTTGATAGTGTTCTTCCATATCATCCAAGCGAGCCTGATAGGCGTATTGCTCCTGGATAACCGCTCTGTTTTCGTAATCAGATTCAATCGCTAGCCTTTGCAACCAAGCATTCTCTAATTCGTCGGTTTGAGCGTAAAACGCATCAATTGCGGCAGTGTCTTTTTTGTCCTTTTTAGTCGCTTCTTTAGCGTCGAGCGATTGCGCTTCAAGCATTAGCTTTTTAGCTAACTCTTCATTGATACCCTTGAGAGAACCGTGCTCCAATTCATACTTAAGCTTTGCTGCATGAGTAGTTTGACCATAAAGCGCATTTTGCTTTTGCAGGTTAGCAAGCATCTTATTGGCGGATTCGGTTACCTTTTCGTCTTGAAGATCTTCGGGGTCAGGCTTATCGAGTGGTCGAGTTCGAATTTCGTCGAGTTCTTCTTCAAGACTGATGATTTCTTTACGTAGCTGGCTTTCTTCGCTTCTTAACACCGCAAGCTGCTTGTTGCGTTGTTCTATTTTGTTCGTACCGCGCTGATTATTGAGCGTCTCAATTTTCAGTTGAACTTCAGTCAGCCTAGCCATGCGCTCGGCCATACCTTGGTTAAGTCTCTTGGCTTCGAGCTTATCCATTTGACCAAGCAAGGATTCAATACTTTCGGAGAAACGAACTGTTTCGTCTGCAGCATCTGAATTGGACAACGCAAAATAACCGATAGCCCCTGCCGCCATCATGGCAATACCGGCTGGACCACCCAATATTCCTAATAAAGCAGAACCAGCGCGACTGGCGATATTCAGACGGCTTTGTGCAGCGGCAAGCGCACCTGTCGTAGTCACCAGACGCTGACGAGCTACAGTTAATTGAGACTCTGCCCCGATAGCGCGAAATTTTTGGTTATTCGATTGGCGTAGCGTTTCAAGGTAACGAACTTCAATTTGCTGTTTGGCTGCCAGAGATTTCAGCTCAGCATAATTAGCCTGTTCTTGTTTGTGCGTTGCCGCAATAGCTTGAAGTTTTGCTGTTGTGAGTACGTAGACGGCAGCTGCACCTCGGCCCATCGCAGCAGACATGGACACACCCACAATCGTGGTTACCAAGTCAGCGTTCTCGGCAAGTAACGTTAATGCGCCTGCGCTGCTTTCTGCGAATACTGTGAAGGAATCCGAGATAGGTTGCTCAAACGCGACGACGGCCTGTTGGTAAGCACGGGCCATTTCTGCCGACTTAGCACTAACGTTGTCTGCCGTTCTGGCGGCTGCGCCATCGTAGTCCTGAAGTGCCTTAATCAACGTCTCTTTAAAAAACTGGCTTGTGACCTGCCCGTCAACGATCATCTGACGAAAACCACCTGAGGCTAACCCTGCCGCTTTATCCAGTTTGTTTAGTAAGCCAGGCATTGGTTCAACAACCTGGTTTAACTCTTCAGCTCGGACAATTGGTGAGGCAAGTGCTTGCGACAGGCCGTACATCGAGTTGCCAAGCTGGTCTGTTGTAGCACCAGTCTGGCTTTGTACGTTACTCATGCCTTCAAAGATGTCTCTGACTTGATTCTGAGTAAGCAACCCAGCTTCTTGGAGGCTCGCTAACCTGGCGTAATTCCCCGCCATTGCGATGAGCGTTTTATTGTGGTCTTCAGAAACCTGGTTTAGATACTGCTCCGTTTCGATCCATTCTTGTTGGCCGCCAACGAGGGCAGTGATTTGAGTGCGGATATCCTGGTATTGCGCCAATGAGTCTTTTGCTTGCTGGGCAGCAAACAGAGCAGAGAAGCCACCGGCTAAACCGAGCACCTGATTTTTCAGGCTCCCCATCTCTCCGGTTAGCTTGTCGGATTCTCGACTAAGGCCCGAGAGCTTGCCTTGTGTTTTGCTCGCATCACCACCGAGTTGGTTAACAGCAGTGCCAGCTTGTTTTACCTGACCGATAAACTGCTTGTTTTCAGCGTCAAAGCGCAGGGTGAATTTAAGATCATTGTTCACGTTGGTTCAGCTCCTCGGCCAAGGTTCGGGCGATCACTTTGAGCTTCTGATATTGCTCGGGCGAGTAAGTGGAGTCAGACAACTCCATATCGGCTTTTACGGCCAGCACATCCATACCCAGACATGCGGTGCCGTTAAATTTGAGAAAACCAGGAATGGAAATCCACCACTGCACCACTTCTAGGTGCTCTTCCCACAGTTCAATAGGTTCGTCGTGGGCGTCCTGAATATCCTGAACACCCCACAGTGCTAACTCTTCTTCCCAGCTGTCTTCATCTCTTTTGGTGGCATTACGGCGGCGCATCAACGTGCGCACCGCCTCTATGAGTTTTTTTCTGCAGCCTGCCCTGAGTTAGCCTGCAAGTACGCATCGACAACCGCTTTGATAAATGCAGGATCGCCCAGCAAGAGATCGAGATTCTCGTCGCTGAACGTCATCACCTCGCCGTCTGCGTCACCAATACCAGACCAGCCTTTAACGACCTGCTTAACGTTCTCTTTGAAATAGCGCAGGACTTTGTCACTTTTGTCGACATCGAGCAGAAGTAAATCGAGGGTAATGTTGTGGGTGTCAACCTTGCCATCATCGACGGCAACAGATACCTTGGCAGGCCAGTTTTTAACAAGGCGTTCCTTTTGAACTTTAAACATGGAGTGCTCCTTTAAACAGTCAGTTAAATGCGTTTAAACGGTGTTTAACGCGTGGTAATTAAATCCACATTGCCGATTGGGATAAGTGGAATCGATAAGGTTTGAGTGCCATCTTGCTCGCCATACGTTGGACGGCCCAACTGCACTTTTGAACTGGACCACTCGACCTGATTACCGATAGGACCATTGGCAAAAGTAATGCTGTGCGTTGCCCCTGCCTCTGCTTTGGCGAACGCATCCCACGTTGTCTGGTCTGGCGCTTCAATGACGATGGTTCCCGTTGGCGCGTAGTCAGTAATGATGATTTCTTCATGCCCAACGTACTCCTGATACACCACCGAGTTAGCCTGGTCATATTCGAGGCTAATCATCTTGAGTGGCGTACCATCAATGGCGAACGAGGAGTTTTGCACACCAATCTTGAGTGGGGTCTGCCAGACATCGAAGTTCGCCGCAGGTAATACGGCACTCTCAACCGGGCTAAACAGACCGCTGAAGGTGAACTTGATGCCACCGAAGTTTTTAGCCTGGGCAGTGATGGACATCGAACCACGAGCGCCCGTGACTTTATGCAGCGCACCGGACTGGTAAAAATACAAGGTGATGGATTCTGTCGACTCTTCATCAATCACATAGCGACATTCTGCAACATCGGTCTCAGTCTTACGCAAACAGGCTGAGAGTAAATCTGCATAAGGTGCAGCGGTAGCGACAGCACTGCTCGCAGATAAGTCGACAGTGAATTCCAGCGTGACATACAGCTCGGTCACAATCTGTTGTGAGTTACCGAGCTGGCCGTTGTCATATTCCAGTGACTGCGATTCACCAGCCATCGGAGTAATGGAGAACTCGCGCCCAAGCAAATATTGAGGAGAACCAGCTGCAATGGCATCAACGCCATAGGTGGATTCCACAGCAAAGGCGAGAATTTTCTTTCGTTCTTTACGAGCCATAACGATTCTGATCCTCTGTGTATTCAGTAATAAATTGGTCGAACCAA
Organism: Vibrio sp. A1-1; assembly: GCF_021728175.1. Taxonomy (NCBI): domain Bacteria; kingdom Pseudomonadati; phylum Pseudomonadota; class Gammaproteobacteria; order Vibrionales; family Vibrionaceae; genus Vibrio; species Vibrio sp. A1-1. The sequence continues at coordinate 269,089 of NZ_JAKKCL010000001.1, forward strand.
TCTGCTCGACCATTCGAGATGCCCATGAGTCGCCCTGGTCCTAACCAGAAAGGCTCATACTCATCATCCGGTGTCCAACCAAACAGACGCTGGCGAAGTTCTTTGCGCAGCGGCTGCCAGTCAATCGGTTTGCTGTTGGTGCTTTTGGTGACGATAACCACGCCTACCGTGGCTACGCAGTCTTGAAGATACGGCCCACTGCCACGCACATCCGGCTTAGGGCTGTCGCTAACCAAAAACACAAACAAGGCTGGCGTTCTTAGCAGCGCAGACTTCTTCTCATGAAGCTGAGTGAGCGAATCAATTTCTTTCACATCGATCCAAGGCGGCTTGCCATTACTTGGGTCCTTAAGTCGCTCAATGGTGAGTTGAATTAAATCGCTGTCCATCAGATAAAGCCCTTGCTGTTTTCGCGAGAGAAGACACTGCCAGATGAAACCATCTGCGCGGTACTGGTCGGCGCTGGGCGTTCACTGTTGGCATTAATCCCCAGTTGCACCTTGCCGTTACCCACTTGTTTCAGGTATTCAATCGCATCGCGATAGCGCTTGGTGACTTGGTGCTCATCGCCCAGTTGGTCGTCATACAAGAAGTAGCGAGCCAAATCGCAAGCCATGCGCAGCAAGATGGAAGGCACGCTAGACAATGGCAGTTGATAGCGGCCTCCAATGTAACCATCAATAGTGGCACTCGCGTCGGCAATAGCCTGATCAAGCACGGCATCGACAATGGCACCTGTGCTACCGTCCTTGTCCGTTAGCTCAATCAACTCTTCGATACTGAAGCGAGTGATCATGTCGTCGCGAGTACAGTACTTCATCGGTTACACACCTTTCTCTTCGTCGGCAGACTGACCATCAAGGTTTGCTTCACTTGCCTGGAAGGCTTCCCAGGCTTCGTCGCGTTCTGCTGCAGACACTTTGGTTTGCATCAGTTCACTAAGCGCTTCCGTTGTCGGTTTACCGCTTGTGGTGAAATGCTCGGCGTTGCTAGGGTCGAGTCGTTGAATGGCTTCAACTAGATTGGCAGGAAGAGTGCTATCGCCCAGGTCGCCGTCGGATTGGTTACCACCCGTTGGCTCATTAGACGTGGTACTTGAAAGCGCATCTTCAGCCAAAGTGACTTTAAGTCGTGGATCGGCTTTAAGCTGAGCCAATTGAGTTTGGGTAATGGAATCAGGTTTGAGGGTGTTTTCCCCTTTAGAAAACGCCATACCTGCACGGCGATAGCCTGTATGTGCGTGACAGATGACACTAACCAAAGAGGCGATAAGAGTTTTTTCAGCCATGACATAAGCTCTCCATAATTCAATGACAAAAGGAAAGCTGGCAAAGGTGACTAAGCCAGCTTAAATCTGGCTTACGGCAACCAAGGCACCACAAGCACTTCCACCGCTTTGAAGTTGGTGTTGCTTTCACCTTGTGCTTTGTTTTCCGCTTCAACGACTTTCTTCGCCGCACTGCGATTCGATGGACCAACAATCAACAGGTTCGGCATGATGCCCAATGGACGGCCTTTGTCGGACTTAAAGCCCATCATGGTTTCCATTGCGGTATCGAAGTTCGCATCGGTTAAATCCGCTTTAGACGCAAATGCCTGCTGCCAGAAACCAAAGCCCCAGTTACCGCGAGCATCCACGCCATACAGGAACTCATCCATCATGTAGACGTGATCACTGTTGGAAGCATCAGTCTTGTTATTCAGGTTGTAGTCTTTGCGCTGCTGATAAATCAGCGGTTTCAGAGGGCGCGTAGTATCCAACAGGAACCATGCCTCTCCAGCGCCTGCCTGCATGTTAGAGACTGAAGCTTCTTGGCCTTCATCACCTACTGGGTGGTCAGTATCGAAGAAGTTCTGACCGTCGTAACATAGGTTGTCAAAACCAGCTAACAGCAATGCAAAGGTCATTTCATCTGGGTGCGTCGCTGCTGCGTAGCCCATGTCCTGGAACTTAGGCATCAGTACGCCATAGGTATCGTCTTCTACGTACTCACGACCAATGGCTTCTGTACCTTCGAACTTTTTGTTAGCCAAGGTGTAGCCATGCGCTTTCATACGGTTGATTTGACGCTCACCAATCCACTCACGCAGGCGGGTAAATTCACCTAGCCAGGCATAAGTTTCCACGGCTGTGGTTGACGGCACTAACGTGGCGATTTTCGGCCAAAGTTGGGTATAGGTTTGTCGACCAATCTGGAAGTTGGTCTTTACCGCCGTATAGAGAACGCTGAGATTCGCTCCGCTTGTTTTCATCTTTCTCTCCTGAGAACTAATTCACTAAAGGATCACGCGTTAAGCGCTATACCACTGCAGGTTGCACCCACACCAAATCGCCATCGACTTCACTCACCACACCCGCGGTTGGGCGTGACGCGGTAGCGGCATCAATAGACACGCTGTTTTCCGTACTGAAGTACACTGTGGTGCCAACGTGGCTGTCATCGATGTCGCCCGAGTTAAGCAATGCGATTTGTTGCTTCTCGACTTCGACTTTCAATTCACCATCAGCGCCAGCGCTGTTGTCGGCGTTAAACGTGGCGATACCAGCAAACTTGGACGTACCACCTGCGCTAGCAAACGGCACAGCTAAGCCTGCTGTGAGAAACACCGGAGAACAGGCCACCACAACGGCAGCTGCCGCTAGTGGGTAGGCACCTTTTAAACCTGATCGACGTGCGAAAACTGAGCTCATTTATGCTTCCTCTTGCTTGGTGGCGAGGTACTGCTCTTTGGTTAAGCCTGTCGCTTTGAGCACCGCCATTTCGGTTTCGGTTAGGTCATCTTTATTGACCTCATCTTGAGGTGGCTTTTTGCCTTTGGTTTGAGTGGCTTTTAATGCCGCGATAGCTGGACGCGCATCGAGCATCGCTTTGAGGGATGCAACACCTTGCTGCTCGCCAAACTGAGTGAGGTATACCATTTCGGCTTCAACCACTTTGCCATCTTGCTTGGCGGTATCGATTAACGAGCTGATGCTGGTTTGGTCCGAGTCCGCTTTTAAAACAGCCAGTTCACCGACTACGCCGTTGTAAGCGTCAATAGGTACGAACTTGGATAGGTCGACCTTGCCATCTTGTGCAGAGAGCGTTGCCACTTGTGTTTCCAGTCCATCGACCTTATCGGCTTTTGTCTGCAGCGCATCAATGGCCGATAACGCCGCCGTTGCCATTTCATCAGTGAGTTCGCCGTCGACCGTGATACCCAGTCGGGCTAACAGCTTTTTGAGTGCTTCGTTCACGAATGCATCCTCCGTTTCGCCATAGAGATTTACGTCCACTCCGCGCTTGGAGAGACGCACATTGAAGTCCGCTGCCAGCGATGCGACCGATTCCATCTTGGTAATACCAGGATCGTTGGTGATGGCTGCCATGCGTAAATAGAGAGGTTTGCCCGATTTGTCGTAAGGGAAGACTGCCGAGAGAAACGCATACTCTTTCTCGTCAATCATCGACTGGGCTTTGGATGTCCATTCCGGACGGATGTAGATACCTTGACCTTCACGCCACTCAATATCGGTAGAGGCGGTTAGCCAGGCTGCAGCAGGGGCTCTTTTCCCTGTCTGTTCGACATAAAGGGTTTGGTGGTCATAATCGACCAGGACTTTATCGCGCAGCGCTTTGGTCGCAGCGATAAAAGCTTGTGCACCATCAGCATCTAAATGCCAGTGACCATCTGCAGTATCAGAAGGTCGACCATCAGGCGCTTTGAACTTGCCAGCTGGCAGCAGCTGATACCAACCATCATCATGTGTTGATAAATCGGCAGTCAGTACCGCTAACGGCTCATTGCCTTTGTTGGCAGAGAGTACCGCTTGTGCGATTGGGTGAGGTGTTAAGGTATGTGTTTTCATGCCCTCCATAGTGAAGGGCATGCGGGGTTAGTTGAGATTCACGAGGGTTGTTGTATTAGTCTTGTTCGTCAGGTTCAGGAACTCTAGCTTCCAATACCGTTGCATGTGAAATCTCATTGTCTTTGCTCTTAGCTGATACAACTAAATTAATAGGAGTCTTGCTCCACTCGCCATACTGCAGTGCTTTGATGTATTTAGAATCCAACGAGTAATCTTGTACCTTAGCGTTGAACTCCTCTTTTGTTTCAATATTTCTGAGACGAACCTTAAATGTTTCAGGGTCGGTAGAGTCCACCGTCAAGATTCTAAAACGAGCGTTAAATGCAACATCAATGGATTTGCGTCGAGCATTTTTTGCTAGCTCTGCTGCCATTTCTCCGTCAACAGAAATACCTTGTATTGTTGAAGACGCGGTAGTACCAAGCTCTTTGATTAATGCGGCTTTAGTGTCGTCAGCTACTTTGGACACATTACTTACGGCGTTATTGCTCAGCATCACTTGAGTTAGCAAACGAGTACGTTCCGTTTCTTGCTCTGACATAAACTGCTGGGATTTTAACATCTCTCGCGTTTCTTCAGACTTAACTTCATTCTCACGAGTCTGACGTCGGTTTTCTAAATACGCCGCATAAGAAGTCTTACCAGCCCAAATCAACCCAAGGCTTACCAGCGTTATAGCTAATGTTGTTGGATCCATTTTATCGATCACCTTCGTTCCAATATTCGTCAATAAAGATTGTAAATCGACACCCGTTGTCGTACTGCCACCTTCGACCTTGACTTTAATCTCTAGCTCTTCACGTTCTGTCTTAGTTAAAACGTTAGTATTTGGTGTTCCATATTTGACCAAACAGTATGAGCGATTGATGCCTTTTTGAAGCTCTAAAAAGCCTTTCATTAACGAAGGAGTTAGAGACGAATCAAATTTGCTGCCCTTAATATACAAACTTAAATAGGGCCAACCATCGAAGCGGATGGTATCTTTCTCTAAATCGATGCCGTGATCAATAATTTTCTGAAGGTACTCGAAAGCATCGTCTTCATTCTTAATGACGTATTCCATTGCCAACCTATTGCTTTTCTTAGTTTAAGATTTAATTCTAACTTTATGATGGACGGATAATCTAAATAAAAAAAGCAATATGATTCACACTTCTACTAAATCGCGGCACTCACAAACAACCACGCCCTGTTTAAACCATGTTTAAATTCGTTTAATTTCAATTTTAGACTACTCACATGAGGCATTGCACCAATTATGCCGTTAACGCGCTTAGAATCGCTTACAGCGCGTTTTATTCTTGGAGTAAAAAGTCAGACAGGATGTCATAAATTTCGGCTTTATCGTCATCGTCCACACCTAACCAGGGACGGGCAGGAATTGCGGCATTGGCAGGGCGCATACCTTCACTTCCACCGAAGTGGTGAATCGCGCCGTATTCGGTCGGTGTACCAAAGAACAGGTTCGAGCCGGTGGCAATGTAACTGAGGTTGCCGCTTAAGATACTGTTCAGAGTTAAGATATCGTTTTGGCGCTTGGGCTTTCTGGCCTGGTAGGCTGGTGACAGCGGTGCCCACGGCTCTCCATCTGGGCTAACTTGATCACGAAAGCGTTGATCGTGGCTGAGCAGTAGCATTTCACCAATGTCTTGAAAGGCCGGTTGCAGACTGGTGCCCTGCTTTAAAAGCTGATTAAAGCGACGCTGCAGCTTTTCCTTCTCTTCAAACTTAAGGGTGTAATTCACACCTGCCATTAGATTTCACCCATAGAAAGCAATACGTACTGCTCATACACTTCAGGATCGGCCTGGCTAATCAATACCGTGTATAAATCACCAATGCGATTCGCCTCTTCGCCTTTTGCTTGAGACAGCAGCGCATCGTACTCCTGAAGGTTTTCAAGAGTCACTGGCGGTCTGGTGAGTTCGAGTGCTTGTTCGTAGATATTCATAATATAACTTTAAATCGCCTTGTTAACCGTGTCTGTAATGAAGCTAAAGATTTCTGGATAGCGGTCATTCAGTGCCTCTGGCGCAAACAGCCATGCTACAAAGTGCTCCGCAAACCATTCAAATTCATTCTGTTCGGAATACTGAGTAATGCCATAAGCCACTGGTGCTGCTGGCGAACCGGCTTTAAAGTGGATTTGGTGGCCCATCTCATGCGCCCAGGTATTCACCACTCTTGCCGAGTCTCCATACATCGCTTTCACTATAGTAGACAAACTGTATTGCTTGCTTGTTGCACTTAGAGCCATGGCTCGCTCTATGGCTTCTCTTAGCTGCTCTGCCGATACTCGCTTTAACGTATCCGTGCTTTTCGCTTTCACCACCACATGATTCCAGTGCTTACTGGTAAAGCCATTGGTACGAGTCGCATTGCGATGAAAGAAGTTCAGGATTGGCGCTCTTTGCCCTGACTGCAGATATTCTTCAATCGGCTCGACGAGTGCCCGGCCTTTCGCCTTTCCGGTCAACTCGCTCTGCTTGAGAACCAAGGTTTTAACTTCGTGCTTGCTTAAGAACTCAGTAAAGGCAGTGAGCTGTGGGCTTGCTGCTTGCTCCAGAACGCGGCTGATTTCCGAAGCATTAACCCCTTTAACCGTAGAAAAGGCACTTTCGACCGCTCGCGTTGGTAAGCGTTCTTCCAGAGGTGGCTTGGCCTGAACGAGCGTTTTTGTCTTCTCTGTTAACTCTGCGCTGGATTTAGGCGTGTAGTCAAAGCCTGGATCAACACCTTTCGGCACTCGATGAACTTCACCAGTGACTTTATCCACCCAATCATAATGTTCAATCTTTGGTGCCTGGCTTACTTCAAGGCCAAGACGTTCCAAGGTTCGCTTGCTGGCGGTGAGCTTTTTGCACTTACAGCCAAAGCCATTAATCGGTGTGTGCGTCTTCCACCATGGGTCATCCAACGGCAGGACCATGTTGTTCCAGGATAGGTGATCGTGGCGCGGATGCTCAGAGCCGGAATGTTTATAGATGCCATACGGGCGTCGATGTTTAATTTGCTCGATTTGTTGCTCACGGCCTGCGGTGTAGCTTTGGCGAAGGTTGGTTTCGTAAATGACCTGGCTGCGCCAATTCGCATGTCCGTTATGCTCCCAACCATGCTTGGCAACAATGTGTTTAAACTCGCTTTTAAACCAGTTTAAACTCTTGCCTTCACTAATGGCTTTATCGACCGCTGATCGAAAATCTGCCAGCAAATCATCTTTCATTGCACCTGCAACGATAAAGCTACGGTCGTGGGCTTGCTTCCACATATCCGCCCAACGCTCAGTGGGAACGTTGACCTTATTGCGAAAATAGGCAATCTGCTCTTCGAATGGGAGCGAGCCGTAATTAACTATCCCGACCATCTATGATTCGCCCTTAGCAAGGACAGGCATGAAGGACAAATCCATGAAACATTCCCCATAACCTATAGACAGCGTGTAAATTTCTCGACCATGCAGACTTACCTCTGGCTCTCCGACCTCTCTGACGGCAAACTCTTCTGTGATTTCTTTGACCACTTCTTTTGACTCGCTTGGAGACTCAACCCAAGGAATGCAGACAAGATCAAAATCTCTTTGCAAACTGCCATGGACAGACAAGGCGTACCCGTGCTTTCTTACCAACTTTGCAAGGTCGGGATACATGGCACAATACATTGGTGCATAGCTTGGATCGGGTTTCTTTCTATCCATCACTTCCCATCCTCCACATCATTAATGCCAGCAAGCTCTGCCGCCGACATGGCCTGTGCCATCATTTCACCCAACTCATCGATACTGATTTGCCCCTGCAAATCAAGAATGTCGTCGCGCAGCTGCTTGAGCGATGTGGCGTTTTCGACTAACTCACGCACCGGCTCAATCATGCCTTCCAATAATGTTGCAGACTGGCTGTGTAGATTGGCGAGCTGGTCATCGACGACATCTTTATCTGACTGAGCTTTTAGCGCGGCCTGATTGGTGACCTTGTCAGGCGCATTTGGCTCTGGTGGTGTTGATGCTGATGCACTCAGAACTGCTTCACCATCTTTAGCCATTGGAATTTGGGTTTTATCGTGTGCCCACTGGAGTGGTACTCGCATACCAAGACCAACCAAGCCAGGCAACGAATCGGATAGATGCTTCAAATCTTCCGGCTCGGTCAGGTCAAACTCGAAGCGAGGCGTACGGCGCTGGTGCTGATAGCTCTTACCGTTTAACGCATAAAGTGGATACACCACATCACGAGTCAGCGTGGCCGCGAGTCTGGTTAAGTCAAAATCGCGGATCTCTTCTCTTACTTCGTTGTGCACGTTGCCCAGCGCATTGGTGCTGCTCTTTCCATCGGCCTGAGAGGTCAACGTACCGCCTAGAATCGCTTTGGACTGCGATTTCTCACACCAACTTATCATCGCCATAAACGGGTCAGATTGCCCATCTGCAGCATTTTGGAAATCAATCTCCATCCCTTTAGGAATGATGCCACCAGCGTTATGGCCAATGCTCATCACCGCCCGCATCAAAGTGGCTTTTTCTGGTTCTGTCGCTCCCTCAGGGTATTTACCCAAACGGATTGGTAAGCCATAAATCTCAAGGAACTCAGCCAAATCGCGCACGCTATAGTTCTTAAACAGGAACGGCCATGCCAGCACACGCACTAAGCCACGACGCGTAAGGTAACCCGATTTCGCTTTAGCGGTATGGCGTATCCAGCCAAACGGCTGCAGCTCAGCACCTTCATGACTGCCATCACGTAAACGCAGTTGGTTGCGGTCGTCAGGGTGAGTTTTGAACCAGGAAGGATCGCGATGATGCACGTTTTGGATATAGTGCACTCCACCTTCATATTCCCAATCCAGCTCAATGTTGGAAAAGCTTTTTAAGGTCGCGTCACTCAAATCAAAAATGGCATCGTCCAGCCAGGTCGCATCTTCCAATACTTCCTGAATCAATTCGGCATCGGCTTTTTCTTGGGCTGTGGCGTTACGTGGTGGTTTGATGTTCCAGTCCATGCCCTGCAGTGCCATACGACGCTTACCTAACTCACTTTGGATATGGGCGTCTTTCTCTTCCATATCTTCAGCAAGTTCACACTGCGCTTTTAAATCACCCAGCTCAGCATCACGCATCAGTCGCGCCAATTTAGCCGGTGTTAAACCAGAAGACGGATGGTCTGCAAATTCACGATGCAGCGTTGCTAGCTTGGCATCCGTTTTGGTTTGTGGCTCATCAAGCACATCCATCTCAATAGGACGGCCCCATAAGTCCACGATATTTGATTGTCGTTTAGCCATAAGTATTCCTTGCCTGTTTGCTACCAGGCACCACGCTCAAACGCATGGTAGTCGTCATAGTCATCGTCGTTAGAATTGGGGATCGGAGTAAATTCGATGGCACTGCCTTCCATCCAGCTGGCGCGAACGGCCATGGCAAGCGCTACTGCAAAGTCACCGTGGCGCTGCTTACCGTCCTGGCCTTTGGTCTTGCCTTTGTCGATTTTCGGCACACCGTTCACCACCTGAATGTGGCAAAGGTCGCCTTTGACATCTTCATTGCGTGGCAGCTCTAGGTTCTGGCTCTCGAATTCCGCTTTCAGTTTTGGCATCCACTCTCGATACCAAGGGTCATTGAGTGAGACCTGGTCAACCATCTCTGTCCCGTAGCGAAGTGCCGCTGCTTCTGCCAAATAGCCACCGTTACCCGTCGCATCGTAGGCCATACCACGCTTACGAGGCAGACGATCCAACAGATAGAACATCACCTGCCGCTGCGCGTCATAGGTCATGTTGCGAAGCTCAACATAAAAAGGTACGTATTTGGTCAGGTCACGACGCTCACCCAGTGGCACAAAAATCGACAAGTCACCACGGCGTGCAAAGTCTTCCCCAAACGAGAAACGATGCTGGGGATTGAGCTTGTCCAGTTCTGGCTGTAAGACGGTTTCATTCCAGTGCTGCACAAACAGATTTCGAGCGCTTTCAGGCCACTCCATGAACTCTTTAGGTGCTTCAATCTCAAGGCATGGCGCACCGCTCTTCATCGCAGCATCGATAAGAACGATAGGCACATACTGCCCACTGGAGGCTTTCGGCACACAGTAGTACTCTTCGAGCGCATCATCTTCAGTGGCGGTATCTTTGAGTAGGTTCGCTTTCCACTCGTCTTCTTTTTCTTGCGTCCACTCGACCTTTTGGATCTGGCAAATGCGCTGATACAAGCCTTCCGCACAAGCATCATCGAGCGTAATGGTATGCACGCTATAGCGTTTTTTCCCTGCCCGGCTGTCTTGAATAAGTTGGTTAAATAGGTTGTCTACGCCGTTGTGGGTGGAGATTAAGCGGACTTTTGCACCCCACATGGTCAGAGCCAGTGCGGCTTTTAACACTTCGGCTAAGCGATCATGGAACGCTGCTTCATCGATAATAACTGTGCCCTGCATACCACGCAGGTTGGATGGGTTACTTGATAACGCCTGAACTTTAAAGCCTGATTCGAAGTAGACAACAAAGGTAAGGATGTCTTTGTCTTCATCTGTGAGAATGTCTTCCTGAACTTCGCCTGCGGCTTTATCGAACATCTTGGCCCACATGGCGACAGCATCAATGAACTCTCGCGCCATCTCTTTGTTCGAGCCAACGTAAAAGACGTTAGAGCCGCCATCAGTCTTGCTTGTGCCTGCCGTTAATGCCGAGTCTGCCGCTTCCGCAAAAGTTAAACCTGTACGGCGTGACTTCTCCGCGATCTTGAGTACCGAGTCATCGGCAATCCATCGTTTTTGATAACCAAGCAACAGCTCATCTTTATCAAAAGCGACGAGCTCATCTTGTGAGATGGATTTGAGATCAAGCGCTCCCATCAGCTAATCCCCAATAGTTCTGCTTTGAGCATCTTGACGGTGTCGGACGTTAAGCCTGCTTTCTTCGCTACCGCCTCCGCTTTATCAGCGGCTTCAGTAAAGGCTTGCTTGCGAATCTCCTGCTCTAACTTCACACTGCCCGTTTGTGCTTCTTGCAGACGCTTAATCGCGAGAGCCAGCTGCCCCATCGTTTTAGGATCGATAGGTTTATTTTCCTCAAGCTTGTCCATCTGGAATTCAAAGATGTGCGACTTGCCAATCTCAATCAGAGCGCGGGAAATGTCGGTTTGTGGCATCTCACCAAACTGGCCAACCCACTGCTTGGTCAGCTCTTGTGCCTGGGCGTAACGCTCCATCCCTTTGCGAAAGGACTGGGCATAGCGGCTCATCGCATTGCGCTTGATGTATTCAGGGTCTTCGGATAATCCTTTCTGGTCGATTTCATCATTAATCAGCGTACGAATACGCTCCTGACTCATTCGTCCATCACGCAAAAGCATGTTTAACTGACTTTTAAGTTCATCCGGCAGTTGGTCAATTTTACTGACGCGGTGCTTAGTGTGTTTCTTTGAATCGCTCATAAAGCCCTCTTAAACGACGAGTAAACGATGACAACGCCGGGCGAAAAATCGGGCGACAGCGAATGTAATAACGAAACTTCACGTATTGGAACGCGGTATAAGACGCCACCCACAGCAAATAAATCTTCATTGGTTCTGACATAGACACACCTACTGTTTATGGACTTGGACGTTTCACACCAGGATGAACCGCTTGTCCATTGGCAATATCAATCCCACGCTGTTTGATAGTGGCGACTAAGGTGCCATTGATGTCTTTGGTAGAGATTAAGCCCTGCTCTTCAAGCCAGTAGATTTCTGCGCGAACGGTGTCGCGACTGACCAGGTGACCGTACGCATCTAAGCTGTGGTCGAGCACACTGTCATTCGCGGTGTAGCCCACTGACTCATTGAGAATGCGCAACATCACCAACCGTCGGTCTTGCTGCAGAAGTTCAGCCATTGCCATTGTTTCTTTCCTTTAGTTCGTTTTCGAGTAGCAACTGAGCCAGATGGTTAACGGGTTTAAGCTCAGCCCTGAGTTCTCGGATTTCTGCCTTTGCATCAGAGAGCTCGATGCGCAGCTGGGTTACTTCTTCATGACCAGGTAAGGCATCCACTTTCGCGTGCATGGCTGTCATTTCCTGCCTGACGGCAATCAGGTCTTCGGTTTTGGCGTAAGTCTTTTTGAGCACAAACACCACGATGATCCAGCCAAGCGTGATGCCACTCATCACCCAAGGGGTAAAGGTTCGGATTAGCTCCAACGATTCAGGCTTCACGGAGCCTCCATTTCAGCCAAGCACTCCACGCAATGCGTCGCGTCCGGCTTAATCGCTAATCGCGCTTTCGGAATTGGCTCCAGGCATTCAGCGCAAATCACTACATCCGCAATTTTCTTTTGAATGCCCTGCCCGCGCTGCGTTCTTGCGTTATTGATACACCGCTCCAACTCGCTGTGTTGCTTCTCGACTGACTTGTCGATCCAATCGCTCATTGAGTCAGCCCTTTATCTTTCTCACGGTGGCGTAAGCCCATGTAAGTCACAGCTAAGCCAAGAAGTAGCGAGGCAACGGTTAAGTCAGGTGATGGTGTCGTGATCAGGTAATAGCTTGCTGAGCCACAACTGACGAGTGCCATCAGTGGACGCGACCAACGCACGACTTTGTCTGTCGCCGTATCGCCCTTTCGAATGGTTTCTTGGGTTTCATGCTGTTCGGCTTGGCGGTCTTGGGCTGCGATTTTGGCGCGTTCAGTCAGCTCTTGTTCAAGACGAACACGAAGCGTTTCTAGCTCTAGCTTTTGTTCTGGTGGCAACGCTTCAAGACAATGGTTCACTGCTGCTTGTTTGGCGTCTTTGGTTGTGAACTCTCGATGAGCAACTTCCACGGCGTCCGCGACTTTATCTGCAGCGTTGTTGCCCCCAAGCAACGCAGAAATGCCACGAATGGCAGCAGGGCCGACCTGTAACGCCAGTGCAGCTATTGTTGAAAGTGACATGAGCGTATCTCCCTGAGTTTATCTAACGGGCTTGACGAACTTGGTGCTTTCACCAAGCCCAAATGGATGTGAATGTCGGCTGGCGTAATGCTCTTCCAGCCGCGATTAAAATAGGATTGCAAGGTGGCATCGTGACTGTGTAACGGTGGACTCGATGGCATGGCAGCGTTGTTGTGTTGTGCCTGCTCTTCAGCCTCTAGCCGTTTCTCTCGCCCACGTTGATATGACCAATCCCAGTTGCGCCCCATGTTGCACCTACGACTTGATGATCAGCTTGGCTGGCTTGCCACCCAACTTGTGCATGAGGTGATTAAAGGCTGAGCGAGAATCTAGTACGGCCCACTGATTACGGCCTTGTCTGTCTTTAAGGACTCCGAAATCAAACCCCACACCGATACAGCCCTGCAGTTGGTCAACACGGTTCGCAACATGGATAAGAATGTGAGTGCGCTGCGATGGCCCCCAGATAGTGACGCCTTGCTCTTCGCCATCAAGGGCGTAGCATTTGCCGAACTTAGGACTCTGGTGAGGCACCAGGTCGTAGTGACCATCAGGAATGCAAGAAATCATCGGCGCGTTGTCCTTCCACGGGCGCTCAATGGTTTTGCAGATTTCATTGCCAAACTCATCACACAGCACACCAAAGGTGCCGTGTTCAAAGCCTCGACGGTAAAGGACGATAGTTTGTGGGCTTTCAGGCATGCTCATATCCTCACGAATTGCATAGATTTCGTTGATTGTTATGAACATTTTGATTTGGGTTGGTGGGTAGCAGGAATTCACCCGCAACAATGGAGAGTTGAAAAAAGATCAGGTAAAAAAACGCCCCCAGAGTTGGAGGCGTTGATTATTCAAATAGGCTGAATTGGCGGCGCTGGATTTCTACTTGTCTCATCCTGGCAATGATTTCGTATATGGTTTTGCTGGTCAGGTGGTGGCGTTTGGCTAACTGGGGAACGTTGCGGCCATTGAACTCGTTGAAGATTTCCATATCACGGATTTGCTGCTTGAGTTTGTCACCGCGTGGCAAGTACACCTGCATGCCGCCCATGTACTCGCCAATTCTCATCACCACTTTTAGCGGTAAGTCAGGGGTTTCGATACCAGCTTGCTTGAGCTCGTTGGCAACCACACCATGCAGTTCCAATAGCATTGCAGGCCAAGCTGCACTGCCTTCTGGTAAGTCACCAATATGGTCTAGCACCTTGCTATCGATTTCTTCGTCACTGAACATTTCTCGTTGAGCCATCTTCACACCCTCCCACTTGATATGGGAAGTATGAAACAGTGAGAATGATCCTCAAGAGGAAGTTACCCGCGAAAAGATCGTCGAAGGTTATTTTAGTTAACCGTCTTTATCAGCCTTCTTGTCCTCAATAAGCTTCAGCTCGGATTTATCCTGAAGTTGGTGATATGACTCGTTGAGTTGCTTTATTGAATCTTCATCAAAAACTTCATCATTGCTGGCGAGACAGTGCATCGTTCCCCCTTGAGCATTGAACTTGTACATTTCTTTAATAGCACGAGCTAGTTCGTTCTTTGCTTCTGGGTTTTGAATGAGTTTTTTTTCCTGCAAAGTTTCTATAACCTTCTCAACAATCCGCTGTTCTTCTTTTTCTATGTTTTCTTTAGCTACAGCTACAAATTTGTCATAAAGGTCTTCTGGTACCGTGCCTCTGAGCCCTATGGCATGTTTTAATTTAATTGCTAGGTCAGTGATGGAAATAGCTAAGTCTGTAAACGCTTTTAAAGCTTCAAAAAGAACCTTCATAGCTTCCGCACCAACGACAAGATCTACAATAAAAGAGCCTCTATCCGCATTTACTACCTCAAAGGTTTCTGGCGCTTCTCCAACAGACATTGAAAAGCCCCTCGCGATCATATTCCAGCTCTTAGCCCAATGATTAAACTCAACTAGGTTATTTATGGATGCTTCATTGTGGAAAGTTATACGAGTTAGGACCTTCCCTTCAGGGACTTTTGTTGGGAATAAAATATCATTGTCAAACACCACTGGTAGTTGACCATGAATCTGATTCAATGCACTCCCAGCTTTTTGCAATACCTTAACGTAACTATCTAGTGTCGTAATGACGTGATTTGCATCGGCCTGAGTCATTGAAAACAATACTTCATAGTGGCGGACAGATCCTTCCATGAGTATTGAATTTAAATCTAAGTGAGTTAAGCAACGCCTTTGGTTAGCTGTTAGCCCTTGATAGTTTATACGTTCGAGAGAAGTAACGACTCCAGACAACCTTTCTTGCGCTACTTTATTTAACTCAGATGCCTTTGTCGCTTTAGTATTTTTTATTGCGGTTGACGCTTTAGACAATACGTTTGGTAAGTTCAACGGTTGAATGTAATCGGTAAACCATTTTGTTAGCGAATATAGTTCATCAATTTGCATGTTTTATTTAATCTCCATGTAGCTCTTTGAATAGACATAAAAGTGTTTAAGAGCCATTCATTAGTTTTCTAAACTGTAATCCCGCAACCCTTCAACGCAACAACCAAGGATTCATCCAACACATACTTTCCGGTTGTGCCTGAGTTTGTCACACCTTCAGTGCGGTAAATGATTGTCTTACCTTGCAGCATTTCATTGAGAATTGATCTGGCTTTGTCGCCAGTCGTCGCGGTATAGGGCTGCAACATTTGGTTAGTTGTCTGTTTTGAGGTTTCGATAGCGGACTTAACGATTTGTTGTTGGTCTTCAGGCAGGTTTTCGTAGTAACTGTTCATCTCTGAAAAGTCGATGCTCTTGTCTACTGGCGTCTCTGCATTGGTGATTGTCCAAGCTTTGTTGCTATCAATTCGCAGTTGTACCGTGCCAACCGGAACTTGGTATTTACCACCGCTCATAACACCAACTCGCAGTTCTCCATCCACTTGCTCAATAAATGGATACAGCTTACCAACCTCAGTGTAAACACTATTACCCGTATAGACAGAACCTACAGTCACTTTACAGCGAGATTCATCGGTAAACTCGTCAACTGAACTATCTGCGACCCAATGGACGCTTGGCGAAGTTGCACAGGCAGATAAGAATACAGGCAAAAGTAATATTGACTTTTTCATTAAAACACATCCATTTGAATAGTAACCAAATGCATAGTAACTGATTTGAACGTCACAATAGAACGTGTTCCAAGAAAACAAGAATTCAACCACAAAAAAACCACTCCGAAGAGTGGCTTGAGTAAAAGGTAGATGGATTTTTAAGGTTGCCAGTCAAGTTCTTTCAATCGACTCGCTATAGAGCTTTCTTTCCCTAACGGGTCTTGCCCTGCCTTGATCATGCGTTCGGCCTGTTCAAAGTACCAGGCAGATCCATCGTCGTTTGGCTGATTAACTTGCTGCCCTGTTTGCTTGCCATCTGGAGAGCCACCTAAACGCGTGGCTGCAGACTGATAGACCTGCTTTAAGTAGTTGTGGTTTGCCAAGGGTTTAGAATCGCTATAGCTACAACGCTTTTCATGAATCTTGCTGACGGTTTCCGCTAAGGCTGAAGCCAGGACATGATCGGCTCGGTACTTCTCCAAGACTTCTCGCAACAGCTTAACAGCTCGCGCATTGGATAAATCCTGCTTGGCCGGACGGAACAATCCCAAATAACTCAACATAGGTTTGGCGACAAAATCAGGCAACTTTGCCACCTCACCCAAAAGTTCTCGACCTGCATCATCCTGAACCAGCGCCTCTAAGTGCAAGTTGGCATGACAGACAGGACATCTCGATAACTTCATTCAACTTCCCCTGTACCTAATGATTTTATTCTTTTGGCCCTTGGTAATGGTGTGTTTCGCCAATCTCCACAATGCCGATCAAGGTAAGCTATCGCTTCTTCCTCCGTTTTACTGCCATGGGTTCGAACGTGCTTAATAAGCTCCTTGGCTTTGCGATTCAAATTGCTCACTCGGCCTCCTTGCGTACATTCAGCATCCAGTTGTAATGCTCGGCAATAGCGTCATAACCCATGGGTTTATTGGTGCGCTCATTCCACGGTACGGTCCAACCCTTGTCTTTCATCTCGTCAATCATGACGCGGCGGTGCCAGCGTTTAAGCGCTTCCAACACCTGTGTGGCTTGGTCTTCATCACACCAGGCAATGCAGTCCACTTTGTCTTTTTGATTTTTAAGAATGCGCTGAGTGTATTTATCCAGCGCACTTTCAGAGCGGTCACGAACAAAGCCATGGATTGCCATCGAGATCCAAATGGCACGGCATTTATCAATAATGGTGTTTTTAGACTTACCCGACTTAGGGCTTAAACGCTTTTTAAATGGTGTTTTACCTTTAGGTAAACTGCGTTTAAATCCTTTGGTCTCTAGTGCCGAAAGTACTTGTTCCAGCTCTTTGATGTTCATTTTGCTGCAAGAAGTTTTGCCCGTTTCGCTTTCCAGTAGTAAGCGATAAACATCATCTTCCATAGCCAGCTCGCGCTTGGCGACGTGGATGATTTGGATAAGGCGGTTGCGTTGGTTCATTTTCCCTCCCTGCGTGAGCGCCAAATCATGCGTCTAAGCACTCCATTGATATAATGTGACGCCTTTTGAGCAAGGTCATATTTTGCTCCGCGACGACGGTTTATATAAAAAGCGGTATTGAGGTATGGGTTTCGCTCTCTAGAGTCAATGACAACATGCCTTTCACTCCAAGGTTGGCTATTCGATTTGTACATCTACAAAGCCTCCTTATTCGCCTCAACAAGCTCCAAACCTTCTAGCTTTTTAAACTGACGGCAGAGAACAGAGGCTTTAGGGAAAGCTGGCTCATACCAGGTATGGCGGTCATATAAATCTGGCCAATCTTTTTTAACTCCACGCTTCCCCCAAATCTTCTCAATCTCTTTAATCTTTTTGGCCTTGAACTTAGCCATTGAACGCATTTTCCAAACTTCCGTGAGTATTGATGGGCGATCGTCTGTTTCTCTATCGATTGCCCCCCAAATAGGCTTGAAACTACCGTTGATATACACCACGAGCGCCGTTTGGCTCTCTGAGGTTCTTACTCGCTGAATAGATAACTCATAGCCTTTGTATTTGAACTTGATATAGACATAGTCATGAGTCATTTTATCTTCGAGCTCTTTCCATTGGTCTTTGGTGATGTTAGTCATCGTGTTCCGCCTCCACTGCCAATTTACAGCTTGGGCAGTAACTAAACCCTGTATCCCAATCAAAATCCCATCCTGAATGGTTTTCAGCTTGTTCAACTTGCATTACTGCGTCATCTGGGTGCTCCAGGCTTAAATCCAGCTCGTTAAAGCAACCGTTGCCATCGCATTCTAATTTCGCCTCTAACATAATAATCTCCTGAATTTTGGGTAAAAAAATCCCCGCGATAGCGGGGATATACATCTGTTGGCTACCGTTCTAAGTGCTCTATGGCATCACTGGTTGGGGCGGACCATCGCCCTTGCACCCATCGCAGGGCGGCTATCACACCATCTTCGTAGGTATCATCGGGGTATCCCGTTCCTTCGATTTCAATCAGTGTTTGCGCTAGGTCGATTTCTTTCTCGACGGCCTCTTGGTCATGAGGGCTGGTAAACTGTGTCATGCTGCCTCCTTCTCGTAACGCCAAGCCCATTTCTCGCAAAACTGAGAGCGGCTTTCTGCCCAGTGGCGGTTCTCTGGCTTAACTGCATAGCTTGCTGCTACCTGCCAGGCAAAAGCGGCGTCTTTGAGATAACCTACTCTTTCTAAACTGGCTGCATGCTCGGCAAAGTCTGGATAGCTACTTTTTTCCTTTATCATTGAGTCCTTCCTTAGAGTTTTGAGATATCGAGAGGAAACTGCTTGTACTGGCCGTTTTCCTGACGCTCATAAATACGCAGGTAAGCACTGGTTCCCGTGACTTGTACTGAATCGGCAATCGCTTCCATGGCTTCCATCCAGTCAGGCTCATCGATATTGAGTGAGCGTAAAGAGAGCACCGAGTTCAAATCAATGTGGCCTTGCTTATTAACTCGAAACGCATGCTCCACCAGCGCTTTAATATGATCATTTGCGCCTTCTGACCAACGGCTGATGCAGCTATCAATCTTGCTCTTCGCTACTTGAATACGCTCATCAAATACGCGGTGCTCACCCACAGCGCGCATCAGCTTGTACTTGCCATCAAACGACAGCAACGAAACGTTGCCTTTGGTACCGCCATACTTCACGTCGTATTCTTCTGCAGACAGGTCAACAAAATCACGAATCTGGCTCATTGCTATGGCTTTGAATTCAGCTAATGCTTGTTGAGCGGCCTTGGCCTTCTCCACGATTCCAGTGACCAAATCATCACGTAAGATATCAATATCTTTAACCTGTGATTCAGGCACTAACGTGCCGTTCGCTTTTAGGCGATAGCCTTCTGGTACTGCTACTTCTGACATTTGGTAATTCCTTGTGGTTTAGCGCATTCAGGAAGCGCAAGTAAGATTCTTTTGGTGAGCTTTTCAGCCAGTTGGTTAATGCCGCTGCAGTCACCTTCGTTGGTAATAACCGCGTAACGCACTTTGTCGTTTTCTGTATCCAGCGATACATCGATAACCACTTGGGCACTTAATGCAGTCGACATGGCAGATCTCCTTGCTTCCAGTTCACGGTGCAACCATCAACCTGCAGTGTGTAAACCGTGGAATAAACACCCTTTAAAAACTGTTTAATCTCGATGGCTCTAGCTTTCATTTCAGGCGTTGGCTGTTCGATATTAATAATCACGCCGCGTGGTGTTTTCATTGCTACTACTACTTTGCAACCGTAATGGCGGAGCTTCTTGATAACGTGGGAAGCCTGTCTTTCTTGGTTGCTGATTGTGTTCGTTGTAATGGTCATAAATCACCTTCCTTGTGAACCAGTTTCCTCCTTTATATAGGAGGAAGCTGATTCACTTCGGTTATTGTTTTGGCTATTTTTTATACTTCGCAGCCCAAAGTAGCTGGTTGTATTTGGCTGCAAGTTTTATTAACTCCGCCTCCAGCAGTTCGTTTAAGCGAAGCGAGTTGCCTTTTGCTTCTCTCTTCAAAAATGCCAATTGGTTATCCAGGTTGTAGATGTCGTTTTCTTCCGAAACTACGCTGATAGCTTTAGTGTTGGTGGTTTGCTCCAATTTCGAATGAGGACAACCTGAACGACAAGCCTTGTACAACCGTACTCGCTCCCTGTTGGACGAAGAAAACGGACGCTGCTGGTTATCTGCACACTCGTGTATTGGAATGTCACCTTTGACAGGACAAGTCACTGTCCGTGTCAGGTACATACCCTCAACTTTAATTCGGATATCCTCCACAGAACCTGGATAAACACCTCGAAGTGTTTGGCTGAGTTTAGATGTACTAATACCCAGCTCCTTAGCAACTTTGTTCTGAGAGTTACCAGGCTTTTCTATCTCTGCTTTTAACGCATCCAACCAAGTTTTTTCACTCATCAGGTTTCCTCCTGAAAAGGAAAGAAGCGCCCTTTAATCATCACTCCATCGGCCGTAATTTCTGGACATGCGCTACTCAAGTTAGCGTTCAAGCGGTAAAGCTCTCCGTCTGGGCCATTAACCTTGCGGATGATCTTCGCTTTCATCAACGGACGTAAAAAATTACGTCCTGTTGATAGAGCAGCTGAAGACGTCGCGCATAAGTCATGAAGAGAAAAGACTTTGAGCACTCGACATGAATTCCATAACCGTTGATTTACTTTGGGGCGATTCGGTCTTTTCTTTTTTAAGAACCGATTAGGAATTGGGCTAGGGTCGACAACGCGATATCGACTCTTTAAAAGGCTTGGCCCCTTATCCACCAACTCCACTCGCCCTAACTCAACTAGCATTGAAATAAGGCTCTTGGTTCTTGAATTGTTTAACTCTACTGCCTGCACTATCTGCATCCCGGTGAACTCCTTGCCACCGAACTGCTTGATATACGACCAAGCAAGCTGTCGCTCTGTCATAACACCCTCGCTAAGCTCTCATACCGTGGAAAGGCTGATCACCCCACGCATCGAGCGTGACAAGATCGAGGTCATTGGCGATTGCTAGAGATTCAATTTTTTGCAGACCAATAGTGATTCGACGTAGCTCACCACCAGTTGCCATGCGGAGGTGCTCTAATAAGTCATCCTCAACTTGAATATCATGCTCAAGCAGAGATTCAGCCATGGTTCTGACGTCACTAATGTCGGCTGGTTTGAATTCCACCCATTCAGAAATACGGTTGTAAAACTGTTTATGGCTGCTAATACGACGTGCAATTTGGTCCATCCCGATGAGGATAATTGGTACCTCAGTACCATCATATAAATCACGAATGGTTTCGAGCAGGCGCTTGTCATTCATCAAGTAATCCGCTTCATCAATGAACAAAGGGCGCTCGTGCATACTCATCTGCTCAATGATGAAGTCCACATTTTTGCTGATGCGATGCATTGGCTGTGCGCCAAGTTCTTCAACAATTCGTTGCAGCAAGCTGCTTGTCGAATCATGCGCTCGGGTACTGACATAAATGCCATTGACCTGATTGTAGAGGTAGGTTGTTGTTGTGGTCTTTCCTAGCCCGCTGGGTCCATGCAGCAAACCGATACCAGGAACGCCATATGAGCGTTGTAACAACATCTCTAATGCGATCTGTGTAGCAAGAAGGTTTTTAACTGGTGCAACTACTGGTTTCATTGCTAAACTCCTTTATAGCACTTTTAAGTTTTAACTTTTACTGACGGTGTTTATATGGCGCATCATGCTTGGCGGCGGTGCGCCATAATATTTTCAATAGCCTTGCGGCTGAATTTGTTCTCTGGGTTCTTCAAATACTTCGTTAAAAATTCCTCCTCTTTTTCAGTTAACTCACGTTCAAGAGATTGACTGGCAATGTATTTCGCCTTCTCATGAATGTTTCTGATTGCCATGCCTTTCTGTTCTCGAACCTGTTCTTCTTGTTGAATTAGGTGCTGCCTTGCTATCTCTAAGCGCTCCAGCTCATCTTCACTTCGAGAGGTGTCTTTTTGCTTAGCTTTGTTGGCTTTTGATAGTGCGCCTAATACTTGGTTGTCTACCGTTTCAGCTGGTAGATCCAACCCTGCCAGGTTGTTTTTGGCCTTATCAGCTGCCAGAGATTCAGCGTATTGAGTGTCAATGCCGAACTCACTTTGCAGGCGCTTAGCACTTTTTCGGAAGTTGCTAATTTCTTTGTTGAACTTCTTACGAGCTGCTCTGAACTTCTCAGGTGAGATGCTCTTACCGACCAACTCATCGTTAACCGCTTCAACGTAAGTACCGATGTCTTCCAACGAGTAAAGGGTTGCGGAGCCAACATCAGATGGGTCCAAAAATACGCGTACTTTTTTGCGGTCCCAGTCTGGATTCATTAGCTCTGGAGCTGTGTACCTAACTGACTGTGCTTTCACACCACCGCGTATTACGGTTGCTTCACCAACAAAGTTGAGTAGAAGGTCGATACTGTGCGGGTCTGACAGTTTTCTTGGCTTGTAGCCACTAGATACATAACGGTTAAATGGCGTATCACCTTTAAGCCCTTCGTGCGCCGTGTGGTTGTATCGATGCTCTAGCCAATCGTTCATGACCTCTTCTAATTGAGCAGGGGTTAATGCCAACTCTAACGCTTCTTTTTGTAGCTTCTTCTTGCCTTCACCAATTCTCTGAGCAAAAGCTTTTGCCGCTTCAATTTGCTGTCTATCAGAGACACTGTGACCAATGTAGCCAGGCAGTAACTCAAACAGAGCGCGGCTTAACGTCCCGAAAAATCGCTCGACATATGGCTTTTCCCAACCAGAGAACGGATTAGCTCTCGACTGATCCAAATCCAGCATCTGCATTACGGTACTAACTCGATTCGAAACGTAGTCAGACCCGTTATCGGTACGAGCTACACCACCAGGGTTAAGGATGCCCCAATCGAGGATACATTTACGCAGTAGCAGACAAATGCCTTCTGACGATGATGTAGGAGCAAGCAATAGTTTCACTCTGCGGCTGTAGACATCGATCGCAGCAATGATGCTGTGTCTAACCAGCTTGCCATCCACGTTTAACTGAACGTCTGTTGGCGTACTATCGAACTCCCAGCAATCGTTAGGTGCTGAGATCCATGGGTACATTTTCCCGTATAGAGGTCGATGCTTGTTGTTGTATGCGTCGGGGTTGGTCAAGTTGGTAAACTTCGCCCCATTACCTGCAAGCCACTTATCTCGCCAACGGCAAACAGAGCTGGCCGAGGGAATATTCCAATGCGGGAACGCAGACGACTTTTCCTTTAGCATTCTGTGCATCACATTTGGTCGCTTCGCTAAGTGAGGCTTGTTAGTAATCAGCGCAATTAGGTAATTTTGAATTTCTGGTTGTTGCTCGATAAGCCCTGATTTTTTATTGGACTCATACTTACCAGCTAAACGTGCAATACCTTCCTGCTCTAACTGCTTTTTCCAACGGCGCAACGTACTGAAACTGACTTGAGATACCTCTCTTAGAACCCAGTTATCCAGCTCAAGCAGACCGCTGTTGTATGCATTAACGAACTCGTGCTCTCCAGCAACTAAGTTGTTGGCCAGTTTGAATGGTTCCAGAAACATCGCTCTCAACTCTACAATCCGTGCTCTGGCGTTAGCTCGGTTCTGCTGAGACTCAGGTAAGCTATTTAAGGCAATAGCTGACTTCATTCTCGCTTGACGAGTCGAAGCAAAAGACTGCTTTTCACCACCTTCGAATAATGCAACGTCTTTTACGGCTTCTTGCGTGGCTTTATCAGACTTAGCCAACTTAGAAACCATCATTTTTTGCAGGTAAGATCTTGTTTCTAGCGGTAGTGAAGATATGTGATATTCACTGCCCTTACCCTTGGTACGCTTCTGAGATTTCCATAGCTCCTTCTGTGCTTTTGTTCTTACATTCCTATCGGTACTAGGTAACCCTGGCAGCCCAGCTAGCTCAGTTGGAGTAAACCATTCCTTATTCATGTGGACCTCCAACCAAATCATGCCCAATCGTTTCAGACAGCTTTTTCATAATATCCATGTAAATTCTGCCCTTAATTTTCTTTTGGGATTCCGGTGCATGTATTTGAATACACTTCTGCACCGTCCTAGGCGAGTAACCCTGCTCGATAGCCCAACTGCGACAGCTATAACCTTTGCGGATTAAAGCTGCATGTATGTCTCTTGCAGTGACTATATCCATGCTTTCAGTTACACTCTTGTTCTCGTTCGCACTGCGAACTCTTAATTAAAACGAACCACAGTACGCACTGCGCACTGTGGTAATGACAATAGTGCGTACTGGAGTTAATTTCAACACCAAAGTACGCATCCGTTTCAATTAATGCGATCTTTAGCTATTAAAGAAATATATATCTTTGATTTGATTGGATATTTTTAAAAACGGATCTTCAAATGACAAAACGGATCGATGATCCGATTCAGCCAGAAGGAATCGGATCGGTAGCTGTACGCCTGGAACAATTGATTGGCGAAGAAAGCTTACGCCAGTTCGCAAAGCGTACTGAAGTAACAGAAGGAGCTTTAAGAAAGATACTTAAAGGCTCGATACCCAACCTAGAAACAGCATTTAAGATAGCCTCAGCCTGTGGTGTATCTATTGATTGGTTGGCAACAGGCAAAGAAAGCAGTCAAGATGGCAAAGTAGCTGACGCTACTCCTGCTAAACCTTCTCCTATCAATCCAGTAGAAGTGTTTGAAGAAGAGTTTTGCTTAGTCCCAGGCTTCCATATCCAAGTTTCAGCTGGTAATGGGTGTGATGCATTTGACCAGGAACCTAAGCGCTGGCTGGCTTTCAGAAAGAAATACCTTAAGTTCAAGAGATTAAACCCTGAGCGCTGTGCTGTTGTGTTCGTGAGAGGCGACTCAATGGCCGACACGATCACTGACAACGACTCATTGTTGGTTGATAGGGATTCAACAACCCCTATTGACGGCAAAATATACGTGGTTCGCCTGGGTGATGAGCTTTATGCCAAAAGAATTCAGAAGAGCTATGACGGTTCACTGACTCTTATCAGTGACAACAAGGACTACGCGCCAATCGAAGTACCAAAAGACAAGCTAGATCAGTTGTGCATAGTCGGCCGTGTGGTTCAGAGAGCTACAGACATTTAAATGAGCTTTAAACGCCAAATCGGATGCTCTTTATCAATTTGAGCGTTTTCTCATTTTTTGCGCTAACTAGGAAAATTTCAGCAGATTTTTTTCATTTCTAGTGGATTTTGTTTTTTCGAGCTGATAGTATCCTCAGCCGTTGAAAGACGTGGCCTTCCGACTTATTTCGGCCAAATCCTATCTATTCCTTATGTTTTTCATATTAGATGGTAGGTTACATTTGGCTGCTCGGTAAGATTCGTCCCGCTTTCAAGCAAAGCAATTCCTCCTTAGCTCAGTTGGTAGAGCGACGGACTGTTAATCCGCAGGTCGCTGGTTCGAGCCCAGCAGGAGGAGCCAAATTCCAGAAAAGTCGTGTCGCAAGACACGGCTTTTTTCGTTTTGAAATCAAAAACTTCTTTCACCATCAATATCTCAAGTGACGACTTAAAATTACTCGCTAAATGTAATTCCCGCCTTCTGAGCAAAAGATTCTTTGAGGAAAGACAGCACCAGCGTCTTTGTAAAATCCATTCAGCAAACTGTTCAATTTCTTATTAATTCATCAAAATACCTCACATAGACGACTATTTTTCCATCGTGTATGTAAAACCACATCGTTCACTGGTTGTTATTGGTGTCACAAAACACGATAATATCAAGATCGGATTTTAAGAACGTAATAACTATGACCGAATATATTTTGTTGTTGGTCGGCACTGTGCTGGTGAACAACTTTGTACTAGTGAAGTTTTTGGGCCTCTGTCCTTTTATGGGGGTGTCCAAAAAACTGGAAACAGCAATAGGTATGGGCTTAGCGACAACTTTTGTGCTAACGCTCGCGTCAGTGTGTGCGTATTTAGTGGAAAGCTACATTCTTCGTCCACTGGGTATTGAGTACCTTCGAACCATGAGTTTTATTTTGGTGATAGCCGTTGTGGTGCAGTTCACCGAAATGGTTGTGCACAAAACAAGTCCAACACTTTATCGCTTGCTTGGTATTTTCTTACCGCTGATCACTACAAACTGCGCGGTATTAGGCGTCGCGCTTCTTAATATTAATGAGAACCATAACTTTATCGAATCGATTATCTACGGCTTCGGCGCCGCTGTTGGTTTCTCATTGGTGTTGATACTTTTTGCATCCATGCGTGAGCGCATAGCTGCCGCCGACGTACCAGTGCCTTTTAAAGGTGCATCGATTGCAATGATTACAGCGGGTTTAATGTCACTAGCCTTTATGGGCTTTACAGGTTTGGTGAAGTAAACAATGAGTACGATTTTAATTGCGATCATCGCGTTAGCGGTTCTTGCTGCGATTTTCGGCGCGATACTTGGTTTTGCTTCTATTCGCTTCAAAGTCGAGGCAGACCCAATTGTGGATCAAATCGACGCAATCTTACCTCAAACTCAATGCGGTCAATGTGGCTATCCTGGTTGCCGCCCTTATGCTGAAGCGATTGCAAATGGCGACCACATCAACAAATGTCCACCTGGCGGTCAGGCAACAATCGAAAAGCTCGCCGACTTAATGGGTGTTGAGCCAGAAGAATCTGCGCACGATCTCGACAGCAAAATTCCAACCGTTGCGTTTATCCATGAAGATATGTGCATTGGCTGTACTAAGTGTATTCAAGCGTGTCCAGTGGATGCAATTGTAGGCGGAACCAAAGCGGTTCATACCGTAATTAAAGACGAATGTACGGGGTGTGACTTATGTGTTGCACCATGTCCAACTGATTGTATTGAAATGATTCCTGTGGCAACCACCACGGAAAGCTGGAAGTGGCAACTTAACTCCATTCCAGTACTCAACATTACGGATGCTGCCGACGATGCAGCGAACGTGAAAGATTCAATTAAGTAAGGTTTCGCATGTTGTCTTTGATTGAACAAATTCGTACAGGCTCGCTTTGGGATTTCCCTGGTGGTGTGCATCCGGCAGAAAACAAAAAGCAGTCCAACAAAACTGAGCTCGTTCACGCGGCTATCCCATCAGAAATTGTATTACCGCTAAAACAGCACATTGGTAAGGCTGGTAACTTATTGGTTGCCGAAGGTGACCACGTATTAAAAGGCCAGCCATTAACGCAATCCGAAACTGGTTTTACCGTTCCAGTGCATGCACCTACATCGGGTACGATCACCGCCATTGAGCCTAGAACCGTTGCTCACCCTTCAGGTCTGAGTGAACTCTGTGCGGTCATTACACCTGATGGTAACGATACATGGTGTGACAGAAAACCCGTCGCGGATTACAAACAAGAAACACCTGACGCACTGATCGATATTATTCGTCTCGCAGGCATTTCTGGTATGGGTGGCGCAGGTTTCCCTACCGCAAAAAAAATCCAATCAGGTTTTGCTCGCACAGAGATTCTTATCGTCAACGCAGCTGAGTGTGAGCCATACATCACATCAGATGACAAGCTCATGCAAGAGCATGCCGAAGAGCTCATCCAAGGTATCGAGATTGTCGAACATATCCTGACACCAAAGCTCACGATTATTGGTATTGAAGATAACAAACCAGAGGCAATCAAAGCGTTAGAAGCTGCGGCTCTAAACAAAGATATCGTCATTCGCGTTATCCCGACTAAATACCCTTCTGGTGGTGAAAAACAGCTGATCAAAATTTTGACCAATAAAGAAGTACCAAGCGGCGCAATCCCAGCCGATATTGGTATTTTGGTTCAAAATGTCGGTTCTCTTTACTCAATCAAACGCGCAATCATCGATGGTGAACCGATGATAAAACGCGTGGTGACTCTCACCGGTAAAACATTCAAACAACCACGCAATGTTTGGGCATTATTAGGTACACCAGTACAGGCTTTATTGGATGAGTTTGGCTATAAAGCCGATAAAAAGTTACAACGTTTAATCATGGGTGGACCAATGATGGGCTTCACCCTTCCCCACTCTCAAGTGCCGATTACCAAGACAGCAAACTGTATCCTTGCTCCGACTCGTCGTGAGATCTCTCCGCACCAACATGAGATGGAATGTATTCGCTGTAGCCAATGTGCTGAAGCTTGCCCGGCTTCACTGCTACCTCAGCAACTGCAATGGCATGCAAAAGCTGAAGAGTATGAGAAACTCGAAGAACTAAACTTAAAGGATTGTATCGAGTGCGGTGCTTGTGCGTTTGTGTGTCCAAGTGAAATTCCTCTCGTACAGTACTACCGCCAAGCAAAAGCGGAAATTCGCACCAGAGCACAAGAAGCGGAAGCTGCAGAGCGAGCGAAGCTGCGTTTTGAAGAGAAGAAAGCGCGTATGGAGCGCGAAAAAGCAGAACGTGAAAATCGCTTTAAGAAAGCAGCCGATCAGCGCCGTAAAGACATGAAATCTTCTGGTGGTGATGATGCGATTGCAGCAGCGATCGCACGAGTGAAAGCTCAGAAGACAGAAACAACAGAAAAAGCAGAGCCAGCCGTGAAACCTGCCGTCGCTGCAGCCATTGCCAAAGCGAAGGCAAAACAGGCCGCAGCCGCTAAAGCAGGCTCTAGTGAACCTGATAACTCAGAAATGGCAAAACTGCGCGAAGAACGCAAACGTCTAGCCCGCGAACGTAAAGCACAAAAAGAACAAGGCGAAACGCCAGACAACAACGCTGATGATAAGAAATCGGCAGTTGCAGCAGCCATCGCCCGAGCTAAAGCGAAAAAAACTCAACAAGAAGAACCAACCGAAACGTTAGAAGCTCAAGCGTCTGCTGAGCAAACCGACGATCCGAAGAAAGCCGCGGTTGCTGCTGCCATTGCACGTGCCAAAGCACGTAAAGCGAAACAAGCAGACTCAACTGAAGCGGAAGAAGCTGAAGCACCTGCCGAGCAAACCGACGATCCGAAAAAAGCCGCCGTGGCTGCTGCGATTGCACGTGCCAAAGCGCGTAAAGCTAAGCAAGAAACGCAAACAGAGCCTGTTGAAGAAGCAACTTCCGAAGAACCAGAAGTGGATCCGAAGAAAGCCGCGGTTGCCGCAGCAATTGCGCGCGCGAAGGCTCGTAAAGCGCAACAAGCAGACTCAACTGAAGCGAAAGAAGCTGAAGCACCTGCCGAGCAAACCGAAGATCCGAAAAAAGCGGCTGTCGCTGCGGCTATTGCGCGTGCCAAAGCGCGTAAAGCTAAGCAAGAAGAACCAGCCGAAACGGTAGAAGCTGAAACGCCTGCTGAACAAACTGAAGATCCGAAAAAAGCGGCTGTCGCTGCTGCTATTGCGCGCGCGAAGGCTCGCAAAGCGCAGCAAGAAGCTAATAAAAATAATACTGAGGAGAACGAGTAGTGTCGTTTTTTATTGCCAGTTCACCGCATACCCACAGCCGTCGTAGTACACCTGACTTAATGAAATGGGTGGCACTTTGTGCTCTCCCAGGTTTAGCGGCTCAGACCTACTTCTTTGGGTGGGGAACTCTTATTCAGCTGATTTTTGCCATCGCAGTCGCTGTATCACTTGAAGCCTTAGTTATGGTCTTCCGTAAACGTTCGCCGATGCGAGCACTACGTGATAACAGTGCGATCGTTACCGCTTGGTTATTAGCCGTGGCTATCCCACCATGGTCTCCGTGGTGGATTATGGTGATCGGACTTATTTTCGCGATCGTAATCGCTAAACACCTATATGGTGGCCTTGGTCAAAACTTATTCAATCCTGCCATGGTCGCTTATGTGGTCTTGTTGATCTCATTCCCAGTGCAAATGACGAGTTGGAGTGCCCCGACGTCACTCATACCTGATCACGTAAATTTTGCAGATACACTCTCTTTAATTTTTACGGGCTATGATTACGACGGCTTATCGCTTCAGCAAGTTCGAACGGGGGTTGACGGTGTGACAATGGCGACGCCACTTGATGCATTTAAGACCGGCATTCATACAGGTGCAACCCCAAGCGAAGTACTGTCGCAGCCAATATTCGATGGCTTAGCTGGCATTGGTTGGCAATGGGTAAATCTTGCCTACTTACTTGGTGGTTTAGTGATGATCAAAAAACGCATCATCCAATGGTATATCCCCGTAGGTTTCCTAGCGAGCCTGACGCTATTTAGCGTCGTGTTCAGCTTGCTGACCCCAGGGGAAACTGCGTCGCCAATCTTCCACTTGTTATCAGGTGCAACCATGCTTGGCGCATTCTTTATTGCAACCGATCCCGTGTCGGCGTCTACCACCGTTAAAGGACGTTTGATCTTTGGCGCGCTTATTGGTGCTTTGGTCTTTATCATTCGCAGTTGGGGCGGCTTCCCTGATGGTGTTGCATTCGCAGTGTTACTTGCAAATATGTGTGTGCCACTGATCGATTACTACACCAAACCTAGAACTTACGGTCACTGAGGTAAACATGTTAACCGCTATTAGAAAAAATGGTCTGACACTTGCGATCTTTGCCTGTGCAACAACCGGATTAGTCGCCTTTACTCAGTACCTAACAAAAGACCAAATCAAGATACAAGAACAACAACAACTGCTTTCTGTTTTGAATCAAGTCATTCCAGAAAACATGCATGACAACGCACTCACGCAAGCCTGCACTATGGTCACGTCACCAGAACTGGGGACATTACGTGCGATGCCAGCCTACCTCGCCACGAAGAATGGTGAACCGACAGCAATCGCAATAGAATCCATCGCGCCAGATGGCTACAATGGTGAGATAAAAGTTATTACTGGGATTGACAATCAGGGCAATATTTTGGGGACACGCGTCTTAAGCCATCAAGAAACCCCTGGCCTGGGCGACAAAATTGATCTTCGTGTCACCGACTGGATCCTGAGCTTTACGGGCAAACAAGTCACGGAAAGTAACTGGAACTCATGGAAAGTTCGTAAAGATGGTGGTGATTTCGATCAATTTACTGGTGCAACGATCACGCCTAGAGCCGTCGTAAAAGTGGTGCGAAATACCGTTAACTACGTAAACCAATCTCGTGAAGACATTCTTAGCCAGCCTTTGGGCTGTGAAGGAGAGCAGTAATGAGTGAAAATAAATTGCTGATGAAAAACGGTATGTGGAGCAATAACCCTGCTCTCGTACAGCTGCTGGGTCTGTGTCCACTACTAGCGGTTTCTTCCACGATAACCAATGCCTTAGGTCTTGGTATTGCAACCTTATTAGTGCTGGTCGGCTCCAACGTCACGGTTTCTCTTATTCGTAATTACGTACCAAAAGAGATCCGCATTCCTGTGTTCGTGATGATCATTGCCTCTCTCGTTACCTGTGTTCAGTTATTGATGAATGCCTATGCGTATGGTTTATACCTATCTCTTGGTATCTTTATTCCTCTGATTGTAACCAACTGCATCATTATTGGTCGAGCTGAAGCATATGCTTCAAAAAATGATGTTGCGCCTGCAGCATTAGACGGTTTATGGATGGGGCTTGGTATGACAAGCGTTTTGGTCGTGCTAGGTGCCATGCGTGAGTTAATTGGTAATGGCACACTATTCGACGGGGCAGATCTGCTATTAGGAGACTGGGCATCCGCTCTCCGCATTCAAGTTTTCCAATTTGACAACAGCTTTCTGCTAGCGCTTCTTCCACCCGGTGCATTTATCGGTGTTGGTCTGTTGATAGCGCTTAAAAATGTCATCGATAATTCAGTCCAGGCACGTCAACCAAAAGAAGAAAAACCAACCATAGAACGTGCTCGCGTCACCAACGCATAACAAAATAAGGCTCTGTCATAGGAGCCTTTTTCATAAACCGCAGAGACGGTATTGGAAGTCAGCAATGAACAAAATAAAAAGAATCGAAATTCTTGAGCGATTACGAGAAAACAATCCGAATCCTCAAACTGAGCTTAACTGGAGCTCCCCTTTTGAACTGCTAATCGCGGTATTACTATCAGCGCAAGCAACCGATGTAAGTGTCAATAAAGCCACCGACAAGCTTTTCCCTGTCGCTAATACACCGAAAAGTATTCTCGATTTGGGAGTTGATGGCTTAAAAGAATACATAAAGACCATCGGTTTATTTAACTCAAAAGCAGAAAACACTATCAAGACTTGTAAGATCTTGTTGGAAAAACACAATGGTGAAGTTCCTGAAGATCGTGCAGCGTTAGAAGCGCTACCAGGCGTAGGTCGCAAGACCGCAAACGTCGTGCTCAACACCGCTTTTGGTTGGCCAACCATTGCCGTCGATACGCACATTTATCGCGTGTCGAATCGTACTAAGTTTGCAATGGGCAAAACGGTTGATGATGTCGAGCAAAAGCTATTAAAAGTTGTGCCAAAAGAGTTCAAACTCGATGTGCACCACTGGCTCATTCTTCATGGCCGCTACACGTGCTTGGCGAGAAAGCCTCGCTGCGGTAGCTGTATTATTGAAGATTTGTGCGAATATAAAGAGAAAGTATATCCAGATAGCTAACGCTATTTGAAAATCAAAGCTAGGAGCAAAAAATGTCAAATGGTCGAATTCTCCACACTATGCTTCGCGTAGGTGATCTAGACAAATCCATCAAGTTTTACACTGAAGTTATGGGCATGCAGTTGCTTCGTACGAACGAGAATAAAGAGTACGAATACACACTGGCGTTTCTTGGCTACGGTGACGAATCCCAAGGTGCTGTGATCGAGCTAACTTACAACTGGGGTAAAACTGAATATGACCTAGGTACTGCTTTTGGTCATATCGCCATTGGTGTTGATGATATCTACACAACTTGCGACGCTATCAAAGCGGCGGGCGGTAATGTGACGCGTGAACCAGGTCCAGTAAAAGGCGGAAGCACGCACATTGCATTCGTAAAAGACCCAGATGGTTATATGATTGAGCTTATCCAAAACAAGCAAGCTTCAGCAGGTCTTGAAGGCTAAGCGGCACTTCTAATAATCACTTGTACTGCAAGTTGAACATCGATTACAGGCAGGTCTGCGATCTGCCTGTTCTTTTATAAACAAAACACTTTACTTGATAATAATTATCGTTTAGATTTATTCGCAACTTCGATATGCGGGATTACGATAATGATCAGTGAATGGGAAAAACACACACTTCTAGCCGATACGGCACTTCAACTAGATGACCCTGTTCGCAGCATTCTTCATTACCAGCAAGCCCTAAGCCTGAGTGAAGATATTAGCGAATGTGTGGAAATTGAAGCAGACGAGCGATTATTAATTTCTGTGATTTCTTGTCATAACTTAGCTCAGTTCTGGCGTTGGGCCGGAGACACTGACTATGAACTCAAATACCTTCAGCTGGCTTCAGAGAAAGTCTTAACACTCATCCCACAATGCCCAAATAAAGAATGTGCAAGCTTTATCGACTCAATAGGATGTTGCACTAAAGCATTAATAGACTTCATGAAACGTCACCCTAATCCGGCTATTGCCAAACAGGTTGAAAAAATCGATACCGCAACCAATTGCGAAGTCATTGCCAAATTCCGATTAAACTAACATCCAAATTATACAGCCGGAATCACCGAAAGGTACTTGGCAAAATCCCATTAAAATATTATTAACAACGTCAGTAAATCAAAAACGCCGAAGCTTTGAGCTTCGGCGTTTTTATATGCATTAGACTTGGGTTCGCCCTAGAGATATTACGACTCGGCGGTTTTTGTCTTTTCCTATTGGCGAACCGTTATCAGCAATAGGACGACGCTTGCCGTACCCTTGCACTTGAATTCGATCTTCCGGTAGCCCTAGAGACTGAAAATAATCACGAAGTGACTCTGCACGTCGCTCAGATAAACTTTGACTCGCACTTTTGCCATCGGTTGAATCGGTGTACGTCGCCACCAGCACGAGATCGATATCTTGATTATGTCGGATATAATCTGCAATTTGTGATAAACGCTTTTTGGAAGCCTTGGTTAACTGATCGCCTTGTCTTTCGTAGTGCAAAATCGTAAAAGCAATGTCTTCAAAACTGTATTTCAATAAATTGGAAATACAGTCGCTAAACGCGTTGTACTTATTTTGAAACAGCACGGATGACAATGCGACTTCAATTCTCTGATCTCGGCTCTGCCAATCCTGATAACTAAAGGTCGGATAACGCCCTTTTTCCAGCTCAGACAAAATGCCCCATGCTGTTTGCCCTCCGACATAACCATCAAACTGTTTAAAAAACTTTAGGTTTGTAATTCGATCGGCGTGTTCACCTGGTCGCCAAGGTGGCGGCATAGAGATGAGACTGACGTTACGTGTTTCTCCCATCGGACGACGCATTTTTAACTCAAAGTCTAAATTGATTTTTTTATTCGCACGAGATGAAAATACCGCATCTCCAAAACTTGGAATAGGGTGAACAAGTTGGCATTCTAACGGTGTGTTGACCACCATTTCCCATTGAGATTGCTGTGGAGTGGCAACATAACGTTTGCCCATCACAGCAAAACTGCTTGTGCTAAACAACGAAAATACAACGCCACTAGTAATCAGCCATTTCTTCATCTAAGTACTGTCTCTTAAACGGCAGTCTGTTGCCGTCAATTTGAATCAATAAAACCACTTCACCTGGCATGCAAAAACCTCGCCAACGTGCGAAATATCGTGATATTACGATTAACGTTAATCATGGTAACTCAATCACCCGAAATGCGATCGAGCGTATTGATGAGATGCAAAATAGAATTCCGTTTTTCTCCTAAATTGCGGTTTTTCTCGTCGGTATAATCTGCAATAATGCAGCCTTCGTCACACAAAAATAAGCCGACATGACAATAGAAAATGAAGCTCTGACCTTGAAAAAACGCTTTCGTGGTTATTTCCCTGTGGTAGTAGACGTTGAGACCGCAGGTTTCAATGCTCAAACTGATGCACTTTTAGAAATTTGCGCCGTTACGTTAAAAATGGACGAAGATGGCGTGTTGCATCCAGCCTCCACCATTCATTTTCATGTTGAGCCATTTGAGGGCGCTAACTTAGAAAAAGAAGCGCTAGAATTCAATGGTATTCGTGACCCATATAGCCCTCTTCGTGGTGCAGTTTCTGAGCAAGAAGCGTTAAAAGAGATTTATAAACTTATTCGCAAAGAACAAAAAGCCGCAGATTGCTCGCGCGCAATTATGGTTGCCCATAACGCAGCATTCGACTTAGGTTTTGTAAATGCAGCCAATGAGCGCTGTAAACTAAAAAGAGTCCCTTTTCATCCCTTTGCTACTTTTGACACGGCAACATTGAGTGGCCTTGCTTATGGTCAAACGGTTCTCGCGAAAGCATGCAAAACGGCCGGGATGGAATTCGATAATCGTGAAGCACACTCAGCGCTTTACGATACACAAAAAACAGCAGAATTATTCTGCGGTATTGTCAACAAATGGAAGGCCCTCGGCGGTTGGCCGCTTGCTGACGAAGAATAATAAGTAAACACAACATATTAGGAAAAGTATGAATCCTGTCGTTATATCAGTGTGCGTCATGCTCGTGTTAGCATTGATGCGCGTAAACGTGGTGGTTGCCCTCACGTTTAGTGCCATCGTTGGTGGCCTTGTCGCAGGCATGAGCCTTGGAGACACAGTTGCCGCGTTCGAAAGTGGTTTAGGTGGCGGTGCGACTATCGCTCTAAGCTACGCAATGTTAGGTACTTTCGCCGTTGCCATCTCTAAATCTGGCATCACGGACCTACTGGCAAAAAGTGTTATCAAGCGCTTAAATGGTAAAGAAAACTCGGCGTCAACTACCGGGTTAAAGTACGCGGTGTTAGTCGCGCTCGTTCTTGTCACTATGTCATCTCAGAACGTAATTCCGGTCCATATCGCCTTTATTCCAATTTTGATTCCACCTCTTTTGGGCGTATTTGCGAAACTTAAGCTCGATCGACGTTTGGTTGCGTGTGTTCTTACCTTTGGTTTGATCACACCTTACATGATCTTACCTGTTGGTTTCGGCGGTATTTTCTTAAACAACATTCTATTAAAGAACCTACATGACAACGGTTTGGAAAACGTGGTTGCAAGCCAAGTTCCAACTGCAATGTTACTGCCAGGTGCTGGTATGTTGTTTGGTCTATTGCTGGCAATCTTTGTTAGCTACCGTAAACCACGCATCTACGAAGAAACGGAGTTGACTGTCGTTCACGAGACAGATCATGCTATCAATAAAAAGCACATCTTGGTGGCCGCTCTTGGTATTGTCGCCGCATTGGGTGTTCAGCTTTACACTGGCTCAATGATTATTGGTGCTCTAGCTGGCTTTATGGTGTTTACTTTTGGCGGTGTGATTGCCTGGAAAGAAACGCACGATGTCTTCACAAAAGGCGTGCATATGATGGCTATGATTGGTTTCATCATGATCGCTGCCGCAGGTTTTGCTGCGGTAATGAAGCAAACAGGTGGCGTTGAGACATTAGTACAGTCTCTCTCTACCAGCATTGGTGATAATAAGCCGCTTGCAGCACTACTGATGCTGATCGTTGGCCTGCTAGTAACAATGGGCATTGGTTCATCGTTTTCAACCATTCCAATCTTGGCGACAATCTACGTTCCACTCGCGTTGGCATTTGGTTTTTCGCCAATGGCAACAATCGCGCTAGTTGGTACTGCTGCCGCTTTGGGTGATGCTGGTTCTCCAGCGTCCGACTCGACATTAGGCCCTACATCTGGTCTAAATGCCGACGGTCAGCATGAGCACATTTGGGAAACGGTTGTTCCAACCTTTATCCACTACAACATTCCACTGATCATCTTTGGTTGGATTGCTGCAATGGTGCTTTAGTACCTTTGTTTGATGGATATACTTAGTTACGAAAAAGCCGCTCATTGAGCGGCTTTTTGTTATTTGAAATCGCGATTATTGCGCTGGCATATTGTCAATAATACGCTCACGTATCAGTTTCAAGGTAGGCTCTGTTGACAGATAATCCACGGCAATCGGGAAATAAGCGTCGTTAATTTGAAGAACCAAGCTAGGGTAAGAATCCACGCCTAGGCTCTTTGCAAGACTCAGTTGATCTTGGAACACACCTTCTAAGAAAGAGCCGTCCATATCGTTCTTGAACTGCTGAACATTCAAACCAGTTTCTTTAGCTAGCTGCAAGTGAGTCGCTTCTTCATGAGGAGGCATCGCACGTAAGTAATACGCATGTTGAATCGCTTCTAGCATCTGCTCATAAGAATCTTGAAAGCCCGCTGCGATAACTGCGCGACAAGATTGGTAAGTGCTTCTTACTGGCGTACAAAGCTTCCAGAAATCGTAGTTAAACTTGGTGCCCAACTGACGCTCAATCTGCTTCCAAATACCTTCGAGTTTTTGTTGCATCTCTGGTGGCATCGGCAAACTAGTATCTGGCGCAAGACCACCCACCACATACTCAAACTGAATAACGCCTGGCAGTTGCTGTTTCAATTTATCAAGCGTCGGTTTGTAACCCCAACACCAACTGCACATTGGGTCATGCACGTAGTAAAGCTTTATGTTCATTCCACTAACCTAAAAAGAAAAAGGAGCCAGTACGGCTCCTTCGTATTCTATCGCTAAATGTGAGTATTTACGAATTACTCAGCTTGATCTTCAGCGCGCGCTGCAGCTTCTTTGATTAGAGGCTGAAGTTCACCTTTTTGGAACATTTCTAGAATGATGTCGCAACCGCCGATAAGCTCGCCTTCAACCCATAGTTGAGGGAATGTTGGCCATTGTGCGTACTTTGGTAGCTCAGCACGAATATCTGGGTTTTGCAGAATGTCTACGTAAGCGAACTTCTCACCACATGCCATTAGAGCCTGTGACGCTTGAGAAGAGAAACCACAGCTTGGCAGTTTCGGTGATCCTTTCATGTACAGCAGGATTGAGTTTTCAGAGATCTGCTGTTTGATTTTGTCGATAGTTTCCATCGCTTCCTCATTCATGGGTTTGAACTTTGTTTATTTGCCACATTCTACTCAATAACGACAGAATAAAAACCATATAATTAATAAGGCTTAAATTCAGGTTGCTTGATGGCGAACAATTCAGCACTTCACAGCCGCTAACCCCTTAAAATATTTTCATATCGGGGTTTTAATAAAGTAAAAACTTGCTAAAATACTTAGCAAGTCAGCCTTAAAGGCTACATAGCTATAAAAAACACTGGAAGCAATCGAAAGGTCATCCTTTCAAATCAATGGAGAATCGAGTAATGGCATTTGAACTACCAGCTCTTCCTTACGCGAAAGACGCACTAGAACCACACATCTCAGCAGAGACTCTAGACTACCACCACGGTAAGCACCACAACACTTACGTTGTTAAGCTAAATGGTCTTATCCCTGGCACTGAGTTCGAAGGCAAAACTCTAGAAGAGATCATCAAGACTTCTACTGGTGGCGTATTCAACAACGCAGCGCAAATCTGGAACCACACGTTCTACTGGCACTGTCTTGCTCCAAACGCGGGCGGCGAACCAACAGGCGCAGTTGCTGACGCAATCAACGCAGCATTCGGTTCTTTCGAAGAATTCAAAGCGAAGTTTACTGATTCAGCAATCAACAACTTCGGTTCTTCATGGACTTGGCTTGTTAAGAAAGCTGACGGCTCTCTAGAGATCGTTAACACTTCTAACGCAGCTACTCCTCTAACAGAAGAAGGCACAACACCACTTCTAACTGTTGACCTATGGGAACACGCATACTACATTGATTACCGCAACGTACGTCCTGACTACATGAACGGCTTCTGGGCACTTGTAAACTGGGACTTCGTAGCTGAGAACCTAGCGAAGTAATTTTACTTCCCCCCTAAGTTCAATTTAGTCTTATTTTAAAAGCTCGCTGAACCAGCGAGCTTTTTATTTTTCGCTTAAAACTCCAATTTAATCTCTTCTTTTTCCTAAAGTTCTTCTCAGACACGCCGTTAAAATGGCATCGAGCGAGGAACATCATGCAAATTCATACTTTAGACAAAGCGGCAATTATTAACGAGCTTCAGTTCGGCAATGGTATCAACCATGCTGTCCACGAAGGACGTCGTGCCGATTTTGCACTGATTTTGTCGATGTTTTCTAACGATGTACGCGACGTTGTACCTGTGGAGGAAATCAAAGAAGTAGCCACTAGCGAAGATATACTCCGTCAACAACTTGAATTGTCAACGCCTCAAGCTCTTCGTTCTGATAGCAGCAGCTATGAGCTAGCAGCACAGCAAGCAAAACAATTCCACGGTGCAGGTCTATCCTCAGCGAAACTGAGTCACTACTTGAAACCAGACGCCCTGACCTACTTGCCGGAAGATACGTTTAACCTTCCTGAAGACGTTTATCACAACCTATCCGGTCATGAGCGACGCAAATTGGGCGAGCGCAACAAAAACCTCATCCCAGATGCAGGGCTATACAATCAACTAGTGACGGCTCAACGTCAGTATCAAATTCAACTGCAAGTATAGAGATCATTGTTCAACCAACAGCTTGCAGTATCCACAGTCAGAAATGTGACGCCTTACAAATTACCGCACAATAGTCCTCATCCAAAAGCGTTAGTTTGAAGTCTTTCACACTGAGCCTTTCTAATTTCAACCATGCTAATAGCACAAACCACTGGTGTATTTTTTCACACAGGGATACAGTGAAGGTGTTATGGATATTAAAGAATCAATTATTCTCGTCACGTCTGCAGGTTCTGTTATAGGAAGGACTTGTGCTAGTCACTTTGCTCACCTTGGAGCGACGTTGATTCTTTGTGACCAAAACTCTAGCGCTCTAAAATCGAGCTATGAGCAGATTAGTGCCTTCACAGATAAAGTCTATGCGATGAATGTGTGCAGTGATAACACAACGTCGATTAACTTACTGTTTGATCAGATAGAATCGCAGCTGCGTGCGACACCAGACGTGATAGTCAATTGCTGGACGAGCTCTCCCATGCCAGGCTTGATGGCTCCCGAACCTATGAGTACTTACATTGATCACTTGTCTTCTGCTGCACGCTTCCTCTACACCTATGGCCAGGTGGGAGCCGAACGATTTCGCGCTAGAAATAAGAAAGGGGTAATAGTTAACGTCATTTCCCATGACAGCCATGAAGATTTAACGGGAGTCGAAAGCATGGCTGCTTTGGTGTCAGGTTTTACTCACAGTTGGGCAAAAGAGCTCACTCCATTTAATATTCGGGTGGGTGGCGTCATTCCTTCGGTAAACCATACAAGAGAAGAACTTAACGAAAGACACTGGGCCGAGATCCAAGATGAATTGGTTCGCAATACCGCATATATCGTATCAAATGAGTATTTTAGTGGCAGAGTGGTTGCTACAGAAGTATGAATGGACAACGTGTTTGTTGCGTCAATGGATCGCTATTACTCAACTTTCTCAACAAAAAAGCCCCAGTCAAATGACTGGGGCTTTTACTTTTTCCCGGTTAAGGTTTCGTGCTAGCGAAAACCTTACTCACACGACTCTTGATTACGCGTCAGCTTTTTCTTTCTTTGCTTTAGGCGCCGCTTTCGCTGCTTC
The DNA here is from genome assembly GCF_021728175.1 of Vibrio sp. A1-1. NCBI lineage: Bacteria > Pseudomonadati > Pseudomonadota > Gammaproteobacteria > Vibrionales > Vibrionaceae > Vibrio > Vibrio sp. A1-1. Next base: position 309,297 of record NZ_JAKKCL010000001.1, read on the forward strand.
TTGGTCTGCTTTCTTCTTGATAACTGTTGTACCTTCGAAAGTTTCACCTTCAACGAATGCTTTACCGTAGTAAGAAGCCATTAACACATCTTTAAGTTCGCTAATTAGTGGGTAGCGAGGGTTAGCACCAGTACATTGGTCATCGAACGCTTCAACTGCTAGCTCATCAAGTTTCGCGATAAAGTCTGCTTCAGCTACGCCTGCCGCTTGGATAGACATTGGGATGTCTAGGTTCACTTTTAGCTCATCCAACCATGCTAGTAGACGTTCAATTTTCTGAGCAGTACGGTCACCAGCTTGGCTTAGACCTAAGTGGTCAGCAACTTCAGCGTAACGACGACGTGCTTGTGGGCGGTCGTATTGAGAGAACGCTGTTTGTTTAGTTGGGTTATCGTTCGCGTTGTAACGTACAACGTTAGAGATAAGTAGTGCGTTTGCTAGGCCATGTGGAATGTGGAACTCAGCACCTAGTTTGTGCGCCATTGAGTGACAAACACCTAGGAATGCGTTAGCAAATGCCACACCAGCGATAGTTGCTGCGTTGTGTACTTTCTCACGAGCGATTGGGTCGTTAGCGCCGTTCGCGTAGCTTGAAGGTAGGTATTCTTTTAGCATCTTAAGTGCTTGTAGAGCCTGACCGTCAGAGTATTCATTCGCAAGAACAGATACGTAAGCTTCTAGAGCGTGAGTTACTGCATCGTAACCACCAAATGCTGTTAGAGACTTAGGCATGTTCATCACTAGGTTCGCATCAACGATAGCCATGTTTGGCGTGATTTCGTAGTCAGCTAGTGGGTATTTAGCGCCAGTCTTGTCGTCAGTAACAACCGCAAATGGCGTAACTTCTGAACCAGTACCTGAAGTTGTAGTGATACATACAAGCTCAGCTTTTTGACCCATTTTAGGGAACTTGTAAATACGTTTACGGATGTCCATAAAGCGCATTGCTAGTTCTTCGAAGTGAGTTTCTGGGTGCTCGTACATTACCCACATGATCTTCGCAGCATCCATTGGGGAACCACCGCCTAGCGCTAGGATAACATCTGGTTGGTAGCTAGCCATTTGAGCCGCACCTTTCTCTACAACAGAAAGCGTTGGGTCAGCTTCAACATCGAAGAATGTTTGAACTTCCATGCCTTGAGCTTTAAGTAGACTTACTACGTCATCTGCGTAACCGTTGTTGAATAGGAAACGGTCAGTTACTAAGAATGCGCGTTTCTTACCTTCTAGGTCGCCTAGAGCAATTGGAAGGCTACCACGACGGAAGTAGATTGACTTAGGTAGTTTATGCCACAACATGTTTTCAGCTCGCTTCGCTACAGTTTTCTTGTTGATTAGGTGTTTAGGACCTACGTTCTCAGAGATAGAGTTACCACCCCATGAACCACAACCTAGAGTTAGAGAAGGCGCAACGTTGAAGTTGTACAAGTCACCGATACCACCGTGAGTAGTCGGGATGTTGATTAGGATACGAGCTGTCTTCATCTTGTCACCGAAGTAACGGATACGGTCAGCGTTAGTATCTTGGTTAGTGTAAAGACCAGATGTGTGGCCGATACCACCAATCTCAACCATAGTTACCGCTTGAGCAACCGCGTCTTCGAAGTTGTCAGCACGGAATAGACCTAGAGTTGGAGATAGTTTCTCGTGAGCGAATGCGTCATCGTGAGACACTTTACCTAGACCTTCACCAACAAGGACTTTCGTGTCTGCTGGAACTTTAACGCCTGCCATTTCAGCGATTGCCGCTGCTGGCTGACCTACGATTTTCGCGTTTAGCGCGCCATCGATAAGAAGAACTTTACGAACTTTTTCAGCTTCTGCTTTGCTTAGTACGTAAGCTTTGTGAGAAGCAAAACGCTCTTTTACTTCGTCGTACACTTCGTCAACGACGATTGCAGCCTGCTCAGAAGCACATACTACGCCGTTGTCGAAAGTCTTAGACATCAGGATAGAAGCCACTGCACGTTTGATGTCAGCAGTTTCGTCGATAACAACAGGAACGTTACCTGCACCTACACCGATTGCTGGTTTACCAGAAGAGTAAGCTGCTTTAACCATGCCTGGGCCACCAGTTGCAAGGATAAGAGCAATGTCATCGTGTTTCATAAGAGCGTTAGAAAGCTCAACAGAAGGTTGGTCGATCCAACCGATGATGTCTTTTGGTGCACCCGCTGCTACTGCTGCGTCTAGAACCAGTTTCGCTGCGTCGTTAGTCGAGTTTTTCGCACGTGGGTGTGGTGAGAAGATGATACCGTTACGAGTCTTCAGAGAGATTAGAGATTTGAAGATCGCTGTAGATGTAGGGTTAGTCGTTGGTACGATACCGCAGATGATACCTACAGGTTCAGCGATAGTCATAGTACCTAGGTTGTCATCCTCTTCTAGGATGCCACACGTTTGTTCGTCTTTGTATTTGTTGTAGATAAACTCAGAAGCGAAGTGGTTCTTGATTACTTTATCTTCAACAATACCCATACCAGATTCTTCAACCGCTTGTTGAGCTAGCGGGATACGGGCTTGGTTAGCTGCAAGCGATGCTGCACGGAAGATTTTGTCTACTTGCTCTTGAGAGTAAGTAGCGAACTCTTCTTGCGCTTTCTTAACGCGAGCAATCATTGCATCTAGTTCAGCCATATTAGTTACAGGCATAGGGAATCTCCTAAAATTAACAAATATTAAAAACTTTTTACTAAGGCTATTACTTATCGTTTTTACTGTTTATCAGTCACTTAGAAAACAAACGTCTTAGTAAATTGCTTTCAGGACTGAGTATAATATTTCAGAGTGTGAAAAAAATTGACTTGGATCAGTTCTCACGACCTAAATACCACCAAAGTGGTGCCCCATCACACTAAAACGACATAACTCACTGATAAACAAATAAATTAATCTTCACTTTTTATTGAACAAAAAAGAAGCAAATAGACAAATAAATAAAAGAAACTACAACAACCTGTAAAAAAGTTTCATTTTTAGCCAACAAAATTACATGTAGGCCCAATTCCTTGTGCTACTGAGAGTATATCGAACCGAATACATCTCTCTACAAACCACCTTAGTTTTTATCAAAAGTGTGCGAATGTTAACGTTTATGTAAAACAGCACGCTTTGACAGCAACTTTATACGCAACAATTCTTTTCCAGATTAGATACAGTTTATTAAAGAATTAGTTTTTCTCACTAAAACAGTAGGAAATGCGTTAGTTTTTTTCATTTCTTCCAACCCAACTTTTGCCTTACATTACGCCCAAATTACCCCTTCTCCTTTTCACTAATGTGAACTTTAATGAGTACGCAACATGCAAACTTTTGAACTTGCTATCTTCTTGCAGTTTTTTCTTGGTTTGGTCGCCGCAGTAAACCCTGTTGGTATCATGCCTGTGTTTGTGTCACTAACCGGACATATGACACCAGACGAAAAGCGCAATACGGCAACCACAGCGAACGTGGCTGTTGCGATCATCCTGATCATTTCGCTCTTTGCTGGCCAGTTACTATTAGATATGTTCAGCATTTCTCTGGATTCGTTTCGTGTTGCAGGTGGGCTACTGCTGCTTAGCATCGCGTTCTCGATGATGAGCGGTAAACTGGGGGAAGATAAACAAAACAAACAGGAAAAATCAGAATACGTGAGTCGCGAGCAGATCGGTGTTGTTCCTCTTGCGATGCCGCTAATGGCAGGACCAGGCGCAATCAGTTCGACTATTGTTTACGGTGCACGCTACCCAAGCATGTTTGATACGGTAGGCATCAGCATTACAATTGGCTTGTTCTGTCTATGCTCGTGGCTGTTGTTCCGCTCTGCCCCACTGATCGTGCGATTTTTGGGCCAAACTGGTATCAACGTCATTACCCGTATCATGGGTTTGATATTAGGCGCATTGGGTATTGAGTTTATCGCCAATGGTTTACGCAACTTATTTCCGGGATTAGCCTGAGTTTCTATAAAATTGTATGATAGAGCGATTCAACAATGGATCGCTTTGTCATGACGACTGACTCTCTCAAACATACTCTTTATGTCACCATTTTTGGTACTCATACCAAAGCTGGTCGAACCTTCGATATTGCACTCATTATCGCGATTATCAGTTCTCTAATCGTGCTGGTATTAGACTCAATACCATCCGTACGCGCCGAGTGGGCAAAAGAGCTGAAATACTTAGAGTACACTTTTACCGGTTTATTCACTATTGAGTATTTTCTCCGGCTTTATTGCTCTCCAAAACCAGCCGCCTATGCGAAAAGCTTTTATGGCGTCGTTGATTTACTCGCGATTTTACCTACTTACTTAGCACTGTTTTTCCCTTCTGCCTCCTTTATGGGCGTAATAAGAGCACTGCGAGTCATGCGAATATTCCGCATACTCAAGTTGGTCCGCTATCTTCAAGAGTCCAACATCCTCTTACGCTCTCTACTGATGGCGCGCAGAAAGATTTTTATCTTCTTTAGCTCTGTCGCCATTATGGTCACGATCTTTGGGTCACTGATTTTTGTCATTGAGGGGCCTGAAAACGGATTTACTAGCATTCCGAAAAGTATTTATTGGGCTATTGTGACCATCACAACGGTTGGATATGGTGACTTGGTACCTCAAACAGATCTCGGAAAAGGACTAGCCTCACTCACCATGTTGTTGGGTTATTCAATTTTGGCGGTCCCTACTGGTATTTTCACAGCAGAGCTTCACCAAGAAATGCAATCGCACAAAGTATTAGTGAAGTGTCCTAACTGTTCTCACGCCGGGCACGACTCTGATGCGACTTACTGTAAACACTGTGGTAGTGAACTGGCCGATCCTGACAAACGCGTTGTTCGTGGAGAAGACGAAGCATAAAAAAGAGCTCCCTAGGGAGCTCTTTTATTTTGTCATCAAACAAAGGTTGATGTGATTATGCTTTCTCAGAAAGAATAATGCGTAACGTACGACGCAATGGTTCTGCTGCGCCCCAAAGTAGTTGGTCACCAACAGTGAAAGCATTTAGGAAGTCATCGCCCATTGCCATCTTACGTAGACGACCTACTGGTACGGACATAGTGCCTGTTACTTTTGCAGGTGTAAGTTCTTGCGCAGTAATGTCACGATCGTTAGGAATCACTTTAACCCAGTCATTATGAGTGGCGATGATTTCTTCGATTTCATCCATTGGGACATTTTGCTTAAGCTTGATAGTGAGTGCTTGAGAGTGACAGCGCATAGCACCAATACGGACACAAGTACCATCGATTGGCACAGGCGAGCTTTGTGAGCCCAAAATTTTGTTTGCCTCTGCGCCCGCTTTCCACTCTTCTTTACTCTGACCGTTATCACGTTTCACATCGATCCACGGAATAAGCGAGCCAGCTAGTGGTACACCGAATTTATCGGTAGGGAAAGAACCGCTGCGCATTGTGTCTGCAACTTTTTTATCAATATCTAGGATAGAGCTTGATGGGTTTGCAAGTTCGGAACTTACAGAGTCATTGATAACGCCCATTTGCGATATCAGTTCACGCATGTTTTGCGCGCCAGCACCAGAAGCGGCTTGGTATGTCATTGCGCTTGTCCACTCAACAAGGCCTTTTTCGAATAAGCCACCTAGACCCATTAGCATTAAACTAACCGTACAGTTACCACCAACAAATGTGTTCGTGCCACCGTGGATGCCTTGTTGGATTTGCTTTAAGTTCACAGGATCAAGCGTGATGATGGAATCTTCCGCCATACGTAACGTAGATGCGGCGTCAATCCAGTAGCCTTTCCAACCGGCTTGTCGAAGTGCTGGGTAAACTTTTTCTGTGTAGCTACCACCTTGACATGTAATTACCGCATCAAGCTGTTTTAAGCTTTCAATATCATACGCGTCTTGCAGTAAGCCTGCGTCTTTTCCTAAGTTAGGAGCAGGAATACCAACTTGAGAAGTACTGTAGAATACTGGTTCGATTAGGTCGAAGTCTTTCTCTTCAACCATACGCTGCATAAGGACTGAACCAACCATACCGCGCCAACCAACTAAACCAACTCTCATCGTATTAACTCTCCATGTATTAAAAAACCTACCCCATAGTTAATTTTTCGCATCAAAATCTCAACCCCTATTTTGTAAATAAGCCTATTTTTTAACCTTTTCCTATGAAAATTCGTGTTAAACGAGATTTTTTAGTGTTTGGTTTGCGATTTCGGCCATTTTTCAAGTAGGGAAAGCCCTGTTACTCCAAATTGGTCTTACCACTCAGTGATAAAATAACACATGAAGCACAATAATTTCACATCACACAACATTTAAAACCAAAAATGTTAAAACAAACTAACAGTTAATTTCACAAGCAAACGTTTTTGCCGACGAACATCAAGATAAAACACCAAATATTCGAAATATAATTTTTGTTAATGTATGTTATGCGCGATTACAACAAGGAGCGCCTTCCTCTATTGCTCCAAGATTGACAGAGGCACATATGAAGCAAGTTACACCACGCCTACCAAGCTTGATACAGGTATTTATCTCGCTCGGTTTATTTCTACTGCTGGCATTTTCGTTCACTGCCAAGCTAGACCTACCGATCCAGCTAGCGCTGTACATCGGTTGGTTCATTATCATGATATTAGGCATTAAGCTTGGTCATCAGTACAAAGATCTGGAAAAAGCTGCACTAAATGGCATTTCCAATGGACTTGGAGCCGTCTTAATTCTTCTTGCCGTTGGCGCGCTTGTTGGTACGTGGATCTCTGGTGGTATTGTTCCAACCATTATTTACTACGGCCTTAAAGCAATTCACCCTTCTATCTTTTTGCTCGCAACCATGATCATCTGTTCATTGACTGCGCTAGCGACTGGCACCTCTTGGGGCGCTGCTGGTACTGCTGGTATTGCGATGATGGGTATTGGCCAAGGCCTTGGCGTTCCTGCACCAATTACAGCTGGTGCGGTGCTTTCAGGTTGTTACTTTGGTGACAAAATGTCGCCTCTATCGGACTCCGTCATCCTTGCTTCATCTATGTCTAACGTTGAAGTAATGGAACATATTAAAGGCATGCTGCCGATCGCACTCATTAGCTACATTATTACAGGCATTATGTTTACTGCATTTGGTTTCCACTACGCAGGTCAAGTTGACATGAGCCAGGTAGACTCTGTAATTAAAGCGATGGAGCAGCAATTCTACATCACGCCTTACTCATTTGTTCCTGTGATCATCGTATTGTCACTTCTAGCAATGCGTATGCCTTCATTCCCAGTGATCAGTTTTGGTTCTCTGCTCGGTATTATTTGGGCAGTAATGATTCAAGATGTGGACTTCCTAACCGCGTTCAACACCGCTTGGGCTCCGTTTGCGATTTCTTCAGGCGTAGATTTCATTGACTCAATTCTTAACCGTGGCGGCATGTCTTCAATGCTTGGCTCGGTAGCAGTTATCGTATTCGGCCTTGGTTTTGGCGGTCTACTAGATAAAGTGGGTGTGTTAGAAACTATCGCTAAGCTGTTTGAAAAACGCGTTCAAAGTGCAGGTTCACTGGCAACAAGTACAATCGGTACAGCCTTTATGGGGAACGTATTTGGTTCAGCGATGTACGTTTCACTTATCCTGACACCAAAAATCTGTGCGAAGAACTACGATCGCCTAGGCTACAAACGTAAGAACTTGTCTCGTAACGCAGAGTTCGGCGGCACATTAACATCTGGTATGGTTCCATGGAGTGACAACGGTATCTACATGGCAAGTATTCTGGGTGTTGCGACACTATCTTACGCACCGTTCATGTGGCTAAGCTTTGTATGTATCATCGTGACTATCATCAGCTCCTACATGGGTTGGTTTGTTGATAAATGCGAACCAACAGCGGAAGCAGTTGAACAAGCAGAAGGTGAACTGAAGCAGCAAACCGCTTGAGTTCGCATAGATAGGAAGAATCTCTCTTCCGAGTGAAAGACAAAGAAAAAGAGCGCATTAGCGCTCTTTTTTATATCTCAACCAAACGTTAACTTTGTTTGACTTGCGTTTTCACTGCTGCACGCTTACCAAACCAATAGCCCAAGCCAAGTGGTGCAAAGAATATAACAGCAATGAACAAGATGAAGTAGATAATGGTACTTTTAACGAGCTCAATCAGCTTGGTCATCGCTAAACTGACCACTTCCTGCGAGACTCGGTCCATATCTTGAGCAAACTTCTCACGCTCATGGGTAATGATCTGCGCGATTTCTTGGCGCTCTCTGGCTACCATCAGCTCTAAAGCTTGGCGCTCCTCACCCAATTGAGATAAACGCGCTTGCGTTTTTTGGTCAATATCATCAACCAAAGGTTGTAACTCTACCGCCATTTGCTCTGCCAAATAGCGCATGTACTCTGGATTGTTATCAATAAAGTCCTTCATCGAATCAGCCGTAACTTGTAAGCTATTTAGCGCAGCATTAACTTTTTCGATGCTGGCAGAGCTATTTAATGCTAATAACTGCGCCTTCCAAGTCATAATTTTGGGGGTCTGTTCTGATACAAGGCTTAGACGATCCGAGACATCCCCTAATGCTTCTGGCATTGTACCTAGCGTAGTCACTGCCTCTTCCTCGCTAATTTGATTCGCATCTAACCACCCACGGTAAGCTGGCGTCCTGATCATACTTAAGTCCGCGAATGGATGTTGCTTAACGAACTCTGCAACAAACGCTTGTGTCTTGATGTACGCTTCTTGTTTCAACAGAGATTGAGCCAGTTTATCCACATCTTTCGCTAAGTGAGCAGAAACTAACTTTGCCTCCTCTGTCGCAAACAGTTCATTACCAGAGCCAGTCGTAAAGAATTGATCCATCTGTAGCGTAAAAGTCCAAGTGTCAATCAGTGCTGCCATTGGCGAGACTTGGTATGCTGCGGCTTGAAGACCTTCTTCAGCATTTATCTTCCAAAGCAAAATATAAGATTGATGGACTTTATCATGCGGCTCATATTGATCGTGCAATGCATCAGCGGCTTGCTCTACCTGAGCAAAAAACTGTTGCGCATACTCACGAGTCAGGAGACGCATATTAAGCTCTTGTTTGGTAAGGGGGACGGTTTGACTCTCGATTTTCACTTCTAACAGGGAGCACCCTGAAAGCATCACAACCAACCCTATCAACATCATTGAAGACAATCGACGAACGGACATGAAAGTACCTTTAACAAATTGTATGGAACAGGAGTAAAGCGAACTAAGTCATATAGTTCGGGCCTTTATTACCCCAACTCTGATGATTGTAAGTCAGAGCAATATCAATCTGTTAGCGCTTCTTGTATCTTTTCACTATTGAGAACGTGGTTAGCGAAAAGTATGGTTTGCTTTAGGACATCATCTAAACGTGTCAGTTTCTCTTCCGGCACTTTTTGCCCTTGTTTAATCAACAGTTCAATATCGCCCGAAATGCAGTGCAATGGCATTGCTCCTAAACTTCCCGAGACCCCTTTAAGACTATGAGCGGCTCTTTGCGCTTGCTCTTTATCCTCTTCTAATAGCCGATGCATTTTTGAACCATCGCCAGAGTGATCCTGAATAAAAACTTCAAGTAACATTCGCACTGCGCTTTCATCTCCCGATAGCGAGTCCAGCATCTTATTGATATCTATATACGGCTCACGTTCCACGACTTCCACTTGCGATATGTTCGGCTCATTAGGGCTCTGTTCGTTAACTTGGCTGCTTTGAGAGCTTTCGGACTGAGCAGAAAAAACAACATAAGACCCACCAACTTGCTCAGACTCTTTATCCTCTGCTCTTGATGGTATTAGCGGCTGAACGGTTCTTTGGGAGAAAAGCCCCCATGACATAAGAGAAAGAAATAAACCACTGATTACTGACAACCAAGTAACAAAGGTCATCAACTTTTGTTCCAACTGGTCATTTATCGAAGTTAACTGGTTCGGGAAATCAGGATTAAGCAGTTGATTAACTAGATAGCTGCCTTGCGCCTTGGCAGATAGCGCGCTTGAAGTCTGGGCTAGTTGACGCTGAAAAGCACTTCGCTCTTGAGGAGAAAGCGTGTCCGACTCGATAAAGAGTCGGTCTAAATCACGATAAGTATCGCTATTCGTTGCTGAGTCACTAAAAATAGACTCCAAAACAAGTGCGCCTAAGCGATAGTACATTGATTGAATTTGCTCAGAGTTCTCAGCTCGGGCGCGGCTTCTTCGCAACTGTTCAGCCAATGATACAAGCTCACTGTCACTCCCTACAAAGGCTCGAGCACTTTCTAAAAATCGATCGGTCGCATAAAGCAATTGAGTAATATCTGGTGTGATTTTTCCTTCAGAAAACTCACTTTCAAGCTGTAAGCGAACTGCATAGGCTAACTGAAGTTTTAGTGAAACTTGGTCGACGTGCTTAACACGATAAGGCAGATCAAAGTTAAAAAAGTGTCTGACTTCTTCAACTTTGCTTCCTAGCTCATTCACTGTTGAAATGGTTTGAATCGTTTGTTTGGCTTGCAACCAAATCCCTAGCGCTAAAACACACCATAAAACGAACCAGAACCAAACAAACCGCCTCATTCCTTCTTTTACCTTCAGCAACACTCGCCCCTCGCATATCTCCATTAATTACAAGCATATACTATGGATGTTTCTTATTCACATAAAAAAAGAGAGCCATTGGCTCTCTTAATTTGACGATATGGTTTTAGTTGCGACTCAACTGATCTTTTAGATTTGGTGGCGTACCTTTAATCGTTAAGGTATCCGTCTCTGGGTCATAAAAAATACGCTCGCCAAGCAATAGGCTATCAAAGCTAATATTCAAGCCACCGCCAGCACCAACAAATTTAGTCAGCTTGCGAACCGTCGCACGGTCACCTGGGAAAGATTCTTCAAGCTCGTACCCTTGCTCTTTGGTGAAATCCATAAAGCTTGTGCCATCTTGGCTTGGAGGAAGCTCTCCAGAAAGCTCTGAGATTTGAACCTCATCACCAGATTTAATTTGCTCATTGCAGTAATCGTAAACTTGTTTCTTGTACTCATTCACTTCTTGCTTTTCTAGCTTCGAATCAGCACAAAAATCATCCACCGCCTGCATTAACACTAAGTTTTGTTGTTTAGTATCTAAGCCGATGTCCGCTTGCAGGAAATCTAGGAAGAAATCCGCCACTTTACGGCCGACGCGTCCCTTGATGTATTGCAAGTAACGATTGGATTCCTTGTCAGTGTCGTAGCTCGACAAGTCAATGCGTGCCGCAATATCCATTTTGGTGATATCTAGGTAATCCGTCGCACTGATGTCCAAACCTTCGGTCACTTTTAAACTTTGGTTCATTGGTAAGATACCGATGAACAAGTAGTCCGTTGCTAAACTCTGATACTCAGCGAAAACCAAAATACCTTCATCCGCAAATGGGTACTTAATCAACTCTTCTTTCAAGCGATTTGCACTAATTTGTGAGAAGTCGTAAAAATCTCGCTCTCCTTTGCGCATTTCTTGAAGCCAAAATTGAAATTCGCTGTCTGACTGGAAAGAGCCAAAACCTTTACCAGCTTTAGAATGGAATACTCGGTGAAGTTCAGCGACTAAGTTTTCAGTAGATGCATCGTTCTCTAATGATGCTGGACGAAAGTTTACAACTAGCTCGTCCTGATCGTTTTTGCACAGTTGATGCAGAATAACGTTTGAAAGATGAAGGCTCATAGTGATTTTATCTTGCTACAAGGTTTTAGTTGATGGGCATTGTAGGTTATCATAAGCCGCTTTTACTATCATTATTAGAGTCTTTATGCCGATTACATCTAAATATACTGACGAGCAAGTAGAGAAAATTCTTGCTGAAGTAGCAACAGTTCTTGAAAAACACGCTGCTTCTCCTGAGTTGACGCTAATGATTGCCGGAAATATCGCAACCAATGTCTTAAATCAACGTGTTGCTGCTTCACAACGCAAAGCGATTGCTGAAAAATTTGCTCAGGCGCTGATGTCTTCTTTAGAAACACCAAAAACACACTAATAACGGACAATAGAACACATACATGGTAGACAGCGGAAACTCATACGGCGAACGTGTATCTCGACTGGTTGGTTGGGGTCACTGGTTTGCATTCTTCAATATCGTTGCATCGATGTTGATAGGCACACGCTACATTGTTCAGTCTCCTTGGCCCGAGACGTTACTTGGTCAGTTTTATCTGGCGGTTTCTTGGGTTGGTCACTTTGGCTTTCTAGTTTTCGCGCTTTACTTGCTCGTTCTATTCCCGTTAACGTTTATCCTGCCATCACGGAAATTGTTCCGTTTGGTGGCAGTGATTTTCGCGACCGTTGGGCAAACCATATTATTGATTGATACCCAAGCGTATCAGTCGATCAATTTGCACTTAACTCCTGTCGTTTGGGAGTTACTATTCAGCGAAGATAAAAGTGCACTCAGCACTGATCTACAACATCTCTTTGTTGTAATGCCGTTGATCTTCCTTATTCAGCTCGCTCTATCCGAATGGGTATGGCGAAAACAGCGCAAACTATCTCATAAGCACGTAGGACGTCCTCTAGCAGCTGTATTTTTCCTCAGCTTTATGACCAGCCATTTGGTTTATATTTGGGCAGATGCATACTTCTACAATCCAATTACCAGTCAGCGTTCAAACTTCCCATTGTCTTACCCGATGACGGCGAAGAGTTTTATGGAAAAACATGGTCTACTTGACCGTGAGGAATACCTAAAACGCTTAGCGGAAAATGAAGGCAACGTAGAGTTAGTCAATTACCCTCTAGAAAAGCTAGAGTTTAACCGTCGAGTCAATAAGCTCAACGTGTTGATGATCAGCGTAAATAACCTGCGTGCAGACGCGCTGAATCCAGAAGAGATGCCTAACCTCTATGAGTTTGCCGAAAACAATCAGAACTTCCGTAATCATTACAGTTCAAGTAATGATACTTACGGGGCTTTTGGTTTGTTCTACGGCTTACCAACCAGTTACGCCTCAAGCATCAAGGCGCAAGGTGCTTCGCCAGTGTTACTCGATGTACTGAAAGATCAGGGTTACAACTTCGGCTTATTCAGTGGCAGCGGGTTTGAAGATGATCTCTACTCAGAGATTATTTTCCGCGACTTAAAACTAGCGGAAGACCTCGATGGCACACAAGCTCATACCGATAAGCAATCTATCGCGAACTGGAATACATGGTTAACAGAGAAAGCGAGTCAACCATGGTTTAGTTACATCGAAGTCACCACCGTTGATAATTTTGAATCGATCCCTTCAAATAATGACGAAGAAATGTCCGCAAGTGATCGCTTCAAAAAAGCTTATGAATATGCGGTGAAATCAGCGGATAAAACCGTCGCTAGTATTATTGATGAGCTTGAAAAAAATGGACTATTGACAAACACCATCGTGATTATCACTTCTAATCACGGTAGTGAGTTTAACGAAACCAATACGAACAGCTGGGGCGCAAACAGCAACTACAGCCGTTATCAGTTACAAGTTCCTATGGTAATCCAATGGCCAGGAATGTTGGCTGGTGAATTTAATCACAGCACAAGCCACTTGGACCTTTCGGTCACGTTGTTGCAGGATATGCTCGGTGTATCTTCCAACCCATATGATTACAGTAGTGGTCGTAACCTATTTGACGAAAGTCGTCGCCGTTGGATCCTAGCGGGTGACACTCGTGAGCTTGCCTTAATTACTAGCTCACAAACCACAGTGATCGATAAGTTTGGCAACTACAAGTTGTATGACAAAAATTACAAACGACTTCGAGATGATGCACCGAAGTTGCCAGTTTTGATGCAAGGTTTAACTGAGTTACAGCGTTTTTATTCTAAAAACGATTAATACCTAGCAATCCATATACTATTCAAACTCCCCTTTTTGGGGAGTTTTTGTTTATTTAAACAACACAAACCACAAATTTGCGCAGTAAACATCCAATCAGTTCAACTAGGGGTTTACAACATTTTCAAAGCCTTATATTATGCGCCTCAACAACGGAGAGATGGCTGAGTGGTTGAAAGCACCGGTCTTGAAAACCGGCATACGTTAATAGCGTATCTAGGGTTCAAATCCCTATCTCTCCGCCACATTTAGAAAAAGCCCGCTAAGAAATTAGCGGGCTTTTTCGTATATCCAGATTTGAAATGATTTGTACAAATCCCTCCTTGAATACAAGCCAAGCAATCGCCACATTCAGAAAGAACCCATTAGAAAATTAGCGCCCTTTTCGTTCCAGTGTCCCGTTATGAATCAGGTTGATACTCACGTCTAGTTGTATTTACTTACCAACAAAAACTTCTTTAGCGGCATTAATGAGCTGTAAATGGATTGGGACGAGGTCTGAATGATTCGTTCGATATCCACCTCCGACGACAGCTGCGACAGGGATACCTCGCGATTTCATTGTTTGCATTAAAAATCTATCACGCTCTAAAATCCCTTGCGTCGACACATCAAAATATCCAAGCTCATCGTCTTGATGTATATCAACACCAGCATCGTAGATAACCAAATCAGGACGATGAAGATTAAGCGCCATATCGACCACTTCCTTAAACGCTATTAAAAAACCCTCATCACCTGTTCCTCGCACCAAAGGCACATCTAGATCAGACTGAGGCTTTCTAGCCGGGAAGTTTTTGTCACAGTGGAAAGAAAGCGTGATGATATCTGGCTCATCGTGACACAAAGTTGCTGTTCCATCCCCATGGTGAACATCACTATCAATGATCAATACTTTATCGACATGTTCGACTTCGAGCGCTTGCCTGGCCGCGATCACTAAGTCATTAAATAAACAAAAACCACTGCCAAACTCTTTGTGTGCGTGGTGATACCCGCCACTCAAATGAATGGCAACACCATACTCAAGTGCTTTATTTGCGGTCAAAGCCGTGCCCGCTGCTGAAGTTAGCGTTCTGGTAATGAGAGACTCACTCCAAGGAAAACCTATTCGGCGCATCTTCGCAGCTGGCATGTTTCCATTCACAAGTAAGTCGACGTATTCCTGGTCATGAACACGTTTTACTTCCTCAACAGTTAATGCTTCTGGCTGGAAAAACTGCACGTGTTCTTTCCAGTTATCTTTCTCCATATGTACCAATACCGATTCATAGAGGTACTGGTACTTCATAATTGGGTAACGATGCCCCTCTGGCAACTCAAGTTGAGAATAAATCGGGTGGTAGATAAATGGCAGCATGAGAAATTCTTAATAACAATGGTAACGAAATAGTATCAACTTCAAGGGTTGAATAAAATGCAATTTAATTGATAATGATTTTCAATATCAATTAAATTTAATATACATATGAATTCTACTTTCTTTGCTATTCTCGGCGCACTGTTTGGCTCTCTTTGTGCTCTGTCCCTATTTTCATCTCTCGTTGTTGGTGCGTGGTGGTTGGTTGATTTTATTGTGCTTAGCTAACACAATGACTTTCAACTGAAATCAAAAAACATAGGTGTTTGTATGAGTCAAACCGTCTTTATTACCGGAGCAAATCGCGGCATTGGCCTTAGCTTAACTGAGCTGTACCTGAAGCAAGGCCACCAAGTACATGCTACTAGCCGTTCCTTAGAGAACAGTTCAGAACTACAAACTCTAGCCTCACATTACAGCAATCTGGTTTTGCACGAACTGGATGTCACTCACTACGAACAAGTCGCTAAGCTTGCCGATAAACTCCCCGCCATCGACTTACTCATTAACAATGCGGGATATTACGGCCCCAAGGGATATGGCTTTGGAAACACTGACGTAGAAGCATGGCGTAAAGTCTTCGAAGTAAACACCATTGCACCGTTAAAACTGGTTGAGCACTGTTACCCTCGCTTGCAACAAGGCAAGATAAAAAAGATTGCTTGTATCTCATCAAAAGTGGGGAGCATGACCGAAAATACGTCCGGTGGCGGTTATATTTATCGCTCATCGAAAGCGGCGCTTAACTCGGTTGTGAAAAGCTTAAGTAATGATTTAACACCTGAAGGATTTACCGTTTTAGCGCTTCACCCAGGTTGGGTAAAAACGGCAATGGGCGGACCAAATGCATTGATAGATACGCAAACCTCCGCACAGGGCCTCGCGAACGTGATAGAACTGAGCACACCGCAACTTTCAGGTCGATTTATCAACTACGATGGTACTGAGTTACCTTGGTAGCAGCATTAAGACACAACCATCACTAAACCAAATACCATCAAAGCCAGGCTTTATAATCGTGACTTGGTTGGCAAACATAATGTTCATCAGTGATCCACCAGCATAATTCGCGCAATCTAACTTGAATTTATCTACATCCAATCCAGACTTAGGAAAAAGTAGAACAAATAAGGAGAAAGCACGATGGCAGCAGATAGGGATTTGGTTAATTTTAGCGAAGAGCACGAACTAAATTACTGCTTGAGAAGTGCTGGTAAACGCCAAACTCAAGCGAATCGAGATACATTAGTTGACTTGGGCAACCAGGTGAAAGAGGTACTGGACAAACGCGTGTTAACTCAAGGTGAAGTAAGAGGCGCGATCCAAAACCACGGCGACCTGTTCGAGTAATCTATTTTCAAGCATGCGCGGTGTTTAATTACGCCGGGCTTGTCCTATGCCCGCTTACCTTTGGTTGCACGGGATTTAGTCGCACTACCACTCTTTGAATAACTACGCTTTTTACGTTTAAACGCAGGACGTTCCACCTTGGGTAGATGACGCAATGAATCAGGGATCGGCCCTGCTTTTACTTGTGCCATCAAGCTATCAATGCGTTGCTCTAGTGCTTGCATAAACGGCTGATATGCCTGATTTCTCTCTGCCATACCTTGTAACTGGTGCTCCCAATGAGCCGTCATATCTGGGTACGTTGAATCTTCTGGCAAGGCATGAATGAGACCTCTTCCCGCAGGAGAGCTGAGAATTGATTTACCTTGACGCGTGAGCAGTTGGCGTTTGAACAGCGTGTCCAAAATACCAGCGCGAGTCGCTTCCGTACCTAGCCCATCAGTATCACGAAGGATTTTTTTCAGTTCTTTATCCGCAACGTAACGGGCGATCCCGGTCATCGCTTGCAACAGCGATGCTTCGGTAAAGTGCTTTGGTGGCTCGGTTTTTCGGTCTTTTATTTCCCCTTCACGACAAGTTAACACGGTGCCTTCTGGTAACGGTGGTACGGCATCAATACCTTCATCTTCCTTGTCAGTTTTGCCCATTAGCGCTTTCCAACCCGGTGAAACTAACTGACGACCTTTCGCGATAAACGTACCACCAGCGATATCGAAAACCAATTTCGCTTCTGCGTAAACCGCCGCCGGATAAAACTGCATGAGATACTGGCGCGCAATCAATTGATACACTTTCATCTCATTGCCCGAAAGCGCATTCACATTAGCTTGTTTTGGTGTAGGGATAATCGCATGGTGCGCATCCACTTTTTTATCGTTCCAGGCTTTGGACTTTAATGTTAAGTCTGCTCCCTGAACGGCACCTTGCAGCTCTTTTGCGTTATTCGCAATAGCTGTTGTCACCGTCCCCGCTTGTGAGTAGTGTTCCATCGGTAAATAGCGACAATCTGAACGTGGATAAGTGATCAGCTTGTGCTTTTCATACAATGCCTGACAAGTATCTAGTACTTGTTGCGCACTCATACCATAGCGCTTCGCTGCATCGATCTGTAAAGCAGATAATGAATAAGGTAATGGTGCTGATTGCTTGGTTTGCTTTTGTTCCGACTCCGTCACTTTCGCGGGTTGATTTGCAATACGGTTTGCAACGTTTTCCACTAACTTACGGTTTAACACTCGCCCTTCTTCATCCTGCCAAGGCTTGCATGCCTCACTTGGCTTCCAACGAGCACGAATATCAAATGTACCATTGGCATCTTGATACGGAATCAGAGCATGTAGGGTAAAATAGTCCTTCGGTACAAAGTTTTCGATTTCTTCATCACGACGCACCACTAAGCCAAGAACTGGCGTTTGCACTCGCCCTACCGAGAGAACACCTTGATACCCTGCTTTTTGACCAAGCAAGGTATAAGCACGAGACATGTTCATGCCATACAACCAATCAGCCCGAGAGCGAGCCAATGCAGAAACTGAAAGTGGGATAAACTCGCGATTACTGCGCATAGAACTGAGTGCACGTTTAACCGCAGGTAAGTTCAAGTCGGAAATAAGCAAACGCTGTGTGGATTCCTTCTTGGTTTTAGATAACTTGCAATAGTCGAGAACTTCATCAACTAACAGCTGACCCTCTCGGTCTGGGTCTCCTGCATGAATGACTTCGTTAGCTTCTTTGAGCAATTTCCGAATCACTGTTAATTGCTTACTTGCGCTTTTCCTCGGTCTGAGCTGCCATTGCTGCGGAACAATTGGTAAATCTGCCATATTCCACTTTTTATAACGCTCATCGTAAGCGTCAGGTTCGACTTGTTCGAGCAAATGGCCGATACACCAAGTAACGATATCCCCGTTCCCACAGCGGATGAATCCTTGATCTTTCTTTTGAGGGTTTGGCAGTGCTGCGGCAATCGCACGGCCTAAGCTTGGTTTTTCAGCAATAAACAGACGAGACATAACGTTTTGGAAATAAATATAATTAGGGCCACATTAACGAATGTAGCCCTAATAAATCAAGAAAAACTGTATAAATAAACAGTCAAGTTTGTTTAAGTTTTCAGTTATAGAAATTCAACAAACTGAGAGAGGTCACGCTCAGGAACTTTCATCGGTGTACAACCAGGCGTACCTAGGTACAAGAAACCAACAATCTCATCGTCACCTTCTAAACCAAACGCTTGATGAACTTCTGGATGGAACATCCACTTACCTGAGCGCCAAAATCCTTGAAAGCCTTGCGCTACCGCTGCCATCTGCATGGATTGTACGGCACATCCCGCAGATAAGTGTTGCTCTAGTGCAGGCACTTTCTCATGTTCCGTTACTTTAGCAATCACCGTGATCACCATTGGCGCACGAAATGGCGCATTTTTCACCTTTTCGACCACCGCTTCATCACTATTTTCAGCTTCTGCGGCTTTTACCAAGATATCTGACAGTTTTTTCAAACCATCGCCCTGTGCGATAACGAAACGCCAAGGGGTTAATCCCGCATGGTCAGGCGCACGAAGGCCTGCACGAATGATGTTCTCAAGCGCTTTACCTTCTGGTGCAGGCGCAGATAACTTCGCGATAGATCGGCGATTGAGCAAAAGATCGAGAGCGTCCATGAAAGAATCCTTATCGAATATCGTTGTTATTTTGTTTACGCCACTTTAGCACAATCTGTTCCTGCGAATAACAACCGGTTTTCTGTGGGCTTGATAACGTGCTTCACTTAACATCAAACTGGATTTAATGTTAATTTATTCGCGAAATGAATAAGTTGAACATAGGCAGGTTGATGAACAAGGATAAACAAAACAGCATTTACGAAAAGATCGTTAATGACGAAGATGCCCGTGCCTGTAAGGCGATTCCTGAATCAGCTTGTCATCAAGTTCCCGGCAACTTTCTTAAAATCATTCTTGCTCAGTTTTTAACGAAGGTCGGCGATGCGTTAATCAACCCCAAAGTCACGTTGCCGTGGATACTACAAAGTCTTGGGGCACCGGTTTACTTAATTGGTTGGCTCGTTCCTATTCGTGAGTCAGGTTCCCTTATCCCACAACTTAGTATTGCGCACTATATTCGTCGCCTCCCAGTAAGAAAATGGGTCTGGGTAATTGGCAGCATCTTGCAGGCTCTTTCCATATTTGCGATCGGATTGGTCGCATTAACTCTGACAGGAGCTGCTGCGGGTTATGGTGTAATTGCATGTCTTGTGATCTTCAGTCTCTCACGCGGTTTAAATTCCGTCGCATCAAAAGATGTATTGGGCAAAACCATCCCTAAAAACCAACGAGGTCAAGTCAACGGCTGGTCTTCAAGCGCTGCTGGCCTTGTTACACTACTTTTCGCTAGCCTTCTGGCAATGGCCTGGTTATGGGACGTAGAGCCGACGGAGCACTTTTACAGTCTGAGTTTAGGCTTAGCGGGCGCCATATGGCTTATTGCGGCATTAGTTTATGCACAAATTAATGAGTATGCCGGTGAGGTAGACGGTGGTCGAAATGGCGTCCTTGAGGCATTTAAACAACTCGCGTTACTTAAAACAGACGTGACCTTTCGTCGATTCGTTATCACGCGGACACTATTTTTATGTTCTGCGCTGAGTGCACCGTACTACGTTGTGCTGGCACAGCAATCTCTCGGTGGACAACTCTGGGTGCTAGCTCTCTTTATGTTTGCGAGTGGCTTGGCCTCCTTTGTGTCAGGTCCTTTCTGGGGAAGAATGTCCGATCGCTCTAGCCGCAGTGTGATGGTCATCGGCGCAACGATGAGCGCGCTACTTGGCGTTGTTTTATTTGTTTACGATACGTGGGTCACCGCTAACCAAAGCTTCCTATTCGTGATTCCTCTGCTCTACTTTTGTGTGTGCATTGCCCACGACGGAATACGAGTCGGACGAAAAACCTACTTAGTTGATATCGCGGAAGGTGACAAACGGACAAGCTATGTAGCCGTGAGTAACACGGTAGTTGGGATAATGCTGCTTCTAATGAGTTCTCTTGGTGTTATGTCGAACTTTTTGAGCCTTTCAGCTGTGGTGTTAGTGTTCTCTTTTATTACTCTTGCTGGCGTGGTAATGGCCAAACAACTGCCAGAAATCAGTGACTAGTTCTATACAAAAAAGCTGCGCTCAAAGCGCAGCTTTCATAGTAAACACACCTTGAAAAACTAGAGTTTTACCGCCAATTTAACGCCTTGACGAATCGCACGCACAGCATCAAGTTCACCCGCATGGTCAGCTCCGCCAATGATATGAATCTTCTCTCCAAGTTCAGACCATTTATCTTCAAATGGACGAACAGACTCTTGCCCCGCACAAATGACGACTTTGTCCGCGTTCAATAATTGTTCTTTTCCATCTACATGAATGTGCAAACCTTGATCATCAATTTTATCGTAAGACACGCCACCGACTAAATGTACGCCCCGTTTTTCAAGGGTACGTTTATGGATCCAACCTGTTGTTTTACCCGGACCTTTACCTACACGACCTTTACGACGCTGAAGCACCCAGACTTCTTTATCGCTGACCGCATCAGGGTAAGGGTATAAACCACCCGGTTGGGACATCTCTTTGTCGATTCCCCATTCATGCAACCAGTCATCCAACGTTTGTCCAACTGGCTCTGTGAGCATGGTCGCGACATCTACGCCAATACCACCAGCACCAACGATAGCCACTTTCTCACCGACTGGCGTTTTGTCTCGAATGAGTGTTTGATAGTCGACGACTTTTTCTGGGTTCTCAATTCCATCAATATTGACTTTACGTGGCTCGACACCCGATGCCATCACTATCTCATCGTATTCTGTGAGTAAGTCATAGTTCGCTTCCGTCGATAAGTGCAGATTCACGCCTGTTTCATCAATACGGTTAGCGAAATATCGTATCGTCTCTCGAAACTCCTCCTTACCAGGGATCTGCATCGCAAGACGGAACTGACCGCCGATGCGGTCGTTCTTTTCGAACAAATCAACCTTATGGCCACGTTCAGCCAGTGTAGTCGCACAAGCCAAGCCCGCAGGACCAGCTCCGACAACGGCAATGTTTTTCTTCTTAAAGGCTGGTTCAACAACAATTTCGGTTTCATAGCACGCAAGTGGGTTCACTAAGCAACTGGCGCGCTTACCTTTAAACACGTTATCTAGACACGCCTGATTACAACCAATACACGTATTGATAAACTGCGCTTTTTCCTGTTCGGCTTTAGCAACAAAGTAAGGATCGGCCAAGAATGGGCGCGCCATCGAAACCATGTCAGCATGACCTGAAGATAGAATACGTTCTGCTTCGTCTGGCGTATTTATACGGTTGCATGTGATAATAGGAACCGAAACGTGAGGCTTAACTTTTTCCGTAACCCACGTAAACGCACCACGTGGTACTTGAGTCGCAATGGTAGGAATTCGAGCCTCGTGCCAACCGATACCCGTATTGATAATCGTGACGCCAGCCTCTTCAAGCGCTTTCGCCAATTCGATAACGTCTTCAAATGTGCTGCCCTGCTCGACAAGATCCAGCATAGAGAGACGGAAAATGATGATGAACTTGTCACCCACCGCCTTACGAACCGCTTTGACAATTTCTAGCGGAAAACGCATACGTTTTTTGTAACTGCCACCCCATTCGTCGTAACGCATGTTCGTGCGCTTACATAAGAATTGGTTTATCAGGTAACCTTCCGAGCCCATTAACTCGACGCCATCATAACCAGCAAGCTGGGCTAACTCAGCGCTGTTCGCAAAGGCATCAATGGTTTTCTTAATCTGGCGGTCGCTCATTTCACTCGGAGCAAACTTTGCAATTGGCGCTTTAATGCCAGACGCACTTTGCGAGAATGGATGCATGGCATAACGCCCAGCATGAAGAATTTGTAGGGCAATTTTGCCACCGTGCTTGTGCACCGCTTCTGTCACAACTTTGTGGGCCTTGGCATGCTTTGGCTTGCTGAACTCAGCACTCAATGGGTGCAAACGACCGCGTAAGTTCGGAGAAAAACCTCCGGTTACAATCAGTCCAACACCGCCTTTCACGCGTTCTTCATAGAAAGCCGCGAGCTTCTGTAATCCTTCTTTGTGCTCTTCTAAGCCCGTGTGCATTGATCCCATCAGGACTCGGTTTCGTAATTGTGTAAAACCGAGATCCAGTGGCTTTAATAGGTTTGGGTACATGGCAGACATCACTTAACATCCATTGTTATTATCATGGTCTGACCAGATTAAGCCCGCTCAACCAAAAAATCAAACAAGCGTTTACATTTTTGTAACACCGATCAATCTCGCGTGAAAATATGCCAATTGTTGAGTGGTCGTGATAAGCTAAAAAAATGTTATCTTTTGAGATCTTAGAGATAAGAACCCATACTTTGTTAGACTCGGCGTAACTATCTCGTTATGGAGACAAGATGAAAAAACTCTTCAAATTTATTGGTTTGATATTTAAAGGGATATGGAAGAGCATCACCTTTATCAGACTCGCACTGGCAAACCTGATCTTCTTGCTGATGATTGCCGTTTTCTACTTTGCTTTTACTTATACCGGAGACGGTCAACCCGTCGTCGAAAAAGAGTCGGCATTGGTGATGAATCTTTCAGGTCCGATTGTCGAACAAAGACGCTATGTAAATCCAATGGACTCTTTTGCTGGTTCCCTTTTGGGCAATGAGTTACCGAAAGAAAACGTCCTTTTCGATATCGTTGATACTATTCGCTACGCGAAAGACGATCCTAAAGTGTCTGGATTAGTGCTAGCACTGCGAGACATGCCAGAAACAAATCTCACGAAATTACGTTACATCGCGAAAGCGTTGAACGAATTTAAAGCGTCAGGCAAACCCGTTTACGCCGTAGGTGATTTCTACAACCAAAGCCAATATTACTTGGCAAGTTACGCTGATAAAGTTTACCTGGCACCTGATGGCGGCGTATTGATTAAAGGTTACAGTGCCTATTCAATGTACTACAAAACGTTATTGGAAAAGCTTGATGTTTCTACTCATGTTTTTCGCGTAGGTACTTATAAATCCGCTATCGAACCGTTTATTCGTGATGACATGTCCGATGCTGCGAAAGAGTCAGCAACACGCTGGGTTACTCAATTGTGGAGTGCTTTTGTTGATGATGTAACCACAAACCGAAATATTGATGCGAAAGTGCTTAACCCAACCATGGATGAGCTGATTGAAGAAATGAAGTCAGTGGATGGTGATCTTGCTCAGCTCGCGGTTAAACTGGGCTTGGTTGATGAACTCGCGACACGCCAAGACATTCGCACTCTATTTGCCAAACAGTTTGGTAGTGACGGCAAAGACAGCTACAACGCGATTGGTTACTACGACTACCTCGCCACGATTCGCCCTGATTACACACTACCTCAGCACGATATCGCAGTTGTTCTAGCAAGTGGCGCGATTATGGATGGTCAACAACCTCGTGGTACTGTCGGAGGTGACACCGTCGCAAGCTTGTTGCGTCAAGCACGCAATGATGAAAAGGTGAAAGCGGTCGTGTTGCGAGTAGATAGCCCTGGGGGTAGTGCCTTTGCCTCTGAAGTGATTCGCAACGAAGTAGAAGCACTGAAACAAGCAGGCAAGCCAGTTGTTGTATCCATGTCGAGTTTAGCCGCTTCTGGTGGTTATTGGATTTCAATGAGCGCAGACAAGATCGTTGCTCAGCCAACAACACTGACGGGTTCCATTGGTATCTTTAGCGTCATCACCACGTTTGAAAAAGGCTTTAGTAAGTTAGGCATTAATACTGATGGCGTTGGCACATCGCCGTTCTCTGGTGACGGCATTACCACTGGCCTCTCTGACGGCGCGTCTCAAGTATTCCAATTAGGTATCGAGCACGGTTATAAGCGCTTTATTTCTTTGGTTGGCGAGAATCGCGATATGTCTCTAGAGGAAGTTGACAACGTCGCTCAAGGTCGAGTTTGGACAGGACAAGACGCACTATCCTTTGGTCTTGTCGACCAGATGGGTGACTTTGATGATGCCGTAGAACTAGCGGCAAAACTGGCGAATGTGACTGATTACGGCATTTACTGGGTAGAAGAACCGCTTTCTCCCACTGAACTATTTTTACAAGAGTTCATGAAACAGGTGAAAGTCTCTCTAGGTATTGATGCAACCAGCTTGCTACCAAAAAGTCTTCAACCCGTAGCTCAACAGTTCGAACAAGACGCAAGCTTGCTACAAAGCTTTAACGATCCTAAAGGTCAATACGCATTTTGTTTGAACTGCCAAGTGCAGTAGCTTTTTCATTAATATTACAAAGGGTATCTCTACTTGAGGTGCCCTTTTTATTACGCTCAACATCTCCTCAGATGACTTTCTGATGCTGTGCGCATAGCCTCGCATCTCAAGGTTATTTAGGTATATAATCCCCGCCTCTGTTCCCCTACATGAAAGAAAAAACGATGACTAGAAAACACATCTACATCGCTTACACCGGTGGCACCATCGGAATGCAAAAATCGGATCACGGCTATGTGCCTGTTGCTGGCTTTATGGAAAAGCAACTAGCAAGCATGCCAGAGTTTCACCGTCCTGAAATGCCGGATTACACTATCCACGAATACGACCCTCTGATTGACTCATCAGATATGACGCCTGCCGACTGGCAGCAGATTGCGGATGATATTCGTGACAACTATGACAAATACGATGGTTTCGTCATCCTACATGGTACTGACACCATGGCATATACAGCATCTGCATTGTCTTTCATGCTTGAAAATCTTGGCAAGCCAGTGATTGTTACAGGTTCACAGATCCCTCTTGCGGAGCTGCGTTCTGACGGTCAAGCAAACCTATTGAATGCTCTGCATATTGCCGCAAACTACCCGATCAACGAAGTTACTTTGTTCTTCAATAATCAGTTGATGCGTGGTAACCGCAGCACAAAATCTCATGCGGACGGTTTTAATGCCTTTACTTCACCAAACCTTCCTCCACTACTGGAAGCTGGGATCAATATTCAAGTAAGCAACAGCGTAACCGTTGGTGCACAACCAGAAGGTGAGTTTAAGGTTCACAACATCACGCCACAACCAATCGGTGTGATCACCATGTATCCTGGTATATCACATGAAGTTATTCGTAATACGCTTCGTCAGCCTGTAAATGCGATGATTCTTCTGACTTTTGGTGTCGGCAACGCGCCTCAAAACCCTGAGCTACTGGGCCACCTAAAAGAAGCCTCTGAGCGCGGCGTTATTGTCGTGAACCTAACTCAATGTTTGGCAGGCAAAGTGAATATGGGCGGCTACGCCACGGGTTGTGCACTGGCAGACTCTGGAGTTATCAGCGGCTTTGACATGACGCCAGAAGCGGCACTAGCAAAACTGCATTACCTTCTAAGCCAAAACCTTTCTTACGAAGAAGTGAAAGAGAGAATGCAGCAAGTACTGCGTGGTGAGATGAGCCTGTAAATTCAAGCTTACTACGATCTAAAAAGCCCAATAGAGATTGGGCTTTTTTCTTTTAAAGTCAAAGTAGTAGCGCTAAACGACACCCTGTAAAAATCAAAGGTTCACTTAATCAATGTTTGGATTGACACGAACAATGTCGCTCTCTTCTCCGCTAAATTGTTTTTTAAGTTCTTGCTTCGATTTAAAGCTGATTTCACCGCCGGCTGCAACCGTCATATGCTGCGCATCAGTATTATGTTTTGATTGATACAACATCACAGCTTGCATACACGAATCTCGCTGCTCTTTAGAAAGTGTTGTACCCTCAGGCCATCTTCCCGTTTCTACTGCATAGACTAAGCGATCATAAACTTCTGGAGTCATCGCTTGTAATAGTTGTTCTGCGTCCATAATGTACCTTCTTATTACATTCTATTTACAGAACATAACGGGTTAAGAAACTGAGTCAAGAATACGAAAATGAATTGGTGTAACGGATCACAAGCAAAGCCATGAAAAGAACACACTGGTTACTTCTCGGCCTCACAAGTCTCGCACTAACGGGCTGTTTCGAAGGTAACGTGACAACCGAAGAGTTGTGCAAAAAAACACCAGAGCTGCGCTGCGAACAGCTCAATATGGATGACGGGCAATGTCGAGTTCCCAGAACAAACTTAGTATGGCATCGGTTTGAGCAACTGAAACATCCATCAGAAGCCAGTCAAATTATCGAATACGGTCTGGTCGCTGAATATAGGAAATGCTTAGAACTCGCCTCTCAGATCACACCTATTGATCAAAGTGCTCTCAAGAGACAGCGTTTTAACGCTTTGGTACACAGTATTGATGAGCTAGAACGCATCGTAAACGAGTTAAAAGGCTCAGAAGACCCCGCAACTTTGTATTTTTTGTGGTCTCAAACGGGTGACATCCAAGCTCGTCGCGCATTTTTACAAATGGAAGGCTCACCTAAGTTAAATACTGCTGAGATGCAATATGCATTAGCTACTTTCTATACTAATCGAGATGCCAAGAAAACGTTAATACTGCTGAATAAAGCGTTGTCTTTATCAGATGAAGACAACCTTAATCCAATCATTCTCAAATCAATGGCAAGCATTCATCAAGGGCTTGGAGAAAAAGAGCGCGCGTATCTGTGGGCAATGGTTGCAAAAAGATTCGACGTCCCGCTTGCTGATGAAAAGCAGCTCAAGCGTATGTTTAATTTTAGTCATGCAGAGCAATATCAGCAGCTAGATGAATTAGCTGAATCGGTGGCAAAAGCCATAGAGAGAGGGAACTACTCTCCAGCAATGATACCCAAAGAGATATAAACGAAAAAACTCCCGCAATTGGCGGGAGTTTTTCTTTGGGTCAAACTACACTCTGTTTTCTACTTACAACAAATCGTATTGAAAGGATAAAACACTATCGAGCACAATTTTGTCGTTATTGTTCTGATTTGTTGAAAATTAACGACACTGAATTAACACAAAAACGCTCACCCGTGGTCTGTGGGCCATCTTCAAAAACGTGCCCTAGATGGCTATCACATGCGGCACAACGAATCTCTGTACGTACCATTCCGTGACTCAGATCTTCTAAATAGCGCACCGCTTGATCATTGATGGGCGCATCAAAACTTGGCCAACCACAGCCAGAGTCATACTTGTTATCAGAGACAAAGAGAGGGGCATTGCAACAGGTACAAGCATAAACACCCGTCTCTTTATTATGCAGTAGTTTACCGCTGAAAGGCGGTTCTGTACCTTGCTCTCGGCAGACACGAAACTCTTCTTCAGAAAGTTGCTCACGCCACTGCTCATCTGACTTCGCCACTTTTTTCCCGTTTTGTTCCACGACTTTCTGCTCCTTCTTTACTGTTTTTGGTATTGACTTTTTTAGCAAAAAACTTGCTTCTCTTAACAGTTGTAGCACATACTTTCTCACCAGGACACCATGCGTAATTAATTTGATAAGAGCACTTATCTCACCAGTTATATTACGCCAACTGGACTACAGAAGAATCAGTTAAAAGTTTAAAAAACGAACATTTGCGAAGAATTGTTAAAAAAAGCGTCGCTTTTTTTTGACTTTAAACAAGTTAAGTCCGATTATCACTTGCAGATGTTTACTGGATTCTGTAATTTTACTACCAGTTATCTTTAATCAGAAATTAAGTTGTGGAGCAACTATAATGACTATCAAAGTAGGTATTAACGGTTTTGGCCGTATCGGTCGTTTCGTATTCCGTGCAGCGCAAGAGCGTGCTGACATCGAAGTTGTAGGTATCAACGACCTTATCGACGTAGATTACATGGCATACATGCTTAAGTACGACTCAACTCACGGCCGTTTCAACGGTACTGTTGAAGTTGAAGGCGGTAACCTAATCGTTAACGGTAAAACTGTACGTGTTACTGCAGAGCGCAACCCAGCGGACCTTAAGTGGGACGAAATCGGTGTTGACGTTGTTGCAGAAGCAACTGGTCTTTTCCTAACAGACGAGACTGCACGTAAGCACATCGAAGCTGGCGCGAAGAAAGTTGTTCTAACTGGTCCTTCAAAAGACGCTACTCCAATGTTCGTAATGGGCGTTAACCACGCTACTTACGCTGGTCAAGACATCGTTTCTAACGCTTCTTGTACTACTAACTGTCTAGCGCCTATCGCTAAAGTTCTTAACGACAAGTTCGGTATCGAATCTGGTCTTATGACTACAGTTCACGCTACTACAGCAACTCAAAAAACTGTAGACGGTCCTTCTGCTAAAGACTGGCGCGGTGGTCGTGGTGCTTCTCAAAACATCATCCCATCTTCAACTGGTGCTGCTAAAGCTGTAGGCGTTGTTCTTCCAGAACTAAACGGCAAACTAACTGGTATGGCTTTCCGCGTACCAACAGCTAACGTTTCTGTAGTTGACCTAACAGTTAACCTAAAAGAAGGCGCATCTTACGAAGCTATCTGTGCAGCAATGAAAGAAGCTTCTGAAGGCGAGCTAAAAGGTGTTCTAGGTTACACTGAAGATGCAGTAGTATCTCAAGACTTCATCGGTGAAGTTCAAACTTCTGTATTCGATGCTAAAGCTGGTATCGCTCTAACTGATAACTTCGTTAAAGTTGTATCTTGGTACGACAACGAAATCGGTTACTCAAACAAAGTTCTAGACCTAATCGCTCACATCTCTAAGTAATTAGATAGTTAGCAATTAGCGAATAACTTCGTTAAAGAAAAGGCGGCTCTAGAGTCGCCTTTTTTGTATCTGGAATTTGAGAGAATACCTCGGCGCTGTTGCATTGTATTTGCGACGGATGTCGAAACCCTACTTTCCCCAATGATAGGAAACAGCACATGGATTTAAAAACTCTCCCAGCTCTAACCGTGTTATCTGATAACGTTACTGTCGTTGAAATTGATCAGGTCAAAGTAGTACGTGTTATTCATGAGAAAGCGACAGCAGGCATCTCCTTACATGGTGGTCACGTTGTTTCGTTCACTCCTGCTGGTCATGAAGATTTGATTTGGATGAGCGAGAAGGCGATTTTCGACGGGAAAAAAGCCCTGCGAGGCGGCATTCCCGTTTGCTGGCCATGGTTTGGCCGTATTGCAGCACCGGCTCATGGTTTCGCACGTACTGCTGAATGGGAGCTGGTTGAACATCGCGAGAACGATAACGGCGTGATTGTTGAACTTGCTCTGTTCCCGACAGAAGAAATCCACGATATTTGGCCACATATGTTTGACGCTCGTTTAGTGGTTGAAGTTGGCGATGAGCTAAAAGTGACACTCAAAGTCATGAACATCGATGACGAAGCTTGGACCTTCTCTGGCGCGTTACATACTTACCTAAACGTTGGAGACATTAAGCAAGCACAAACAACAGGCATGGGTGCCGAGTACATTGATAGCTTGAAAGCTGATGCGGTATGCCAAGGTGGTGATGTTCTGCAACTCACAGACACCATTGATCGCGTTTACACGCAACCAGAAGCGAAAATTTTGGTAAAAGATCCGGAACTGAATCGTACATTAAGCGTGGAAAACCATGGTCATAACTCCGCGGTACTTTGGAACCCTTGGGCAGAAGGTGCACAAGGTATTGCTGATATGGCTGACGATGGTTACCAAACCATGCTGTGTGTTGAATCTACTGTTCACGCTCCAAGTATCGAGCAAGGTAAAACGCTCCAGCCAGGTGAGACTCATGAACTTGTCACTGTAATTTCAGTGCAGTAGTTATAACCAGATCAAAGGTCGGGAATACCCGACCTTTTTTGTAATAAAAGCCCCGACTAGATGGTCCTCTCTCAACTAACTTATTGGTTATCAGTCACTTTTGACTATTTCATTAATAAATATCAAAAAATTCGATCATATAAACCGATAGCATGCCGATACAAAACTCATAAATAATAAAAATATCAGGAACTGATCTATGTTAGAGAGATACCGAAATCAAAGTGTCGGATTCCAGTTAAAGCTGGTTATCACTTTGTGTCTATTCATTGCTTTCAGCAGTATTGCTGCGTTTGTTTACCGTAACGCTTCCGATGTTCTATTGGAAAGCACCCTTAAAGAGCACCAATCTAAAGTAGAGTCGATGGCAAAAACCATTGCTGGCCAATTCGATGCTTATCTGCATACCGCTAAAGTGCTCGAGTCCACTTTTCGTAATGGCTACCTTGCCGGTGTTTATGTCGAAAACTATACCGTTGATTTCATGGGTCACGAAGTACCAAACATCACTCAATACAGTGAAAGCTTAATTAACGACACAAAGCTGGTCGATAGCTTCACACGTGATACCGGTGCTATCGCGACTTTATTCGCGCCTTTAGGAGATGACTTTATCCGTGTATCTACCTCACTAAAAGATCCTCAAGGTCAACGAGCAGTGGGAACCACACTAGGTCTCGACCACCCAGGTTATCAGCAACTAAAAGCTGGTCAGCCATATTACGCTCAAATAAAGTTGTACGGCGAACGCTACATTACCTATTACTCTCCAATTAAAGATGCAACAGGAAAAGTTGCAGGGTTATCGTTTATTGGTTTACCCGTAGATCAAGCAACACAAACGCTATTCGATGCGCTAGAAGAGATTAAATGGGGCGATACTGGCTATACCATCATTGTCGACAACGACGACAACAATCTTGGTAAGTACCTACTCCATCCGACCAAAAGTGCAACCGACCCTTCAATCACAGAAGTTCGTGACTACGAGGGTAATAAGCCTTTCCATAAAATTTTTGAACAAAAGAGCGGATTAATTCTCTACCCTTACCAATTCGGCTCAACAGTCGGCGAAAAGTACTTAGTGTTTACCGAAGTACCAGGCTGGAACTGGAAACTACTGGGTGGTACGTTCATCAAAGAAGTGACCAAAGGCAGTGATACACTACTCAAACTTATCGCCATCATTTCTTCGGTAGCAGCAATCATTACTTTTGTTGTTCTGACACTTTTCTTGAATCGCAGCTTACAACCTCTGACCGTTCTAAACTCCTATATGACTCGCTTGGCGGGCGGCGAGGTCAGCTTGAACGTCCCATCGTCTCGTAAGGCATCAAAAAATGAAATTACGAACCTGAATACGGGTGTCGCCAGTATGGCAAGTCAACTCAATGAACTTGTTGGTAAGATCCGTTCCACAAGCGACTTAGTAGAGAGCAACTCCACCAGCGTTGCCAATGATGCGCATAGCAATTTAACCCAAGCTGACCGCCAACAAGAAGAAGTAGAACAAGTGGTAACAGCAATCGAAGAGATGGCCTCTTCTGCTCAATCGGTTGCCCAACAAGTCGAAAGTATTGCGGAAAACGTACGCTCAGCGAATACCGATAGTCAATCTGGTCTCGCGATTGTTGAAGGCGTATGTATCGATGTTGCTCAACTTAACGATCAATTGGATCAATCAGCAGCGGCTATCGAGCAAGTCAATCGCGATAGTGAGAGTATTCAAACCGTCACGAAGATGATTGATGAGATTGCAGAGCAAACCAACCTACTTGCGTTGAATGCAGCCATTGAAGCCGCAAGAGCAGGTGAGCAAGGTCGTGGCTTCGCAGTTGTAGCAGATGAAGTGCGTACACTTGCGCACCGTACACAAAGCTCAGTTCAGGATGTAGTTGAAATTATTGAGAAGCTAAAAGGCTCTACTCATAATGCAGTTAATATGATGACCGACAGCCAACGCAGTGCCAATCAGGTCTTAGACAAAGCACAAGACGCGGGTACAGCATTAGAAGCCATCGCAGTACAAGTCCAGTCGATAGCGTCTCAAGCCGACGCCATTGCTGCGACCTCAGAAGAGCAAGCGCAAGTATCCCAAGAAATTGCTGCAAATGCCCATTCTATCAGTGAACTAAACCGAGAAAGCCGCGACACCAGTGCGAAAACCTCGCAAAGTGCCATTGAACTGCAACAACAAGCTCGGAACTTGAAAGAGCAAGTCGACTTCTTCCACTAATACTGAATAAGAGCCGATTCCATCGGCTCTTTTTGTTTCACTTGAGACCACGCTTTTTGATAGAATTTGCCGCCCTACTTTCTGTTCGAGATCGTCATGAACTATCAATGCCCTTTATGCCACCAAGCTCTAGCGTTAAATGAAAAAACGTTTAAGTGCGAAAACAATCATCAGTTTGACTTAGCAAAAGAAGGCTACGTTAACTTGATGCCAGCGCACCACAAACGTTCTAAAGATCCTGGTGACAATAAAGAGATGATGCAAGCTCGTCGTCGATTCCTTGAGGGGAATTACTACAACCCAATGCGCCAAGAGGTTGCGCAGCTGTGTGCGAAATACACAGAGGGAACCGATCATCAATTATTAGATATTGGTTGCGGCGAGGGTTACTACACGGATCAAGTGCAGAAGACGATACAAACGCAAACGGACGATGCGACGATATATGGATTGGACATTTCAAAAGTTGCGATTCGTTATGCGGCGAAGCGCTACACACAGTGTCACTTTAGCGTCGCTTCTAGCCATCGGCTTCCTTTCGCGAATGAATCCTTAGATGCTATTTTGCGCATTTATGCCCCTTGCAAGGCAGAAGAGCTTCAGCGCGTTGTAAAAGAGAACGGTGTGGTTATCACGGTGACACCTGCAAGCCGTCACTTATACCAACTACGTGAACGCATTTATCAAGATGTTCGTCTTCACAGTGAAGAGCCAGAACATATTGAAGGATATGAATTAGAGCATCAACAACATCTTAACTATGTTATGAATTTGAAGGACGGGGCCGCATTCGATTTATTGCAAATGACGCCATTCGCATGGAAAGCAACCGATGCACTTCGTGAAGAGTTGAAGTCCGCTACACTCTATCAGTGTGAGGCTGATTTTATGCTGCGCGTATATCGCAAAAAGTCCACTCAGTAATAATAGTGGCAGACAACAAACGCAAATAGTTATCATTTATATTGATTCGTTGTTCAGCCTCCATTAATATCATCCGGACATTTTTGGAGGCTTTTCAATGCGCTTTTCTATTTTAAGCTTGCTCTTTGCTGGCTTACTTACTGGTTGTTCTTCTGTTCCATCAACCAACTCTCACCCTACCTCTGCGGAAGTCACTACTTTTTACGACTACCAACTTTACACCCCTTCTGGCGAGCACATCGCTCTAAGCAAACTACCAAAAGAGCTGCGACAAGCAGATGTTATTCTTATTGGTGAATGGCACACACATGCCGGCGTTCATCGCTTTCAAACCGATATGCTCAAACAACTTTCATCTTATGATCGCCCACTCGCGTTATCAATGGAACAATTTACCCGCGACAAACAACCTGTTGTTGACGCTTACCTGCGTGGGGAAATCGGTGAACAGTACTTGATGAAACAAGCCAATGCTTGGCCCAATTATGAGAGCGACTATCGCCCTCTCGTTGAGTTTGCTAAGCAGAAAAATCTCCCGGTGATTGCAGCGAATGCACCAAAGGGCATTGTCCGATGTATTGGTCGTCAGGGGATAGACTACGTTAACAAGCTCGATGATGAGCAGCGAACGTTTATTGCAGAATCCATCAACACGGCCAGTAGTCCATACAAAGAGAAGTTTATGGCATCCATGCATCATGGGAAGCCAGAACAAACCGAGAAACAGTTTGCAGCTCAAGTAACTTGGGATGAAACCATGGCAGAGTCTATTGTTAACTACCTAACCGCCACACCAGGAGCTCAGGTTGTTCATGTCGCGGGCAAGTTTCATACCGAGCAAGGATTAGGTACGGCTGCATCCATCTTAAGCCGCAATCCGAGCTTAAAAGTGGTTGTAATTAGCCCAACAGATAATGTGCTTGCTGATAATACTGATTATCAGTTAGAGGTTCTTGCACCACCAGTACGGTATGTACAAGATGCTCACCGCATGGCGGCATATCAACACCTCACTAAGCGCAATAGCGATCTTCAATGTAAGTAGCTGGTCTCCAATTTAAGTTACTACCTTGTCGTTGCGTTGCATCATCACAGTGCTCCGAGTTCATAGAGTGACAACGGTCTGCTTACTGCTGGTCTATTTTTTGCTAATGATCACGAATAGAAACCAGAAGCGGCAAAAGCAGACCTGTTTTTATCCAAATAGCTTCAGAAATAGACTTTGCCGCCGATAGTAATATAACTGCTTTTTACCGCACTCAGTGACCGAGTGTCGATGTTCCAAGGAGTATTCGATGAATCCAGTAGGAAGCACTTCTGTTAATAACTATGCCAAACAATCTGTCGCCTCTAAGCAAACAAGTATTGCACAAGAGGAAGGCAACGCTTCGCCGCTAAAAGTCGAACACAATAAGGTGACACTGTCTACGGAGGGCAAAGCGCTCCTCGCCGCTCTGCAGCAAATCGAACACGACAGTAAGAGAGTAGAAGCAGAAGATAAATCTGTTGGTGAAAAAGTGGAATCCTTTACACATGGCGCACTTGGCATGGATCACCCTGACAAAATCGAGGAAGAAGAAGACGGCTCATACTCTGCGGGTCAATACCTTTCTG
Organism: Vibrio sp. A1-1; assembly: GCF_021728175.1. Classification (NCBI taxonomy): domain Bacteria; kingdom Pseudomonadati; phylum Pseudomonadota; class Gammaproteobacteria; order Vibrionales; family Vibrionaceae; genus Vibrio; species Vibrio sp. A1-1. The sequence continues at coordinate 344,249 of NZ_JAKKCL010000001.1, forward strand.
CAGCCCTCACTGTCGGTGGCATCATATTAGCGTTGGTCTAATAATCGTTACGACAATAAATCCTATTTGAATAAATCACTAACTGCAGCCCATAATTTGATACGTCAAAGAACGATATGTCGTAAACGTAGGTTATATACTCCTCAATTCGACCGCTCTGATGACCTTAGAACGCATACTCGTTTATTGCTCCCTAAACTAGGTTTCTTGTGAAGGCACTGAATGGATAACTTTAGTCCATGCTTTCAACTCCTAAGCGTAATCCAAGCCCACGTTTGTGGGCTTTCTTCTTTCTAAATTCACAAACGTTAGAGGTTGATTCACTTTTTCTACAAACCCAAGCAAAGACGACAATTTAGTTAAACTTTTATTACCGACACAAAATCGTCATAAATCATTGTTTTAATGCCAGCGCTTTCAATGAACAAGGAAAATATAATGAAGCGCTTAGTATCTCCAATCGTTACCGCAGTGGCAGCATCAACCCTCTCTTTTAATGCACTCTCGGCCGAAATCAAAAACGTTATTTTGATGATCGGCGATGGCATGGGGCCTCAACAAGTTGGTCTACTAGAGACTTACGCCAAACACGCACCTAACTCGATTTACAAAGGCGAAACTACCGCTTTGTATAAACTCGCTCAAGAAGGTGTGATTGGATCATCACTGACCAATCCAGAAGACGCGATTGTCGTCGACTCTGCGTGCTCCGCAACGATGCTAGCAACAGGAATACCTACCGCTTCTGAAGTCATTGGCATTGATAGCCAAGGCAACCACGTTGAAACCATTTTGGAAAAAGCCAAAAGCAAAGGTAAGGCTACGGGTCTCGTCTCTGATACACGTATGACTCATGCAACGCCAGCCGCATTTGCCGCTCATCAACCACACCGTTCTCTAGAAAACAGTATTGCGGCGGACATGCTAGAAACTGGTGTAGACGTGATGATGTCTGGCGGACTTCGTCATTGGATTCCAAAGTCGACAAACGACAAGGGAGAGACATACGAGCAACTTGAAAAGCTCACTGAAGGTAATGTCTACCTAAAGTCGAAACGTAAAGATGAGCGCAACTTGCTTACTGAGGCGCAAGACCAAGGTTACAACCTGGCTTTCAGCCGCGATATGCTCACACAAGCTAAAGGTGACAAATTACTTGGACTTTTTGCTTACTCAGGCATGAACGATGGTATTGCCTACAGTCAAAGCAAAAACGATCCAAAACGTACGCAGCCATCACTGAAAGAAATGACCACCAAAGCAATCGACATTCTTTCAAAAGACAAAGACGGCTTTTTCTTAATGGTTGAAGGCGGTCAAATTGACTGGGCTGGCCACAGCAACGATGCGGGTACGATGCTGCATGAAATGCTTAAATTCGACGAAGCGGTAGACTCGGTTTATGAGTGGGCAAAAGGCCGTGATGACACACTGATCATTGTTACCGCTGACCACGAGACCGGTTCTTTCGGCTTTAGTTACTCATCAGCAAACTTGCCTAAACCGCAAAAACGCGATGGCGAAGCATTCAAAAATCAAGATTACGCGCCAAACTTCAACTTTGGTCAGTTCGAAATCCTCGATGGTTTATACAACCAGAAGAAAAGCTACTACGGTATGATCAGCGAATTCCAAGCGCTTGATAAGAAAGCTCAAACACCAGAGAAGTTTGCAGAAATTGTGAATGCAAATAGCGCTTTTTCGATTACGCCTGAGCAAGCAGAACGCGTATTAGCAAGTAAACCAAATCCATACCGACTCGCTGGACACAAATACTTAAGCGAAGAGAACGTTCCTACAATCAATGACTTTGATGCGTTCTTTCCTTACAACGACCGTGGCAACTTGCTAGCTCGTGAGCATGCAACAAAGCAAAACACAGTATGGGGAACGGGTACTCATACGCATACCCCAGTCAACGTATTTGCTTGGGGGCCGGCAGAAACTATCCTTCCGGTATCAAAAATCATGCACCACTCTCAGTTAGGCGAGTACTTAAAGCAACAAATCAAATAATCGGCTTGCACTTACTTCACGACTCGTGATGTTCAAACGCTCTCGTAAGGGAGCGTTTTTTTATGCATGAAAATAGTTGACGTTTTAAACAATAAACCTCAATAATTATAGGTCTTTGATTATATGAATGAAGAAAATGTGCGAAATATTTGCTAAGCAGCCCCAAGACAACTATCAGTTCATCACCCGCTCTATCCGTATTGATGGTCACGCCACAAGTGTAAAACTTGAAGCGAGCTTTTGGACGATTCTTGAGGAAATTGCTAACGCTCAAAACATGACTGTTCCTAAGTTTATTAGTACGGTCTATCAAGAAGCGCTCGAATACAATGGTGAAGTAAACAACTTTGCCTCCCTACTCCGCTGCGCCTGTCTCACTTACGCTCGCCAGCCTAAAGAGACGATTCGTCAAGCACTGACACAACTAAACACTTAATAACAACCAACCGCTGACCAACCTACCAATAACCCTCATAGGCTATGCAACAGAGTTGTAAGCCATTGAGCATGTTCTAATTTGTCGTACTAGAGTACTACCCAGACTCCTTTTGAACTCGCTAACCTATGCGGACTATCAAGGAGTACCCATGACAAAAATGATTCACACCATGATCCGAGTCAGCGATCTGGACCGTTCTCTACAATTTTACCGCGACGTACTTGAGCTAGAAATCAAAGACCAATACATCTTTGATGGTTTTTCTCTGACCTATCTAGCCAACGAAGAAACTGGCTTTGAATTAGAGCTAACACACAATCACGATCAAACTGAGCCTTACACTCACGGCTCAGGCTACGGTCACCTTGCTGTCAGCGTAGAGGACATCGAACAAACTCACAAACGCATTAAATCTCTCGGTATTGAAGCGGGTGACATCAAAGCTTTTGATCACCAACAAAAGCATTTGGCAACGTTCTTTTTTGTGACTGATCCTGATGGTTACAAAATTGAGTTCTTACAACGCCAAGGGCGTTACCTATAACAAAAAGAGTAAACATCATGATTCACTTGACTGCTACCTTTCACGCACAACCGGGAAAAGAACAAGAACTGAAAGCAGTGCTCACCCGAGTACTTGAACCCACTCGCAATGAGGAAGGTTGTGTTCGTTATCAGTTATTCCAAGATAAAGACAATGCGTGCCACTTCGTTTTTCAAGAGCAATTTAAAGACCAACAAGCGTTCGATCTTCATGGTAAAACAGAACACTTTTCTCTTTTGATTAGCCAAATCGACAACTTGTTAGAATGCGAACCGAAACTGGCGTTCTTTAACGAACTGTAAAAACACCGCTTAATGCAAATAAAAAGGCACTCTTTACTAGAGTGCCTTTTCGTACTGTTGTGGCTGTGATTACGCGTCTTGCTTCTCTACCATGTGCAAATGCACATCTTGTTGTGGGAAAGGAATCGAAATGCCTTCTCGGTCAAAGCGCAGTTTCACTTCTTTTGTCACATCCCAATACACGTCCCAATAATCATCAGTTTTTACCCAAGGACGAACAATAAAGTCTACAGATGATGTGTTTAACGTATGCACTTTGATCATCGGCTCTGGTGTACGAAGTACTGCAGGGTGAGAAGTAATGATATCAGACAGCACTGACTCGGCTTTCAGCAAGTCATCCGCATAGCCAATGCCAAACACCATATCCACACGGCGAATGCGCTCGTGTGTGACGTTCTTAATCACATCTCCCCAAATTTTACTGTTAGGTACAATAATAATTTGGTTATCAAACGTACGGATTGTGGTGTTCACCAAACTCATATGGCTTACCTTACCATCCACACCACCAGCATACACAAAGTCACCAACATCAAATGGGCGATAAATAAGCAACATCATACCCGCCGCGAAATTGGACAAGGTGTCTTGTAAGGCGAAGCCGATAATCACACCAGCAATACCAAAACCGGTTAGGATCGGTGCTAGGTTCAATCCGAGCTGAGATAGGCCCACCATGATACCAATCACCCACACGAACTTGCCGGACATTGAGATAAAGAAATCCTGCATCAAGTGTGAGAGTTTTAAGTTTTTCGATGAAACCGCCTTGCTGACCACTTTGCGCGTTAACTTCGCGAGCCCACGAGCGATCAATAAAATCAACGCAAATACAAACAACTGGAAAATGTGCTGCGGCGCATTTTCGGCAAACCAGTCTAGTGCAGAGTTGGACCAATGGCTCAGTATTGACCACACTACTTTGGTATTCAGCAAGTCGTGGGTGATATTCCCTGTCACTTCGAAAATTTGGCGTTTGTATTCGGACGTTTCTAAACCGACTTTATCGCCAATCGAAATTAAATTGCGTAGGCTTTCTGTCGCAATATTCAGTCTTTGCTTAGTAATAAGCTGACTTAACTGCAGTGACGCTTTTTCCGATTCAGGGCTTGACGAAAGTTGAGAGCCGATGATCTCACTTTGCTGACTCAAGTACTCAATTGAGGCAGACAGCAAACGCATGCGTTTATCAACTTTATCCTTTAGTTCCGCTTCTGCGCGCTCATTTTGAGCCCCTAACTCTTTCAGCCAAGCAAGGTTTTGCCAGCTTGAATCGAAGCTGACATCGAGGTAATGCTGTAACTCTCGGTAATCATTAACAAGAGCAAGTTTCTCTTCATCCTTGGCTTTATTTAAATCTTCAACGACTTTCTTTATTTTTTCCGACAGATAGTTCGTGGCGTCCTCAGAGTATTTTTCCTGCTTTTTAACCAAGGAGATCAATTTGTCACGAGGGATAGTTTCACGTTCAATCGCTGATGCTAACTGACTTCTTAACTCTTCATTTTTTTGGAACAGCTGCAGTTGAAGCGCGTCGCGCTCATCACCACTCGCTTGCGAGAGACCTTGGGATAAATCCACAATTTCTCGATTCAAGTTATCAATAGAAGTTTCGGCAGCAGAGGGCTCTGGCGTATCCTGAATATCTTTCGCATTGATGACCATCGGGGCCATCATACCGAGGATGAGCGCGAATAATGCCACCCAAGATGTCAGGCGTATTTTCTGGGGGAAATGAAACGTCATATTTACCTCTTAGGGAACAGTTCTGATCAAAACGACCAAGAATAGAAGTGTAAAGCCTTGAAATTATATACCTAAGTTTACAACACTAAATAATAAACTGAGCAGCATTTCGTTAGTTGGGCGTCAAAGTTGAGAAACCCAATAACAAACAAGCCTTTCATTATTAGATGAAAGGCTTGTTTACATTTAACTACGGGCGATTGGGGTGATTCAGGATATGGTCTTCCCAATCCACTACATCAATCTCGTATACCACTTTATTGCGGACACTTTCGCCCGCCGCGTGCATCGCAGATTTCGAGCCAGTAATCAACGGATGCCATTCTGGTAAAGGCTGCTTTTCAGCCAACAGGCGGTAAGCGCACGTATGCGGCAGCCAAGTAAAATCGTCAATGTCTTCGCGCGTCAGCTTGGTGCACTCTTCACCCGAAGTAAAACGATTTGGGTAATCCTTACAAGAACACGTTTTGCTATTTAGCCAGCTACAGGCCACATTGGTGTAATAGATTTCGTCGGTATCTTCGTCCATTAGCTTATGCAGGCAACATTTACCACAACCATCACAGAGAGATTCCCATTCCTCTTCTGTCATCTGCTCTAACGATTTACTTTGCCAAAATGGAGTGCTCATACTTCAGGTCTCACCAAGGGAATTTAGGGGGCGATTTATACCCCTCTCGACGCAAAAGTTCAAGTTTTGAGAAGATCTCGAATCATTCACACATAACAGTAGAGATATTCAACTACTTTCGCTTTACTGTTCTATCCTTAAACAAGTTTCCATTACTCAATTGATCAAGAAGGCATTAAGGAGTTTTCATGGGTATTATTTCTTGGATTATTTTGGGCTTAATCGCCGGTGCACTCGCAAAATGGCTCATGCCAGGAAAAGATGGGGGTGGCTGGATTGCGACAATGCTACTCGGTATTGCCGGTGCGTTTGTCGGCGGCTTTCTTGGCGGTATTCTGGGTTTCGGCGGGGCAACTGGCGTAAATATCGGTAGCATCATCACCGCAACGCTAGGCGCATTTATTCTGCTGTTTGTTTACAACCGCTTCTTGAGATGATCACAACGGTTTAGAAGCCAAAAGGAGCACTCTATTGAGTGCTCCTTTTTATTTTTTCTTAGGCGACTCTTCCAATCCACGTCAAAATGACCATAATTGCCCCTCAATTTTTAAGAGGTTTACATTATGGATTGTCGACTAGGATGCGGAGCTTGCTGTATTGCGCCAAGTATCTCTTCACCGATACCTGGAATGCCCAAGGGCAAACCAGCAGGTGTTCGTTGCGTACAACTCAACGATGATAATTTGTGTAAGCTGTTTGGTAAGCCTGAGCGCCCTAACGTTTGTCACGATTTTAAACCGTGTCCGGTTGTGTGTGGCAAAACCAACCAAGAAGCGCTCGACAACATCACTGAGCTAGAGCAACTTACTTAATCTATTCAGAGCCCCCGTTTAGTCGTTACCAAGCTCTCGCAAATACAAGTAGATGGTATCGCGCGAAATGCCGAGATGGTTTGCAACCATTAAAACAGCATCTTTGTATTTAAAAATGCCTAAGCGGTGCAGTCGCGTCACCAGTTCACGGTTACGTTTAGAAGGCGCAATGGCTTCATTTTCCCACACTTCTGTTTGCACGGTTTCTATCGTACTGATGATGGTTTCATCGATATTACGCGCAAACGTTTCTGGCGATCGAGCGCCACCAACACAACACTCGGTGTGTTGCTGAGGCAGCATTGCCTTTAAAAATGCCTGCATCGGTGCATCCATATCCACGTTGATACACAGCAAACCAATCGGTTTGTTTTTTGGATTTCTGACAATTGTCGTAATGGAGTGCAAGGTCTTTCCGTTCGACGTTTTCGTCAGGTACGAATCAGAAACGTCCTTGCCCTCTCTTAACTTCATTCTCGCTAAGTTGGTAATTGGGGCACCTTCACTGCGTTCCGTCACGTGCCCATTTGCGATTTTGATGATTTCCGGCGCTTCGGCATCTAAGCTGTGGAGAACCACTTCAGTGTGTTCACCATACATACGTGCAATGCCATCCACGACGTTTTTCATAGAGTTCAAAATATCGAGATCACTCTTGGTGAGTTTCTTTAGTAGCAATGTTACTTCCCTTAGCAAAAACTGGAGGTTAGGCCGACATAATATCGATAATAGATTTGTCAGTATACGGCATACCGAAACGAACCATTGAGCCAACATTTCTTATCGTTTGCTCAACTTCTTCGCCTACTATACCTTGATTCTTAACACTGTGGTTACCCATCGCCATCAAATATGAGCGCACCGCCGTTGTCGACGAAGTACACACTTTCATCGCACAAGAGGACTTCGCACCATCGCACACCATGCCTGAACTGTCGCTGATGACGTTTTGAATAGCGTAGCATGATTGCTCGAATGTACCACCAGCTAAATACACCAGCGCCATAGAAGCTGCCGCACTGGTAACAGTGTTGCCACAAAATGCGGATAACGGTGGGTAATAAGATTTGATGTAAATAGCCCCTAAATGGCTCATGATCAACGCGCGAGCCAGCTGCTCTTCGTCGTTTTGAAATGCTTCTGCGGCAACTACAACTGGCATTGTAGCGGCAATACCTTGGTTCCCACTGCCGAAATTGCTCATGGCTGGCAACGTCGCCCCTCCCATACGAGCATCAGACGCCGCGGATGTCATCATCTGTATACGACTCATTAAGTCATTACCCAACAAGCCTTGCTCGATGTTGCCTTTTAGCGTGCGTCCAATTTCTAGGCCGTAACCTCGGTCGATACCCTCTTGAGCCAGCAAGGTATTAAGCTCTGCAGCTTGGAGAATAAATTTGATCTCTTCAAAAGGCGCTTGAGTGGCAAACTCATAGATTTGTTTGATCGAAATATCCACACCTTCACAAACGGAAGCGGTTGCAACGCGTTGCTGTGGTGGAGCATCAAAAATCACGTCGCCATTGCGCGTGATCTGGATAATGTTGGTGTGACCGCCACTGATCGTAACCGAAACAACATCGTCACCAGAAGTGAGCGTTACGCTGCAATAAATGAATTCTTGCGTATCCATGCGCGCTACAGTTACCCGCTCTTCATCTATCAATTGTTGCGCAGCAGCGACATCCTGCTCATTAATCCGAGCCAACACTTCCAGTTCTGCTGTTGGGTCACCGGCTAATGCACCAACTGAGGCGGAAATTTTGAGGCCTATCTTGCCCGTTCCGGGTACGAAAACACCCATCGAGTTTTTAAATAGGTTGTCTGAAACACGCACCTCTATCGCATCAATATCGGATGTGCCTAACTCTTTTCTAGCAACTGCTGCCGCGTACGCAGCAGCAATGGGTTCTGTACATCCTAATGCAGGTTTCACAACTTGCTTAATGATTTGGATATATTGTGTCCATTGCTGGTTCATGCTCTGTTCTCCGTATTACTTTTTATGAGCAATCGCTTCGACTTCAATTAACACGCCAAGAGGCAAATCTTTCACTGCGAAGCAACTGCGTGCCGGACAATCTTGTTGGAAAAACTCTGCGTAGACCTTGTTAAACTCGGCAAAGTCATTAATATTCGATAGGTAACACGTTGTTTTTAAAGCAGTATCGATACTGCCACCACCAGCCTCTAAAACGTGCTTCAAGTTAGTAAGAGATTGATGACTTTGTGCACTGATGCCTCCTTCAACTACTTTTCCTGTTGCCTTATCAACGGGTAATTGGCCAGAAGTAAAAATCAAATCGCCATAGCTAGTGCCATGTGAATAAGGTCCGATAGCAGCAGGCGCGTGTTCAGATGAAATCAATTTTTTCATTTTTAAATCCTCACATAAATTTTATTTTTTATTAAGAAGTTTCTAATTTAACTTCCGTATTAGCGTTATTTTTTCAATTAAATATGAACCAAACAACTAGATCAGATCACAAAATTCGTTAAAAACTCCAATTTATTTGAACTTCCTCGCCAAGTTCTCAAATTTATCTGAATTTTCCACAAAAAAATTGGTGATATACATTTTCTCAATTAAATTTGAGAAAAATTCATACTAACAAGAGAAACAATAAAATGAGCGTGACAGCACCTACACAAACCTTACCCATCGGTAAAGAGCCACCGCACGTAAAAGCAGGCATGGCCCTAGATGAGTGGAAAGCCGCGATCAAGTTTGATAGCACAGACTGGGGATGGGTGATCATGAGTATCGGCATGGCAATCGGCGCCGGCATTGTTTTTTTACCAGTAAAAGTTGGCGTATTGGGCCTTTGGGTATTCTTGGCCTCTGCCGTAATCGGCTACCCAGCGATGTACTTGTTCCAACGCCTTTTCATCAACACTCTCTCAAGTTCACCAAAGTGCCAAGATTACGCTGGCGTCATTTCCGGCTACCTTGGTAACAAATGGGGGGCGTTATTAGGTGTGCTCTACTTCATCATGTTGGTGATTTGGGTCTTTGTTTACTCAACAGCTATCAACAATGACTCGGCATCTTTCCTACATAGTTTTGGCATCACGGAAGGTTTATTGTCTGAAAACCCGCTATATGGTCTGGCTTTAGTGTGCGCGCTGGTCGCTATTGCATCTCGTGGTGAAAAGATTTTGTTTAAGGTCAGTACTGGTCTTGTACTGATTAAACTTTGTACCGTTGCATTACTTGGCGTCATGATGATCGAAAAATGGGATGTAGCGAATGTCGGTGCAATTCCAGAAACAGGCGCTGGTTTGAAAGATGCAATTGAGCTACTGCCGTTTACTCTAACGTCTATTCTCTTCATTCAAAGCTTGAGCCCAATGGTGATCTCATACCGATCAAAAGAAAAATCGATTGAGGTTGCTCGCTTTAAAGCCATGCGCGCAATGAAAATTGCTTTCGGTATCTTGTTTGTGACGGTCTTTTTCTACGCGATTTCCTTTACGCTTGCGATGTCACATGAACAAGCGGTTAAAGCAGCAGAAGAGAACATCTCTGCTCTTGCGATGGTTGCGCAAGGTATGGACGGCACGACGCTAAAACTAATGAGTTTGATGCTGAATATTTTCTCAGTAATGACTGCGTTTTTTGGCGTGTACTTAGGTTTCCGCGATTCTTGCCAAGGTCTAGCGATGCTGGCTCTAAAAAAGGTCATGCCTGAAGAGAAAATCAATAAAGACTTAGTCACCAAGGGAATCATTCTCTTTGCGATTCTCATGGCGTGGGGTGCGATTGTATTGAATCTACCAGTTCTGAGCTTCACATCAGTATGTAGCCCTATCTTTGGTTTGATTGGCTGTTTGATTCCAGCTTACCTTGTCTACCAAGTGCCTTCTTTACACAAATACAAAGGCGCGTCGCTTTACTTGATTATTGCGACTGGTATTTTGTTGTGCGTATCACCTTTCGTCGCATTTAGCTAAAACCTACGTTGCCTTGGCTGTTACTCAGGTAGTGATGGCCAAGGCAACCTTAAAATTCAACCTCTCCTCTCCCTGCTTTCTCTCATCCTTGAGAACTCTTGCCACATACCGTCCTATTTGCAGTCTTTACGCGATCTCCCTCACACTTAATTGACAATTCTCGACTATGTTCAGCGGGTCATTTAAGTAGAAATTAGGAAATAACATGAACAAGTATTTAGCAGAGGCTTTTGGTACGTTCTGGCTAGTATTAGGCGGTTGCGGTAGCGCAGTGTTGGCTGCAGGTTTCCCAGACGTGGGTATTGGTCTGCTGGGCGTTGCTCTGGCCTTTGGTTTAACCGTTTTAACCATGGCATTTGCAATCGGTCATATTTCAGGTTGCCACTTGAACCCGGCAGTGACGGTTGGTCTTTGGGCTGGCGGTCGTTTTGATACAAAAGACGTTGCGCCTTACATCATCGCACAAGTGCTCGGTGGGCTTATCGCTGGTGGCATTCTTTATGTCATCGCGACAGGACAAGCTGGATTTGATGTTGTGGGTTCTGGCTTTGCCGCCAACGGTTATGGTGAACACTCGCCGGGTCAGTACTCCATGCTTGCTGCGCTAGTTTCTGAAGTCGTGATGACGATGATGTTCCTTATCGTGATCATGGGGGCGACAGACAAACGTGCACCTCAAGGTTTTGCACCTATTGCGATTGGTATGTGTCTGACTCTTATTCACCTGATCAGCATTCCTGTCACAAATACCTCAGTAAACCCGGCTCGTAGTACAGCAGTCGCGATATATGTGGGCGACTGGGCAGTTTCTCAATTATGGCTGTTCTGGGTTGCGCCTATTTTGGGTGGCGTACTTGGTGCAGTTATCTACAAAAATCTTCTTGGTAAAGAATCGAACGATTAATCGTTCCCAACTCCCAAAATCAAAAAAGCCGCTGAATTCAGCGGCTATTTATTAAATTCTGTGTCGACCTAACAGCGAGTGTGACAACGTCGTGCCATCGACAAGCTCAAGTTCTCCACCGACAGGCACACCATGCGCGATGCGGCTGGCATCAACTTGGTGTTCTTTACATAGCTCTGCGATGTAATGTGCAGTGGCTTCGCCTTCAACCGTCGGGTTTGTTGCTAAAATCACTTCGGCTATATCACCGCGACGTAAGCGGTAATCAAGCACATCCAGTCCAATATCACTTGGACCAATACCGTCTAGTGGTGACAAATGTCCCATAAGAACAAAGTATCGACCAGAATACTGGCCCGTTGCTTCGACTGCAGCAATGTCTGCCGGGCTTTCTACCACACAAATTTGACCATTTTCTTGGCGTTTTGGGTTAGTACAAATATGACAGACTTCTTCTTCGGTGAAGGTTCGACACTCAGTACAATGACCGATTTCTGTCATTGCCTGGCTAAGCGCATCTGCAAGTTGCAAACCGCCTTTTCTATCGCGCTGTAACAAATGAAAGGCCATACGCTGCGCCGACTTGGGGCCAACCCCAGGTAGACAACGTAAGGCCTCCATCAATTGCTCCAGCATATGACTGGTACGCATTAAAAGTCCGCTTAATTAAATATCAGCAGATTAGAATGGCATTTTCATACCTGGTGGTAGTTGCATACCGCCAGTTACAGAAGCCATTTTCTCTTTTTGAGTTTCTTCAACACGACGGGCCGCATCGTTGAACGCCGCAGCGATCAAATCTTCAAGCATTTCTTTGTCGTCTTCCATCAAACTTTCATCGATGTCAACACGACGTACGCTGTGACTACCAGTGATAGTAACTTTAACTAGGCCAGCACCAGACTCGCCAGTTACTTCCATATTCGCGATTTCTTCTTGAAGCTTTTGCATGCGATCTTGCATTTGCTGGGCTTGCTTCATTAGGTTGCCCATACCGCCTTTACCAAACATGTTTATCTCTCTGGTTTAATGAGGTGTTGCATCAATTAATGGGGTTATACCTTTGGGTTTTCAACCCCATTCCATTCGATTATTAGATAGGGCGCACACTATCTTTATCAAGCTCTGCAGCAAAACGACGTTCAATAAATTGAACATTTGGATCGTTTTCTAAACTATTCAGCGCTTGCTGTAATTTCTCTTGATAGAGCCTATCTCTAAGTTCAAGTGGTGTTTCTCCACTCTCCCCTATTTCGATGCTCATGTGGCACTCTTCACCTAACACGGTATTAAGTGCTTTAAGCAATTCGGCTTGAGCTCTATCAGTATTCAAATGAGCTTGGCTGCTTCTCAATAGTAACGAAACGGTTGTTCCTTCCTTACTATAATGAGAGTTTAGCGCAAGTTGCTCTACCAGCTTAGGGATCTCCATTAAGCTGATTAGCTTCGCCCATTCATTATGTTCTAACGATTCATCGATGAGCTTTTGTGCCATTTCAGGCGTTTTCTCATGCTCAAGTGCCTGCTTGAGCTGCGTAGGTGTCAGTTTTGTATTCACTTTTGTCTCAACAGGCTTACTTGGACGCCAGCGATACGCTTCCTCAACTTGTGGCTCCGTCGACTTCAGAGCTGAGTTTGGCGACACCTGCGCGGAATTGCCATGCAATTGCGCTACTCGGTCGATAACCGATTCTGGTTGTGCAGATGCCGCTTTAGGCTTTTTTGAGCCACCATTTTGAGGAGTGTTCTGTTGTAGGCCTTGACGCTGAGAACGTAATTGGTGACGTAAACCGCTTAGACCACCGCGCGCCGGTGTTGAAACGCTCTCTTGCACTTGTTGAGGTGGCGTTTCATGCTGCGGCGCTGGGTTTTCGCTCATCGGCGGCGCCATATCATACTGTGGCGGAACCGTCTCATATCCACTCGCGTGATACTCAGGTTGCGAATTGGATGAAGGTTGAGGCGCCACTTGTGGTGTGTTTTGTGCTGGATTCGGCTGCTGAGCTCGAGGAGCAGCGATTGTCTGAGCTGGCGCAGTCTTTGGCTGACTGGCACTTTGAACTGGGGCTGAAGCTGGTTCGCAGTTACTGGAAACAACATTTGCCCCACTGTTATTTGATGGGCGGAACGCCATCATACGCAGTACAATCATTTCCAGACCGACTCGCCCATTTGGCGAGAGGGTCAAATCTTCACGACCTTTCAATGCAATTTGGTAGTAAAGCTGAACGTCTTGCGGACTTAGTGCTTTACTCAACAACTCGATTTTTTCTGCATCTGGCTGCGCTCGGTCTAGCGACGCTGGCAACGCTTGATACATCGCAATTCGATGAAGCTGTGTTGCGACTTGCTGCAACAAACCATCCCACTCAACACCATTTGCCGCTAATTGCTGGATTTTATCCATGGCTTGTTGAGGTTGCTTGCTGCTGATTGACTCTAGTAAGTGAATCGCTTGGTCGGTATCAATCGTCCCCAACATGTGGCTGACAATATCGGTTTGCACCGCACCGTTACCTAAAGCAATTGCTTGATCGGTCAAGCTGAGAGCATCACGCATACTGCCATCTGCAGCATGTGAAATCATACCCAGTGCTTTTGGTTCTGCCGATACTTGCTCTTGACCCAAAATGTAGTCGAGTTGCTGATGAATATCATCAACGCTGATCGGTTTGAGATGGAACTGTAGACAACGCGACAATATAGTAACTGGCAGCTTTTGTGGATCGGTTGTCGCGAGTAAGAACTTCACATACTCTGGCGGCTCTTCCAGGGTTTTCAACAACGCATTGAAAGAGTGACGCGATAGCATGTGTACCTCATCGATGAGGTACACTTTAAACCGTCCACGAGCAGGTTTGTATTGAACGTTGTCTAACAGTTCGCGAGTGTCTTCAACTTTAGTACGTGATGCCGCATCGATTTCAAGAAGATCGACAAAGCGACCTTCATCAATTTCACGACAAGTATCGCACTTACCACAAGGTGTCGCGGTAATACCGGTTTCGCAGTTCAAGCCTTTGGCAAACAACCTACCGATACTCGTTTTACCCACACCACGAGTCCCGCTGAACAGATAAGCATGGTGTAAACGGTTTTGCGCCAGTGCGTTTTCCAACGCCGTCAGGACATGTTTTTGTCCGACAACTTGGTCAAACTGATTAGGACGCCATTTTCGCGCTAAAGCTAAATAACTCATTGAATGTATTAATGTCCTTCAAAATCGCAAATGCTGTATACGTTTAGACCTAGTGCTTCTAAACGTTTATCACCACCGATTTCTGGTAGGTTGATAACGAACGCAGCGTGCTCAACTTCACCGCCCAGTTGGCGAATCAGCTTAGTCGTCGCTTCAATAGTGCCGCCCGTTGCCAATAAATCGTCGACAACCAGTACTTTGTCGCCTTCAACGATGGCATCTGTATGGATTTCTAGTGTATCAACGCCGTATTCAAGCTCATAAGATTGAGCAACAGTAGGACGTGGTAGCTTGCCTGGTTTACGCACTGGTACAAAACCAACACCTAGCTCAAGCGCTAAAGGCGCACCAAATAAAAAGCCACGAGCTTCCGTACCCACAACCTTGGTAAAGCCCATATCTTTGTAACGTTCAACAAGAAGGTTGATCGTCGCTTGGTATGCTTTTGCGTCTTCAAGAAGGCTCGTCACATCACGAAATAGAATGCCTGGCTTTGGGTAGTCTTGGATGCTTTTGATGCTAGATTTGATCAGTGAAATTGTTTCTGTAGCCATAATACCGATTTACTTAGATTGGCTCATCGCCCTCTCTAATCGCAGTATCACGAGGGCAACGAACAATAGGTTTTCACCACTATGTGCTTATTTTCGTAACAGTCACAGGCGCTGAAAATACAAACGCCCACTCGAAGAGCGGGCACACTATTCTCTACAATCTTAGTGATTTTCTTCTCTGTCAGCAACCAACTCAATCACAGGCAGACGCATAAACCAGCCGAGTAAAACGATTAGCATCACTAAAAGACCAATTTTCACCCAAACAAGGGGAACAACAACGATTGAAACCATGAAACTAAGTGCAATAAAAATGGCGCCACGCTGTTTTACTTTTGAAGTAACAGCCCGGTGCTTATGCCAATTATCGAGAATCGGTCCAAACGTTTTGTGGTTATGTAGCCAATGATGAAATGCGGGGCTACCACGCATAAAACATGCACTAGCAAGTAGAATGAAAGGAGTGGTGGGTAAAAGCGGAAGGGCTATGCCGGCAATGCCGAGCACAATACAGAGTCCACCAACGGTATTGAAAAAGTAACGCTTAATACGAATGGTGAACTCCGGTACAAAATAGCTAGATTAAAAGCCTGCGTAACCATTCATTACACGAAGCCAGGTTAGCGTTGCAGGTAGTGTTGGAATTAAAAGTACTGCAATGAAACCTAAAAAGTAAAAAATATTATAAGGCTCTTTAAAATCTTTGTCTGCCATGATGTATCTTCTCACTAGTTGACTTTGCTTCTCCCAAGGCACAGCGTTAAATTATCGTTGCACAAATGGGTCATTATTGTTTTAGGCGTTGACTATACCTTAAACAGCCAAATCTAAACACTAGCAAAAAGTAAGGTTATTGTTCGAGCATTTGTTGTTTTTTGTGGTTCTAAAAAGACAATAAGCAGCGCCAAGACGCTGCTTATTGTGTTATGAAGTCAGAATTATACCAGTCGTGATTTCCGGGCAATATTTAAGCTAAAACTTGAAGAACCTAAACAACCAATGGATAGCTGACCAGCAACACCTAGCGGTAAATCTCGGGTTATGAAGTTTTTCATACTTCCTGCCCCTAAACAGTTACCTGCCGCGATATGTTGATTAGTATTTCCGTCAGACCAATGGCTATCTAAACCCGCAGGCAGGATAGAAACGGAGGACGAAGCCAGATCAGCGACACCAAATACAGCATTAACCGCACCAGCGCACTCTGAACACTCGATTCCTTTTTCAATGATCCCTACCATATCCTTCAGATCAGCACTGAAACTCTTCAAATTACGCAGGTAATCGTCAAACAAAGCCCTAACAAGCAATGTCGTCGCGACACCATCATTACTCTGGGAAGCAGAGTCAACGAGATAGAACGCAAATTGCCCGTTCATTAACCAACGATAATCAAACACCAGTGGCATAACGTCCGTCGATTGCAATAAACGGTATGAGCAGCGCCAATCACCTTGAGAAGCATCTTTCTCTGGCAATAGAGCATGCAGTAAATCTCTTGCAGCACTCGGGTTCTGCTGCAAATACTCTAGATGCCAGTGAAGCTCTTGCTCATCTGGGATTTCGCCACCGTCATCGACTCGGAACCACTGACTTGAAAAGTCTCGCTGTTCGGAGAAATGGCTATCGGTATCTTCGAGCGTATTGTCTATCGCCTGAGATAGGTGCTCATAATTACCTATCGGTTTAGGAAGAAAATCTTTAATACCAAATCGCAACGCTTTCGCGACATCGGACATTTCATCCGTGCCGGATACCACGATAAGCGGCAAGTATGGATATTCAAGACTGACTTCTTCGACGAATTCAATGCCATCTAACACCGGCATCGATAAATCACACAAGATAAGATCGGGTTGGCATTCCCTGAGTTGTTGAAGCGCCTCTAGGCCGTTTTCAGCTTCTACTACTTTAAAACCCTGACTTTCTAAATAAGCATTGGTTACTTTACGAAATATTGGATCATCATCCACCAACATAATTAGTTTTTGATTAACCACTTCCTGTGCCGAGACCATTGCCGTTTGACTGTGAGTCTTAAACATACCTTTACACCTCACAAAGCTAAGTCAAAAAACAGATTTATTATTAAGTCATTATTTTTGTTGTGTTTACATCCGGCGAAACGTTGCGCAGCAAGACTTGAGGCCGTTCCGCCTTGTTATAAAACGTAGCTTGAAAACGGCGTTTATACAAATATTACGGGGTATAACAGTATTTACTCAAACAGGGTTGCTGTGTTCAAATGATGCAACATGTTGACTTAAAGCAAGCTTTGATCACAAAGTTAATTATAAATTAGCCGTAATCGGTAATTTAATGTGTCTGGAAATATGAAATTAGATGACTTAAACCTGTTTCGACTGGTTGTCGAAAATGGGAGCTACACCGCAACTTCGCGAAAAACCATGATCCCGGTTGCGACCATCACCCGACGCATTCAAGCGCTAGAAGACTCTGTCAATCTTCGACTGTTGAACCGTCACGCTCGCAAACTCTCGCTTACAGAAGCCGGGGAACGTTTTTACCATGAGTGCTCTCCTTTGCTACAAAGGCTAACCACGGCAGCAGAGGAAATCACTGACGACTGCCGAGGAGCATCAGGCAAGATTAAGATATCGGCGCCTTATAACTTAACTAAGCGCATGATGATGCCGATGTTCAACAGCTTTATGAAGCAGTATCCGGACATCAATATCGAACTAACGACAGAAAATAATGCAGACAAGCTTGACCCTACTGAATGGGATGTCATTTTTCGAGTGGGGCCCCAACGTGATTCTAGCCTGATCGCACGTAAGATTGGCGAAGTGAAGGATATTCTTGTCGCAAGTCCTGACTACCTTGCCTCGAATCCGGCACCAAACCACGCAGAAGAGCTCTCTAACCATTCATTGCTAAAAGGCTACCCTCTTATCAAGTGGACCTTAATTAATAGCAAAGGCGAGTCTGTCGTAAACGTTGATCGTGGTCGCTTTCAGGCGAATGCATTAAATGTAGTACGTAGTGCTTGTTCCGAAGGTTTAGGCATCACGCTAATGCCAGATGTCATGATCAAAGAATACATCGAAAGCGGCGATTTGGTACGCATACTGCCAGATTGGAGTGCAAACCCGCGCGACATTTATATGCTTTACAACCACAAAGATCACCTGCCAGAGAAAGTTCGTCTCTTTATCGACTTTGTGATCGCTTATAACATCCACTAATTCGATAGCGAATACAAAAAACCAGAGCCGAAGCTCTGGTTTTTTTACGCCTCAAGAAAACGCCTATTATGCGCCTTCGTTATGCAGCTCTAGGTTTGCTAAATCCTGTTGGATTTCAAGTTGTGTTTTCGCATCATCGTTACGAAGACCATCTAAGAAGTCTAGGTATTGTTGGTCAATATCACCCGTTACGTATTCGCCGTTAAACACGGATGTATCGAACTGAGTAATATCTTGGTTTCCAAGACCGACTGCCTCAACCAAGTCTTCTAGACGTTGATAAATCAATGCATCAGCACCAATCTGCTTACAAATTGTATCGTTGTCACGGCCATGAGCAATAAGCTCGGTAGCACTTGGCATATCAATGCCGTACACGTTCGGGAATCGAACTTCTGGTGCTGCTGATACCATGTACACTTTCTTCGCACCAGAATCACGTGCCATTTCGATGATTTGTTCTGACGTAGTACCACGAACGATAGAGTCATCCACCAGCAACACATTCTTATCTTTGAACTCCGAACGAATTGCATTCAACTTGCGACGTACAGATTTCTTACGTTGTTGCTGACCAGGCATGATAAACGTACGTCCCACGTAACGGTTTTTCACGAAGCCTTGGCGGTAAGGGATATCGATCGCTTGAGCGATTTGAAGTGCGATATCACATGAAGTTTCAGGGATAGGAATAACGACATCAATATCAAGATTTGCGTAGTCTTCACGAATACGTTCGCCTAACTTTTTACCCATTTCAACGCGAGCACTGTATACCGAAATTTTATCGATGAACGAGTCTGGACGAGCAAAATACACGAACTCGAAAATACAAGGGTTCAGCTTAGGATTGTCTGCACACTGCTTCGTGTACAGTTCACCGTCAAACGTTGCGTAGATCGCCTCACCAGGTGCAACATCACGAACAAAATCAAAACCGACGGCATCCAATGCTACCGACTCAGACGCAACCATGTACTCCGCTCTGCCATTAACTTCACGCTTACCTAAACATAGAGGGCGAATACCGTGTGGGTCACGAAACGCAATCATACCATGACCGATAATCATGGCAGTCACAGCGTAAGCACCACGAATTGTGCGATGCACATTGGTGACTGCGCGGAATACGTCTTCTGTCGTGACATTTCCTTTTACTGAGTCAATTTCGTGTGCCAGTACATTTAGTAATACTTCGGAGTCTGAAGTGGTATTGATATGACGGCGATCTTTTTCAAACAGCTTTTGACGAACTTCGTTAGCGTTGGTCAAGTTGCCATTGTGGGCAAGTGTAATACCGAAAGGAGAGTTTACGTAGAAAGGTTGAGCTTCTGAAGCGCTTGAACTGCCTGCTGTTGGGTAACGAACATGACCAATTCCGACCTCGCCTTGCAGGCGCTGCATATGTCTTGCTTCAAATACATCCTTGACTAAACCGTTCGCCTTGCGCAGACGAAAACGATTGCTTTCTATGGTACAAATACCAGCGGCATCTTGGCCACGATGCTGTAACACCGTTAACGCGTCATAAATAGACTGGTTTACAGGCGTTGTGCCCAC
Source organism: Vibrio sp. A1-1 (assembly GCF_021728175.1). Lineage (NCBI taxonomy): Bacteria > Pseudomonadati > Pseudomonadota > Gammaproteobacteria > Vibrionales > Vibrionaceae > Vibrio > Vibrio sp. A1-1. The sequence continues at coordinate 364,125 of NZ_JAKKCL010000001.1, forward strand.
GATTCCAACAATACCACACATGTCCTAATCCTCGATTTGCGACAGTAGCCGGCACTACTAGATAGTGCCAGACAGAAAACTTGATGTTGCTTGTAAATGCTCGAAGAATGGGGCGATGATACGGCTGAACTCAGGGATCAACTGTGAATCTTTCCACCAATCCGAGCTTGGGAATGCAGTAAACGCATCCATAAAAAACAGCACCGCAGAAACAATTAAGACTCCGCGTAAACCACCAAATACAATCCCAAGAATTCGGTCCGTACCTGATAGCCCTGTTTTTTGTACCAGTTGACCAATGACGTAATTCACCACTGCACCAACTACCAAGGTCGCGACAAATAAAGCCGCAATCGCCGCTCCGTTACGAAACATGTCATCTTCGATGTTGGTGAAGTACACCGCCAATTTGGCGTAGTAGTTGCTGGAGATAAAAAACGCTCCAAACCAAATCACCAAAGACAAAGCTTCTTTAGCAAAACCGCGAACTAAACTGATCAGAGCTGAAAATCCGATCACACCTAAAATGATAAAATCTATCCAATTCATGTTTTCTTCATCTTAAGTTGGCGCGCATTTTAACAGAAAAAATGCTGACGCAAACGTTTTCTTATGGATTTAATGGCTTAAATTTAAGCAATTGACCTTTTGAGCCTGTAATTTTTTGTAATTCCTTGACTTGTCGTTCAAGTTTACTTTTTGACACATCAGGACCAACAATCACTCTCGTAAACTCGTTTTCTTTCTTTGTATGAGCTTGATAGCCACGCTTTTGCAAATCAGCGACAAGCGCGACCGCATTTTCGTGATTCTTAAGCGCCATCAACTGAATGATCCAAGCAGAATCTTCATATTGATTTTTTTCTTGCACAGGACGAGTGGCCACCTCAACTTGCTCTGGCTGTTTGATGACCTCTGGTGTAGGCGTCGGCGTTGGGTCAGGCTCAGAAGCAGCCACTTGGGCGCCCTCTTGCTCCTGCACCACCGCTTCAACTGGAGAGTCCGGTAACGCTATGTCGTCTTCCACTGGCTCTAATATTTCGAAGTTTTCCACATCACTATCAAGTTCAGGTTTGATAGGAATACTGGCAAATTCTTCTTTGTAGTGCAGTTTCTTACCATCTAGCACATCGGGAAGAACAATCACTCCGACTGCGACTAGAATGATGGTGCCGACTAAACGACTTTGGAATTTACTTGCCATCAAAATACCTTTGCTTATTTATTCTTTGATTGCCAATGTTCCAATACCTCTCCGACAGTATGGAATGAACCAACCACCAGAATGACGTCTTCTTGCTTTGCGTGGCTTCTTGCATTCTCAAAGGCGTCAACAGGGTTTTCAAAATGAACTTGCCCATCAGGTAAGTATTGGCACAACTCTCCAGCAGTCGCCGCTCTCGGTCCGGTTAGCGACGCTGGATACCATTGTGTTGCAATTGGAGTTAGCGCTTCAATGGTTGCTTTAATGTCTTTGTCATGCAGCATCGCGACCACAATATGGATATTCTTACCCAAATATTGGTGCTTCACTCTCTCTACCAAATACTCAGCAGAGTGCGGGTTATGAGCGACATCAAGGACTATTTCAGGTTCGTGATGCAGTACCTGCATACGCCCTGCCAGGCGAGCATTATTCAAGCCATTAACAATGTTTATGTCAGTGATTTGCAATTCCGATGCTCCTAACGCCATCAATGCTGTTGCCGCATTTTGTAGCGGTAACGATGGGACAGGTAAATCCTCTAACGCAAATGCACCACTGCTCCACTTCCAACCATTATTAGTTAGTTGGTAATCATACTGAATACCAACTTGGAAGAACTCAGAGCCAATATCGTCAGCATGAGCCGCCACGGTCGCCGGTGGCGTTGGTTGACCACAAATTGCTGGCTTCCCTGGACGATAAATGCCTGCCTTTTCAAAGCCAATGACATTGATGTCATCACCAAGCCAATCCACATGATCGATAGCTAAGCTCGTAATAACAGAAACATCATGGTCAACAACGTTGGTGGCATCTAGACGGCCGCCAAGTCCTACTTCAAGTAAGACAACGTCAACTTTCTCTACTTGGAAAATACGTAGCGCAGCAAGCGTACCGAATTCAAAGAGGCTAAGGCTGATATCACCACGCTGCTTTTCTACATAGTCGAATGCTTCACAGTGCTTTGCATCTACAACGTCGACGCCATTAATGCGTACACGCTCGTTGTAACGAATCAGGTGCGGAGAGCTGTAAACACCGACTGAATAGCCAGCATCGAGTAAAATAGCTTCCATTAACGCACACGTTGAACCTTTGCCATTGGTGCCGGCAACGGTGATTACGGTTGGAGCTGGTTTGGTAAGATTGGCTTTGTTTGCTACCGCTTGGACACGGTCTAAGCCTAGATCAATTGCTGAGGAATGAATATTTGCTAAATAATCAAGCCACATCTCTAATGAAGATGTGGCTTGAGGAATTGGGTTTTGGGTCATCTAACTTTAACCATTAAATTCTTTGGTTTTTATGTTAGTTGATACTTTACCCTTTTTCGTCCGCTTCTGGTACAGAATATGGCTCTTCATTTGGAGATTCGTTAACCGAAACCACCAAAGGAGACTTGTGGTTAGTCATCTTAGCGATTAGACCACCCACACGCTGACGCATTTCACGACGGTCAACGATCATATCAATCGCACCGTGATCAAGCAGGAACTCACTACGCTGGAAACCTTCAGGAAGATCTTCACGTACTGTTTGCTCGATAACACGACGACCAGCAAAGCCAATCAGCGCCTTAGGTTCACCGATGTTGATATCACCCAACATAGCCAAACTTGCTGATACACCACCCATTGTAGGGTCAGTTAGAACCGAAATAAACGGCAGACCTTTTTCTGATAGACGCTCAAGCGCAGCACTGGTTTTTGCCATTTGCATAAGAGACATCAATGCCTCTTGCATACGAGCGCCACCACTTGCTGAGAAACAAACAAGTGCGCAATTGTTTTCAATTGCTGCATCCACCGCTTTTACGAAGCGAGCACCAACAACTGAACCCATTGAACCGCCCATAAAGGAGAATTCAAACGCACACGCCACAAGGGGTAGACCAAGCAGTTCACCTTGCATCACAACTAGCGCATCTTTCTCTCCGCTATTTTTTTGTGCTGCAGAGATACGCTCTTTGTATCGCTTAGAATCTTTAAATTTCAGTTTATCCTGTGGCTCAAGTTCGGTACCTAATTCAACTCGATTGCCTTCATCTAAAAACGTTTCCAAACGACGACGCGCTTTCATGCGCATGTGATGGTTACACTTTGGACAAACTTCTAGGTTACGCTCTAGTTCAGCATGGTATAAAACCTGTTCACAAGAGGTACATTTAGTCCACACACCTTCTGGGATAGAAGCTTTGCGTGAACTTACTAGGTTGCTTTTCTCTAAAATCTTTTCAAGCCAACTCATGGAAGACCTTTTCTCTCAACTCTTCCGCTTCATTGCGAAAGATATAAATTCGACATAATACCGACGGATTAAACCATATCTTGCAGCTACTGTAGATAAAAAACTGGTTGTACCTATTTTTGATATCATAAATAGCGTATGTTTTCCGCTCACATTCAATGTAAACACTACCGATATTTTGAAATAAGTTTGTAAAATTAGTTCAAATTATCTGGCAAAAACAGTGGACCGATCGGCACTTCAGGTAACCCAAATTCTTCTGGATAGTCTACATCTACCAGGTACAGACCTTCCGCTTTCGCTGTCGCACCCGCTAGTTTGCGATCTTTAGCCTCTAGCAACCATTTGATCCATTCAGGACTCTCTTCACCACGTCCAACCTTTATCAAGCTACCCGTGATGTTACGAACCATATGATGCACGAACGCATTGGCTTTAATATCAATAACCACATAGTTCCCATGGCGCGTAACGTTCAGATGCATCAAGTTTCGAAATGGGCTACGAGACTGACAATGCGCCGCACGAAACGACGTAAAATCATTTTCACCAAGCAGATACTGCCCTGCCTCATGCATTTTTTTCTCGTCGAGCTCACCATGATAGTGGCTCACACCAGAGTTTAAGATGCCAGGTCGTAAAGCATGATTGAAAATAATGTAACGATAACGGCGCGCTGTCGCTGAGAATCGTGCATGGAAATCATCTGGGACTTCCTTAGCCCAACGAACCGCTATATCACTCGGCATGTTCGCGTTTGCGCCCATAGTCCAAGCTACCATTTTTCGAGTAACGTTGGTATCAAAGTGCACAACTTGTCCTGTGCCATGCACGCCAGCGTCTGTCCGACCAGCACACTGCACTTCAACTGGGTGATTAGCAACAACGGACAATGCTTTCTCTAGCTCTTCTTGGACACTTTTCACTTCTCTTTGACGCTGCCAACCAAAGTAGTTTGTACCGTTGTACTCGATACCTAATGCGATTCTCATCTTAACCTTCGAACTCTAAAATGGGGCGGGAAGTATATACTCAAGTCACCTCAAGTTGCCAGTTTCAACAAGGATGACGTAAAGGTAGCATCATACTAGCGGGACACAAAAAGGGTAGCTAACGCTACCCTTTTCAATTTATCGGCCATTAATGGCATCAATCAGGCTCTTTGCTTCGCGGCGAATATCATCTTCACCGTAAACAATCGCCTCTTCTAGTAGTTTTATCGCCCCTTGAGAATCGTTCATCTCGAGATAGATTTTAGCAAGGTCCAGTTTTCCAGCAGCTTCAGCGTTGCTATCTACGTCAACATCGCCGATCTCACCGATAACATCTGGAAACTCGTTCAATCCGACATCAAGCTTCAGATCTTCCTCTTCGAACTCACCACCTTCTTTATCGACCTGAGCCATCAATTCATCAATCGTCATAAATTGATTTTTCTTTGGGTCGAAGTCATCCAAGTCGCTTTGCTCTGCCCAGTTTTCTTGCGCGATCTCTGGCTGACTTAGTGCGTCACTCGAATTCCAAACATCACGCTGGTCTTCAGGCACATCTTCCGCAGAACTTACGCTATCGGCAGCTGGTTTAAAGCCATCCCAATCATCTCCAACATCAAGCATGGTTTCAAAATCCATACCTGCGCTTGCGATGGTGTCACTGTCTAACTGACCTTCAAATACCTCTGAACTTGCGTCTTCAGCAAGAAGGTTAGCCATTGAAGATTCATCATCTAAGTCACTTAGCGGCTCACCCTCTGTCGCCGTTGGCTGCACTTCTGGTTCAGTATCAAAACCGTTTTGCTGCGCAAAGACTTCAAACAAAGCATCATGATCGTTATCGGCTTGAATAGCTGGTCTCGATGTCTCTGCTTCAACGTTAGGGCTCTCTGGCGCACCCTCGTTCATTGATGCGAGAACATCTTCCTCATTGAACTCAGGAAGATCTTGGTCGTCAAAACTTAGCTCTTCATCCTCACCGGAGATTGGTTCTATATCTGCGGTTTCAGAACTCGGTAATTCTGGCTCTTCTTCCATAGACGCCAATGCGTCTTCTTCACTGAATTCTGGCAGTTCGAGTTCATCAAAATCGAACTCTTCTTCTGCTTCAGTCGCCGACTCAGCTTCAGAGCGCTCAGGCTCGATAGATTCTGGTTCATCTAACGTAGGTTCGCCTGCCATGGACGCCAATGCATCCTCTTCACTAAACTCTGGCAGATCGAGTTCATCAAAATTAAATTCATCTTCTGCTTCAGTGGCCGAATCAGCTTCAGAGCGCTCAGGCTCGATAGACTCTGATTCATCTAACGCAGGTTCGTCCGCCATGGACGCCAGTGCGTCTTCTTCACTGAACTCTGGCAGTTCGAGTTCATCGAAATCGAACTCTTCTTCTGCTTCAGTAGCCGACTCAGCTTCAGAGCGCTCAGGCTCGATAGACTCTGGGTCATCAAACGCAGGTTCGCCCGCCATAGACGCCAATGCGTCCTCTTCGCTAAACTCTGGTAGATCGAGTTCATCAAAATCGAACTCTTCTTCTGCATTGGTTGCCGACCCAGTTTCTGATGCTAGTTCTGAACTTTCTGGCTCACTTTTGTTACCCGAGTTTTGTTCTTGTTCTGGTTGAGTTTCACTTTCTAGTTCAGGCTCATCCAGTAGCCAATCCTCTTCTTGTGGAACACCAAATTCATTTTCTACTGTATTTGGTGTCGGAGTGAACGCCGGAGCGTCTTCTTCTGTCTCAACTTGAGGCGGCACTTTAGCATCAGGCTCTACTGATGCATCTTGCGTTGACTTAGAATTGGCATCCTCTTCTTGTTGTGGCGAAGATTCCTCTATCTCAGCTTGCGGCTCTTCAACTTGTTGTTGCGCTAAATCATCTTCAGTATCAAATAGCGCATCCAGTTCAGCAGAAAAGTCCGCTTTTTCTTGCTCTGTAGGCTGAAGCTCTTCACTGTCTGACTCAAACAAGTCGTCTAGCTCGCTCATTAAAGGATCGTTCTCTGGTGAGAGGTCCTCTAAATCACCCAGAAACTCATCGCTGCTAAATGGCTCTGAAGCAGTTTTTGGCTCGGTTAATGGTTGCTCTGGCGCTGTTTGTTGCGGGTCTGGTTGACTGTCACTTAATAAAGCATCGATGTCCAAACCAGACTCAATTTCCGGCTCTTCATGGGTTGGCTCTGACTCAGCTATTGAAGATGGCTTTTCTTCGCCGTCTGGTTCGCCAAAACCAAGTGAAGCGAGTAACTCTTCCTCTTCCGATTTATTCTGTGCAGGGCTTTCGTCCTCTCGAATCAGATCATCAAACGGGTCTAACTCTGTCTCAGTTCCTGTCTCTTCATCCAGTTCGGATGTGACGTCATCAATGAGTTCATCCAGTAAATCTGTGCTATCTGCATCTAACTCTTCAATCGAGTCATCACCTTCAAAACCAGAGAGTGCTTCTAGCTCATTCAGTGGGTCAAACTCGTCGTCTGTTTCATCTTCGTCAAAATCGATCAGTTCATCGAGTAAGTCCGTACTGTTTTCATCTAGAACGGCGTCTTCGCTGACGTCACCTTCAACTTCTGTCGACTCAGTAACAGGCTGCTCGTATTGAGCTAATAGCTTATCGATATCGTCATCAGATGCCTCTCCTGCGCTGAAATCATCATCCGATACGGGCTGTTTTAGTTCAGGTTCATCGGTATCTAGGTCGAAGTCGTCATTGCCAAGTTCCGCAAACAAGTCATCAAGCATATCCTGATCGACAGTGTCACTTGGTAACTCTTCTGACGGCTCATCTGCTGCAAGTAGTTCCGCAAATGCGTCGTCTGAAAGCGAGTCTGCTTTCTCGTTCGTATCATCTGAAAGATCGAAGCCAGCCTCATCGTCATCGAGCACTTCTAGTTCTGGAGCAACCTCATCTAAGGCTCGCTCCATCTCTTCTAAACCAAGCGCTTTTTCTTCGCCGTTAACTTGGATACCATTGTTCGATGACTCAAACTCATCCAGACCAACATCTAGGTCGCCGTCATCACCGATACCCGCAAATGGGTCATCGTCCCCTTCTAGGTTGAAATCCAGTTCTTCATCGTCAAGGTTGGCAAAGACGTCTTCTTCTAAATCTGGCTTCTCTTCTTGTGTAGCCTGAGTATTAATATCTTCATCTGCGAACAACTCATCATCAAGTGTGAGTTCTTCATCCAGCTCGTCCGTCGCCGCTAAACCAATTGGCGCAGCTAATGGATCGGTTTCCTGCGGCGATTGCTCAGCAGGCTCTTCCTCTTTGTTTTTAGAACGGCGACCAAGCAACATCACAACCAACAGTGCCAGCAATGCACCTGGAATAAGCGCCGCTAAGCCGACAAGCCAACCATTAGACAAAATCTTGTCAATCGTACTTGGCTGCATGCGTTGTTGCTCAGCAAGGCGCTGGCGCTCTTCAGCAAGCAGTTTCTCGACTTCCGAGCGAATGCGTTCTTCGTCATTCAGCTCATTTTTCAAGGTTTCAACTTCGCTTTGCACTTCTGACAACATTAAGCGAAGACGATGGTTCTTCTCTTCCAATGACTCTAATTCACTTTGTGAGCCTTGAAGTTTGTCTTTTAACGCACTGACCTGCTTTTCACCCTGCGGAGAGGTGTTCACAGGTGGCGCAGGAATAACTGGTATTGTTTTTTGAACCGGTTTTGGTTCCGCAGCTACAGTGGTTTCTGGTTTAGGAGCAACAGGCTTGGGTTCTACTTTTATTTGTGGCTTTGGTTGCTCGGCGACGCGTTGCGCTGGCGTGGCTCTATTTGTCGGCTTCGGCTGTTTTAACTTAGCCTCGTGCGCCTTCATGATCGCAACAGCTTGTTCTGTAGTCGCGCTTTGCACTTGCTCTAGAGACGGTACTCGTAGTCGACTCCCTGGGATCAACTCATGAATGTTTTGGTTCTCAAACGCTTGAGGGTTAATTCGATAAATGGCAAGAAGCGTTTGTTGAACGGTAACACCGCGTGAAGGTCTTAATTCTGAAGCGATCGACCATAGTGTTTGATTTTCACCAGTCGGACCAAAGAAACGTGACGGCTGAGTATTTGCAGGAGGAGCAGGTAATGCTCGCTCAATATCTTCAGCATAGCTCGGAGATGATTGCACTTCACCAGACGGTCCAACAAGACGAATTCCTTCGGCTTGAACCACTGATGATGTCTGAGTCGCGCTCATCAACACAAGGGCTGCTAACAAACGCTTATAATTTTGACGCATAGAAGGCTCAGTTTTGTGCTAAATACAATTTGAAATGGTGATCGGTTAAATATATCGGATATCACATGCAAAACTATAGCGTTGAGAATAAAAAATGTGTGGCTCTCGCCATATTCGTACTAATCTCACACTATTTTGTTCCGTTCGTACAAAAAAGCCTCGCACAGTGCGAGGCTTTGAAATGAACTGGTAAGTGACTTAGTAGTAATCGCGGATCAGAACTTCAGCGATTTGTACCGCGTTAGTTGCTGCGCCTTTACGCACGTTATCCGCCACAACCCACAAGTTTACACCACTGTGGTGGCTGATATCGTTGCGGATTCGACCAACCATAACATGATCTTTACCGCCCGCATCACGCACTTGTGTCGGGAAGTCATCACCGTGGAAGACTTCAATGCCTTCTGTTTGCTCAAGCAAGTTAACAACTTCTTGTGCATCGATTGGAGAGCGAGTCTCAATGTGAAGCGCTTCAGCATGACCATAGAATACCGGCACACGCACACACGTTGGGTTTACTGTGATTGATGGATCGTTAAAGATCTTCTGTGTTTCCCACACCATTTTCATTTCTTCTTTGGTGTAGCCATTTTCCATCATCTGATCGATTTGCGGAATACAGTTAAACGCAATCTGTTGAGAGAATTGCTTCTTATCCGCTGGCAGACCGTTTAGAAGCTTAGCCGTTTGACCTGCTAGTTCGTCAATGCCCGCTTTACCCGCACCAGATACGGATTGGTATGTAGATACGTTAATACGCTCAATACCCACTGCATCGTGAATTGGTTTTAGTGCCACCAGCATTTGAATGGTCGAACAGTTTGGGTTCGCAATAATGTTACGGTTACGAAACTCTGCAATCGCTTCTGGGTTTACTTCTGGCACAACGAGAGGAATGTCGTACTCGTAACGGAAGTGTGAAGTGTTGTCGATAACGATAACACCTTCATCTGCCGCGATTGGCGCCCATTTTTCAGATAGCTCACCACCAGCAGAGAACAACGCAATATGAGCTTGAGACCAATCAAACTCTTCAACGTTCTGTACACGAACCGTTTTGCCATTAAAGCGATAAGTCTTGCCTTCGCTACGCTCACTTGCCAATAAGTGAATGTCACCCACTGGGAATTTACGTTCTTGAAGCACTTCTAAAATTGTTTCACCGACCGCACCGGTCGCACCTAAAATGGCAACATTATATTGCTGGCTCATTGACTTACCTCAATCTGAAAACCTAGTTCTGCTAATGGAGCAAGGTTACATGTTTTGTTACCCACTAGCCTGACAGCGCTGTATTCACGGCGATCCCAGTAGTTTTTACGCATCAGGTCAAAAGCACCTGGCTTACTGATCTCACGACGGAAAAGAGCGTCATCTCTACGCACATCATAGATTAACTGCGTGATGTTATGCAGTGTTGCTTCATCCCAAGCTCTGTCTAATACCATAGTAGGAACAGGCGCGGTTGGCAGTAAATCGCTGGCATGCGCACGTAATTCGTTATTTAAGAACTCACAGTAGCTGTTGAAAATCATCGTCGTACCGCGAGCTTTCCCTTCCAAGCCATAGCCTGCAACGTGAGGGGTTGCGAATGCTAGCAGAGGCAGAAGCTCCATATCAACCTCTGGTTCAAATTCAAATACGTCAAGCGCTGCGGTAAAACCGTCGTTTTTCAAAAGACGTTGCTTCAATGCCTCGTTATCAACGATTGGACCTCGCGCGGCGTTAATCAAAATCTGATCACTACGAAGCGAGTTTAAAACCGTTTCATCAATTAAATGATGAGTTGGATATGGGCCATCTTTGGTGATTGGCGTATGTAGTGTAATGATGTCTGAGCTTTCAATCAGTTCTGTCAACGGAGTAAAGCTACGAGGATCACCAGCCTCTTGTTTGAATGGGTCATTGATGAGAACTTTAATCCCCATGCCTTTCAAACATTTCTCTAGGTAGCTACCTACTTGGCCTGCACCAATAATACCTACCGTCTTGTCAAATACCGAGAAGCCTTGTTGCTGAGCGAGCACCATCATTACGCTGAACGCATACTCCGCCACACCCACTTTGTTACAACCCGGCGCAGCGGTGAAGAATATACCTTTCTCTTTTAAAAGCGCTTGGTCGACATGATCCATACCTGCTGTTGCGGTACCAACAAACTTTAGCTTGTTTGCTTTGCTGATTAGATCGGCATTCACTTTGGTTACCGAGCGAATCATTAGGGCATCAACATCCACTAAATCATCAGCCGTCAGTGTACGACCTGGTTTTAGAGTCACTTCACCGAGTTGGCTGAATAGCTCTTCAGCGTACGGCATATTTTCATCAACAATAATTTTCATAGCGCCAGCGTTTTAACATCCATTTGTATGAGTTCGTTTATTCGCAAGATGCGAAACTAAAACGATTGTGCCCTTTTCCCGAAAAATCTCAAGAAATAACCCTAATAAACCTCAAGGAGATTGGCTCCAAAGAAATCGTTTAACGGGAAGCAACGTAAAAAGCAGAAATTGAGAAAAGAAAAAGCCCGGCTAAATAGCCGGGCAAAGTTCCAGAACAAAAGGATCCTATCCCGCTCTCCATGGGATAGAGTCTGCGTCTGTTCGATCAGTGTGACTGATCAAGCTCTGGAAACTGGATTGTTGACGCTGTTCTCACTCACGTGGCGCGCCAACAAATTCAGTTAACCTTGGTACTTTTTAATAACCAAAGTTGCGTTTGTGCCGCCAAAGCCAAAGCTGTTTGACATTACGGTTGTTAACTCTGCATCACGTGCTTCTGTCACGATGTCTAGACCTTGAGCTGCTTCGTCCAAGTTTTCAATATTGATGCTTGGAGCAATGAAGTTTTTGTCTAGCATAAGTGTTGAGTAAATCGCTTCGTGCACACCAGCGGCGCCTAGTGCGTGACCAGTCATTGCTTTTGTTGCAGAGATTGCTGGGCTGTTCTCACCAAACAATTGTTGGATCGCACCAAGCTCTTTCACGTCACCAACTGGTGTCGACGTGCCGTGCGTGTTGATGTAATCCACACCGTCAACGTCTTGCATCGCCATCTTCATACAACGGATCGCGCCTTCACCTGATGGTGCTACCATGTCGTAGCCATCTGAAGTCGCACCGTAACCTACGATCTCACCGTAGATTTTCGCGCCACGTGCTAGAGCGTGCTCAAGCTCTTCGATAACCAGCATGCCGCCACCGCCAGAGATAACGAAACCATCACGGTCCGCATCATACGTACGAGATGCTTTGTCTGGAGTGTCGTTGTATTTCGTTGACAGCGCACCCATAGCGTCAAACATCATGGTTTGAGACCAATCAAGCTCTTCACCGCCACCAGCAAAAACAATGTCTTGTTTACCAAGTTGAATAAGCTCCATCGCGTGACCGATACAGTGTGCAGAAGTAGCACATGCAGAGCTCATTGAGTAGTTCACACCACGAATCTTAAATGGCGTAGCAAGACAAGCGGAAACCGTAGAAGACATAGTACGAGGAACCATGTAAGGGCCAACTCGTTTTACGCCTTTTGCGCGCATCGTGTCTGTCGCTACCGTTTGGTTATATGCAGAAGCACCGCCAGAACCCGCAACGATACCGGTACGATCGTTTGAAACCTGATCCTCTGTAAGACCAGCGTCTGCGATTGCCTGCTCCATTGATAGGTATGCATAAGCAGCCGCATCACCCATAAAGCGCATCTGCTTACGGTCGATGTGTTCCGCCGGGTTGATTTTTAGGTCACCCCATACTTGCGAACGAAGACCGTGTTCTTTGAACTGCTCAGATGCAGTGATGCCAGATTTGCCCGCTTTAAGAGACGCTAGAACTTCTTCGACGTTGTTACCGATACTTGAAACAATACCCATACCGGTGATTACGACTCGTTTCATTATGACATTCCTATAATTCAAAAATCCGCTAGATGATAACTAAGATAGTCAACAAAAGTGGTCAGCTTTCCCATAAATTCGTACAATCGCCCCATTCTTACCGCGCCAAATCACAAATTTGCACCATTATGACTTCAATAAAAAACGCAGAACTTGGTTGGAACGAAGCTGGTACTCCGGTTTCAGACCAATTTGATGATGTTTACTTCTCTAACGTAAACGGTCTTGAAGAGACACGCTACGTTTTCTTAAAACAAAATCATCTCCCAGAAAGATGGCAGGAATTTGACCAAAGACGTTTTGTCATTGGTGAAACAGGATTTGGCACGGGATTAAACTTCTTAGCAGTATGCCAGTGGTTTAGTGAGTTTCGTCGTCAGCATCCAGACGCAGCATTGAAAGAGCTGCATTTTATTAGCTTTGAAAAATACCCGCTAAGCCAAGCGGATTTAAAGAAGGCGCATGAAGCTTGGCCTGAGTTAGCTGAGTACGCGGAAAAGTTACAAAAGCACTACCCTACCGCCGTGCCGGAATGTCATCGCATTATTTTAGAAGACGGCGCAATCACACTCGACCTTTGGTTTGGTGACATCAAAGACTGCATGCCGCAAGTGCCTTATGGCGAACAAGGACTGATTGACGCTTGGTTCTTAGATGGATTCGCGCCAAGCAAAAACCCAGAGATGTGGAACCAAAATCTGTTCAACAACATGGCTAAGTTAGCCAAGCAAGACTGTACAGTTGCCACTTTTACCGCAGCGGGCTTTGTGCGTCGAGGATTGAACGAAGCAGGCTTTGCAATGAAAAAAGTCAAAGGCTTTGGCACCAAGCGTGAAATGATCGCAGGTTCGATGGAACAACGCGAAAAACAGTCGAACTATCTTCCGTGGTTCAATCGCACGGCGTCCAGCAATCTTGATTCGATTGCCATAATCGGAGGCGGTATTGCCAGCGCGGCGTTAGCGAAAACGTTGGTTCGTCGTGGCCAAAACGTCACGCTTTACTGTAAAGACACTCAACCAGCCGAAGGAGCGTCGGGTAATCGTCAAGGGGCCGTGTATCCATTGTTGAACGGTCCTCATACTGGTGTGTCGCGTGTGTTTGCGCCTGCATTTTTGTTTGCAAGACAATTTATTGAACAAGCTGCGGAGTCGGTTACATTCGATCACGATTGGTGTGGTGTAACTCAGCTAATGTGGGATGAAAAATCTGCTGATAAGCTGGAAAAGACGCTTGCGGGTAATTTTCCTTCTGAATTGATTCAAAAACTGTCCGCCGAGGAAACTGCGAATACTATCGGATTACCTATCGATATGTCGTCTGTGCACTACCCAATGGGAGGGTGGTTGTGCCCTGCCGAGCTAACTCGTGGGTTAATCAAACAGTTAGAACAGACATCGTTACTCTCAACGAAGTTTGAACATCACGTTGAAGCATTAAATTGGGATGAAGAGCATCAGCTTTGGACACTAACGGTCAATGGTCAAACATTTGAGCACTCAACCGTTGTGATTGCGAATGGCCATGAGTTCCAGACATTGAGCCAAACCGCTTCCCTGCCGATGGGACAGGTGAAAGGGCAAGTCAGTCATGCTCCGGCAACCGAAACGCTGAGTCAATTGAAAACGGTATTGTGTTACGACGGCTACATGACGCCTGTTAACCCAAACAATCAGCACCTGTGCATAGGCGCTAGCTACGATCGCAGTCACCTAGACTACGAATTTGATGAAAACGCTCAGAAGGATAACGCAGAAAAGTTAGTTAAGTGCGTACCGAACCAAGAATGGCCAAAAGAGGTAGATATCAGGGGCAATCGATCTCGCCAAGGTATTCGCTGCGTGAGCCGAGATCACTTACCATTTGTCGGAAATGTGGGTGACTTTGAGACGATAAAAACGCAATACGCCAACTTACAAAATCAAAAAGCAGAAGAGGTAGAAACCGTTCATCAGTTCACTAACTTATTCTGCTTCTTAGGTTTAGGATCTCGTGGGCTGAGCTCTGCACCATTGTTAGCTGAAGTGTTGGCCTCGCAAATCTGTGGAGACCCGCTGCCATTACCTGTTGATGTATTGACCGAACTTCATCCAAGTCGGATGTGGGTTCGTAAACTAAGAAAAGGCAAAGCCATTACTGAGCTGTAAGAGTATTCTCTCGTTTACATTCCCGACGCAGGTATGTGTCGGGAATCGCTAACTCATTAAGTCACTCGTGTTGAAATTACTTCAGCTGTGCAATTGCCTGTTTCACTTGCTCTGCTACTTCCGGATTTACCGCCTCACCAGACTCCACATCAAAGTTCTCGTAGAAGCTCGGCACAGATAGCGATGCTTTCACATCTGCTCCGAAAAATTGCGCGGAACCTGTTGCCGCCGCAAGAACGCTCTGTGCGCCACCCGGGCCAGGAGAAGTTGCTAAGTAAACGACCGGCTTGTTTTGAAATACGTTGCGCTCAATGCGCGTCGCCCAATCAAACAGGTTTTTATACGCTGCTGGGTATGAGCCGTTATGCTCTGCGAAGGAAACAACAATAGCGTCAGCCTCAGCCAAATCACGTAAAAATGCGACAGCACCTTCAGCTTGACCAATTTCTTTCTCTTTGTCTTCGCTAAACATCGGTACTTGATAATTGTTTAAGTCTAAAACGTTCACTTGAGCGTCTTCGACTTGGTTTGCTGCGTAAGTAGCAAGTAGTTTATTGATTGAGGTAGAGCTGGTAGAAGCACCAAATGCGACAATTTTCATGGTTGTAATCCTTTGTTCACGTTTTATGCTAACCAGAATAAAAGTTGAACAGTTTCGCTACAACCACAAAAATTTTATGGAGAGGTTCGAATTTTTCGAAGTAGTAAATGACTTGGACTAATAAACGGAGAACGACGTTCGGAGATTAAGCCTGAGCCTGCAGTTCTTGCCACAAGTCACTGACGATCGCGCGATCAGCTGGGCTTAATTCGGTACGAGCGTCTTCCAAACTGCTCTCAATGCGTGACTTCAGTTCAGTAATATCGCTAATGCCTTCTTCTTCACAAGATGCCGCAGACAAAGAGATGTGACCACGTAGATAACCACCAGCAAACAATTCATCGTCAGATGCTGTTTCAATTCGAGCATCAATCAGTTCCAGTAGTTTTTCTTCAAATTCAATAATCATGGTGTATCTCTGAGGTTATTTGAGGTTATTTAACGCAAAAGTCTGACGCTTCCAGCGGCTTGGTTTGGTAAAACGCACGCAGAGCATCCGAAAGCATTCTCACTCGCAAAGGCAAGCCAGCTTCCAAAATACCCAACACTTCTTTATGCACTTTCTGCATAAAGCCGAGCCTATCTGGTTCAAAATCGCCGTGTAGATTGTCACAACTCACCGTAAAAGGGAAGCCAGCACTTTGTGCCAGAATCCATTCATAAGCTTGCGGACGCACTTCAACTTTCTCAAACTCCGCTTGAACTTCTGCCGTGCGCCCATCGGGTTCATACCAATAGCCAAAATCTTCCAGCAAACGACGCTCTGGCCCTGCCACACACCAATGCGAGATTTCGTGTAATGCGGAGGCATAAAAACCCCGAGCAAAAATAATCCGATGATGAGGATGTTCATCATCAGCAGGAAGATAAATAGGCTCATCACCACCTAACTCCAATTTCGTATTAAATTGGTCTAAAAAGGTGTCATTAAAAATAGTGATAAGGTCTTGGTATTTGTGGGTCATCGTCGAGTTTGTACTTCAGTTTGACATGCGCTGAGTATTGTCGCTGTTTTTATCTATAAGGTAAAGATGCTCCCACAGTTTTGGTTATTAGTTGAATTTATCTGAACATCGCTTTCTCCATATAATTTCTCATTCGTCAGCGTACTCATTTGCTACTACACTCTCGCCTTATTTTGATGCTGCTCAAACTGCTGTTTTTTAAGCGGTTTGATTACAGGCATGTTGCTGGTTTTAATCACTTTTTAAGAATGATAAAACCTTTTGTAAGTGTTGTTGCTGCGCCTACGATGATTCACGTAGAACGTAGTGACTTTTTACGTTGAGTGTCTCCCTATGTTGCTAAGTGTGTTGTATATCATTGGTATCACGGCTGAAGCCATGACAGGTGCGTTGAGTGCTGGTAGAAGAAAAATGGACTGGTTTGGTGTTATGTTGGTGGCCAGTGCAACGGCCATTGGTGGTGGCACCGTACGTGACATTTTACTGGGACACTACCCTCTTGGTTGGGTAAAAAACCCAGAGTTCCTAGCAATCACGTGTGTTGCGGGTGTACTTACCACAGGCTTAGCGAAATGGGTGATTAAGCTAAAAGGTCTATTCATCCGCCTTGATGCATTAGGTCTAATCGTGTTCAGCATCATCGGAACTAAGATTGCGATGGGCATGGGCTTACACCCTGGGATCTGTATGGTTTCAGCGCTAGTAACGGGTGTATTCGGTGGGCTACTCCGCGACTTAATCTGTCGCCAAACACCGTTGGTGCTGCATGAAGAACTTTACGCTTCTGTCGCTCTTATCGCATCAGGAATGTACTTAGCGCTATTAGAATTTAATGTTCCCGATGTAACAGCCACTATCATTACACTGATCACCGGTTATATGCTGCGTATGGCCGCGGTACGTTTTAAGTGGCGTCTCCCTTCTTTCAATTTGGAAACGGAAGGCTCACTCCATTAATTTAAATCTAAACGCGTAATGAAAACACATTAAAAAGGCTGCTCATTGAGCAGCCTTTTGTCTCTCTATCAAGCTTATTTTTAAGCTTAAATCTTCGGTGTTTCAGTTGTTACGCCATGGTTTTGACCACGATGACGCAACAAATGATCCATTACCACAATCGCTAGCATCGCTTCAGCTATTGGTACGGCACGAATACCCACACAAGGATCATGACGGCCTTTGGTGATCAACTGAGTTGGCTCACCTTCTTTTGTGATGGTCTCACCCGGAACTGTGATGCTTGATGTTGGCTTAAGCGCAATGTTAGCCACAATGTCTTGACCAGTTGAGATACCGCCAAGAATACCGCCCGCGTGATTACTGCCAAAACCTTCAGGAGCAAGCGTATCACGGTGTTGACTGCCTTTTTGGTTTACCACATCAAAGCCATCACCGATTTCCACGCCTTTCACCGCATTAATGCTCATTAGCGCGTGCGCAATGTCGGCATCCAGACGGTCAAATACAGGTTCACCAAGACCAACAGGCACGTTAGTTGCCACAACCTGAATTTTCGCGCCAATTGAGTCGCCTTCTTTTTTCAGGTCACGGATAAGTTGGTCAAACGCTTCTACCTTGTCCACATCTGGGCAAAAGAACGCGTTGTTTTCGATTTCGTTCCAATCTACCTTGTCGATAGAGACATCACCCATTTGTGACAAGTACGCGCGAATCTCAACACCAAACTCATCTTTCAAGTATTTCTTCGCGATTGCACCCGCCGCCACACGCATTGCGGTTTCACGAGCAGACGAACGGCCGCCACCTCGATAGTCACGGATGCCATACTTTTGGTGGTAAGTATAATCAGCATGACCCGGACGGAATTTATCTTTGATGTCCGAGTAATCTTTTGAGCGCTGATCGGTGTTTTCAATTAGCAAACCGATCGATGTGCCTGTGGTTTTGCCTTCAAAAACACCAGAAAGAATTTTAACTTCATCCGGTTCACGACGTTGTGTGGTGTAACGTGATGTGCCTGGACGACGGCGGTCGAGATCGATTTGCAGATCTGCTTCTGTAATTTCTAACCCCGGAGGACATCCGTCTACGATACATCCCAGTGCGATACCGTGACTTTCCCCGAATGTCGTCACTCGGAAATGTTGTCCGATACTGTTTCCTGCCATTACTTCCTCAAGTTTTTATCGCTACGCCCTCTCAAACCAGAGCGCAACTGCTTTCCAATTCTTCGTGGATTCATAGTGGCTTTATTACGTTTTGATGTAAAGAGTTAATATCGGCGAGTTATGCATAAAAAAACACCGAGCATAAAGCTCGGTGTTTTGACGTTTAGTGCAAGACCCTATTAGTCTTTGTACAGTTTGAACTCTTCGGCACACTCAACCAGCTGGTCACGCGTTAGCATGAATACGCCGTGACCACCGTTCTCAAACTCAATCCAAGTGAACGGAATCTGTGGGTACTGTTCCATCATATGAATCATTGAGTTGCCAACTTCACAGATAAGAATGCCGTTATCTGTTAGGTAGTCTGGTGCATTTGCAAGAATACGACGCACAAGTTTTAGGCCATCCGTACCGGCTGCTAAACCAAGCTCTGGTTCGTGTGTGAACTCGTCTGGCAGGCTGTTCATGTCTTCTTCATCCACATATGGTGGGTTAGACACGATCAGGTTGTACTTCTCTTTTGGTAGGTCGCGGAACAAGTCAGAGCGAATTGGGAATACTTGCTGCTCCATGCCGTGATCTTGTACGTTTTGCTCCGCGACTTGTAGTGCGTCCGTTGAGATATCAATCGCATCCACTTCAGCTTCAGGGAACGCGTGAGCACATGCAATTGCGATACAGCCGCTGCCTGTGCATAGGTCCATGATGCGCGCAGGCTCTTCCACCAACCAAGGTTGGAATTCTGCTTGAATCAACTCACCGATTGGAGAACGTGGCACAAGTACGCGCTCATCAACGAAGAATTCAAGACCGCAGAACCAAGCTTTGTTGGTAAGGTATGCAGTTGGTGTACGTTCATTGATACGTTTTACTACACGCTCAACAATACGCAGACGCTCGCTGGTCGTTAGGCGAGAGTTTAATACGTGCGGAGGCACATCAATCGGCAAGTATAAGGTTGGCAGGATAAGCTGAACCGCTTCATCCCACGCATTATCAGTACCATGACCGTAAAACAGGTTCGCTGCGTTAAAGCGGCTTACCGTCCAACGAATCATATCTTGAAGGGTATGCAGCTCCGATACCGCTTCTTCTACAAAAATCTTATCCAAAATTGCCTCCGAAAAGCGCTACAATACTGCCAATAAAAGTTTATTAATGAAATTGTTTACCTAATGAGCAAAAAAGACACCGAACACGATGACGATTTCGCCTTGTTTCAGGAAGCAGTACAGGGCGTAAAAAAGTTGCGACAGGATACCATAATCCAGCAACCAAAAAAAAATACTAAGCAAAAAGAAATCAAGCGCTCCAACCGGGAAGCGAGTGATTCTGAGTTTTACTTCTCCGACGAGTTTGTCCCTCTCTTAAATGAAGAAGGCCCAACTCGTTATGCACGTGACGACGTCTCCACTTATGAAGTTAAACGTCTACGTCGCGGCGTGTATGTACCGGACGTATTCCTCGATATGCACGGCATGACACAACAAGAAGCTAAGCGCGAACTTGGTGCGATGATCGCCTACTGCGTCAAAAACGAGATTCACTGTGCGTGTGTGCAACATGGCATTGGTAAACACATCCTGAAACAGAAAGCGCCACTTTGGTTAGCACAACACCCAGACGTAATGGCTTTCCACCAAGCGCCACTAGAATTCGGCGGTGATGGTGCGTTGTTAGTTTTGCTCTCGATTCCAGAAAAGTAACTAGCTCACTGTAGAAGCAATTAAACAAAAAGGCAGGAAATTTCCTGCCTTTCTTCATTCTATATCTAATGTTTAAATGCTTATTTGGTTTCGACGCTTATGGCGTAATATGCCACAGCACTTCACCGTTTTGCGTTTGTAGATCGTATTCAATACACACTAGACCTGATGTAGGAAACATCGGTGGTGCCATGTCTTTTACAAACTCTGAAGTGAGATAACCAACCAAAGGCAAGTGAGAGACAAGCAGAAGCGAGTCTAGTTTTTCCACTTCAATCAATGCACTTGCAAAATCAAATACATGCTCAGATTGGCCGTAAGGTGTAATATCTTCACAAGTTTCGATGCTTTTTGCAGCAAAATACTCGCTGATCTCTTGCCAAGTTTGTTGAGCTCTAATGTACGGACTCACCAACACTTTATCGAATTGCGCAAAACCTTGTTCTTTACAGGCTCTCGCAACCGCTTCTGATTCGACTCTGCCTCTTGGGGTCAATTGTCGTGCTGCGTCTGAATCTGCAAAATGCTCGGCTTCGCCGTGACGCATGATGAATATTTTCATGTTATTTCCTAGGGATAGCTAACGCTACCAAAAGGTTGACTGCTATCTTTATTAGATAGACGGGGCTAACTTTAATAATGACGAAACAAAAATACTGATATAATTATCTGTTCATTATACCAATTCGCTTGCTAAAGATAGCGACTTTCTTAACAATCTATTAAAAAGAATGTACTCAGTTCATCACAGTATTTAACTGTGCTATGAGTTCAGGGCATTCATTCAAACAGTTCTTCCCCATACGCAAACGCGATGGGCCTGTGCAGAAGTCTACGAATAACAAAAATACGGCAAGCAGTATTTGTCGAAACGCAAACTTTGCGCCCCCTAGCTAGGGGTTCATAATTACTGTAATGCGAAATCTGGAGACGCATCGTGCATCTAAGTCCTAACGATTCAAATCAATACCGCTACATTACCTTGAGCAATGATCTGCGTGTACTGCTGATTCATTCCGAGACAGCTCAACAGTCAGCAGCTGCTCTAGCAGTGAACGTTGGACACTTCGACGACCCAAACGATCGCCAAGGTCTAGCACACTATTTAGAACATATGCTTTTTTTGGGTACGGAAAAATACCCTAAAGTGGGAGAGTTTCAAAGTTATATTAGCCAGCATGGAGGAACAAATAACGCTTGGACGGGTACTGAGCACACTTGTTTCTTTTTTGATGTTACTCCGAATGCCTTTGAAAATGCCTTAGATCGATTTAGCCAATTCTTTACCGCACCATTGTTTAACGAAGAAGCTTTAGACAAAGAACGCCAGGCTGTCGACTCCGAATACAAACTCAAACTTAATGACGATTCTCGCCGCCTGTATCAAGTCAACAAAGAAGTCATCAATCCAGATCACCCTTTCTCTAAGTTCTCAGTCGGCAACCTAGATACATTAGGTGACCGAGAGGGTAAATCCATCCGCGACGAAATTGTCGAGTTTCACCACTCTCAATACTCTGCCGATCTCATGACGTTGACGCTCTTTGGGCCGCAGTCGCTCGATGATCAGCAAGCGTGGGTAGAAGCCATGTTTGCCAATATCCCAAATCACCACCTTCGTGGAAAATCGATTGATGTCCCCATTAGCACCAAAGAAAGTACCGGGATTTTAGTTCAAGTTGAACCAATCAAAGAATTTCGAAAACTCATTCTCACCTTCCCAATGCCGGGAATGGATAAGCACTACGGCGTTAAACCACTTTCTTACTTCGCGCATTTACTCGGCTATGAAGGCGAAGGCAGCTTAATGCTCCAGCTAAAAAATGAAGGCTGGATTACTTCACTTTCTGCAGGAGGCGGCGCTAGTGGTAGCAACTATCGAGACTTTACGGTTAGCTGCACACTCACCCCGCTGGGTCTCAACCACGTTGACAACATCATCCAAGCGGTTTTTCAATACCTCTCGATGATCAAACAAGACGGGCTAGATGAATGGCGCTATCTCGAAAAACAAGCGGTGCTTGAGTCGGCGTTTCGTTTCCAGGAACCATCTCGACCAATGGATTTGGTTAGCCATCTTGTTATCAATATGCAACATTATCAGCCAGACGATACCATTTATGGCGACTACAAAATGGCGGGCTATGATGAACAACTGCAGCGTTCGTTGCTGCAATACTTAACCATCGATAATGTCCGCGTAACCCTGATTGCAAAAGGACTGGAGTACAATCGTACTGCCGAATGGTACTTTACTCCGTATTCCGTCATGCCTTTTAGTGACGAGCAACGCCGCTTCTATCAACAAATCGATCCAAGCTGGCAGTTTGTCTTACCAGAAAAGAACCCTTATATTTGCTACGATCTCGATCCCATGCCGTTCGAAAATGGTGGTTCACTACCAGAGTTAATTGAAGATCTCGAAGGCTTCCGACTTTGGCATTTACAAGATGATGAATTTCGCGTGCCAAAAGGTGTTGTATATGTCGCTATCGACAGCTCTCATGCTGTTGCATCACCGAAGAACATTGTCAAAACGCGCCTATGTGTCGAGATGTTCCTCGATTCGCTAGCAAAAGAAACCTATCAAGCGGAAATCGCAGGGATGGGTTACAACATGTATGCTCACCAAGGCGGGGTTACCTTAACCCTCTCAGGGTTCAGCCAAAAACTGCCTCAATTGTTGGAAATGATCCTGCACCGTTTTGCTTCTCGAGATTTCAGCCCTGCACGCTTTGAAACCATCAAGCAGCAACTGTTACGTAACTGGAGAAATGCTTCACAAGATCGTCCTATTTCGCAGCTGTTTAACGCACTTACAGGGCTACTTCAACCCAATAACCCGCCTTTCGCAACCTTAGTCGAAGCGCTAGAAGAAATCGAAGTCGATGAACTCTCGGTATTCGTAGAATCAATTCTTGCAGAGCTGCACGTTGAAATGTTTGTTTACGGAGATTGGCAGCGTCAACAAGCGCATGACATGGCGACGACCTTAAAGGATGCCCTAAGAGTAAAAGAGCAGCGTTATGAAGAGGCGCTCCGCCCACTCATCATGCTGGGAAAAAACGGCAGTTTTCAACGTGAAGTACATTGTAACCAGCAAGATTCGGCGGTCGTTATTTACCACCAGTGTGAGGATATTGAGCCTCGTAGCATTGCTCTATACTCATTGGCGAACCATCTCATGTCGGCAACATTTTTCCACGAGATCCGCACAAAACAGCAATTAGGTTACATGGTGGGCACTGGCAATATGCCACTTAATCGTCATCCGGGTATTGTGCTTTATGTGCAGTCACCCAATGCAGCACCTGCCGAGCTGGTTACCTCAATCGATGAGTTCTTAAATGCCTTTTATATGGTGCTGTTAGAACTGAACGATTACCAGTGGCATAGCAGTAAGCGCGGCTTGTGGAATCAAATAGCGACGCCGGACACCACACTGCGAGGTCGAGCTCAGCGTCTTTGGGTTGCAATAGGAAACAAAGACACCGAGTTTAACCAACGTGACAAGGTACTTTCTGAACTGAAGAAATTGACCCGAGCAGACATGATTCGCTTTGTCGTTAATGAGTTGAAACCTCGCACGGCAAACCGATTGGTCATGCACTCTCAAGGGCAATCGCATTCGGACGCTCCGCGCATCCACTTAGGGCAAGAAATTGGATCGATTGAAGAGTTCCAACTTAGGCCAAAAGATTGCGGCTTAGGATGATCTAATTGCGCAGTAATAAAATTATCGATTAGTAAGTATATACCTACAAACCAATGAGGTTGTGGGTCTCATAAATAGAATCGACACCATAATTGGCAGAAAATTGAAATTACGCCATTGCGGCTTATGCTCTAATTACCACACTAAAAATAAATTAATGAGGTAATCATGAAAAAAGCACTACTACTTGCGGCTATTTTACTGCCACTGGCATCTGCACACGCTGAAATCTCGGTGAAAGGTGATGGCTTTGAGCTAAGTAACGACTGTGTCCGCCTAAGCGGAGACAATGTTTCTATCAAATCAGATGATTGCTCTTCAAAACAGTGGAAAGATAAAGACAACAAAGGCAACAGCAGCGTTCACGGGGACGACAACCCAGGTAAAGGCCACAATAAAGATAAGAAAGACAAGAAGAAGTAACTATTTCTTATTTATGAAAAAGGCTTGCCACTGGCAAGCCTTTTTCTTTACCGAAGCAACGTTTAATAGAATGTGGTTCCTTCTCCAGCTCGAGTAAGCAAACCATCACACGGTGCGTAACGATCGCCATACTTCGATGCAAACTCATTCATTTTCTCAACCAGTTCTTTAATGCCAAACTGATCCATATAACGGAATGGACCGCCCAAGAATGGAGGGAAACCAATGCCAAATATTGCACCAATATCACCATCACGTGGCGAGCGAATGATGCCGTCATCCAAACAACGTACCGCTTCATTCAGCATTGGTAGTACACAGCGCAACGCAATATCGTTATCGCTCAGCTTAGATTCAGGATCGAGCTTAAGCAGCTTGTAGATAGATTTATCGACTTCTTTCTTCTTACCTTTGTAAGTGTAGAAACCTTTCCCGCTCTTACGTCCTTTGCGACCGTCATTCAATAAGATATCGAACACGTCCGGGCCTTTGAATCGCTCACCTAACTCGTTGACCAGAATCGGCATGATCTTCGCGCCAATGTCGACACCGACTTCATCCAGTAAGGTAATCGGGCCGACAGGGAAACCAAAGTCAAGCAACGCCGTATCAATCTTTTCGATAGGTTCGTTAGCCAGCAGAATATGCGCCGCTTCGTTCATGTATGGCGCAAGAATGCGGTTCACGTAAAAGCCTGCTTTGTCTTTCACTACGATCGGGGTTTTACCTTGCTTTTTAGCAAGTGCAACGACTGTTGAAATGGTTTCATCTGATGTCGTTTCATGCGGAATCACTTCCACCAACGGCATTTTTTCTACCGGGCTGAAGTAATGCAAACCCACTACGTTTTCTGGACGCTCCGCTTTTTCTGCAATTTTGTGGATTGGTAACGAAGAAGTATTAGTCGCAAAGATGGTTTCCGGCTTGGCATTCGCTTCAATATCCGCCACCATTTTTTGTTTAAGATCTAAGTCTTCAAAAACGGCTTCAATTACGACATCAATATGATTAAAGCTGGTAAAGTCGACACCGCCAGACAGTTGCAACATTTTCGCTTGCAGATCGGCTTTTGATAGAATGCGACGTTTACGCTGTTTCTCGAATAACTTGTAGTTATAGTTGAGTGCGTTTAGAACGCCATCGTTGCTGACGTCTTTGATGCGGACAGGCACCTTCGCTTTTGCAACAGACACATGGCTGATTCCTGCGCCCATCAAGCCACCGCCAAGCACGCCAACTTTATGAACTGGCGCGGGTTTCGCATCCGTACCATTTTCTTTCTTCATTTCCGTTGTCGCAAAGAAGATAGAACGAAGCGCTTTTGACTCTGAGCTCATCACAAGCTCACCGAAGCGTTTCGCTTCAAGCTCTTGTCCTTGGGCGAAACCTTTCTCTAAACCATGCTGAATAACGTCTAAAATCGCGACCGTTGCTGGATAGTTACCACGAGTTTTCTGATTGGTTTTCTTCGCTGCCTGTTCAAACACAAACTTGCGCCCTAACCCGCTACCCGACATCACTTTTTCTTTCGTCGATAGCTTTTTCGTACCCTTGTTTTTACCTTTGTCGATAAACTGTTTAGCTACGTCGAGCAAAATGGTGTCTGGGACACAGGCGTCAACCACACCCAGCTTTTTAGCTTTCTTTGCGCGAAGCTGTTTACCCGTTAAGATCAAGTCCAGTGACGGTAACAGGCCAATCAAACGCGGCAAACGCTGCGTACCGCCAGAACCTGGCAGCAATCCAAGCTGTACTTCTGGTAGGCCTAAACGCGTTTTATCTGAATCCGTACAAACACGATAATCACATGCAAGAGCAAGCTCTAAGCCACCGCCTAAACATGGACCGTGAATAGCGGCAACCACAGGATATGGTAAGTCCGATAGCTGCTGGAATAGCTCTTGACCTTGCCTCGCTAATGCTTCTGCTTCACTTGCGGTCGTGCACGCTTCTAGCATGCGAACATCGGCCCCCGCGACGAAGTTGTCCGGTTTTAGGGAATGAATGATCATCCCTTTGATGCCACTGGCGTCTTTTAGCTGAGCAAAGATTTCTTTCATTTCATCAGCAAAAGCCGCCTGCAGCGTATTCATTTTTTCATTAGGAACATCAATCGCTAACCAAGCAATATTTTGCTCATCAACCTTTAGACTAAATGCTTTTTGCTCGCTCATTACTCAACCTCCAGAATCATTGCCGCACCAAGACCACCAGCAGCACATGCGGTATTCAATGCAATACCACCGCCACGGCGTTTTAGATCTCGTAGGGTTTGCGTCATCATACGTGCACCAGTCGCAGCAAATGGGTGACCATAAGCAATTGATCCGCCAAGCACGTTGAACTTATCCATGTCAATTTCACCGATCGCTTTCGAACGACCTAGATTTTCTTGAGCAAACTTATCTGAAGCAAACATCTTCACATTCGCCAATGCTTGCGCAGCAAACGCTTCGTGCATGTCGATCAACGTCAGATCAGACAATTCCAAGCCTGTATTTTCTAGCACTTTCGCTGTGGCATAAGTCGGTCCCATCAGCATGTCCTTTTCCACACCGATCGCTGAAAATGCGTAGCCACGTATGTAGCCAAGAATCTCCATGCCAAGCTCTTTCGCTTTACCTTCGCGCATCAACATCACTGCCGCACCACCATCAGTCAGTGGCGTACTGTTAGCTGCCGTAACACTGCCATACTGGCGATCAAAGGCAGGTCGAAGTTTCGCGTACCCTTCTACGGTTGAGTCGTGACGGACATTGTTGTCTTCCGAAATCCATTTTTTGTATGGTTCGGGAAAAGCCGTCATCACTTCACCTTGGATCTTACCTTCTTTCCAAGCTTGGGAAGCCAGCGTATGAGAGCGATGTGCTAGCGCATCCTGCTCTGCACGAGAAATACCATGCGTCTTTGCCATTTGCTCCGCAGTTTGTCCCATCGACAAGCCCGTCGAGTACTCGGCTACTGCAGGAGGCACTGGCATAAGGTCTTTAAAGCTCAAGTTTTTGAGGATGCTAAGCTTCTGACCCATTGTTTTTGTCTTACTTAGAGCAAGCAGATTAGCGGCCAGTTTCTTAGATACGCCAATAGGCAGGACGGAAGAAGAGTCTGCACCACCAGCAATACCGATATCGATGGTTCCCGCCATGATGCTTTCTGCGACATTGACCGCCGCTTGAAAACTCGTTGCACACGCACGAGTCACACTGTAAGCATCAGTATGGATGTTCATACCGGTGCCTAACACAATTTCTCGTGCGATGTTTGGCGCTTCAGGCATTTGTACTACTTGTCCAAATACCACTTGTTCGATTAACTTCGGATCAATATCTGTTCGAGCAAGCATTTCGCTTACTACCATTTTCCCTAAATCGACCGCTGGCACTTGGCTAAATTCCGTGCTTTGACGAGCAAAGGGAGTTCGAAGCCCCGCGACAATAGCGACACGCTCACCATTGCGTGTTTTTACTTCCTGCTTGCCCATTGTTTCTCCTTAAATACAAGAGGTCTGACCTGATGCATTGTAATGAATTTGTTAAATTTATCAAACGTGCGTTTAAATAAACGTGAAGCAAGTAGATCAATTACTCTACTTCTTTGATTCTTATGCGATTAATAATGATTAACTATAGAGAGTTAAAACGGTAAGAGGTATATGGAAGGTAAAATCGAAGCAAAAAAAACCACACATAACTGTGTGGTCGGAATATCTATAAAACAATTAACTTACGCCAATTGAAAATTAATCAGTTTCCTGATTAGGAGAAAGTAAAGTCAGCCTTCAAAAGGAAGTGTCATCTTGCTCAACATGTTAGTCGCAATGACTAACGAGATGACAAGATGTACTATAACCCCTTCACTGCTTGATATTTTGAAATAGATCAATTTTATAGTGATTTTACGAGCTTTAAGCACATCTAAAAGGCTCAGCGATGCAAACCTATTCAAAAATTCACCGCTAGCAGTCTCTTTTTATGTCCCATCGAATGAACTTATCCAAACCATTGATTACTAATGATGATATTGTTAACAATCTTTACTAATTCATGTTCGATGATATTTGGCATTTGCGTATACACTTTTAAGTAACCACATAACTTATTGTGTCAGAGGTTATCTACGACACACGCTCAACCGAAACCGCGAGGCTATTGAAAAGTAAAGTCATGCTCAGAACAAATAAGAAACTCACAGAGCGAGGATGGAGGCTCCTGTGGCCATATTAAAAATGTTTGGAAAGAAAAATTCCAACAGTCCGGTCAACTCTGATATGGACAAGCAAAGAAAATACGAAGCGCTCGTCCGAGGGTACCATCGTGACTTATATCGCTACGCATACTGGTTGTGCAAAGATAAAGCGATAGCGGAAGATCTAGTTCAGGAAACCTGTCTTAGAGCTTGGAAGTCACTCGATAGTCTCCAGGATGAAAAAGCAGCCAAGTCTTGGCTCATCACCATATTGAGACGAGAAAATGCGCGCCGCTTCGAACGTAAACAATTTGATTTAGTTGATATCGATGATTACGGCAATGATGCTAAAGTCAGCGATGACCCACATCATCAGCAAGAATGGCTGCAAGCGCAGATCATGAAACTCGATGTTGAATACCGCGAGCCTTTATTTCTCCAAGTTGTCGGTGGTTTCAGCGGAGAAGAGATTGGCGACATTCTTGATTTAAATAAAAATACAGTGATGACTCGATTATTTCGCGCTCGTAATCAACTCAAAGAGATGTTGGATTCTCAAGATACTAAGAGAGGACAAAAGAATGGATGATTTAGAATTTCGTCGTCGTATTTTGTCGGATCCAAAACAAAAGGATGAAGAGATTCTGCAAGCTTTAGCTGGTAGCGACACCAACAATAAGTTTGTTGATGACATTTTGGATCTCGACGTAAAAATTAAACAAGCCATGAATGTGGATGTACCTGAAGATCTCGCTGATAAGATTTTATTTAGTCAGACGTCGAGTGCACTTGATGAAGAGAAGGTCGTCAGACCAAACTTTGTGCGCAAAGCAATGGCACTTGCCGCTTCTATTGCGTTCACCGCAGGATTATTAGTTGGTCAAGTAAACTGGGGAAATGTTTTGGTTTCTCCAGCACAAGCCAGTTTAGCTGATACCGCGATGAAACACGTTATTCATGAAGAACCTTTTGTTCGTCATCTTGATGAGGATGTACCGAGCTCGCAAATTAATGCGAAAATGTCGCCATTTCATTACCAGTTTAGTGAAAGCTTTCCATATCACGTTTACTACCTAAACCACTGCGGTTTTGGCGAATCCAATGCGGTGCATATGGTATTCCAAGGTCCAAAAGGTAAAGTAACGTTATTTATTACTGGTATTCCTAGCGAACAAAGTACCGACTTTAATAAGGATGGCATGACCGGAATCGTTCAGCCCGTCGGGAGTTCAAGCTTGATTTTAGTCGGAGAAGAAGGTGAAAATATTGATGCTATCGCTACGACTCTTGCATCAATGATTAAACCGATGTAATAACTTCGACGATTTCCAGCCTTCAAAAGGTTAAATGCCGCTAAATGATCTTATTTAGCGGCATTTTTGTATAAATAGAACACAAAACATTCACCCTCGCTATAGCATTTAGAGCTTAAACTCTAAATTATGCATTTTAAGTGCAATTTCCCGTCTTTTAGACATCATTTCTGCAATTTTTATTCAATTTTATCCAATGGTCGGATTTGTCCAAGCAACTATTGATACTACTATCTGCGCCACTGAGCAAAAGCTCAATTTATCGTCCAAAGAGACGAATCTAATAAGGAAAAACAAATGACTCAGAACACGCGTCTGTTTAAAAAGACTCTCCTAGCAGTAACGGTAGCTTTTGCCTCAGGTCAATCGATGGCAGCGGGTTTCCAAATCAACGCTCAATCAGCAACTGGCATCGGCCGTGCATTTGCTGGTGATGCAGTAATCGCAGATAACGCCGCAGTAATGGCTCGTAACCCAGCAGCAATGGCTCTATTTGATAAAATGGAGCTTTCGCTAGGTTTCGAAAGCATTACTTCAATGATTGAAGTGAAAGATGCGAAATATAACGTTAATACTCCTTTGGGTTCTAGTACTGTAAATGTTGCTGACACTGATGATGTGGGTGATACGTCAATAGCTCCAAACATTCACCTAATCGTTCCAGTAAATGACAAGTTTGCATGGGGCGTAAACGCATACTCTAATTTCGGCACTAAAACTGAATTTTCAGATAACTATACCGCAACCGAGTACGGTGGTCTTACGGATGTAAAAAGCTTCAACTTTGGCTTTGCGGGTTCTTACCGTTTAAACGAACAATGGAGCTTTGGTGCTGGTTTAGATTTAATCTACGGCCAAGGCACAATGAAGCGTACAACTAGCTCTTCAGTCCCACGGGTTGGCGGTCAAAAAATTCTGGACGTAGATAAAGCTGATGGTTGGGCTGTTGGTTTCAACGTTGGTACTGTGTACGAACTAGATGAAAACAACCGTTTTGGTCTAGCGTATCGTTACAGCCCTGAATTTACAGCAAAAGACGACAAAGGTCAGGAAATCACGCTACCTCTACCAGATATGGCCGAGTTTTCTGGTTTCCACAAAATCCAAGACACTAAGTTTGCTGTACACTACAGCATCCAATACATCGGTTGGAAAGATTTCGACCAAATTGATTTTGAGAACCTAAATCAGGGTTTACTTAAAGGTGGTTACTCGAAAAACTATCAATGGCAAGATGGCTGGCACTACGCAATTGGTGGTACTTACTACCTAAACAACAACTGGACACTTCGTGCTGGTTACATGTACGACACAAGCGCTCAAGATAAAGTAACGTCTATCTCGGTACCAGATTCAGATCGCCAGTGGTTCTCAACAGGTTTCTCTTACCATATTGATAATAGCTCAAACATCGATTTTGGCTTCACATACTTGTTAGGTGAAGATGTAAAAGTTAATGAGAATACTCAATTAGTTCCTGGTCTTTCTACCGGTGTAACAGCAACAACTCATGCTGACGCAATTCTATTCGGCTTACAATACAGCCATAGCTTCTAAGCGCTTCGCTGTTAGTTAGTAGAAAAATACTTTATATAAAAGGCTGGATTTCCAGCCTTTTTTCATATCTGCGATTTATTGCCCACTCAATTTGAGTGAACACGTGTATCTAAATCTCACAATTAGGACGCACAGCTGTTCGCTGAATTCCATTTACAACCCCTTCACAGTTAGATTATTAAACCACCCAAACAACACTTGAAAGCATAATATTCCAAATGAATGCTTGTGCTGGATTTTCATTTCTAAAGTAAAAACTCTACCTTTAAACTTTCGTCCCACGTTATAAACAAATCAGCGAACATTCGAATGAAAACCAACAAGACTCTTCTATCAACAGCAGTGGCATTAAGCCTACTTGGCACAACGGGCATGGCTAACGCAGCAGGTTTCCAACTTGCTGAATATTCTGCAACAGGCCTAGGTCGAGCATATGCTGGTGAAGCAGCAATGGCTGACAACGCAAGTGCACAATGGCGTAACCCAGCAATGCTAACTTATTTGGAAGGCACTCAAGTGTCCGTTGGTGCAATCTATGTGAACCCAAATATTGATATTGAAGGTGATGTAAACTTCCACGGTAGTACTTCTTCTGCATCTTCAGATGATTTCGCACATGATGCAATCATTCCAAACTTCTACCTATCACACCAATACAATGAGAAATTCGCGATTGGTTTGGCATTTGGCACCAACTACGGTATGGAAACCGATTTAGGTAAAGGCTTTGGTGCATCACACTTCGGTAACGAAGCAAGCGTAACGACAATGGAAGCGAACTTAAACGCAGCTTACAAAGTCAATGAATCAATCAGCGTTGGTGGTGGTATCCGTTACATCATCGGCGAAGGCAGCTTTGGCGCAGCAGCTCCTAAGAATAACGTTGTAGGAAAGCACCCTTTAACTGGCGATCCTATCAGTGTTCCTCAAGGTACCGCTCTAAAATACATGGAAGGTGACGATACCGCTTGGGGCTGGCAAGTTGGTACTGCATGGCAGATCAATGAAAATAACCGTATCGGCTTCGCGTACAAATCTGAAGTTGAACTGAAGCTTGAAGGCCATGCTGAAGGTCTAGGTTTTGGCTTCGGTACTTCTGAGCTTCCACAACTACGTGACAACGGCTACATGTACCTAAACCTGCCTGCAACGGCTGAGTTGGCAAGCTTCCACCAAGTAACAGACCAACTTGCGTTACACGCAAGCTTTAACTGGACGGATTGGAGCTCTTTCGAGAAATTGGAAGCACGCCTAGATACCGCTGGCACGCATATGGTTAAAGTAGAAAACTGGGAAGATAACTACCGCTTTGCTGTTGGTGCCACTTACCAGCTTGATCCTAAGCTAGCGCTACGTACTGGTATTGCATACGATACTTCAGCGGTAAGCGACAAAAACCGTACGATCACTATTCCAGAAACTGACCGTACTTGGATAAGTATTGGTGCAACGTACGATTGGACAAAAGACTTCAGCCTAGACGCTGGCTTCACCTATATTTTCGCGAAAGACGCACCAATCGTTGAGTCTCGTGGTTACAAGTCAGACGACGCTGCAGAACAAGTCGGCGGCCAATTCGTAGGCGAAACTACGGGTAATGTTTGGCTAATCGGTGTTCAAACAAACTACCGTTTCTAACCAAACAGCAAAAATACAAAAAAGGCTTAGCATCAGCTAAGCCTTTTTTTATTTGTATATTGTAAAGAACAGCGCTTAAAAGTCTTCTAGGTATTCGTCTAAATACTCTTCTTCTTCGATGTTAACTTCTTCCACCGTTTCAACTTCTGCTTTAAAGTTTTGACGCTGAATATAAACATCGCGAGTAAGAATATATGGATCCGGCGACGAGTCTAACTGTGCTTCTTGCGGTACTAATAAAGCACGCTTCTCCATGCCTTCAAACGCCCACTTACCCAAACTCGCCCAGAAGTTGAGGTAAGAGAGGGGTAAATACGTACTATCTACGGTATCTGTCACTTCACGTAAGGTATACGGGCCATAACCTGGAATCATGAAGTAAGGGCCATTTCCAACACCATAGTGGCCTACTGCATCACTGAACGCTTTCTCGTCGTATTTCGTAATACCCGCGGCACTTGCAATATCGAATAAACCGAAAATACCAAACGTCGAGTTAATCCAAAAACGGTTAAAGTGGTCCACGGCTTTCGTGCCGTTACCCATGACTAAGTTATTAACCATGCTGGCTGGCTCATCTAAGTTCGACAAGAAGTTAGCGATACCGGAACGAATAGGAACTGGCGTGTATTCCACATACGCAAGTGATACAGGACGAACCAAATACGGATCTAAATATTCGTAGTTGATTTCCCACATGGTTCGGTTAAAGCCTTCCAACGGGTCATACACATCAGAAGTCGTTTGATTTGTTTCTTGTCCTGTTACTGCTTCATCAGGCGCACTTGAACAGCCAACCAGTCCAACTGCAAGCAGTAACAAGAAGGTAGATTTACCCTTGTTATACATTTTATTTTCCATAACGACTATTAATGTACCTAAGTCACCCAATGAACATTTGTACGTATGTTGAGCAGTATACGTAGTAAAGATGACTCAGATATGGGAATAAATAAAGGCCAGCAGTCGCTGGCCTTCGGTATTCTACTCGATCGTTTAAAGTCATACCACTAAAGGCAACAGACTCTACCCCGTTGTCATATTTCAGAGACAGACGCTAACGATTAATATTGCTGGTCAATGGTCACTTCAACCGGCGTGCCAAATTCAACGACGTCACTCTCCCCGTGCCAATCTTGGTCACGCGTTGCTACGTTACCGTCAGAGTCCACACGCACACGGACGATTAACTTTTCGAGTGAAGATAGTTTTTGCCCCTGCATCATGGCATTACCATCATCTAATACGACTGTACGAGGGAAAGTACCCAGCGGATAGCGAGCCGCCGCAACAGGCATTGGTGAGCCATCTGCACGATGTACCGACACAATCAGAACTGCGTTTGGATCCAACTGAGCATTTGGTGCCACATTAATTGTCACAGCGACACTCTTATCCGGTGAAACCGCTTCGCCCATTTGCTTACGAGCACTCTCAATACTGCGTGACAACATCTCGTAGCGGCTATCTTCTGGACCAATCATTTGCTGCATGATTCCCCAGTACTTGATGGCTGCCGGGAAGTCTTGACGCTCAAACGCATCGAACGCTAACAAAGAAAACACACGCAGATCGACATAGTCTTGCTGCATCAGCTTGCCGAGTAATGAGCGAGCCGTCGCTTGATCCATTTCCTCTTGAGACAGCATCAGAGCTTGTGCATAACCCAACATCACATCAGGATCTTTGGGCTCTAGGCGATATGACTTTTCCATCGCATCGATAGCAGTCGTGACATCACGATTTGCTAACGCAATACGACCTAGCAGTAACCAACCTGTCGAGTCTTCCGGCTGGTAATGTAAGCGAGTTCGAAGGGCAAGGGTCAAATCCGCCATTTCATCGTCACTCAACGGCTCAGAAGAAGCCGACATCAGCTTTTTCGATAACTCAGGTAGATTTGCAGACACTTCTTGCCATTGAACAATATCGTCTGACGCGCCAAATTTGTAATACAAGCCATAGCTCAACGCCACCGTCAGAATTACCGATGGAACTAAAACCGCGATTGGTGAAACCTTGGTTTCCTTTTGCGCTTTATCACCCGGAATATCGTCAAGGAGAGACTGCTTTAGATCAGAAATCAGTTCGTCTTCGCTTTCAACCAGCCCTTCGTCGGTTTCTTCTGCAAGCTCAGATAGACGGTCTTTATAAAATGCCTTGTTGAGCTCATCGCGTAACACATCATCATTGTTCGCTTTTTGTTTAAGCAGCGGCAAAGCCACCAGCGCACAAGCAATAAGCGTAAGAGCAACGGTGGAAATCCAAAATAGTGTCATTACTTCTTATCTCCGTTGTTCTCTTCTTCAAGCAATGCTTTTAAACGAGCCTCTTTTTGCTCATCCCATTGCTCGTCACTGCTCGCTTTTGCCTTAACTTTAGATTTACGGCTACGCAGCACAATCAAACCAAAACCACCCAGTACTACAGCGAGTGGCCCTAGCCACAAAATCGCAGTCGCAACCGTAAATGGTGGGTTGTAAGTCACGAAGTTACCGTAACGGGCGATCATGTAATCAACAATCTCATCTTTGGACTTACCTTCTTTGGTCATTTCGTACACCTTATGGCGTAAGTCTTGAGCAAGTTCAGCGTTAGAATCCGAGATCGTGTTGTTCTGACATTTAGGGCAACGGAGCGTATGGCTTAACTCTTTGAACTGCTGTTCTTGTTCCAAGTTATCGAACTCGTACACTTCAATGGCAGCGTGAGCAGCAAGAGATAATGTCATGGCAGCAAAAACTGCAAGGATCAGCTTTCTCATTGCTTCGCCTCCTCAACCAATTTGTTGTAAAGCGGCTCCAGTGTTTCTGACCAATTACGTGGGTTTACATCCCCCACATGGCGATAGCGAATCACACCATTTGCATCAATAATGAATGTTTCTGGTGCTCCATAAACGCCAAGGTCAAGACCAAGCATACCACTACCATCAAATAGGCTAATTAAGTACGGGTTGCCGAGATCATTCAACCAGCCTACCGCTTTGTTACGATCATCTTTGTAATTCATACCGATGATCTTAACGCCCTTACCCGCCAATTCGTTTAGGTATTTATGCTCTGCATAACATGTTGGACACCACGTTGCCCAAACGTTCAAGAGCAACGGCTCACCTTTAAAAATTGACTGGTCGTATTGTTTTCCAGGTTCAGCTAAGTCTTCTAAGTGAAACTCAGGAACTGGCTTACCAACCAAAACCGACTCCAATTTCGTTGGATCATCGCCCTCTTGGTTCCGCATTAACTGGGTTGCGAAAATGCCCGCCAAAATCATGAAAGCGACGAGCGGAATAAATAAGATTTTCTTATTCATGTTATGCCTCCTGCTCTTTTGACTTCGCGTTTTTCTTTGAAGATTTACGGAAGCGATAACGCTTATCTGAAATCGCTAGTGCACCGCCTAACGCCATAATCAAAGAGCCAGCCCAAATCCAACGAACGAACGGTTTATAGTAAATACGAACAGCCCAAGATCGGTTGTCGTCTAAACGTTCACCCATTGCAATGTATAAGTCACGACTAATTCCACGGTCAATGGCAGCTTCGGTCATCATAGACTTAGCTGTACGGTAGAAGCGCTTCTCAGCGTGAAGCGTATTCACGTATTTGCCATCATGTGTGATCTCAAAATCCGCTATGTAGCCATCGTAGTTTGGACCATCTTTATCACGCAGGCCTGAGAAGTAGAAATCATAACCTTGAATTTGGAAGTGTTCGCCAGGTGCTAAACGTACATCACGCTCGATGCTGTAGTTCTGTACCATCGCAATACCGATAACAGATACCGCCAGACCAACATGACCCAACATCATCGCCCAATGGCTACGCTGCAGCTTGCGAACGCCTTCACTAAAGCTATGACGGTGCGTTGCACGCTCATATAGTTCAAAGCCATGCATTGCAATAATCCAAATCGCCATTACCCAGCCAATGTAAGCCATGGTTGAGAAGAAGTCGGCAAACAGGTATACGCATACCGCGGCCAAAGCAAAAGCAAGCACACCTGAAACGAGCATTGGTTTCACAAGTTTAGATAAATTGTCTCGCTTCCAACGGATAAGTGGACCAATACCAAGTAGGAAAGCAAATGGCATCATCAACCACGCAAACAGCATGTCGAAAAATGGCGCACCGATAGAAACCGACCCCAAACCAAGCTGCTTGTGTACGAGCGGCAATAATGTCCCCACTAACACCACAACAAGTGCTGCGATAAGTAATACGTTGTTGGCTAAGAGCGCGTTTTCACGAGAGACTAAGTCGAAGTTACCTCGTACACGCACTGCCGCCCCTTTCACGGCAAACAGCAGTAAAGAACCACCGATAACGAAAACTAAGAAACCTAGAATAAACATACCACGCGACGGGTCAGACGCGAACGCGTGCACCGATACTAAAATACCGGAACGGACTAAGAATGTGCCCAACAAACTCAACGAAAATGCAGAGATTGCCAATAGTACCGTCCACGCTTTAAATGTGCCGCGTTTTTCTGTCACGGCAAGAGAGTGCATTAATGCGGTACCCGCTAACCAAGGCATGAATGATGCGTTTTCTACTGGATCCCAGAACCACCAGCCACCCCAGCCAAGTTCGTAGTAAGCCCACCAAGAGCCTAGTGCGATACCGAGTGTTAAAAATACCCATGCAGCGGTTGTCCAAGGACGAGACCAACGGGCCCAAGCCGTATCAAGGCGTCCGGTCATTAGGGATGCGATCGCAAAAGAGAAGGCAACCGAGAAACCAACGTAGCCCATGTAAAGCATTGGCGGGTGAACAATCAAACCAGGGTCTTGAAGCAGAGGGTTCAAGTCACGCCCGTCAACCGGGAAGAAAGGCAACGTACGTAAGAATGGGTTTGACGTTAAGATGATAAACAGTAGGAAACCCACTGAGATCATGCCCATTACGGCAAGTACACGTGCAACCGACTCTTGCGGCATACCACGACTAAACGTCGCTACAGCGACAGTCCAAGCAGCTTGGATTAAAACCCATAGCAACAGTGAACCTTCGTGTGCACCCCATACTGCGGTTAAACGGTAGTACCAAGGAAGCTGACTATTCGAGTTGCTCGCTACATACTGTAACGTGAAGTCGTTGGTATAAAATCCCCAACATAAAATGGCGAAAGAGAACAACAGCATTAGGAACATAGACCAAGATAACGGTCGCGCTGTGTTCATGAGCATGGTGTTATTATTCGATGCTCCCCACAATGGCAATACGCTCAGCAGCACAGCCATTGCAAGCGAAAGAATGAGAGCAAAGTGACCGATTTCAGCAATCATTGGCCGCTTCCTTGTTTCTGTTCTGTGCTGTATTGAAGCGGTTCATGCGTTTTCTTCATCGCTTCCGCAATTTCTGGTGGCATGTATTCTTCATCGTGCTTCGCTAGGACCTCAAATGCCTCAACTGTCGTGGCATCTTTCAGTACACCTTGAGCCACAATACCCTGCCCTTCACGGAACAAGTCAGGAAGAATACCGTCATAAGTAATCGTCACTTTAGGACCGACATCGTGCAGGTCAAAACTCACTTTCAAAGAATTAGGATCTCGACGAACCGAGCCCACAACCACCATACCACCAATACGCAGACGCTGGCCTACTTCTGGCTTGGTGCCATCTGGCTTACCATTAACCAATTCCGTTGGAGTGTAGAAAAGGTCCATATTTTGGTTAAGCGCATAAAGTATCAAACCAATGGTGGCACTAATACCGATAAAGATCGCTAGTACGATACCTAGCCTCTTTTTACGTCTCGGGTTCATAAGGTGTTCTCCATGTTCTTCGCTGCGTCGATACGAGCTTGACGGTCAATTTTTGCTTTCACTTCTTTCAATAATGCATCACCGCGGCGAAGGCTAGTGATCAGAAGAATCAGCATGGATAAGAAAGTAATACCAAACGCACTCCATACGTATGATGCGTAGCCACCCATGGCAAAAAAGTCGCTCAGAGATTCAAAATGCATAATCAATTACCTCACTGAGTTTGTTCTGTTGCGAGTTTGCGCACCCAAGGGCGGTGACTTTCTTTACTGATGATTTCGTTACGAAAACGTACCATCGTCACTGCACCAAAGAAGAACGCAAAGCCAAAGATGTTTAGCAATAACGGCCAAAGCATGTCGGATGAAATAGAAGGTTGTTCAAATTTCGTGATCGTCGCGCCTTGGTGAAGCGTGTTCCACCATTCTACGGAAAAGTGAATGATAGGTAGGTTCACGACGCCTACGATCGCTAAAATACCCGCCGCTTTTGCGGCTGTTTTCTGATCGTCAAACGCGTGATAAAGCGCAATAACACCAAGATAGAGAAATAGAAGAATCAATTCTGAAGTAAGACGGGCGTCCCATACCCACCAAGTGCCCCACATTGGCTTACCCCAAACGGCACCAGTAAGTAGAGCAATAAAGGTAAATACCGCACCAATCGGCGCCATCGCAAGTGCCGCCATATCAGATAGACGTACTTGCCATACTAAGCCAATAAATGCCGCAATCGCCATCGACATATAAACGCCCATAGACCAAATAGCTGATGGGACGTGAATGTAGATGATTCGGAAACTGTCACCTTGTTGGTAATCTGAAGGCGCAAATGCAAGCCCCCAAACCGTACCAACCGATAAGCATACGAGGGCCAATACAGAAAACCAAGGCAGAAACTTACCACTCAAACGGTAAGCGGTTTCTGGCTTGGCATAAGGATGTAGCCATTTCCACATGTTTTGTTCTCACTCTTACTTCAGGGACACTGTCTAAAGGGTTGAGACCGTAGCAGTGCTTTAATAATAATTCTTTGATCAAGCGCCGCTTCATTGGCACTTTATTGAGTTAGTTAACACTAACTCTCAATGCGGCACTAATGGCAAAAGGCGTTAACGTCATTGCTCCCATTAGCATCGCACCTAAAATTGCTAGTTGACCGTTATACGCCATACCAAGCGCGGCGGCATCAATTGCTGATGTTGCGAAAATCAAAATTGGGATGTAGAGCGGAAGAATAAGCAAACTCAAAAGAACGCCACCCTTTTGCAACCCAACCGTCAAAGCCACGCCAATAGCTCCAATAAAACTTAGTGTCGGTGTACCGATCATCAAGGTTAGTACAACAGATAACCAAGTATTGAAATCAAGCGAAAGTAAAACCGCCAATAATGGGCTAATTAGGATCAGAGGTAACCCTGTTAACAACCAATGTGCTATGACCTTTGAAACCACTACAAGTTGCAATGGAATCGGCATTAGCATCATTTGTTCCAATGCACCGTCTTGAAAATCATCACGAAATAGACGCTCTAATGATAATAAGGCGGATAGCAATGCGGCAACCCAAACAATGCCCGCTGCAATACGTGCTAACAAATTTGGTTCAGGCCCGATACTAAGAGGAAACAGAGTAATAACAATAATAAAGAACCAAAGCGGGTTCAGAATGTCTGCCTGACGGCGAAATGCTATCAATAGCTCGCGGCGAATGATGGTGGTCATAGATGGAATCATATCAATCACCCAACTTTATTTTTCTAAGTTTCGGGCTGTCCGAAAACATATCTTGATGCGTCGTCAACACGACAATACCGCCATTATCAGCGTGACTTGCGAACAAAGATTCAAGCACTTTGACGCCTTGCTTATCGATGGCGGTCAACGGTTCATCTAAAATCCATAAAATTTGCTTACTGAGCCATAACCTTGCTAGTGCCACTCGTCGTTGCTGACCTGCGGAAAGCTGTGCTACAGGCACATCTTCTCGACCGGCTAAACCAACTTGAGTTAAAGCAGTGAAGATTTCTTCGTCAGAAGAGCGGTTATTTTGAATAGATTGGTAAAAACGTAAGTTTTCTAGTGCGGTAAGCTCTCGTTTCACTCCAGTTTGATGCCCTAAGAACAGCAGATCTTGATGGAAAACATCACGAGATTTTTCAACCTCTTCTCCTTTCCACTTAATGATGCCTTCTTCTCTATCACCTAAACCTGTCACAATACGTAGTAACGTAGTTTTGCCAGTACCATTGCGCCCTTCTATCTGGACCAATTCACCAGGCTTAATTTCAAACTGCAGGTTTTCAAACAGGACCCTCTCATCACGGATCGCTGTCAGGTTAGATACTTCTAACATAGAGCTTCAACTAAAAAATGAACGAAGCGCTATATTAGCACAGCTTAGTTATGACAAAACAGGATAAGAGGGCTGGGATGTATGTAAGTTCATGTATTTTTGTTAATTAATCGTCACACTTTAATAAAATTAACTATAAGTAGTTATAAGCTCTCATTTTAACTTGGGGAGCGAGTGCTAAGAATGAAAAGAGCTTAAGGTAATCTAGGGCTGTATTGCAAAAAGATAATTAGTAACCGAACACAAAAAAAGAGGCTTATCACCTCTTTTTATCGCTTTAAAACCTTTAGCGTCGACGACGTCCACGCGCCGGGTATTCTGCATCATCTGATGGCTGACCGCTTAGTGGTGGAATTTTCTCTTTTCCCGCCAGTTTTTTCTGTAGTGAAAGCATCAATTCCGCTTCAGCTTTTGGCAGTTCACACTCTTCAATGAGCTCATTGATATCTGCACCAAGCTGTACCATTTTAGAAGCTCGACTGTACAAGCGACCATCAGTATCAGCGTGTTCGAGTTCACGAATTCTCTCGTTTAGGTGCTGAATAATGTCTTGTTGTTCCGTT
Organism: Vibrio sp. A1-1; assembly: GCF_021728175.1. Taxonomy (NCBI): domain Bacteria; kingdom Pseudomonadati; phylum Pseudomonadota; class Gammaproteobacteria; order Vibrionales; family Vibrionaceae; genus Vibrio; species Vibrio sp. A1-1. The sequence continues at coordinate 405,768 of NZ_JAKKCL010000001.1, forward strand.
ACTTTTTGTCCAAGACCAACGACAACCGAACGCACTTCGAGTAACTGCTTACTCAACTTTTGTACTTCTTTATCTACATGTCGAGACTGTGCTCGTTGCTGGTCTACTTGCTTTTGCAACCCCGAGCGAATGCGCAGTTGCAAAACAACCAACACCAACACGATAAAAGCGACGCCACCCGCAAAGAATGGAACAGATAAAAGAGTCTCTTCAGCCATCATTATTCAGCCCATTATAGGTGAGCCATCTCGTCCCATTCGTCATCCGTTAGGAGCTTGTTCAAATCCACAAGGATAAGAAGTTTGCCGTCACGGTTGCTCACACCTTGGATGAACTTCGCGCTTTCATCAGTACCGACAGAAGGCGTCGTGTCAATTTCAGAAGAACGTAGGTAAACCACTTCTGCCACACTATCTACCAAGATACCAATCACTTGACGCTCTGACTCGATCACAATAATACGAGTATTATCTGTAACTTCGCCTTCCATCAGGCCGAAACGCGAACGCGTGTCGATAACAGTAACCACGTTACCACGCAGGTTGATGATACCCAGAACATAATCTGGCGCACCTGGAACGGGTGCAATTTCAGTATAACGAAGTACTTCACGAACTTGCATTACGTTGATGCCGTACGTTTCTTCTTCTAGCTGGAACGTCACCCACTGAAGAACTTCGTCATTCGATGCATCTTTCTTCACTTCTACTTCAAAAGCTTGAGACATAGTTAATCCTCGTTAATGTCGTTCCCGACTTAAATCTAATTCAGTGATTTGACATCTAAACCGGCGTTTAGCATGTCAATGAGCGCCTGGACATGAATTAAGGCGCACATTTTTTCTTTTACCATGCCCGCTAGCCAAGGACGCTTACCCGCCTGTTCACGCCAGCGAACCTTGTCGATATTGAGCGTTTCCGTACCCATTAGTTGGTTACTGGCCAGCCCCCACATGCTCTCTCCAAGCATGACAACATATTGGTAATTATCTTTGTAACTGTCATCGCGAAGCTTATCTGCCATCACCCATTTCGCGGTATCGACGACATCAAACTGCTGCTCACGGTTTGTTTGTAGCCCCAAATACCAGGCGGGCTTTCCTATCAAATGGTTAAGCTCGCTGATGCGATGAATACCACCTAACTCATCAAGCGGTACGGCAAACGTGACATCATTCACATCAAAGTAAAGCACTTGAAAATCTTCACTTCGCTTCGTGCTTTCCCAGTCAGTTGGTATTTCGGAACCTGTTTGTGTCTCGAGCTCGGTATCAACGTTCGATTCTATATTGACATCATGCTCAATCACCGATTGAGGTTCAACCAGTTCTGGCTGAGTTTCCTCAAAAACTGGCGCATCAATCACCCAGTCTTGTATCTCTTCAACTGTTTGTAACTCGGGCGCCTCACTAACGGTTTGTACGTCTGGCTCAGCCGCTTTTATTTCTGCTGCAATATCAATCGTATTTTGTTCAAGAATACTATCAATATCTAACTCAGCTACAGGGTTGCTTGCTTCAAGCTGACTTAATAACCTTTGCACATCTTCCAGATTTGGGGCTTCCAATTCTGGCGGGTACGCTTCTTGAAACTGGTATGTTTCCGGCTCCGAGTATTGAAACTGCAATTCTGGCTCTGGCTCTGGCTCTGGCTCTGGCTCTGGCTCTGGCTCTGGCTCTGGCTCTGGCTCTGGCTCTGGCTCTGGCTCTGGCTCTGGCTCTGGCTCTGGCTCTGGCTCTGGCTCTGGCTCTGCAGATGATATTTCTTGAGCCAGCAAGTCAAGCTCTTCCTCAAGAGTCGTTGCTTCAGCCTCATCACCCAATAGCGCATTAAAGTAGTCATCAAGCGCTTGTTCACTGGAAAGCACGTCGTTACTGCTCATCGAACGCTAACCTCTCCAGGTAAATCAGTAACTGTTTATACGCAAACACACCACGACTACCAGATGCAAAATGCGATGCTGGCAAATGCTTTAAACTAGCATCACGGAACTTGGTATCAATCGGCACCGCAGAGGTCCATACTTGATTTGGGTAATCTTTCTTCAGTTGCATCAATGTCTGCAAAGACGCTTTGGTGCGCTTGTCATACATCGTTGGAACGATAGTCACTTTGAAACCACCCGGACGAGACTTTTGCATAATGGTTAACGTGCGCATCATGCGTTCCAAGCCTTTCATCGCCAAAAACTCGGTTTGAACGGGAATCAAAATTCGGTCACTGGCGGCCAGTGCGTTGACCATCATCACACCAAGAATTGGCGGGCAGTCAATCAACACATAATCATAGTCTTGTGAGACCGCTTGTAGAGCTCGTTTTAAGATCAGCCCCATCCCACTGCGATTCCCCATGACACGATCAAGCGTCGCAAGGGACATATGCGCGGGAATGATATCCATCCCTTCCAGTTTTGTCTCTAGGATTAACGGCCTCACCGTTTCACGAGAGAATGTCTTCAACTGGAATAAATCAAATAGGCTCGAAGTTACTGCGTCAGGATCATAACCAAGATAGGTAGTCAGTGATGCGTGAGGGTCAGTATCGACCATCAGTATGCGATGACCTTTTTGACTCAGCAAACCCGCTAATGTCACTGTTGAGGTGGTTTTACCCACGCCACCTTTCTGGTTAGCTACACTCCAAACAATCATGATGAATCCTACGCTAGGCCAACTTCCACCAACATGCGTTCAGCAATGCGGTCAAGCGGTAAATCTTCTGAAGAAATGCCTGCTTTAGCAACAGCTTGGGGCATACCATAAACAACACAACTTTCTTCATCTTGAGCCCAAATAGTTGAGCCTGCAGACTTCAACATACGAGCACCTTCACGACCGTCTGCACCCATGCCAGTCAGTATTAAAGAGAGCACTTTGTCACCGTACACTTTGGCTGCAGAACCAAAAGTCACATCCACACATGGTTTGTAGTTCATGCGGTCGCCGCCATCAATGATACGAAGACGAGCAGCCCCTGATCGACCATCCACCATCATTTGCTTACCACCTGGAGCCAGGTATGCCACACCTGGCTGCAAGACGTCGCCATCTTGTGCTTCTTTCACTTGAATCTTACACAAGGTATTCAAACGGCTAGCAAATGCAGCAGTAAAGGTTGCTGGCATATGTTGGATCAACAGGATCGGATGCGGGTAGTTCATCGGTAAACGCGTCAGAATTTTTTGCAAAGCAACCGGACCACCAGTCGACGTGCCAATTGCGGTCAGTTGATACTTCTTACCAGAGGCTCGGAACTTTGCCGCAGCCGGTCGAGCAGGAGCTGGAGTCGCTGGCGAAGCCGTTCTTGAACCTAGTGGACGAGCTGCCGCACTGGTACTCGCAGCAGCGCGAGTGATTGGTCGACGCATAAAAGCGCGCTTCGAAGCAATCTGAATAACTCGTTGCTGAAGCAGTGACACCGCTTCTTCGCGGTTACGTGCGATGTCTTCAAACTTTTTCGGTAAGAAATCCAATGCGCCCGCATCAAGCGCATCAAGCGTGGCTTTCGCCCCGTCATGAGTCAGGGACGAAAACATTAGGATTGGCGTTGGAGCCGCTGCCATGATTTCACGTACAGCTGTAATGCCATCCATCACTGGCATTTCAATATCCATCGTGATGACGTCCGGTTTAAGAGATTTGGCTTTCTCAACCGCCTCTCTGCCATTTACCGCAACGTCAATCACTTCTAGGCGCGATTCTGAGTTGATGATTTCGCTCACGCGACGTCGAAAAAAACTCGAATCATCAACGACTAGTACTTTAATCGCCATCTTATTCCTTTTAATAACGTCAGCTTTGCTTAAAGGCGTGAAGCCGCAGCATATCGCTTAAGTAAATCAGGCACATCTAGAATTAATGCAATATGGCCATCGCTAGTGATTGTTGCACCAGCCATGCCCGGAGTGCCTTGCAATAGATTATCGAGTGGCTTAATAACCACTTCTTCTTGACCAATAAGCGTATCCACAACAAAACCAACGCGCTGGTTACCGATCTGTACAATAACCACATGACCGTGACCAGTACGCTCTTCGACGTTTTGTGATTTGGATGCTAACCAGTTCTGTAGGTAAAATAGCGGGATAGATTTTTCACGCACAATGATCGTCAACTGACCATCTACCACGTTTGTGCGACTCAGATCCAAGTGGAAGATTTCGCTCACCGAAGCCAGTGGTAGTGCAAACGGATGACCGCCAACGCCAACCATCAGTGTTGGTAGGATCGCAAGCGTCAGTGGTACTTTGATGGTGATCTTAGTGCCCTTACCTAGCTCAGAATCGATATCGATTGAACCATTTAAGGTGTTGATCGCCGTCTTAACCACATCCATGCCAACGCCACGGCCAGAGATGTCAGAAATTTTATCTTTACTTGAGAAACCTGGCGCAAAGATAAGGTTGAAGCACTCTTTGTCTGTTAAACGGGCCGCTGCATCTTCGTCCATCATGCCGCGCTTAACCGCGATACCACGCAGTTTGTTCGGGTCCATACCGCCGCCATCATCTACGATGGATAGCTCAATGTGATCCCCTTCTTGTGATGCAGACAAAATCACTTTACCTGTGCGTGATTTACCTGCTTTCGCACGGTCGTCTGGCATTTCAATACCGTGGTCAACCGAGTTACGAACCAAGTGAATCAATGGATCAGCCAATGCTTCTACAAGGTTTTTATCGAGATCGGTTTCTTCACCGCGCATTTCCAGCACGATGTCTTTATTTAGGTTACGCGCCAAGTCACGGACAACGCGTGGGAAACGGCCAAATACTTTCTTGATTGGCTGCATACGCGTTTTCATTACCGCGCCTTGCAGATCCGCCGTTACGACATCAAGGTTGGCGACCGCTTTGGACATTTCTTCATTGTCGCTGTTCAAACCAAGGCTTAATAGACGGTTTCGGACCAATACAAGCTCACCTACCATGTTCATGATGGTATCAAGCGTTGAGGTATCGACACGAACGGTTGCCTCGGCCTGAGGCTTTTTAACCGCTGGCGCTTTCGCCTCTTCTTTCACCGCGACAGGTTTAGATTCTGGTTTTGGTGCTGGAGCCGGAGTTGGCGCTGCTGGTGCTGGCTTAACCGCAGGCTCAGGTTTCGCAGGGCTTTCCTCTACGTTTGCTGATGCCGGCTTCGTTGCCATATCCAGTTCTTCCAGCGTGGGACCTTTGCCCGCACCATGTAGCTCATCGAGTAACTTTTCGAACTCTTCGTCCGTCATTAAGTCACTATCTTGATTTGCTGACGATGCAACTGGCGCAGCTGGTTCTGCCGCTTTAGGAGGTTCTGCTGGTGCAGATGCTGCAGCCTCTGCCGCTGATGGACTTTTGCCAACGCCGTGAAGTTCGTCAAGTAGACGCTCAAATTCATCGTCAGTGATATCGCCACTTTCAACTGATGGCGCACTTGATTGAGGGGGCTCTGATGGCGTTGTTGGTGTCGCAGGTTCTGAAGCGCCTGGAGCTGAGCCTTTACCATGAAGCTCATCCAGCAGCTTTTCGAATTCGTCTTGGGTAATTTCATCAACAGAGCCGACACTTGACGCTGGCGCGGCAGGTTCTTCAATAACAGGCTCAGGACTGACAGGTTCAGGAGTAACCACTGGCTGTTCAACCACGGTTGCAGCGACTTCATCTTCTGATTCAGGTTTACATAGACGATGAAGTTCTTCAAGAAGGGCAGGATCCGCAGCTTCCAATGGCTCACGATCTTGAACAGCTTGGAACTGGGTATTGACCGTATCCAACGCTTTTAGCATCGTATCCATTAAGTTTTGCGTAACCGTGCGTTGGCCGTTTCGTAAAACGTCGAACACGTTCTCCGCACCATGACAAGTATCGACTAGCTCTGCCAAAGACAGGAAGCCAGCACCGCCTTTTACGGTGTGAAACCCGCGGAAAATTGCATTAAGTAAGTCTTTGTCTTCTGGGTTATTTTCCAATTCAACCAACTGCTCAGAAAGCAGTTCGAGAATTTCCCCAGCCTCAATGAGAAAGTCCTGAAGAATATCTTCGTCTAAATCGTAGCTCATACGTTACCTTTAAAATCCAAGACTGGACAATAAGTCATCGACTTCGTCCTGCGATGAAACCGCATCTTCTCTCAGTTCTGGATGAAGAATCGGGCCTTCGGCTTCGCTTGTTTGTGTATTCTTTTTATCTGCCGGTTCTGACAAAACTTGAATGTGTTCTTCAGGTTTATTTCCAGAGAATACGGTTAGGATTTCCACTAAGCGGCCTTCTACTTCATTTACCAACGTAATTACGCGGCGAATAATCTGGCCAGTTAGGTCTTGGAAGTCTTGCGCCATGAGAATTTCGGTCAATTGACCACGCAACTCAGTGCTGTCACCTTCGACTTGAACTAATAGCTCGTCGATTCGGTGACAAAGTGCTTTGAATTCGCTTAATTCGATGCGCCCGTGCATGAGTTCATTCCATTGAGGACGAACTTTCTGAAGGCAATCATGCAGGTTGTCAGCGATAGGAAGGCAGCAGTCGACTGCATCCATCGTTTTGTTGGCTGCTAGCTCTGTCTTCTCGATCACATAATTAAGACGATCCCTTGCGTTAGGGATTTCGTCTTTCGCAATTTCGGTCATGCGCTGATCGAGACTGAACTGCTTGAGTGATTCGTGAAGGTCTCGAGTTAAGGCTCCAATTTCTTGCAGCATTGGATTCTCGGCACCTTCGTAGATCGAGGCAACAAGCATATTGGCTTGGTCTTGTTCCCCGTTTTCTAGCATTTGAACGAGTGACTTCGCCTGCTCTAGTGAGATCATTCTGAATAGACCCTTTTACGTTTAGTTCTTCTTATCACTTTAAAAACGCTAAACGAGTCATTTAATAAGTATTTAATAATTGGTATGAATGACTCGAATAACAAAGAGAAAAAGAGAGAGTTATAAACGCTCGAAAATTTTATCTAATTTTTCTTTTAATGTTGCAGCAGTAAATGGCTTAACAATGTAGCCGTTTACGCCTGCTTGAGCAGCTTCAATGATCTGCTCACGCTTCGCTTCAGCCGTGATCATTAGAACTGGCAAATGCTTAAGTTCTGCATCCGCGCGGATGTGTTTAAGCAAATCGATGCCTTGCATACCTGGCATGTTCCAGTCAGTTACAACAAAATCGAAGTCACCTTTTTTCAGCATTGGTAATGCGGTTAAACCATCGTCCGCTTCTTGAGTGTTATTGAAACCCAAGTCACGAAGCAGGTTTTTAACAATACGGCGCATTGTTGAGAAATCATCAACAATAAGGATCTTCATGTTTTTATTCAAAATTGCCTCCACTGAATCGTAAAATCAGTGTTTTTAGTCATTTTGTGTCCACGCACTGAGCTTGGTGCGCAAACGTTGCATCGCTTGACTCAGTATTTGACTTACGCGAGATTCGCTTACGCCTAACACATCGCCAATTTCTTTCAAATTGAGTTCTTCATCATAATAAAGCGAAAGTACCAAAGCTTCACGCTCTGGAATCTGTTTTATTGATTCAACCAGTGCTTTTCGAAATGATTCATCGGCAACCCCTTTGAATGGGTTACTGTCATCAGTTTCATCTGCAGGTGAAATCACATCATCAGAAACGCCTAAATCTTCAATACCGACTAATTTTGAGCAGTTGATATCGGTCAGAGCACTATGATATTGATCCAGTGTCATACCGAGATGCGTGGCTACTTCAGAATCAGTAGGATCTCTATTTAATTCGCCTTCCAGTTCCGCAATCGCTTGGTTAATCTCTCGATTATTTTTATGAACAGAACGCGGTACCCAATCGCCTTTGCGCATGTCATCTAACATTGCGCCACGAATACGGATACCTGCATAAGTTTCAAAGCTCGCACCTTTAGAACCATCATAATTCTGCTGAGCTTCGATAAGACCGATCATGCCGGCCTGAATTAAATCCTCTACCTGAACACTCGGCGGTAAACGGCCTAATAGGTGGTGAGCAATGCGCTTAACCAACACTGAGTAGCGCTCTATAAACGCTTGCTGGCTATTAAACTTGCCATGTTGGTCATAGGTTATCGCTTTATTCACCAAAAGGGTCCTCTGCGAATTCGGTACGATTTAGCAACCTTTCCACAAAAAATTCCAAGTGTCCACTTGGTGTTTTCGGTAGTGGCCACGTTAACGCTTTGTTTGCTAGTGAGCTGATAGCTAAAGCGGCAGGTGAGCGAGGGAACGCATCAACGACAATTTTTTGTCTTTTTACAGCCTGTCGTACTTTATCATCTAATGGAATACATGCTACGAGTTCAAGGCTGACATTCAAGAATCGCTCTGTGACTAGCGTCAACTTTGCAAACAATTCTCGCCCTTCACGGTAGCTTCTGACCATATTTGCTACAACTTTAAAGCGTTGGACCTGGTGTTCTTTACTTAACAGCTTAATTAACGCATATGCATCTGTGATTGAAGTTGGTTCATCACACACAACCACAACGACGTCTTGAGCTGCTCGCGAAAAACTGATTACCATGTCAGAAATGCCTGCGGCGGTATCTATCAGCAGGACGTCCATTTCGTCTTCAAGACTACCAAATGCTCGAATGAGTCCAGCATGTTGAGCGTGAGAAAGCTCAGTCATGCTCTGTGTGCCAGAAGTTGCAGGGATTATCTTTATACCATAAGGCCCTTCGACAATCGCATCTTTTAGCTCACATTCACCCGCTAAGACATGTCCTAGATTACGTTTTGCACGAATTCCGAGCATCACGTCCACATTGGCCAGACCTAAATCAGCGTCGAGAACCATCACCTTCTTGCCTTGGCGAGCCATACAAATCGCCAGACCCAGTGTTACGTTTGATTTCCCCACACCACCTTTGCCGCCAGTAACAGCAATCACTTTGGTCAACGATGGTTGTGTTAAGCGACGGAGGCCGCTTGCTTGATCGTGTATCATATTCTCAGTCATAGTAGTCCGCCGCCTTAGAGTCCTTCACTGTCACTATTCCAAAAGTGAGGTTCGTTCTCTGTCGACTTCTCTAACAGTTCATTTGCTTTCGCAAGCATATATTTTGGTTGCGCTATCACAATGTCCTCTGGCACGCGCTGACCATTAGCGATGTAAGCCACTGGCATTGCATTTTGAATCACTACACTGATGAATTCGCCTAGACTTAATGACTCATCAAGCTTCGTCATAATACAACCCGAAAGTGGTATGCGTCGGAAGTGATCCAGCGTTTCTTGTAGAACGCGACGTTGTGCGGTAGCTGGCAAAACAAGGTAGCTGTGAATCACTTCTCCGCTCTCTTGCATTAGAGTATCGAGCTGCTCAGAAAGCCTGACATCTCGTTGCCCCATCCCTGCCGTATCGACCAAAATCAGTCTTCTGTTTCTTAGCTGATATATAACATCGGCTAACTCGTTAGAATCTTTAGCAACTCTTACGGGACAACCCATGATTCTTCCGTAAATTGAGAGCTGCTCATGTGCACCTATGCGATATGTATCTGTTGTCACAAGGGCCACATTGTCGGCACCGTATTCCATGGCGGCACGTGCTGCGAGCTTCGCAACGGTGGTTGTTTTTCCCACCCCCGTCGGACCTAACAGTGCGACCACACCACCACGTTTTAAAATGTCCTGTTTAGGAATATTGATTTGATCCGCCACCAGCGACAACAACGCTTTCCACGCTCGCGCTGGTTTTGTATCTTCCGGGATATAGCACGCCATTTGGTCTGCTAACTCCGGAGAAACGCCCATACGCTCTAAGCGCTTAATCAGCATTGCTCTGAGCGGCTCTCGACGTTCCACTTCCTGCCACATCAAGCCAGAGACTTGATGCTCTAGAAGACGACGAATTGACGTCATCTCTTCGCGCATACTCTCCAGCTCATCGGCAGACTCTTCTCGCTCATCACTTGGACGGCGGCGATCATAGCGTGTCGGATCCAACTTCGGCGTTGGACGCTCAAATCGATTATCTTGTGCGATTAACTTCGCCAAAGGTGAATCTGGTTGATATGGCGCTGGCTTTTCTTGGTTGTAGCCGTCGCGATGCTTATTCTGGCGTTGCAATAAAGCAGAGAGCGAATCTTCATTTTCCGCTACATGATCGTCAGCATCTGCTGCACCACCACTATATTGCTTAAGCATGTTAGCGAATCGCTGCGTCATCGAGCCTGTTTTTTCGTTGTTACTGTTATTACTGTTCAGGCTAATTTTATCTTCATCTAAATGACGATCTTGATAACGATCTGCAGAAGACGATGACATTTGACGATGTTCGTTATAGCGATTCGATTGAGAAGCACCGCGATTTTGTTGTGACGCTGCGCTTGCTTGAGACGGGTTAGATTCACTATCTATCGCCGCAACAATCGCCACCCCACCAGCCACTTTCTTGTTTGACATGATCACCGCTTCCGCGCCTAACTCCTCTTTCACTTGGAGCAGCGCCGTTCTCATGTCTTTGGCAAAAAATCGCTTTATTTTCAAACTATGAATCCATTAATGATGCGTGAGATCAGTTACCCACGGCTTGCACAATTCTGATCTGTTTTTCATCCGGGATTTCTTGGTAAGACAGTACCCGGAGATTAGGTATTGTGTTCTTCACAAATTTCGCCAACGTCGAGCGTAATACACCGGAAGTAAGCAGAACGGCAGGTTCGCCTTTCAATTCTTGTTCCTGTGTCGCTTGGCTTAGTGAAGACTGCAATCGTTCAGCGAGCCCCGGTTCAATCCCCGCGGATTCGCCTCCTGATGCTTGCATAGTTTGATGCAATATTTGTTCCAGTTCAGGTATCAAAGTAATCACTGGCAGCTCAGGCTCTATACCATTGATTTCTTGAACAATTAGACGTTTTAGACTAATTCGAACTGCTGCCGTCAATATGTCAGCTTCTTGACTCTTACTTGAGTACTCAGCCAAAGTTTGAACAATCGTGCGAATATCGCGGATTGGGATGGCCTCGTTTAACAAGTTTTGTAGGACTTTCACCACCACACCTAATGGTAATTGGTCAGGAACAAAGTTCTCAACCAACTTAGGCGCGCTGCGTCCTAACATTTCTAATAAATTCTCTACTTCTTCATGACCAATCAACTGCGATGCGTTATTAGTCAATAACTGGCTCAGGTGCGTCGCTAATACTGTCGATGAGTCAACAACCGTATAACCTAACGCCTGAGCATGCTCACGCTGATCTTCGCGAATCCATACAGCTTCCAGTCCAAATGCAGGGTCAATGGTTGGCTCGCCATCAATCATGCCATACACCTGACCTGGGTTAATCGCTAGCTCTTGATCCGGACGAATCTCAGCTTCGCCCACCGCAACCCCCATTAATGTGATTCGATAGCTGTTTGGCGTCAGTTCAAGGTTGTCACGTATGTGAACCGCAGGGATTAAGAACCCAAAATCTTGCGATAGCTTTTTACGCACACCTTTTACGCGCTCTAACAGTTCTCCACCTTGGTCTCGGTCCACTAGCGGAATCAAGCGGTAACCCACTTCTAGGCCAATAATATCGACTGGCTGGACGTCGTCCCAAGATAGTTCGCGTTGTGATGAAGGCTCTGCACCTTCGTCGGCTTTCGCTGGTAAAGCCGGTTCTTTCGCTTTCTGCTTTTGGCGTTTATCGATGAAATACGCCGCCGCGCCAGCCGCGACCGCCAGACTCAAAAACGCAAAGTGTGGCATGCCCGGTACGATGCCCATCACACCGAGAATAGCTGCGGTAATCATCAGTGCTTTTGGGTTGTCGAACATCTGGAAGACCAGCTGTTCACCCATGTCTTCATCGGTGTTTTGACGCGTCACCATCATCGCTGCTGCAATCGACAGCAATAGCGATGGAATCTGTGCAACTAGGCCGTCACCAATCGTCAGCAAAGTATAGATTTCAATTGCCTCACCGAAACCCAATCCATACTGCGCCATACCGATCGACAGACCGCCGATGATGTTGATAAACAGAATCAAAATACCGGCAATCGCGTCACCTTTTACGAACTTCGAGGCACCATCCATTGAACCGTAGAAATCCGCTTCTTTTGTCACTTCAAAACGACGAACTCTTGCTTGTTCTTGGTCTATCAATCCGGCATTTAAGTCCGCATCAATCGCCATCTGCTTACCTGGCAACGCATCAAGGGTGAAGCGAGCACTTACCTCAGAGATACGACCCGCACCTTTGGTCACCACCATAAAGTTGATGATCATTAAGATAAGAAAAACCACTAAGCCGACCGCGTAGTTACCACCAATAACGACATTACCAAACGCTTCAATTACGTTACCTGCCGCGTTGCCGCCTTCGTGACCATGCAGTAAGACGACACGCGTCGAGGCAACGTTCAGCGCCAAACGCAACAAGGTCGCGATCAGCAGTACCGTCGGAAAAGCGGCGAAGTCCAACGGACGACGTGTGTAAACGGTCACTAACAACACCACCATCGACAACGCGATGTTAAAGGTGAAGAACATATCCAGCAAAAAGGCTGGAATAGGCAGCACCACCATCGCTAAGGTGGCCAAAACCATCACCGGCGCGCCAATAGCTGGCATTTCACGCTGAGGGATTCGTGGCAATTTATCTGCAAATGGCAGGCTTAACTTCATACTACGAGAGATCTCAATCGATTGAAGCGTCACGTTAGCTCTTACTATTAATACGCGACCGCTTTGGCCTAAAAGTTTAGGTATGGTTGATAATTAAGGCGTTTTAAGCAAGCTATGTACCATAATTAACGCCAAAATAATGACTAAACACTCAAGTAGAGCTTAATATCTGATTAAATTAGCCTTTTTAGAATTAGGCTTCTTTTAGCATTAGTGCCGGTGTTCTGGCGGGATTGGCAAATCGTAATCCTGAATTTTGGGGCGCTGACCACCTCGCTTTCGGTATTGCTTCAACTGGAATACAAATGCCAAAACCTGAGCCACCGCAGTAAACAATCCATCGGGGATCTCTTGTTCTAGCTCAGTAGTATGGTACAGCGCACGAGCAAGTGGCGGAGCAGGTACAATTGTGATGTCATGCTCTCGGGCGACTTCTCGAATCTTCATTGCCATGTGATCAGTACCTTTAGCGATCACTACTGGCGCACGGTCTGTCTTCTGTTTATAACGAAGCGCAACCGAAAAGTGCTCTGGGTTGGTAACAATAACATCAGCCTGAGGAACATCTGCCATCATACGACGTTGAGCCGCTTCTCTTTGCAGCATACGAATGCGTCCTTTGACCTCTGGCTTACCCTCGGTTTCTTTATATTCGTCTTTGACTTCTTGCTTGGTCATTTTTAACTGATCAGCGTGCTGCCAGATTTGAAATGGAATATCGATGGCAACCACGATCAACAGCGAACAGCTGATCAACAAGATAAAGTTCAGCAGAATATCTAAAGCATGGAAGATGTTTTGCGGATACACATCCATACTTAATTGAATCAGATCCGCCTGCGATGCTTGGATCAAATAGATCGCGACACCAGTAACCAAAACCACTTTAAGAATTGATTTGATCAACTCTACCCAGCTTTGCATTCCCACCATCCGCTTTAAACCGCTAAGCGGATTCATTTTCGACAGCTTTGGCATAGCGGCTTGAGCAGAAAAGCTGATTCCTCCCACACCCGCAGCACCAATCATGGCGGCAGTAAACAACGTAGCTAGCACCAAAAATAGAGGGAACAACAAATCGGTCATCGCCCCTAAAGCAATGTCAAATAGCTTTGCCGTATCAAAAATCTCTTCTCGTTGAAGATCAAATAAACGGCTCATGATGGAAAACAGTGAGCGTGCTAACGCCTCGCCAAACCACATCAGTGAAATGGCGCCAACGATCAGTACAGATGCTGATGCAAGCTCTTTAGATCGAGCGACCTGCCCCTTTTCTCTGGCTTGTTGTAACCGTCGGGGCGTGGCTTCTTCGGTGCGTTCCTGACCGTCTGATTCTGCCAAATCTTAGCACTCCAAGCGAATAAGCCGACAAATCTGCGCCTCACCCACTGTCCAGAACATTTCATAATGACTGTATAGACCAGCCAGTATGTACCAACACAGTAATAGACCCACCATCAACGCAAACGCAAAACCAAGCGAAAAGATATTCAGCTGTGGTGCAGCACGGGTCATTACACCAAACGACAAGTTAATGGTAAGTAGTGCAATAATTCCAGATAGCGACATACTCAGTGCCGTTTGGAACATAATACCAAGCCAGCCTGCCATTTCACGGAAATCAACCGCGTTGAGCGAGCCGGAACCAATCGGCAAGGTTTTAAAGCTGAACACTACCAGTTGCAGCATTTTCAAGTGCCCATCGGTGGCAAGGAAAAACATTGTCGTCAAAAACATGAATAGCTGACCAAGCAATGGCGTGTTCTGACCATTTGCGGGATCAACCATAGAAGCGAAACCCAAACTTGATTGCATACCCAATATTTGGCCCAACAAGACAAAAGTTTGAATCATAAATTGAGTGACCATACCCATCGCAATACCGATGATCATTTGCTCGGCAATGGTCATAAAACCCCGAAACGAGAGCAACTCAATGTCTTGAGGCACTGCAGGGATCGCTGGCATGACGGCAAAAGTAATGGCTAACCCGAGGTAAAGGCGGATTCGTGGTGAGACAAATCGAGCCCCAGTTACCGTCATCACCATCAGCATGGAAGAGATACGAACGTAAGGCCAGAAATAGTTTGCGATCCAATCTAAGACAACGCTAGTGGGGTACTCCATAGGCGCCTCTAATAAAGCACCTGAGGTAAGCGCTCAATCAAGCCATAGAAATATTCCATCAACATTTGCGTCATCCAGTGACCAAATAGCATTAGAGCCAAAAGCGTGACAATCAAACGCGGCAAGAAGCTCAATGTTTGTTCGTTGATGGAAGTCGCAGCTTGGAAAATCGCAACAATAAGGCCGATAAGCAAACTTGGGATGATAATGGCGCAGACCATGATAAGCACCATCCAAAGTGCTTCACGGAAAAGCTCGACAAACATTTCTGGTGTCATGTCTTATCCTCTATCTGCGCTAATCTAAAGGGCGAAACTGCCCGCGAGTGTCGAAAGTATCAAGTTCCAACCATCGACCAATACGAACAGCATCAACTTGAACGGCAACGAAACAATCATTGGTGACAACATCATCATACCCATTGCCATCAGTACCGACGCTACCACGAGGTCAATAATCAAAAACGGCAAGAAGAGCATAAAACCAATTTGGAATGCAGTTTTTAACTCCGAGGTGATGAAAGCCGGAATCAACACCGCCATCGACACATCTTCTGGGTTCTCAACTTGCTCTCCTGACATGGTTACGAACGTCTCCAAATCTTTGATTCGGGTCTGTTTAAGCATGAACGCTTTCATTGGCGCTTGTGCAGCATCAAATGCTTCTCGAGCCGTGACTTGCTCGTTCAAATAAGGCTGAACGGCTTTATCGTTGATTTCGTTCAGGACGGGAGACATAACAAAGAAGGTCAAAAACAGCGCTATACCAATGATGACCTGATTAGACGGCGTTTGTTGCAAACCCATTGCCTGACGCAATATCGACATCACCACAACAATTCGAGTAAACGACGTCATTAGAATCACCATGGCAGGCAAGAAGCCAAGCATGGTCATTAACGCTAGGATTTGTAGCGTAACCGAGTAATCTTCACTGCCATCTGGGTTCGTGGTCATGGTGAATGCTGGAATACCACCGCCACTAGAAACGGACATAGCACGACTGGCGCCAGTATCACTTTGCATCGCCTGAACAGTGACGCTACTTCCATCAGCCAAGTTGTCAGGCAGAGCAGACTCCTCTGCCTCAGCAAACGAAAATGAAGAAAACAGCACGCCGACGAAAAGCAACAACGTGCTCAGGAGCAAACGAATCGGGTTACCCTTTGTCATGTTTTTTGATCAGTTGGCTAAATTGAGTCGCAAAAGCATTGGTCGCCAACTCTTCCTCTTTCAGTGGCTTATCTAACTTGGCTAACGTTTGGATTGATTGGCTGGTAATTCCAACCAAAAACTGCTCTTCACCCACTTGAACTACGGCGATTCTTTCTTTGGTGCCCACTGGCAACTGACTCACAATACGCAAGCCTTTTTGTTGTCCCATCGCAGGCACTTGCATACGTTTAAGTAGCCAAGCCAACAAAAGAATCACACCGATCACAAGCACAAGCGAGCCCAGTGTCGTCGCAAGATCCAGATTATTTGGTGCGGCAGCAAATGCATAAGGAGCACTCAGCATTAAGCTCAGTGCTCCAGTGATTTGCTTCAATCGCGTTTTGATTGAGCGGCTCATCTTAACGTAGCTTCTTAATTCGTTCAGTTTGGCTGATCACATCCGTCAAACGGATACCAAACTTATCGTTCACGACCACGACTTCGCCATGCGCAATCAGTGTACCGTTGACTAATACGTCCAATGACTCGCCCGCTAGACGATCCAACTCAACAACCGAACCTTGGTTCAACTGCAATAAGTTCCGAATGCTGATTTGTGAACGACCGACTTCCATCGAAATCGTCACCGGAATATCCATGATGGTGTCGAGTTTACGACGCTCATCTTCGGTAATTGGGCTTGAAGTGTCTTTTAGCTCTTCCAGTGGCGCGGCCAATACTTCATCTACGTCAACAGAAGGTGCAGACGGGTCTTCGCCAAGAGCGGCTGCCCATTCATCTGCTAGCTTTTGATCGTCACTTGGTTCCATTTTTCTATCCTGTGTTAAGCCTTATTTAATGCCAAAGCATGTCTGTTCAATAAGGTATCTTAATCGTCTATATCGTCTTCATTCTCAAGCTCAGACATGATGTCTTTGCCCAAGAAAGCTAAATCTGTTTTGACTACATGTGGGCGCTCAATTTCCTCAGAAATTTGCACCGCTAATTTGTCTTCCGAACGGCCCATTTTTACGCGATAGGTCGGCAGGTCTTCCACAAACATTGTCGCATGTTCTGGCATTTCAATCGGGATGATGTCGCCCGGTTGCAGTTCCATGAGATCACGCAAAGAGATGTCTTTTTCAAGCAAGTTAACGCGAAAGTTAACCGGACAATCCATGATCTCTTCACGCAATGCTGAGCTCCAACGGACGTCTGTCTCCATCTTGTCGGACTGAACACCTGCATCCAACAGTTCACGGATCGGCTCTACCATGGAGTAAGGCATAACAACATGAAAATCGCCGCCGCCGCCATCGACCTCAATGTGGAAAGAACTCACGACAATCACTTCTGTCGGGCTGACAATGTTAGCCATACTTGGGTTTACTTCAGAGTCGAGATATTCGAACTCCACCCCCATCACTGGCGACCACGCTTCTTTGTAGTCTTCAAATACAATCTTCAGCAGCAGCTGAATGATGCGGCGTTCCGTTGGGGTAAATTCGCGCCCTTCGATTTTGGCATGGAATCGACCATCCCCACCAAAGAAGTTTTCTACCAGAATAAAGACTAAGCGAGCCTCCATGGTGATCAACGCTGTACCTTTTAACGGACGAAAACGCACCATGTTCAAACTGGTTGGCACGTACAATGTGTTTTGGTATTCGCCAAACTTCATCATCTGCACGCCATTGATCGACACTTCTGCCGTTTTACGCAGCATATTAAACAGACTAATACGCATGTGTCGTGCAAAGCGCTCGTTGATAAGTTCGAGCGTCGGCATTCGACCACGTACAATCCTGTCTTGCGACGAGAAATCAAAATTGACGGCACCTTCGTTGTCGTTTTCTATCGGTTCATCGACGTCATCAACATCGTCAACCCCGTGCAATAGCGCATCAATTTCGTCTTGGCTTAATAGATCGGTCACGTTTTACCTATTGAATAACAAAATCTGTAAACAGTACTTTTTCAATCACTGGCTTACCGACCGCAGCGTTTAGCGCTGCTTTGATATCTTCGGAAGCACGATCGCGCAATTCCACTCGTCCCGTTGGAGAACGCAACTGATCAACCGTCGCCGAAGCAAACGTTGATAACAAAGAGCTCTCAATCAGTGGCGAATGGTACCGCGCCAACTCTTCATTCTCTGCACCGCGAACCATTAACTGCGCTTTAATTTGTACCAGTCTGTCGCGACGGTCCCCAGTAACGTTAAATACAAATGCCTGAGGAAGATTCACGTAGGCAATGGGCGAGGCATCTGATGCCTTCGCTTGAACCTGTTGAGACGCTTCAGCCTGAGCTGGCTCATCAGAGCCCATGAGAAAGAATGCTGCTGCACCACCGCCAAGTAGCAATACCACAACAGCGATTATGATGATAAGTAACTTACCTTTTCCTTTCGGCGCATCGGCCCCTTGTAACTGTTCTTCTGCCATTGTTGTCTCTTATTATTCTTTTAGGTTACCGAGATGCTTGAGGAAGTCGTTTGGTAACCTTGTATTATTGCCTTTAAACGGCCTGTTATGCGTAAAAGCTAATTCCATCACGCTTTGAAGCCACATTCAAATCCAGATTGACGTCAGCATCAAAGCTCTCTTCTGATTGTCCAGAAAAACCGCTGCCTTGAGCGCTTTGACCATGTTGCTCAGCAGTATACCTACCTTGCTGCTGCCCGCTGTTTTGTTGCTGAACAGAAGAATCAGCCAATTGCATGCCCTGCTGCGCCAACATCTCCCTCAAGCGAGGAAGCGTCTGTTCAATGATGTCACGCGCTTGCGGGTTGTTCACCGTAAAATGCACATTAGCTACATCGTTGTTCATCGTCATACGAATTTGCATACGACCTAATTCTGGTGGATCAAGACGAATATCGAGGTTTTTTAGGTTCTTCGACATCATCATTTGCACTTTTTCCGCCACTTGCTCATTGGCTAGCTCTTTGGTCAGTTGCAACGGAAGCTGAGCTTGCTGCGCGGCATCAATACGCGCTTGTTGCTGCACGTTTGTTCCTTGTTGACCCGCCATCGCCTGAAGCTGCCCTGCTAAACCATGTTGAAGTTCTGGTTTATCTTGCTTATCCGCTGTCGCTTTAAGTGCACCAGCAGCCAATGCGGCATTCACAACTTTCTGGTTAATCTCTCCATCCTTCACGCCTTGAAGCGCAGTCGGCAAATGAGCTGCGGCCAACGCATCTGGCATCGGAGATACTGCGACTTTATCTGCACTCTGAACAGCTTGCGGCTGAGCTGATTGAGTCACAAAATTAAGGGCTTGCTGAGACATCCCCATAGGCGCAGCCTGGCGAGCCAAATGATGTTGTACTTGCTGCTCGGCGAGAACCTGTTTAACGTCAGTAGGAAGCGCAACAAACTGGGCAAGATCTTGCTCTGGAATATCGGCAATGACCGTCCCTTTTTTCAACCCTTTTATGATCTCAGCTTCTTGCTGAGTCAGTGGTTTTCCCTGCGCCAGTTTGGTATCTATGAGTTCGAGTTCATCCAAAGAAACACGCTGAAGCGCATCAATTTTAGAGCCATTCAAACCTACCTCCAGTGGCGATAGTTCATTGGCAACGTCACCACTGACCATGCCCTTCTCGGTTGGGTGACTGACTTGTTTAGCCAGACCTTGCCAAGTAGCAAACTCAGACGAGAGCTTATCAACATCGATAGGTTGACCATGCTTATCTAAAATTGGCTCTAAGCCTTGCCCGGCCATTGCCTGCACTTGTTCAAGCGATTGAGCTGATGGCATGTCATTCAAAGCAAGTTCATCAATGTCTGTTGTTTGCCCGTTAACCGAGTGCTCTAAACCCGCTCGTTGAGGCAAAACTTTGCCACTATCGATGGATGCATTATTCGCTTTCAAGGTTTGATTCGCTTGTTCAATACGACCAAGCAGCTGTTGTCCTTCACCCATCGCGCTTTTTGCGCCATTAGCAGCTGAAGGGGCGCTCGAGAGTGAACCTACTTTCTCAGTGACATCAGCATCATTTTGCGAGTGCGCGCCTTGTTTGGCTTCCAGTAGGCTTACTTCATCACTTTGAATGGTGTTCGCATGCTCTGTCAGCATATCGCCAGAGCGGCTTTGCTCTTGAATAGCAGTGTCTTGGCTTTCTTGCGCCAGAAACTCTTCGGCGTCGTTACTACTCGCTTGAGCCACGTCTGTGACCGCTTCTTGGCTATCAGCTTTTCCAGACGAAAGCTTGTTAATCTCGACACTGTTTTGTTCTTCACCGTTTAGTGATTTCGTTGCTACTTTTTCTGGCTTTTGTGAACCTGAAAATGCATCCGTCAAGGTTTCCAAAAAACCCTTGTTCTCCGCGTTTTCTGTAGGTGCTTGTGCGGCAGAGTCAGACACTGACGTCTTGCTCGTCGCAGAAACATTGGACAAATTCACATTCATATAGAAATTCTCATTATCAGCAGCTTCGAGCGCTAGGTCGCTGCTAAATTGCACACGGTGGCAAATTTAGGTTATTGGGATGCTCATCTACAAAGATATCTGCAAAAATTACGCCAATAACAAGCTCATTGCTGCAGTGACAAAACGAGCGTTATAAGTGGAAGCAACATCAACTTTTAAACATTAAAAAGGCTTCGCTCGACGGCTGTAAAGCAACGTTGAAAACTCGTCCATTTGCTTTTGTTCTCGTTTGGCTTCCGAAAGCTGTTTCTCTTTCTCACGCTTTTCGATCATCCACTCATAGGATTTGCGTTCTTTGCGTACTGTTAACCAGTATTCTTGACAGTTTTCTACCTGTTCTTTGAAATGACTTTCTGCTTGTTTCTGCTTAGATAACGTTTCGTCTAGCTGAGTGAGAAAGCGATTTAAATGCCCATATTCGCTTGCCGTTAAGCCCGCCTGCCCACGGTCGATAAGCTGTTGGCAATAATCAAGGCGATACTTTTCGATTTGCTCAACCTGACGGTAATAATCTTCAAGTTCAGAACGCGCTTTGTTCAGCGCAAGTACGGCTTGATCTTCACGCTCTTTAGTCTGCTCAAGTAGGAACTCCATCGCATTGTTCATGCGCTATCACCCGCCCAAAATGTTTCTAAGCATGTTGACGCACATATCGTATGGCACCGATTCTTTCATGCTCTGCTGTAAGTATTCGTCTAACTTTGGCTTCAATGTAAACGCGCCATCGATAGCAGGATCGGTGCCCGGTTTGTACGCCCCAATCGAGACCAAATCTTGGTTCTTGCGGCAAATCGACAAGACCTGACGTACCGCTTTCGACATCAGAACATGTTCTTCAGTGGTGATTTGCGGCATAACACGGCTAACCGACTTTTCGACGTCAATCGCAGGATAATGGCCTGCATCCGCCATTTCACGGGACAGCACAATGTGACCATCAAGAATTGCCCGCGATGCATCCGCAATCGGGTCTTGTAAATCATCGCCCTCGGTCAACACGGTAAAGAACGCCGTAATTGAGCCTTGTTCGGCGCTTCCGTTACCCGCACGCTCAACCAAAGCAGGTAGCTTGGCGAACACAGATGGCGGATAGCCTTTTGTCGCTGGCGGCTCACCAACAGAAAGTGCGATTTCACGCTGCGCTTGCGCAAAACGCGTCAAGGAATCCATCAATAACAGAACGTCCAAACCTTGATCGCGAAAGTACTCTGCAATGGTTAAGGCGGTTTGACAGCCTTTCAAACGCATTAATGGTGACGCATCGGCAGGCGCAGCCACCACGACAGAGCGACGTCGTCCATCCTCACCTAAAATCTCTTCGATAAACTCTTTAACTTCGCGTCCACGCTCACCTATCAGACCAACCACAACAACTTGTGCGGTTGTACCTCGCGTCATCATGCCAAGCGTGACCGATTTACCCACACCAGAGCCGGCAAACAGACCGATACGCTGACCTTTACCTACCGTCAATAATCCGTTAATCGCTTTCAAGCCCACATCAAGTGGCTCTGAAATTGGCTTTCGAGCTAGCGGGTTGATTGGCTCAGCATTAAAAGAGGCGCGATGATCGGTATACAACGGGCCAAGTCCATCAAGCGGATTACCAACCCCGTCAATCACGCGACCAAGCAACTCCATGCCAACAGGCAAGCCAGCGTCACTGGTTAATGGCGTCACTCTAGCGCCAGGCAAAATGCCCGTAATTTGCTCGCTTGGCATCAAAAATAGGTTATCGCCTGAAAAACCGACGACCTCGGCTTCCATCTGACCGGACATGGTTTCCACTAAGCATAAACTGCCAATTGGCGCGCGACAGCCTGTCGCTTCCAACGTTAACCCAACCACTCGAACCAGTTTGCCAGAGGCAACTGGGCGCGTCGTTAAGCCTTCAACTTTGTAGTTTCTTAAACGGTCAGCCAATGCTTGCATGGATTACTCACCCTCTTGATGACGGTTTGCACCACAAAAACTGTGCAACACGCTTTTGACGCGCTCTTCCATGCGGTAGTTAATGCTTGATTCACCTGCCTCAATCTGGACGTCGCCTCGATTGAGTGATGGCTCAGCAACCAACGTCCAGTTGCGGCAATCAAGGTCTTCCTCGCCGTAGGCTGAACGAATAATCGCAATGTCTTCTGGGTTCAGGTGCAAGGTAATGGGGTGACCTGATATTGGCAGCGCTTCAACCGACTGCTTAACCGTGTCTAAAATAATTTGAGGGTTGGTTTGTACTTCGACATGCACGACTTCTTTAACTAAACAGAGCACCATGTCCACCAGCTGCTTTTCAACCTGAGCATTCATTAGCTCTAACGGCTGAGCAAACTGATTGGCCAAGTTCATAAAGGTTTCGACTTGCTGCTGAATATATTCTTGACCTGCGGTCACGCCTTCGGCTTTTCCAAGCTCCAGCCCTTCAGCATGGCCCGCTTGCAGGCCTTCTTCTTTGCCTTTGTCGTAACCTTGCTTAAAGCCGGCTTCTTGACCTTGATACAAACCTTCCTGATAAGCGCCTTGCTTGATCAGCTCTATCTGCTCTTCGGTTAGCTCAAGTGCTTGCTCTTCTTCTGGTTCTTCAAGATTCGGTACCCAACCAGGATCATAGTTAAATGCGGTTTGTTTTGCTTGCTTGGCTTTGGGCTCGCCGTAATCAGGCAACCCCCAACGTTGTGGTTCGATCATCGAATCATCTTCATCAGGACGGATAAATCCACGTTTTCTTTCGCCAGCCATGGGTTACCTATTATGTATTCGATTAAGAAGTGAGGGCGCTCCGCAATAGGATAATCGCGGAGCAATAGAGATTATAAGAATTCGTCCGCACCGCCAGACAACATGAGTTCGCCTGCATCGGCCATGCGACGAGCGATCGCCAGGATTTCTTTCTGTGCCGCTTCGACATCCGCCACGCGAACTGGCGGCATCGCTTCGATGTCATCACGCATCATCTCAGCCGCTCGTTTCGACATGTTCTTAAATACCTTCTCACGCAGAGAATCGTCGGCACCTTTAAGTGCTTTTTGCAACACGTCTTGTGGTACATCACGCAGCAATTTCTGAATACCTTGATCGTCCACTTCGACTAAGTTTTCGAAGACAAACATCAAGTCTTGAATTTGCGTCGCCATGTCTTCGTCTTGATCGCGAATCTGTTCCATCAACAAGCCTTCGACGTTGTTGTCTAGATAGTTCATGATCTCCGCTGCCGCTTTCAGGCCACCAATCTTGGCTGCTTGAGCGCCAGCTTGACCCGCGAACTGTTTCTCCATGATTTCGTTCAGCTCTGCCAGTGCCGATGGCTGAACTTCTTCAAGGTTGGCAATACGCATCATCAGATCCAAACGCACGCGCTCAGGGAACTGAGACAAAATCTCTGCGGATTGGTCTGCTTCTAAATAAGACAAGACGATGGTTTGGATCTGCGGGTGTTCGTTGACAATGATGCTCGCCACTTGTCGTGGGTCCATCCATTTCAGCGAATCCAAGCCTTTTGAACCCGTACCAAGTAGGATCTGGTCAACCAAATTGTTGGCTTTGTCTTCACCAAGAGCCGCCACCAGCGCATTACGCATGAAGTCTTCGCTGCCCATGCCGATGTTGGTGTATTTCTGGATGTCCTCCAAAAACGCACGGTGAACGGCCGACACCTTGTCTTGGCTGAGGTCTTTCGCCTTAGCCATCGCACTACCCACACGCTGGACCTGTTTTGGCTCTAGGTGACGAATAATGCCAGCGGCATCTTGTTCATTGAGGCTCAGTAGCAAAATTGCTGCTTTTTCTTCGCCAGTAATGGTTGAGACATCCAGCTCAACTGGCATTCCCGCGGCGTTGTCATCTTGAGGTACGATATCGTTAGCCATTGTCATTCATCCAGTTTTTCACTACTTGAGCAGCAAGTTCAGGTTCATTCGCCACCAGAGCGCGAACCGCTTTCAATACATCTTCATCTTTATGAAGGTTTGGCAAATCAATACTTGAACCAAACTCAAACAGTTCGCTGCTTTCAATGTCGCTGCCAATCAGGCTAGTTTCACCATCCGCACCAATCGGCAAGCCGTCTGGTCCGTACATTTCGTCTTCGTCATCACTGGTAGGGTTAAGCAATTTCTTCATTGCTGGACGAACCAATACCAATACGACAACGATGATCACCAATGCACTTGCGAACCAACGAACCCAGTCACTGAAGTTAGGGTGCTCCCAAATTGGTGGTTCTTCCAGCTGTTCAGCCTCAGGCTCTGCAAACTTCACACTCAGTACATTCAACAAATCACCACGGCCTTGGTCAAAACCGACCGTACCAATTAAGACTTGGCGAATAGCATTAATTTCCGATTCGGACATCGGGGTATAGGTCACTTCTCCCGTATCTGGGTTGACCTGACGACGGTCCTTAATCGCAACAGAAACTGTCTGACGAGCAACCGTCCCTGTCTGCTTACGCTCATGGCTGATGGTGGTATCAAGCTCAAAGTTACGCGTGGATTCTTTACGCACCGAACCCTGTCCCATGACAGAACCGTCTTTCATCTGAGCCACATCTTGCGGAATAGAGGCATCCGCTGGAGGCTGATTACTTAACGCCCCCGGAATACCCGCTACCATATTGCCGTTATTGTAATCTTCTAATGCGTACTCACTGCGGGTTGCAGGGGTATTGGGATCAAAGCGTTTGCGAGTTTGTTCAACCGCGCTGAAATCCATTTGGATATCGACCTGCGCCGTGTAGTTGCCATAACCTAAAATAGGTAATAGCACTGAATCAATTTTTTCACGCAGCGCTTGTTCCTGGCTACGCTCTAATTCTTGCTCTTTGCGTCGCGCAGCAGAAGCAGGGTCTTGAGAGCCTGAACTGAGCAAACGACCATGCTGATCTGTGACGGTAATGCGGGAAGTTTTCATTCCCGGAACGGCACTCGCCACCATGTCGACGATAGAATCAACTTCTTGCTGTTTGAGGTTCGTACCAGTCGACAGTGTCAAAAATACGGACGCTGATGCTTCTTGGTTATGACGCACAAAAACACTGTGCTTTGGTAGCGCCAATAAGACTCGCGCTTTACGAACTTGCTTCATTTCCTCAATCGCTTGAGCCAATTGACGTTCTCGACTGAGTTTAAGGCGCTCTTGCTCTAAACGTTGTGATACGCCAAAGCCCATATCTTGCAGCAAAATATCATCGCCCGCCTCTGTGGCTTGGTTTACGCCCGAGCGAACCATGCCAAGTTTGATCGAGTTGTATTCGCTCGATTCAACAGAAATGGTATTACCATCAAGCTTGTAATTGATTTTTTGCTGGTCCAGGTAATCCAGAACGGGGATTAACTCTTCGGTCTCATACGCTCCAAGCGGGCGCATCTCCGGCTCTTTGACCCAAAAGAACAGCATCACGATCAATGCAACACAGATGGATATTGACAGCACAAGTACAACTTGACGAAGTAAATCAAGGTCACCCACTGCCATATCAAATTTTGACGCACTGCGTTCCTCTAGATCTGGATTTTGACTCTCCACATCTACGTCGGAACTTGCTACCAGTGCACCATCTGAGCCGCCTTCAGTGACGGTTAAATCTGTAGACTTGTCTGCCACACTTATTACCTAAATTACACTGGCATGTTCATGAGGTCTTTATACGCCTCAACGAGTTTGTTGCGAACTTGAACCGTCGCATCAAAAGCGACACTAGACTTGTTACGAGCAATCATAACGTCAGAAAGGGAAACATCGGCATCACCACGATCAAAACGGGTTTGTAAGTCACCGGATGCTTTTTGAAGTGTGTTCACGTTATTGATGGCTTTAGTTAGGAGATCATTAAAATCTGCTCCAACTTTCGCCCCACTTGCAGTAGGAGCAGTATTGGTTGCTTCTACCATCATGGCGCGCATTTCTGCCTGAATACCATCAACTTTCATTAGCACCTCTAAGCCAAAAGATTGACTATTAACAAAACTGATTATTAACACAGCAATTAACGTGCCATAAGACATTAGTTAGCGGTTTGCTTACACTTTTTGTCTTATGGCGATTGCACATGTTAATTTGGGATATCTATACCAGCATCACGCATTTTGGCAAGTTTGTAGCGCAAGGTTCGTGGGCTTATGCCCAGTTTCTCCGCCATTTCTTTGCGTCGGCCGTTACACTCCACCAAGGTTTCCAAAATAATGGCGTATTCTTGGTCACGCAGCTCGCTGCCCAAGCCCTCCCCGCCAGATACCGGACGGTTCACACTCTCAGGTTGAGCGACTGGCTTAACATTAGGTACAACCATCTCTGCATTTTGAACCACATGCTGCAAGCTGTTGGCATCTTGCCAATCCACCCCTTCTAGTAAGATGTGCTCAGCGTCGATATCACCATTCTCACTTAAGATAAGAGCTCGTTGCACCACGTTATCCAGCTCACGAACGTTACCTGGCCAAGGGTATTGCAACAGTTTTTCTACCGCAACGGCTGAAAATTGAGGCACTGGCATCCCCATCTTGCTGCAATGACGCTCAGCAAGATGCTTGGCAAGTGGCGCAATATCGCCTTTGCGTTCGTTCAGTGCTGGCCACGCAATTGGGAACACATTCAGGCGGTAGTATAAATCTTCACGGAAGTTGCCTTCTGAGACGTACTGCTTGAGATCACGGTTACTGGTCGCAAGCACGCGTACATCCAGCTTGATGCTCTTACGACTGCCAAGGCGCTCCACTTCACGCTCTTGCAAAACACGTAATAGTTTCGCTTGCAGGTTTAAGTCCATTTCGCTGATTTCATCCAGCAAGATTGTGCCGCCTTGCGCTTGTTCAAACTTACCCGGACACGCTTGAACCGCGCCAGTGAACGCGCCTTTCTCATAACCAAATAGTGTCGCTTCCAGCATGTTGTCTGGAATCGCCGCACAGTTGATCGCAACGAATGGACCATCTTTACGGTTTGATGCGTTGTGAATATAACGCGACATCACTTCTTTACCTGAGCCACTCGGACCTAGCACCATAACATTCGCATCTGTACGTGCCACTTTATCGGCCAAAGCAAGTAGACGCAGACTTTTTTCATCTGCCACGACCGCGTCACCATTGTCATCGCTTTTGATCGGTGCGTATCGACTGACCATGTTCAGCAATACTTCTGGTGCAAATGGTTTCGCCATGTAGTCAATCGCGCCGTCTTTCATTGCCGACACGGCATCTTCAATGTTGGCGTACGCCGTCATTAACAGTACTGGTAAGTTAGGCCAATTCTGCTTGATGTTTTTGAGCAGAGCCAATCCGCCCATACCTGCCATTTGCACGTCAGAAACGACGATATCGACAGTATTCGATTTGAGTTTTAGTAGTGCGTCTTCCGCACAGTCAGCTTCTAACCACTCATACCCTGCCAGAGCCAGAGTATCCACTAGGGCTTCACGAAGACCTTCATCGTCTTCTACGATCAGCACTTTGCTTTGCGCCATTCTGATTCTCCAGTAATTGTTATTACCAGAAGCTGCTTACTGCGCTTCTGGTTGCACTCGCTCTAGCGGAATGCACATGGTAAAGCAGGCTCCATCACCCTGCTCTGAAATAAGTTCCAATCGACCGTCATGGGCACGGCAAACCATTTGAACAACAGCCAGCCCTAACCCGGTTCCTTGAGAACGCGTGGTAAAAAATGGCTCCATAATTTTGGCTTGTAGTTCTTCAGGTACACCCGGTCCGCTGTCTTGCACTGAAATGCGCAACTCGCCATTTACCGGGCGGAAAAAAATATCGACTTGCGACTCTTTACCAGACATCTGAATCGCATTCATGACAAGGTTGCTCAACGCGGATGCAATCGCATTCGCATTGCCTAGCAACTCAGTTTGTTCTTCTTCCACTTCTAGGCAGTAATCAATACCGTTATTTTTTAGCGCGGTTTCGACCATCGGCTGATATTCCGCCACCAACTGAGCAATCGTAAATGTCTTAATGACTTTATTATCACCACCTTTAGCAAAAAGCAGCATATCATTAACCTGCTTTTCCAAATCGTGCAGTCGATCCATTAATTTGGTTTGAAAGCGATCCCTTGTCGCTGGTGGAAGGTTTGGCGCTCCCAAATTGGATGCATATAGCATGGCGCTCGATAGCGGCGTTCTTACCTGATGAGCAAGCGACGCTACCATACGCCCTAACGACGACAAGCGTTGTAAATCACTCACACGAGCTTGAAGTAAGCGAGTTTCGGTTAAATCGGTAATCAGGATCAATTGACCTGTCGTAGAAGCCGAAATGGCTAATCGAACTTTACGACCATTCCGCAGGGAAACTTCGTGACCATCATCCTCACGAGGATCAAACACCGCCTGAATAATGTTGAACCATTTTTCATTAACCAGTGGAATCTCAAGAATTCGGTGCGCCTCTGGGTTTGCTTCACGCACTATGCCGAACGTGTCGAGCAGAATCACTCCGGCAGGCATCACATCAAGCACCTGCTTATAGCGCTCAACCTGATTTTCTACGGAATCTAAATGGGATTGGTTGGTGTTGTTATCCATTACTGCCTGTCGAAATATCGCCGCTAAAACTAAAATAGCTTGGTAAGCAATTAGCGTACCAAGCTATTTTGTATATTTATCATGACGTTAAGTCATCGACAATAAGTTGACACCCTCAGATAACGGTTTTTGGTGTCAGAAAAACGATGCTAAATAGCCCAAATGATTTAGATACCGTCTTAAATCTCAACGTTGCCTAGCGTTGTAAGTTGTACTTACGCATTTTTTCCACCAACGTTGTGCGTCGCATACCCAGCATATCAGCGGCTCGTGCCACGACCCCAACTTGTGCTTCTAACGCTTGGCTGATCATATTAACTTCTAAATCAGCCAACAGCTCTTTCAGATTTACACCTTCAGGCGGCAGCGCTTGCGGAGCGTTCATGCTGTGGTCAAGATCGTCTTGATCATCAAAGCTAAAGTCTTCTGAGAAGATGTCTTGGAACACATCACGCTCTTGTTCTTCAACCGAAATAAACGGATTACTTTCTGGTTGGAACTCCGGGATATCACTGTAGCGATATTTGGTTGGTAAGTGGTTTACATCGACCAAGCTATTTGGGTACAGAATGATCATTCGCTCAACAAGGTTGGCTAACTCACGCACGTTACCCGGCCAGTTGTGCTCCATCAGTGAATTGATCGCACGAGGGGTAAAACAGATAGGCTGGCCACCCTCCGCTTCCAGACGCGTCATCAACTCTTGCAGCAGCAATGGAATATCTTGTTTGCGCTCTTTCAGCGCAGGCATCTCGATTGGAAACACGTTCAAACGATAGAACAAGTCTTCTCGGAACGTGCCTTCTTCAATCATACTTTCTAGATTACGGTGTGTTGCCGCGACAACTCGAACATTGACCTTGATGGTGCTATTGCCACCCACACGTTCGAAGCAGCGCTCTTGCAATACGCGAAGTAACTTAACTTGCATCGACATCGGCATATCGCCAATCTCATCAAGAAAGATCGTGCCACCGTCTGCGAGCTCAAATCGACCTTTGCGTGCCGTTAACGCACCAGTAAACGCGCCTTTTTCGTGGCCAAACAATTCACTTTCTAGAAGCTCCGGTGGAATGGCACCACAGTTAATGGGCACAAAGGCACCACTGCTGTAGGACGAATGATAGTGAATGTTACGCGCAACGACTTCTTTACCAGTCCCCGACTCACCCAAGATCAACACGTTTGCCTCAGTGTCTGAGACTTGCTCGATCAGGTGACGAACTTCTTGAATACCTCTGCTTTGACCAACTAAGCTGCGAAAAAGCGTGTTTTTTCGTGCACTGGCAACGACATTGACCCCTTTTCGACCCAGAAAATCTTTGCAGTGGCGTAACGCCTCACTAAGCTGTGGGTAATTAAGAGGTAGTTCTAGCTCACCTACAAAATTTGGAAGATCATCCACGGGCAACGGAAATCGGCCCATGACTAAAAGTGGGATGTGGTAGGCGCTGTTTAAATGAGAGATAACCGTATTCGCCGCTTGACCTGCTGGAATGTTACCAACAATACAGCATGACCATACGCTAGACCAATCAACATCGCTGAGCTGATCAGAACTGACCGCTTCGCAATTTTCTCCAACAAATTCCAATATATTGCTTAAATTTAAACGACTTGATGCGTCATCATCAATTACAAGCAGCTTTGCCAAACCTTGCATAAGTAAGAATGATTGCCTTTATTTTAGGTGCGTTGCGGCCAAACCTTGATTTGCGCAATTGGGTGCTAAAAGAAGGCAGAACCACCACACTCAATTTACGATAGACAAAATAGGAAAATCAGCAACAAAAAAAGCCATTAGGGCTACTAATGGCTTCTATTTTATTTGAATATAAAAATAAGGCAACCAAGCAATAAAGAGGTGTGAGCTTGATAGAAACTTTGCTACACAACTCGTTGCGCAATTGACAAATATATTCCTCTAATATCTTAACGCGTTGTTTTGGTTATTAAATACCGACTTCAGCTGCTGTAAGATTATGAAACTCTGTCGGGATTTGGTCCCAAGCGGATTTGATCTCACGGATAATGTCGATAACGTCGTCGATCAGTTGAGGATCATTTTGATGGTTAGCAGCTGAAATTTGCGTGATCATAAACTCATAGAGTGAATCTAAGTTTGAAGCAATATCACCACCGTCATCCATCGATAGACAGCTACGTAGCGCAATAATGATGTCTAGCGCTTTACCTAAACGCTCACCTTTTGCTGGAATGTTGCCTGCTTGCATGGCCGCTTTACCTTGAATAAGGCGCTCAATCGCACCAGCCATAAGCATTTGAATGACTTTGTGCGGAGAAGCCGCGCTTAGCTGGCTGTCGACTGATACCTTTTTGTATGCTTGCAAAGAACCGCGCATAGTAATCCTCTTTTAAATAAATTTTTTGTACTGCTGAAGCGAACGCTGGCCATAACGAAACTTATGAAGTTCTTTTCCGACCTTTGACGTTTCCGATTGCATCAGCTCGACAATTCTTTTGGTACGAGTAAGCAACGCTTGCCACTCTGCATCCTGCTTAACCAAAGGATTTTGATGAATAATTGGTAACAGGTTTTGCAATAACCGTTCCCTGATATCGACCAAGCGAAGAATTTCTTCAGTACTAAAGTCGACTTTTTCCAATTCTTGCGTAATTAGTTGATCTATATCACTAATATCTATGAGTTCTTTTTGCATTTATTAACCCAACGCACTCATTAAGGCACCTAACTGACCTTGCATTTTGCCAGTCGCATCTTGCATGGCGGTAAACTTCGCGTGAGTGCGTTTTTCTAGGCTTTCCATGCGGCGATCTAATGCCGCTTGATCATCACTCAAACGATAATTTTGTTCTGTGAGACTTTTTTCTCGAGTACGAATGCTGCCTGTAATGCCTGTAATACCATGAATCGCATCTTCGACTCGTTTAGCAAAACCTGTGTTGCCACCGAAGAACTTTTCTAGCTCGTTGAAGTTGTTGTTCAACTGACGATCCAACATGTCATAGTTGATTTCTAAGGTACCTTGACGCGTGGTAGTAATGCCAAATTCAGTTAATGACTTTAGGTTTTCAGGCGCTTTATCAATTTGAGTGGAAAATACCGATTTTAATCGTGAGTCTGCGCTGCGTACGGTACTGTCACCCGACAACGGTCCTTTTTGACCAGTGACCGGATCCACACTCGCCAACGCTTGAGACGTTTGATAAAACGAGTTGTACGCCGCAACAAAGTTTTCGATGTCGTTACGCACACTCTGACGGTCGTATTCGACGCCAATTTCAGCAGGTGGCTTGTTCGGTTCTGATTTGCCTTTAAGTGTTAAATCAACACCTTCTATGGCATCTTCAATCACATTGTTGTGACTAGAAAGCTTTGCTACTCCATCAAGCAGAACTTCTGAATCTTGCCCTGCTTGTACCTCTGTCATACCAAGGTATTCTTCAAAAGCAGATTGCGCTTTTGCGATTTTCGCTTCTGCTTCATCAATTTTTTCTAAACGTTCACGCTCTTGAGGATCCAGCTTAGCGCGATGAATTTGTTTCGCTTGCTCTTCGGTCAATTCACCACGTTCAACTTTTGCGTCTAGCGCTTGTTTTTCACTCGCAATTTTTTGCTCAATTTCAGCTTTTTCTTGCTCAAGAAGCTGCTTGGCCTCTTTCGTCGTAACGTAAGAGTCGGTTAATGTGCCTGATGCTGCATTACTCCAACCCGGAACATCTGGTGCCTTCTCTATTGCTTTCTCGTCAAGTTCAAGCTCTGGCTCTTCATAAGAATCCAGCAAAGTGCCTGACGCAGTTTCTGTCCACCCTGGAATTCGGTCTTCAGGGCGCAAACTCGCGCGTCGGTTGGCTTCATCAATCGCTTCCTGCCCAGCTTTAGCAGCATCTGCACCCGCAGCAGAGATAGGCTCTTGGGAACCATCATCTTGTCCATTTTCTGCCGCTTTTTGCTTTTCTGGAGGTAGAGGATTGCCGTTTGCATCCAGTTCCACTGGTTGCTCGGAGAATTGAAGAGGACCTAACACTTCTTCCGCCGCTGAACGAGCTTCTTCTAGCGCGTTAACACGGTCTTCAAGTGTTTGATACTCGAAATATTTTAGAGGGTTGCCTTTGTCGGCCTCCACACTGACTCTGATTTGATGATCCTTACCAGAGAGATTTGAGGCAAGGATAAGGCGTGGTCCTTCAACGTCGTTAATGAGAGATGCACGAACACCGGGGTTGTCTTTTGAGCCATTGATGCCGCGTACGACATCTGCGAGCTTGGAGCTCGAACGAACGTTCACGTTGAAGGTGTCATCACCAAGCGAAATCTGCAGCTTACCAGGGCCAAACTTTGCGTCTTCTGGCAGTACGTCAGAAGCGACTTTGTGGCTCTGGGCAAGCTGCAACACATCGATAGCATATTTGCCAGCGATAGCATCTGTGGTTGCCGTAGCAGATACGATATTGTCGTCTGTCGTTTCAACAGTACGAACGGCAAACGCTTTCTCTTGACGAAAGTTCGCCATGAGATTTTTCATCGTATCCAGTGATTCTCTGAGTCGCCCGTAGGCACTGATACTGGCATTAATTGTCGTGCGCTCGTTGTCAATGCGTTGCTGCTTTGGTACGCGTTCGGCATCCACAATTTTGCTGACCATGGAATTGATATCCATGCCGCCAGACATCCCCAAAGGGCCTAAACTCATCAAATCACCTCTAAAAACGACTTACACTTTTTCAGTCAACAACCCGCTGTTGGCTGTGTGCTCAGCTAGGCGACGCAATACCACTAGCATTTCTTCATCAGGAATTTGACGAATCACGTCGCCCGTTTTGGCTTCGTAAATCGTCACCACATCTCTCCCGGATTCCTCATCCACTCGAAACGCGACTCCTTTGTTTATGGACGTCACAAACTCATTCATTTGCGCGACCAATTTTTCACGTTCTTCTTTGTTCAGCTCTTGACGGCTTTCTGCCATCTCGATCGCTGCTTGAACAGAGAAGTCGTATTCGGTGTCTTTCGCTTTTTGCGGCGAAACCTCACCATTTGAATTTGCTGGGCTAGACGTGCCTATATCATTGCCATTTTTATTTGCAAACTTTGTGCCACTTGGCGTGCCGTAAGGCTGGATGTTCGATGCGTAGGAGGATATATCCATTACAATCTCCCTTCCACCTTATGGGCTAACGATAGAACCTATCGCTTTGGTGCCCCAGCACTAAGGTGTTTACCTCAGGCTGGGTCAACCACTTAGCCCAATAAGCTTAGCGCTGCAGATGGAGACTGCTTCGCTTGAGCCAGGATTGAAGTACTTGCTTGCTGAAGAATTTGCGACTTAGTCATCGCAGTGGTTTCTTTCGCGTAATCAGTATCTTTAATACGGCTGTTAGACGCATTAACGTTCTCGTTAATGTTGTCTAGGTTGCTGATTGCGTGGTTGAAGCGGTTTTGGAAAGCACCAAGTGACGCACGTTGGCTGTCTACTGACTTCAGGGCACCGTCGATAACAGCCACAGCTTCTTGAGAGCCTGCTACTGTTGTTACGTCGATGTCTTTCACTGTTACGTCTTTCGGACCGCCAAAGCCGATCTCGTCCGCTAGGTTGCCAGAGAACTCAACATCACCTTGAACTTTTTGAGAAGAAGCAAATACTTGTAGCTTGCCATCTTCACCAACAGACGCTTTTACATCATCGTTTTGACCGTTGATGTACGTTGCTAGCTGCTCAATGTCGTCGCCTTGTTTTGCACTGATCGATAGCTCTTTCTCTTCACCTTGTTTGTTGGTGTAGCTCATTTTGAACTCAGTTTTATCACCAACAGTCCAAGATGCATCTTTACCCTCTTCTGCTGCGTAGCTCTTGCCACCCATTGCAGAAGTGTCTGAGCGCAAGCTACCCATAGAAAGCATCACAGCTTCACCTGAGTCTGCACCGATTTGGAAAGATTGCGTACCGTATGTACCGTTTAGCAACTTGTTACCACCGAAAGAGGTAGTTTCAGCAATACGGTTTAGCTCGTCATTTAGCGCTGTTACTTCTTCTTGGATCGCAACACGTTCTGCTTTTGAGTTAGAACCGTTCGCAGATTGAAGCGATAGGTCACGCATACGTTGTAGGATGTTGGTAGATTCATTCATTGCACCTTCAGCAACCTGTGCAATAGAAATACCGTCGTTTGCGTTTTTCACCGCCATGTCTAGGCCACGGCTTTGTGCATTCAAGCGGTTTGAAATCTGTAGACCTGCAGCATCGTCTTTCGCGCTATTGATTTTATAACCCGAAGACAAACGCTCCATTGATTTTTGTTGACCGTCAGCTGCCTGGTTTAGGTAACGCTGTGCAGTCATCGCAGAAACGTTAGTATTAACGTTAATCGCCATAATTGATCTCCTTAAGGCTTTAGTGAATGTACCGTCGTGTCTCTCACCTCACTTAGGTACATCTCATTTCTCTCAGTCCCTTTAACGGCGACCGATGAATATCCTTTAGAAGAAATTTTCAATTTTTTGCGATTATTTTCTTTGGCTTACTGAAATGTGATGAAGCTCTAATGTCGTGATTCGCAGAAATCCTGAGTCCCCAAAAGACAGAAAAAAACCCAGCCGAAGCTGGGTTTACTCGCTCATCTCTCACCACGAGCCAATGAGGTTCTCGTCTTAGGTTTGAAATTAACCTAGCAGACTTAGCGCTGAGTTTGGCGCTTGTTTCGCTTGCGCAAGGATTGAGCTTGACGCTTGCGATAGAATTTGTGACTTGGTCATTTGAGTCGTTTCTTTCGCGAAGTCAGTATCTTTGATACGGCTCTTCGACGCGTTCACGTTCTCGTTAATGTTGTCCAAGTTGCTGATTGCATGGTTGAAACGGTTCTGGAATGCACCCAGCTCTGCGCGGTGACTGTCTACGTATTTCAGTGCCGCATCGATGATAGCAACAGATTCTTGTGCGCCACCTACTGAGGTTACGTCGATAGTATCTACCGTTACTTTTTTACCTTCGCCCAAACCTAGCTCGCCAGATAGGCCGCCTGAAAATTCGACTTCACCTTCGACTTTGTTGTTGCCAGCAAAGATTTGCAGTTTACCGTCTTGGTCTACTGAGGCTTTCACTAGGTCAGTTTGACCGTTAATGTAAGTCGCAAGCTCTTCGATATCATCACCCGCTTTTGCGCTGATGTTGATTTCTTGCTCTTGACCATAGCTGTCCGTTAAGTTGATTTTTAGGTCGTTCTTACCTTCAGCAACATTCCAGTCTTTACCTTTACCACTTTCAGCTTGGTAGCTCACACCGCCCATCATTTTGTTGTCTGAACGCATGTCTTTTAGCTCAAGCATCACGGCTTCACCGTTATCCGCACCGATTTGGAACGATTTCGCACCGTGTGTGCCGTTTAGTAGCTTGTTACCACCGAAAGACGTGGTTTCTGCGATACGGTTTAGTTCGTCATTTAGCGCGGTCACTTCTTCTTGAATCGCCACACGCTCTGATTTCGAGTTTGAGCCGTTTGCTGATTGTAGAGACAAGTCACGCATACGTTGAAGAATGTTAGTGGTCTCGTTCATTGCACCTTCAGCGGTTTGTGCAATTGAGATACCGTCGTTCGCGTTGCGAACCGCCACATCCAAACCACGGCTTTGTACGTTCAAACGGTTCGAAATTTGAAGACCCGCAGCGTCATCTTTTGCGCTGTTGATTTTGAACCCCGAAGACAAACGCTCCATAGAAGTTTGTTGAGCTGAGTTTGCGTTGTTTAGGTAACGCTGGGCGGTCATCGCTGATACGTTAGTGTTTACATTCACTGCCATGGTGATTTCTCCAATTGATTTTCCGGTATAGCGGTTTCCGACGTCTCGGAAAACCAAGTAGTTCTCTCAAAGTTACTTTTATTAACGGCGCTCAAACTGATTTCTTTAGGGAATTCTTTGGATTTTTTTGAAAAAAGTTCATTTGGAGAAGGAATCGTGATGAAGCAGATAAAAAAGCAAAAAAACGTCAAATTTTCGCTAAAGCTTCTTTTCGAGCTGTCGATACAGGCAGGTTTTACGTTAAATTCGAGCGAGGTCGATCATTAGCCAAGTAAGGTTAATGCTAGGTTTGGCGCTTGTTTTGCTTGTGCAAGAATAGAAGTACTGACCTGCTGCAAGATCTGCTGCTTCACCATTTGCGTGGTTTCTTTCGCGTAGTCAGTGTCTTGGATACGACTGTTGGAAGCGGCTAAGTTTTCGTGGATGTTATCGAGATTATTGATCGCGTGATTAAAGCGGTTTTGATACGCGCCTAACTCAGCACGATGGCTATCAACGTACTTCATCGCAGTATCTAGGACGGCCACGGCTTGTTGCGCACCACCGACAGACGTAATGTCGATGTTATCAACCGCATCGTAACCTTTTAGCTGTAACCCCAGTTCACTCGCTAAATCACCTGAAAACGATAAAGTGCCTGAAGTTTCTTCTCCAGCCATAAATAGCTGTAGCTGACCTTCTTCATTCACAGATGCCGTGACTTTGTCAGTTTGACCATTGATATAAGTCGCAAGCTCTTCGATATCGTCGCCAGCTTTGGCATTAATTTGAATGGTTTCCGTTTCACCAAAACGATTAGTAAATGACATGCTAAGATCATTCGCACCGTCTTTTACTTTCCAATCAGAGTTTGCACGTCCGTTTGCAATGTAACTAAAACCGCCCATATCAATGCCATCACTGCGCATCGACTTTAATTCAACTTGCACAGCTTCACCTGACGCGGCACCGATTTGAAATGCCGACTTACCAAAGCTGCCATTGAGCAGTTTACGCCCACCAAAGGAGGTCGTTTCGGCAATGCGGTTTAGCTCATCGTTAAGTGCCGTCACTTCTTCTTGCAGTGCAGTGCGTTCCGCTTTGCTGTTTGAACCATTGGCTGACTGTAGCGACAAATCACGCATACGTTGCATGATATTAGTCACCTCATTCATCGCGCCTTCCGCAGTTTGCATGATGGAAATGCCGTCATTCGCGTTGCGAACCGCAACATCTAAACCACGCATTTGTGATTGCAAGCGGTTGGAGATTTGCAGACCCGCAGCGTCATCCTTTGCGCTGTTAATACGCTTCCCTGAAGACAAACGCTCCATGGATTGATTCAGCATATCCGTTGCACTGGTCAAATGACGTTGTGCGACAAGTGCTGCCACATTGGTATTAACAGTGATCGCCACAAATAAAGGTCCTGAAATTAAGGCTTTGGATACTTATCGACCAAATTGCAGAAAGGTTTAGTGTTTTTTGAAAAGAGATTGGAATAGAAATAGAAAACAGAAGCCCTCCAATTGGAGGGCTTAAGAAATAAAGTCTGAGAACTTACTTGATGGCTAGCTCTGCGAGCATTTCTTGTGAAGGAGCGAAGAAGTACGCACCAGTTACCGCTTTTGTGAAACGAAGCATTTGGTCTGTTTTACCATCTGTCACGCCGTACATACTTTCTAGCATCACTTTAATGTTATGAAGTGTATTGCAGTAAGAAATAAACAGCAGGCCATGAGGCCCTGTTACCGTCCCGTATGGCAAGCTATGACGAACAATCTTGAGACCTTTTCCTTCTTCTTTAATATCAACGCGACCAACGTGTGATGCAGCAGGAACGTCTTCTAGCTCGATAGAATCTGGTTTGGTACGACCAATCACTTTTTCTTGCGCTTTGACATTCAAGCGATTCCAAGCGGCAAGGTTATGTTCAAAGCGTTGAGCCATGACATAACTACCTCCAGCAAATGGGCCCTCTTTTACTAGAGCCACATCAGCGCGAGCCTCCCCTTTCGGGTTTTCTGTCCCATCAATAAAGTCTGTCATATCACGAGCATCAAGGTAACGGTACCCATACGTTTCGTCCACAATGGTGACATCTTGTGCCGTCTCTTCTAGAAACTTACGCAGAACATAAAAGTGCAAGTCGTGACGAGTAGAGTGACAGTGAATCAGCACATCAACATCCGTTGCAGGCGCTACGATGTCCCCTTCGCCAAGTTGAGTAAAATCAATAAGCTCTTCTGGCGCGTCTACATTGAGGTGTTGCCAAAACGATTTGGTGAATGCGATAGAAAGGGTCAGCGCCGCGCCTGGCTGGGTAATATTTAACTCTTCCACTAACTTTGGTAGTGCTTTCAGCTTATCCAATACGTTTTCACGGTTTTGGTTCACTTTAAGTTGAGTGTACAGTGCAAATGGCCCTGCTTCTGGCACGATCGCCGTTTGAGCTTGTGACATTGAGGTTTCCTCTATACTTTGCCCCGGTGTGGGAAGTTATTGTTTTTAATTCTTCGAAGGCTGCTCTTCATTGCGCTCCAATTGTGGCACATGAAAACAGTCTTTTACCCATCTTCCATTTAGAAGATAGATCATAAACCAAGCTAATAAGGTAATGGTAAGGGCGTTTGCCCAATTGAATACACCATGTTCCAGATACACATGATACATGGTCTGAGCCAGTTGGATACCGCACAAGATCAAAGTGATCTCTCGACCATAGCGAGTAATTCTGTTTACCCATCCTCTATCGGGGTGACGGAGCCCCATCAACCACATGAGAAGCAGGCTTGGAATGCCCATAGCCAAACCCAAATACAGCGTACTTGAGTCTGGATAAACAATAGCGAGTAGCTTACTGCCACTATCACGACTTACGCCTGCCATCGCAAACACAACCCATGAACGCACAAGAAACATCCATCCAAACCATAAAATAATCGGCGCTTTTAAAAATCCATGGGCGTCATATTGGTCAAACGAGTAGCGCACAACATCTTCTTCTTAATGTGATAAAACGCCACTTTAACCTATCATTTCAGAGTTGCAAGCCAGCAAAGATGAGAACTAAAGTTCATTTCATCATCTTACACAAGTAAA
Organism: Vibrio sp. A1-1; assembly: GCF_021728175.1. Lineage (NCBI taxonomy): Bacteria > Pseudomonadati > Pseudomonadota > Gammaproteobacteria > Vibrionales > Vibrionaceae > Vibrio > Vibrio sp. A1-1. The sequence goes on from NZ_JAKKCL010000001.1 coordinate 445,462, forward strand.
CTAAACAAAGATTTACAATGACGTTGATGAGAAACATGAAAAAAAGAACTCCAGCTACCCCAGCGCCTTCTCAAGAAACTCAAGCCGAAGCGATGAGAATTGCCAAATCCACACAGAAACCGGGGCAAACCAAAGAGCAAACCAAGCTGATCGCTCAAGGTATCGAAAAAGGCATCGCTCAATATAAGAAGCAGCAAAAAGAGCGCAATCGTCAAGCCGATAAAGCGAAGAAAAAACAGCAACGTGAAAAGCAACGTCAGCATGAAGAAGCTATCGAACAAGACAACATCACCGACGATGCACCAAACCATGCATCAAGCAAACTGCCTTGGATACTACTCGCTCTGAGCTGGGTTGGCTTTGCTGCTTACATAGTATTGGGGAAATAGCTGATGAGACGCCTGTTACTTGGACTTTTTGTCGTACTTCTCTCTGGTTGCACGATGCCTTCTCACCTTACTCATGCTCAAAGCCAAGATGTTCATATTCGCATTGACGCTCAGTTCAACCCTGATCGATGCGAATACAAAGGCGAAGTCACCGGAAGCGAGGGTCATTGGTATAACTACATTTTCATGACCAATGACGCGATGATGCAAGGCGCAATGAATGATTTAAAAAACAATGCCGCGGCTATCAATGCGGACACCGTTTTTATGGTCTCCCCACAAGATTTTATCACCTCATTTAGCGTACTGGGCTCCGCTTACCGCTGTAATGGGTGACGCCTGAATATGAAAAAAGCCAGCAATTGCTGGCTTATGCACGAAATCCAAGACTGCTAGCGATATCTCTCTCCCGCTCTAGAACCCATTGGCTATCAAAAGGTCCCCAATCTGAAAGTTGATAATAGCCGTCATTATGACGTCGGCCATCTTGAACGAATATGAGTTCAATGCCGATCCCAGGTAACGCCTTGAGTACATCTTGAATTGTACGACGAGGCCACCCCGTTTTTTCGATCAACTTTGGCACATTCGGCCTTTCTAGGTTTTCCACCAACAAGGCCAAATATAGCCGCCTTGCAAAAACAGGACTCAATTCCATTGACACCTCCTAAAATTGTGCTGATTCATTATTTCGTTTTTGCTCAGCGAGATGTTGCGTTTGATCAATAACTCGACTTTTCCATTTGATTTAGACGATTTTTTATTCGATTTATAGTGAATTCATCGTAAATAAGTTACGTAACATCAGTTATCTCAATCTATCTGAAAATATTTTCCACCGCATTTTGTCAGTTTGATTGCTTCTTGATAGGATGCTATAGCAGCCCAAATCACTTAAGTGCGTCTTAACCGCGCCAGTGAAAAATAGAACAAAGAAAAAAGGAAACACTATGTCGATTACCATGTTTGGTATTCCCAACTGCGATACGATCAAAAAAGCCAAAAAATGGTTAGAAGCTGAGGATATTGCTTACGACTTCCATGACTACCGTAAGCAAGGCGTTGATGTAGCTATGGTAAGCGAATTTTGTCGCGCTTTAGGTTGGGAACAGGTGCTCAACAAACGTGGCACGACCTACCGCCAACTGACACAAGAACAGAAAGACACGCTTAACGAAGAAAACGCGATCGCTCTTTTGGTAGAAAATCCGGCGATGATCAAGCGCCCAATTTTAAAAGTGAATGATCAACTTCATATCGGTTTTAAAGCTGATCAATACGCTACCATTTTCAACTCTTAAATAAAGGAATACTCAAGGATGACAGACAGTCCAGTATTGGCACTTGCTAAAGATCTGATCAGTAGACAATCTGTAACGCCGGAAGACGCAGGTTGTCAGGATTTGATGATCGAGCGCTTAAAAGCACTCGGGTTTGAAATTGAAGTAATGGTGTTTGAAGACACCACGAACTTCTGGGCTCGCCGTGGTTCAGAAGCGCCACTATTTGCATTCGCTGGCCACACCGATGTGGTACCTGCTGGCAAACTGGAGCACTGGGATACACATCCGTTTGAACCAACTATTATTGATGGTTACCTACACGGTCGCGGTGCAGCGGACATGAAAGGGTCGCTAGCTGCTATGGTTGTTGCTGTCGAACGCTTCATTGCAGAGAACCCAGACCACAAAGGCTCAATCGGCTTTCTAATTACGTCGGATGAAGAAGGACCATTTATCAATGGTACCGTTCGTGTTGTAGAAACGTTGATAGCACGTGGCGAAAATATCGACATGTGTATCGTCGGTGAACCATCCAGCACCGAAGTGGTTGGCGATGTGGTGAAAAATGGACGTCGCGGCTCTATCACTGGCGATTTGACGGTAAAAGGAACACAAGGCCACGTGGCATATCCTCACCTAGCCAATAACCCTGTGCACGAGTCTCTACTCGCGATTCATGAACTCGCAACAACCGAGTGGGACAAAGGAAATGATTATTTCCCACCAACCAGCTTCCAGATCCCGAACGTATCGGCTGGCACTGGTGCGTCTAACGTCATTCCTGGCGAGTTCCATGTTCAGTTCAACCTACGTTTTAGCACCGAGCTTAACAATGACGCAATTGTTCAGCGTGTTACCGAAACATTGGACAAGCATGAGCTGGACTACGAACTAAAATGGACATTCAACGGTGACCCATTCCTAACCGATACGGGTGCACTGCTAGACGCAGTTGTTGCTGCTGTGGCCGAAGTCAATGATACGAAGCCAGCGCTACTTACAACTGGCGGTACGTCTGATGGTCGTTTTATTGCTCGAATGGGAGGTCAAGTCGTAGAGTTAGGCCCTGTTAACGCTACGATTCATAAAGTGAACGAGTGTGTGAAAGTCGACGATCTTGAAAAGTTGACGGACATGTACGAAAACACGTTGAAACACCTATTGGCGAAGTAATCAGCGAGAACACCATGACACCAGAGCAACTCACCGGCACCACAGATTCTCATCTGCAATCCACTTTAGTGGGTCAAAAAGCGTTTCTACTCCACCCTGAAGTAGCTGACGATCTGCTAAAGATGATTGAAGCGGCAACAGAAGCAGGTTTCAAAATGGAAATCGCCAGTGGTTTTCGTGACTTTAATCGCCAAAAAGCGATCTGGAACGGGAAGTTTTCTGGTGAGTTGCCAATTCTCGACGTCAACTCCCGCCCTTTAAACAAAGCAGAGTTAAATGACGAAGAGAAGTTGATGGCCATTTTGCGCTGGTCGGCACTGCCTGGAGGAAGTCGTCATCATTGGGGTTGTGATTTTGATGTCTATGCGCGCAATTTATTGCCTACTGACACCAAACTCAAGCTGGAGCCTTGGGAGTACCTTGAAGGCCACCAGCAAGCGTTCTACCAATGGTTAAAAGCCAACCTTGGTCGATTCGGCTTCTTCTTCCCTTATCAGCAAGATTTAGGTGGCGTTTCGATTGAGCCTTGGCACATTAGCCACTGCACTGTCGGGCAACAGTGCCTCGCGCAATTGACGCCTGATGTGCTCAGAAACCAGCTGATTCAGCAAAATAAGACCGACAACATTGCAGGGATTGACGTCATACTGAATAATTTGGATAACGTCGTCGCCAAATTTATTCACAATATCACGCCACCGGAGGTTCTATGATAGAAATACTCACCAATCCCTGGGTCATTATCATTGTAGTGTTGAGCGTGGTCATTGGTAACATTGCTGCACTCAAATACACTGCAAAAATGAAGTTTGGTCAAATGGATAAAAGCCGTAAGAACGATTTAGATAAGCTGAACACGTTGGATAAACAGCGCTCCGCTGACGAGGAGAGCAACAAAGACGAGCCTCGTTAGTTACACACCGACTTTATCTCGACACGCCGAATATAAGCATCAAAAAAGGGACCACTGGGTCCCTTTTCAATTATTGTGTAAACGTATCGCGTAAAGTTCGCTTTGGTTACTGCTTCACCGTCGCAGCCAATACAGGCGCTAGTGATTTCAAAAACTCTTCTTCTACTGGCTTACCAGAGGAATCGGTAATATTGATAGATGTACGGTTGCCTAAATCACCAAGCAAGAATGTGTACTTACCAGCGTCTAACTCCACTGGTTTAACGCCGATATCGTTCCAGAATTCATCATCCGGGGACGCATATTTTGCAGTGATTGTGCCCTGAGACTGGCTACGCTCTTCAATCTTAAAGCCCATCTTAGGTAGAATATTAGGCAGACGTTGCCAAAGCATGTTGTATTGCGCACGCGCGACAATCACAGGAAGCCCGCTGCGGTCTTTACCCATTGTAATTGGGATCTGTTTAACCAACTCTTGCGCTTTACGTTGTGCTTCTTCACGTACTTCTTGATCGTAGCGAGCGGTTACCAAGTTCGTCATGAACACATTGTAGCGCTCACGGTTGGTCGCCGTTACTTCTTTCACTTGATTGCCTTCACGCCAGTCAATAAGACTCACTTTAAAGCCGTGTCGACCATTTGCTTCAGCACGTACGATCTCATATCGGCTACCAATTTCCAGCTCTTCGTCTGGCGAATCCCACGTCACCCAACCCGTCTCGATACGAGAATCTGTTTGGCTTTCAACCGGAATCTCGTTGGCCGCAACCATGTTTTGTACGGTTTGCCAAACCTTGTCTAGTTCATCTTTACGAAGTAGCCAAAGTGTCACTTCACCATCACTACTGCGGTCCAGACGTGCACCAGGAATAAGCTCTAGGACTTGTTGAGGTGGACGAATGTCGACATCTTTACCTACACCACCAGCGTAGTTACCCTGAGGGATCTCATAGTTCGGGTAAAACTGTGGCTGTGCGCCTTGTGGGACATTCCACTCACCCAAATTGGGGGAGTTCAAATACTCGAAGTCATCTTTTGCTTGACGACGTTGATTGGCACCACCTGAACAGGCAGTCAATACGAATACAGCTAATGAACTTAACACTAACTGGCTTGAAAGCTTCATCTATACTCCTAAAACACCGAGGGCGCTTTGGCCCCCAGTATGAACTTCAATCCTAGTAACTCAATCTTAATAGCTCAATTTTAATAAATACCGGCGTCGGTTAACGCCTGTTCAACGATCGGCTGCGATTTTTCAGAAAGTGTGGTTAAAGGAAGACGCAAACCACCTTCTTCAATCAAACCAAGCTTTTGCGCTGCCCATTTTACTGGGATAGGGCTTGCTTCAATGAAAAGGTTTTTGTGTAGAGTCATCAAGCGTTGGTTAATCGCTTCTGCTTCTTCGTACTTACCTTCACTTGCCAAATGGAACATGTCTGCCATGTCTTTAGCTGCAATATTGTTCGTTACCGAGATAACACCATTGCCGCCAAGTTTCACAAAATCGAGACCCGTCGCATCATCGCCACTTAGTAAGATAAAATCTTCGCCACAAAGTTCACGGTGAATTGCAATTCGGTCCAAATCGCCCGTTGCATCTTTTAAAGCCACGATATTATCAAGCTTTGACAAGCGTGCCACTGTTTCTGGCTGCATATCAACAGCAGTACGGCCTGGTACGTTGTATAAAATTAGAGGCACATCACTCGCTTCAGCAATTGCCTTGTAGTGCAAGAACAAACCTTCTTGAGTTGGTTTGTTGTAATACGGTGTCACACTCAGGAAGCCAGCAATACCAGAATCAGCCAGTAATTTGCTAAATGTTACTGCCTCGTGGGTTGCATTTGCACCCGTGCCAGCAATCACAGGGATGCGACCGTCGGCAAACTCAACAGTTTTATTAACGACCTTTACATGCTCTTCAATGGTCAGTGTCGCTGACTCACCTGTTGTGCCTACTGCCACAATACCGTCTGTACCCGCTTCAACGTGGTACTCTACTAGCTTTTGCAGACTGTCAAAGTCTACTTCGCCATCTGCTTTGAATGGCGTAATCAGCGCTACGATACTTCCTGAAAACATGTTTATCTCCCTCATTTAACTCTTTCTGCATGGTACTGTAATGCGATTGAAAAACACAAGAGCGTAAACTCGCTTACAAAGTACAAATGAATGAATAATTATCAGTTGTTAGAGGTCTAGCAACTTAATTGCTCTATTTGGTTTGATTAGCGGCAATATTGATAATCGTGTTGGGCTTTCGAGTGACTTTAGAATCTATCAGTGATTTGGAAAATACTGAAGTGCACAAGCCAGGAAAATATACTCTTTGGTCGTGCTCACCAAGTCAGACCTGAGTGAATAAAAAGACCAAACAACACGCAAGCACATCATGCAAACGTTTTATTCCCCCAACTCCCTCGTTTACTGCTTGCCTCCAATCGTTCACCTCAAGAGCCAACCTGCTTTTTTGTAAACTAAAAAAAGAACTGACTCGATATTTCTCCGCAATATCTGTGCTAACATCTCTCTATTGAAGAAAGGACAAGAAGCTCATTTATGAAGCAACATCTGGTACTTACAGCAGTTGGAACGGACCGTCCAGGCATTTGTAACCAAGTCGTACACCTCGTTACTCAAGCCGGTTGTAACATAGTCGATAGCCGTATCGCTATCTTTGGAAGTGAATTTACCCTGATCATGCTCCTAACTGGGAACGCCAGCAGTGTGACTCGAGTAGAGACGCAATTGCCCCTACTTGGCCAAGAACATGACCTGATTACGATTATGAAGCGTACGTCGGCGCACGAATTGCTCGACAACAGCTACACAATGGAAGTGTTTATTGAGTCTGAAGACCGCCCAGGTCTGACTGAAAAGTTTACTAAGTTCTTCGCGGATCAACAGATTGGTTTGGACTCTCTTAGCGCCCAAACTATCAGTAAGTCGAAAATTCAACTTGATGCCGACCAATTCCACATTGCGATTACCGCATCAGTAAGTGCGGATTGTAACTTAATGCAATTACAAGAAGATTTCGATGAACTTTGTCAGTCGCTCAACGTACAAGGTTCTCTGAATTTCATTAAAAACACACTATAAAGTAAAGGAAATCACCATGAATACGCTGACAGCAGGCTCGCCAGCGCCAGCCTTCTCTTTGCTCGACCAAGACGGAAATACCGTTTCTCTCGAAGACTTTAAAGGCAAGAAAGTACTTTTCTACTTTTACCCTAAGGCGATGACGCCGGGTTGTACTACACAAGCAAAAGGTCTGCGTGACATCAAAGCTGAATTAGATGCGCACAACGTGGTTGTACTTGGCGTAAGCATCGACCCTGTAAAACGCCTAGGCAAATTCATCGAGCGTGATGATTTAAACTTCACCCTACTTTCTGACGAAGATCATGCCGTTGCAGACCAATTTGGCGTTTGGGGCGAAAAGAAATTTACCCTTAGTTAATTTTTATGACAAATAACCTTGATTGGTTTTTATGACAAAACTATCTTTAATATGTGAGTAAACATATTGAGGGTTGTTTTTTGATAGAAACTAATAATACATACTTAGACATTTATGATGACTGTTGGTTATTACCGATAAAGGTTGATACGTTAGCCAAGCTCAAAATAAGAAGCAGCACTGATACTAAATCAGGAGAAGTTGCTTTTTCAGCCTTATTAGAACCATCCTCATTAGATCCATCCACCTTAAAGCAGTTCATCAAAGAAACCAATATCATCATTGGTCGTAATGGGTTGGTTGTCTATCCTCAATCCCTATACCTAGTGTCTAAGTTACGTGGTGAAGCAAAAGTAAAAGACACTAGTTCAATTGCTAAGGGTCTACTCGCCTTTACTCGATTCTTAGATTCAACCTGCGTAGAGCAAGAAGACGAAGATGGGAATATCATTCCTCCTGAATATTTGAGCTATAAATCCTTAACCAAATATGAGGAAGAAGGAGCACCTTGGCGATTTGCTGAGTTTCTGCTTGCGAACTGCAATAATATTGAAAGTGCTAATGGCGATGAAGCTTTTAGTTTATCTACAGCTAGAAGTTACATGAGTGCCGTGATTGGATTCTATAAATGGATGCAAAAATACGGCTACATCAAAAATAACGATCGGAATGTTGTTACCCACTACACAACTGGAACTGTACATCAAGAGTTAAACCAACACGATATGTTGGCTCACACAAAATCAGGCTCTGAACGTACTTATGAAACCTCCAATATCATGAGGATGTTTCCTAAAAAAGAAAACACACCCGCCCATAAAAAGCTCAAGCCCATGCACCCTGAGCACAAGGCCTTATTTAATGAACATGTAACGTCACTCCGAAAGTCGACAGAATTAATTTATAGGCTATGCGCCGACGCAGGGCTTAGAATTGACGAAGCCATTAACTTCCCAGCTCACGACATAGGAAAGGCTGACTACAGTGATTTGGACGCAGTACCAATCAAAATAACTCGCACAAAAGGCAATAAGCCTCGAAGTGTAGAAATTCCCATTAACCTGTACCAAGAGCTAGAAATACACAAAGAAAGTAACGCACGACTTAAAAACCTAAACAAACGCAATGAGCTTTTTCTGGCCGGTGAGATTTTAGACAACACTGAATATTTATTCATTTCGAACAAAGGCACCCCCTACTCAGGCAACACCTTAGAAACGCACTTTTCAAACCTTCGAAAACAGATCCGCGAAGTGGACTCTTCTTGGTATTACCGTATTCATGATTTGCGTTCTACCTTTGCCACTCATTGGCTTTGGAAGGAGTCAAAAGAGCGTGATGTCGGCTATGACTACCTTATGGATGAATTGGCTCTATTAATGGGGCATGAAAGCACATCAACCACTGAAAAATACATTAAGTACATGAATAAGCTGGACGACCAGATCAGCATGGCCAAGGCCAAAAACCGCAAAATAAACGGAGGTTGGTCGTAATGGCGAAAAGTAAAATCGCAAGACAATCCACATCCGTTAAACGTGTACGCAACAGCCAAAATGTCGTGCCTTTGAATCTAACGCTCCCTTTCAAAACAACTAATTCAAGAAAACCAGAGCAATTCGATGTTTCTCACTTATTACATTTAGGGTGTAACAAGGAAAACCAGAAAATAGACAGCCGAGCCGTATTTATGAGGCGCTTTTGCGAGAAAGCCAACAAATATGTCAGTAATGGTAACTCAGCAAGAACCATCAGAAACACCTACGAAAATTTAAGTGCCTATCTTACTTTTTGTGATGCGGTAAATGTTGACCCATTTACGGAAAGTGGGTACTTAAAGTATGCAGGCAACGATGGCGAATTACGACATCGTATCAAGATATATCGTCCTTCAAAACGTCTATGGGAGTACACTCATGGTGATGAGTTAGGCGTTAAAGAATCGACGGCTCCAACAATGCTTTCAGCTCTGCGTAATGCGCTCGATTGGTGTGGCTTGCCTATTTCCAAGTGGGCTGTACTTCATAGGGGGTTTGCAGGAGAAAAGACGCCATATAAGGGGTACTCAGATGAGGAAGAAAAGCTTCTTGTGACACGGTTAGAGGCGTTATTCTTCACTCTTGCGCCACAGCTTATTGCTGCCAAAGAAAACAATATACCTTTACCAGAAACGCTTCCTATTATCATTGACCTTGGTTCGCATGAGGAAATAATTCAAATCCCAACATCATTGGATTCGAAAAGGGGCAGAGTAAGTAAAGGTGGCACAAGTGTTAATGTTGGCGCTGCTTTTAACCTTACAATGGGCACTGCCTATCATCTGTTGTGCTTTTTCACTTCACTCAATGACAGCAACATTCGAGATATTGCCCACCCAATTAAGGTTCATACAGAAGAACGAGATAAGAGCCTACAAGTGGTAAAGGTCTCAAGCCATAAGCCTAGAGCGAACAAAGCAGTCGATGCCCTATTGGTGGGTGAGCAATTTGACATTGATAAGCGTGGTGGAGTGAAGTTTATCAAGTTACTAGAGCGACTGTCCAAGCTGTACGGCAACAGTGAAGATGGCTCTGAGTTACTGTTTACCTTGAATAATCACGCCGCCGTGAATGATACCTTTAATTTGGTAGAGCTAAATAAAAAGCTCGTTAACCAACTACACATGTTATCTCCGCATCGGGCTGGCAACCTACCTTGGTTCAAAGAGCTGTTTTATGCCTATCGAAACCAACAAGCAATCACGTTAAAGAAAACAGTTAATCATCTGGGTCGCACTGTTGTTCATAAAGAACTAAAGGCAATACGCAAAATCCATGCAGGGCAAGGGGCGACCAATAGCGCCTACTGTATTCTATCTTGCTACACCGACTTACCGCTTAAAGGGATTTTACTTCCGCTCACATACTCCGAAAAAGACAGCAATGGCAACGTTACCGTTTCTTTTAACTATAGAAATGGCATCGGTAGCTTCTTTAAAGTCTCCGCTTCTGATTTAGCTGTAATCAAAGATATTGAGCAATACGCTAATGAGAACGCAGACATGCAGCCCAAGAAATATGAGCGACTGCTTTTAGCGAGTAATCGCAATGGCGTCCCTAAAGATTGGGAGGGCATCAGCCCTATTTCAGCAGAGCTAATGCGGACTTGGTCTGTTGAACCAAACCATTACTACCTCTCTCTTCTATCGAGTCGCTGGCGAGAAATGACCAGTAACCAAGCCTATGTTGAGGGTGGGATTCAAGCGGCTCAAAGCTTACTCCAAAACGCGAAGGAAACGTTAGACAGAAGTTATCTGAACGGGCTTTCATCACTGAATAAGGCCATCATCTCTCAGAGTGTAGAGGTCGTTGAAAACCTCGATGATGATACGAGCTTAGAGCAAGCAAAAGACATAGTAGCGAAAAGGCGTGGTATTACGATGTTGTCACACGATGAGGCGAAGAAAAAGCGCGAAGAAGGCAATATTAAAACTAACCCCAACGGGCTAACTTGTAATGGGCAGCAAGTCATTAATAATGGTAAGAACACACAACGTGAAACGAACTATGCGCTAGGCATCAACTTACCTTGTGCCGAATTTGATATGTGTCACAAGTGCCAATCGGCCAAAGCGGTAGATGACATTGAGGCTATTTATAAGCTCATGTCATACATCGATGTTCTTAAGGAAATCCTTGATATGTGCCCTGATTCGAAAGGGGATATTCATGAAAAAATTGAACAGTATGAGTATACGCTAGATGGAGCGAGTGACGATGTATTCGGTGAGGCTATGAAGCGGTTTAATACCCAAGGTCGTCACCCAAGAGTTTCCATCAACCACGCGCTTTTATCCCTATAGTTACAGAGGCTCACATGATAAAACTCACTGACCTAGAACATCAAAATAAGCTTCTTAAAGCACAAGAACATGTTGGCGCTCATGCAAATTACCTAATGGATGTATTAAAGCCAGCTATTGAGCGTGGCGATTGGGATGAACTCGAAAGCCTTGACATAGGCTTTACTGTTACGGGTGAATCATTAGGCAAAATTGGCGATGATGACGCCTGGAGGAAGCTACAGCCTTATTTTGAGCCAAAAGCAAAGCAAATCAATGCCATAGCTTTTACGCTCGCTGGTAAAGTCATTGAGCGTAACCTAAAAAATCAGCTTAAAACCCTCTTACTTAAAATGATGTGGCTATCACCTCATGACCATTCGTTTTACACTATTAGCAATGCATTAAATGACCTAAAAAAAGTCATCACCCCACTGTTAAATGAAGGGTTTAATTCGCTGTCTGCTTTGGACTTTGACCGACTCGAAACGTGGGTTCTAACCGGCTTTACCGATATCGATTTTGAAAGAGACACAATTTACAACGGGTTAAATCGCCTATACAAAGAAGCGAGAGGTTTACCGTTTGAAGTTAACTTAGCCAAAAAGCTTAACGCTTCTGATTTTGGTTTAACAATCAAAGAAGCGCAGCAGTATACCGTCATCCCTCAAAGGCTCTACTATCTGGGTCTTCAAAAGTCGGAAGAACTGATTTGTGAAGCTTATGCTCTTCGTGATGAACTAGAGCAACTGGCAGAATACATCGCAACCTACTTTGATAAGGCGTATGAAGGATATGCGAAGTATCTGGTCAGTGATGAAGCCCGATTTAAAAACGGTAACATTCAATGGTATTTAGCGAAGGCTGATAAAGAAAGCAAAAAGCGCACACTGGCTTTTCAAGACGCCTTTGCCACCCTTCACTATCCTAGTGAAGAAGAGACACTGGCTCTCATGCGCCTTCATAAACCACAAATAAGGACCGACTACATTGATAGGTTCCACACCGAGCGTAACCTAACGATTGGACAGTGGACAATCACCAATCTAATAGAGGCTCAATCGCTTTTTAAAACGCTTAATGGTGGTTGTCTATGGGGGTTAATGGCTCGAACAGGAATGAGACCCGATGAGATGTATGCTCTAAACACCGCTCAGGGCTGCACAACTGAAACAATAGACCGCCAGAAGATACACGTTATTCACGCCAACCTATCCAAGACAGCCAAAGGCTCTCAATCAAAACAAGATGAGTTTGTCACAACCGAAATCGGCATGAAAGCGTATGAGGTGCTTCAAGCACTGCACACACCACTCAGAAAGCGACATCCTAGCTCACAATCGTTTTTCCATAAAATAAGAGAGGATTTCAGTGAAGTAGTCAAAGTGCAACTAGGATACCATTCTCAAGCTTGGTTTAAACATGCGATGAGCGAAGAGCTTGCGCTTACCAATGAAGACATTATTGACCTAAAAACATCTGACCCAAATTTATCGTTTGAAGTGGGTGATGATTATGAGTTTTCAGGACATCAGCTTCGTCGCTCTTTTGCTTACTACCTTATTGGGTATGAGCTTTGCAGTTTTCCGCAACTCAAACAGCAGTTTAGTCATGTCTCTATGGCAATGACTCGGCACTACGCTAAAAACGCCAGTAAATTCCAAAAAATCCGACAAAAGAAAAAGACACTTGCTCACGAAATTGATGAGGAAAGAATTGACCAGAAAGCCCGCATCTACTTGAATATCTATCAGAAATTGGCAAACAAGGAGCGAGTTGCCGGAGGAAAAGGCAAAGAGTTTGCTAAGAACATGATGAAAATGGACCGAAATTTATTCAAGGATAAAGTAGATAACGAGATGTTATCTCTAAACTATTGGAAAAAGCAAATTCGAACTCAAAACCGACACATTCATGCTGTTGCGCCAGGGATATACTGTACTTCGACGACCTGTGGTTTAAGAACGCTCGTTAACCTAATGGAATGTGTAGACTGCAAGAATGACTACATCGTTGATGCCGTATTTGCTGAAGCAAAGCGAAAAGAAGCCGAAATTCACATGCTTTATGATATTGAAAACAACGAACTCACTCCTCAAACCGCCTCTGAATCTTACATAAAAGTTCAAGCTGCTGAACGCATTATGGATGATTTAGGTATCGACTTTGAGCCTGTCATTTTCCCTGATGAAGTTAAGAACTTACTCATCCCATACGGAGTGATTTAATAATGTCACAGATAACCAAAAATAAGCTAATCAAAGCATTGGAAAGGCTACTGGATGGTGATGTAGCGAAGTTCACATCGAGAGAGCTGCGCAATAAAGCGCGAAAGGGCAAGCTCAAAATCAACAATAGCAATGTTGAAAAAGAAGCGGGCCTTTCCGCTGGCGCACTCAGAAGGCATAGCGACGTTGTTTTAATGATAAAAAATAAATCATTAGAAGTACAAGTTGCTCAGGATGAAACCGCTGACTCCCCTATTGAAGTGCTTCAAAAAGAAATAAAAGCACTCAAAGGAGAAAGAGCACAGGCAAATAAGAAGAAAAAAGAGTATTACGACGAAGCTCAAAGCCATAAAGATGCGTTAGCTGTTCAAGCAGCCACTCATATTAAGGTCGTTCAAGCACTAATGGAGATGTTACATGAAAGTCAGCGAGAAAAGGCAATGGATAAAATCGTATCGGCTCGTTCAGACAATGTTATTGCTCCCCAATTTAGAAAACCAAAGTAGCGCTGCAACTAAAAAATCGTCCTGTTTAGTGTAATCACTAGACAGGACACTAAATTAACGATAAAAACGTACACTCTAACGTAATAAAAATGCACTAAAAAGGACGTAGCGAATAACGCTACGCCACATACCATTAATTGAGAAAGTAAGGACAAAACCAATGGCAATCGAAGCTGGACAAATCGCACCAGATTTTACCCTAAATGACCAAGACAATAACCCAGTGACGCTATCTGATTTTCAGGGAAAAAAGGTACTGCTCTATTTCTACCCACGCGCTTCAACACCCGGCTGCACAGTTCAGGCTAAAGGGTTACGAGATACTAAAGCTGAGTTAGATGCCCACAATGTAGTTGTTCTTGGTGTCAGCCCAGACACACCGCAAAAATTAACTAACTTTATCAACAAGCAAGAGCTTAACTTCACTTTGCTAGCCGATGAAGAGCACACTGTTTGTGAAAAGTACAATGTTTGGCAACTCAAGAAATTTATGGGCCGCGAAAATATGGGGGTAGTACGAACAAGCTTCCTGATTGATGAGTCTGGTAACCTTGAGCATGTATTTAACAAGTTCAAGACCAAAGATCACCATGAAGTCGTATTAGACTACCTAAACAGCAAATAAGCTCCCATAAGCAATTAACTCTTAACTTGGGGACAGGCATGATTGGCTACATTCGAGTATCAGATTCACAAAGAGGCGATGGCGAATCACAAAGAGAAGCTATCAAGGCGTACGCTGCTAAACGTGGCATACAAATAACGGATTGGATAGAAGAGCACGTGTCTGCCACCAAGACAGAGTTGAGTGAGTGGAAGTTATTTTCTCTCATCACCTCTCAACAAAGTATCATTGTATCGGATATCACTCGGTTGGGTCGCCATAAAGTTATGGAGCTAGTAGGTGCCATTGGTCAAATAGCCTCATACGGTGAACTACATTTAGCATACAACGACACCATCATAAGCTCAGAGAACGTTGATAATGCTGAAATCATTTTTACAGTTATTGGGCAGTCTTTTGCCAGCGCTGTAGAAGCCCAGAAGCGCTCTGAGCGAGCTAAAGCTGGTCACGCTAAACGTAAGGCCAAAGGGCTAGCATCTGGCCGTCAGAGGGGACAGAAGGTGAAATCAAGGCTTGATGAGCATACAGCGTTTATATTGAACCTTCTCGACACCAAGACCACCAAAGCTGAAATTCTTAAACAACTAAACGAACGTGGTGTATCGATTTCTAGAAGTAGATTTTACTCTTGGTTGGAAGCTCGTGGGCTTCATAACAAGAAAGCTGAGTTTCAGGTGGACATGTTCTCATAACAAGCCTAGTTTGCCTGACGTCCCTCACTTTTCGCAAACTCGTTTTTGTCCCTTTTCTTCTTAGAGTAGTTGTTCGTAACCTTTTTGGATATCCCTGTTTGATCAAATTTGTCTAGAGGTTCACTATGTGTTTGGTTGATTATAATTCAAACTTTTCGATAACCTACTGATAAGAGGAATGCATGGAACTTACACAGCAAGTAACCTTTTGGGCAAAAAGTATCTCGAATCCTTGTTCACGACATGCGAATACCTTCGCCTTAAATCATGAACTTGACAAAATAGAGTGTGGGCTTTTGAAACTACATGAAAGCTCAAAAAATTCAGCATTAGTTCAGAAAAAACTAGATGAAATTCTACATAACATAAAAGAATATCGAGTTATGTCAGAGGAAAAAAGAAACCACGACATGGTGGGTTTTGGAGCTAAAGTTGAGCACTATTGTAGCTTGTTATGATAGAAACTGATATTGCAAACTTGCTACATGTCATCGAGAGTTTCTAATGCATATGCACTTCAACTCCTGATCGCACCGAATTCAGCAAGATGAGAAACCTTACAGGCCGATTGAAAAAAGCTGGCTTAGATACAAACAAAATATAAGTAAAAAGGTAACTATTTTGGCTACGATAGATTTCAATCACATTCGATCTACACCTAAGAGTAAAAATGACAGCTTTGAATCGCTAGCGATTCAACTTTTTAAAGCATCTTGTAAATCACCACAAGGCTCTTCGTTCTTTAGTTTGCGCGGCGATGGTGGTGACGGGGGTGTAGAAGCTTATTACAAAACCCCCACAGGCGATATTCTAGGAATTCAAGCAAAATACTTTTTTAAGCTTGGCAATAGTGAATTTGGCCAGATCAAGAAATCATTAACCACTGCATTAAAAAACCATCCAACATTATCTGAATACTGGGTTTATATACCATTTGATCTAACAGGCAAAGTCGCGGAAGGAAAAAGAGGAAAAAGTGAAGTTGAAAAGTTTGAAGAATGGTGTGATGACATCAAAACTCAAAAACCGAATCTTCATATAAAACTGATTACAGCTGAAATATCTAGACAGCAGATATTAGAAATAGACAAAAGTGGTGGTTTTGTAGCCTACTGGTTTAACGAAAACACATTAACATCTCAGAAGATACAAAACTGTATTGACTCAGCAGCAGCCTTCGCTGGTCCAAGGTATTGCAGTGATTTAGATATAATTACAGAAGCCCATGATGCTTTAGATTCTTTTGGAGAAGTTTATGATTTTAAACAGTGGCTCGTTAATATTTGGAAACCATTAAAAATCAGCTTCAGGACAAAAGCTCAATATTCAGAAAAGGTATTCTCCCAGACACCTGAAAGCGAGAGAGTACAAGCCATACAGCTACTAGAAGTACTTCTAGAGAAAACTTCTAGTAAGCACAACATTATTGACCAAACAGTTATTTGTTCAACTTTAGATACCATAAGATCACTTAAGCCGCTCTGTGAAAATGCTATAAGGCAGCAAGAGAATAAGTTTTTTGCAGAACACGGTGAAGGTAATGATACGCCTTCATTTAGACAATTCCAGGCTGAATATATGTGTGTATTCCCTGCTGAGAACCTAGATGCCTCGAGGGAATTACTTGCTTCGATAATAGATATTGAAAATTCTCTCAACAGCCCTCTGATTCAGTCTTGCCACGCTCGATCTTTCCTACTAACCGGTCCAGCTGGTGCAGGCAAGACACATTCTATCGTAAGTTTTGCGAAGAGAAGACTCGACAAAGGCGCTCATACTCTAGTGCTATTTGGAGAAGATTTTGATAACGCGGAACCTTGGGATGTAGTAAGAAGCAAACTAGGCTTTGGATCCGATGTTGGTCGAGACAAATTACTATCTTGTCTTCAAGCAAGTGCTCAAGCCAATAACCATTGTTTTGTTATTGCTATCGATGCGTTAAACGAAGGAGCCAAGGCAAGAAAGTGGAAAAACAAACTGCCAGAATTAATCCAACAACTAAATGAATATCCTCGTATCAAGATTGTTGTGTCTAGTCGCGATATATATGCCAATTTAGTTGTTGATGAACGATTCCCTGGCTATGCATATAGTCATATTGGATTCACTAGGAATTTTCACGATGTCCTCTCTTCGTTCTCTCAACGCTACAATGTTGAAAGTGAGATAACACCTATTTTTACAGATGAGCTACGAAACCCATTACTCCTACATTTGGTCTTCAAAACTCACAAGTCGGAGGACTCTTGTTCTCTTGATGTATCGACTAGTGGCTTCTCAACCATTTTTTCTAAACACCTCAAGCAAATCGATGACTCATTGAGAGAGCGATTAGACTACGTTACTCCTAAAAATATCGTTAGAGCGGTAATGAGCAAATTGTCTGATGTTCTAGCTCATTCAGAAACCCAAACTATAAATTGGGAAACTGCCGTAAATACAATTAAACCTATTCTAGGAAATGAGCTACTTCCAGAAAGGTTTATTGATGAGCTAGTTAAAGAGCAACTACTAATTTTATCAGCAACTGACGATGAAGATTTTCTTATTAGATTTGGTTATCAGAGGTTTGGAGATATGCTGCGCGCATCTTCAATAGTTCAAACCTATCAAGAAACTGGCAATAGTGATCTATCAATCCTTGCAGGAAAGCTGGCGATTTTAACAGATATGGATAGTGGCGTCTTAGAAGCTCTTGCAAGCATTCTCCCTGAAGAGATCGGTATCGAAATCACAGATAGCCGCTTAGACTTAGACACCGATTTAGCACATAGCCTTTTTGTAAAGTCACTAACTTGGCGTTCAAAACAAAGTGTTACCCCTGCAATTGAAAAACATATGTTTGGGGCATTAAGAACAGGCGGATTGTGGCAGACAGTTTTTGAAAGCTTATTCCAACTATCTATAGTTCCAAGCCATTATCTTAACGCAGAAAGTTGGTTCAAAGAATTTCAATGGCGACAAGACTCTCCATCAAGAGATACCTACCTTTCTATCGCCTTATCAGAGTCATATAATAAGAAAGGTGCAATTTGGTTTCTAATTGAAGCTTTGGAGAAAATAGAAGCAACCAATTGGCCCGAAGAAAGTTATAAATTAGCATCCTCAGCTTTACTTTGGTGTTGTTCAGCTACGGATCGACGAGTCAGAGATCAATCAACAAGATGCCTTGGCTTGCTTTTTAAACAATACCCTGTGATATGCCAGCATGCAGTAAACACGTTTACAGGGTGTGACGACGACTACATACTTGAAAGCCTGATTCAGGCTATGTATACGTCCTGCTTGCTTTCACCTGAGTCAGCTGAGGACTTTGTACAGCCATTAGATAGATATATTAGAGAAAATAGCGGTTCAAATAACATTTTGATTCGCGAGCACTCCCAGCTATTGAGGCAGGAGCTTGTGAAACTAGGGATTGAAGAAGACAGAATATCAAATCAATATGTAACTCCTTCTCTACCATTAACATGGCCTATTCTAAGCGATGTGCAAACCTTGCTTACACTAGAAAATTTGCCCTCAAACATGCGCCTATGGGGTGATCAATTAGGTCCTGACTTTTGGCGTTATGTAGTTGAATCAAGACTTAGAGTCTTTGACCTACAATCACAGAACATAACTCTTGAGAATGTTGCTTGCTGGATTATGAGAGAGGCCGAATATATCGGCTATCCCGGATATGGTAATGGAGCCCTCAAACATGACTTGGCGACTCTTCATAAGTATGGAAGAGGAAGAGCAAAACCTGGCTATGCAGAAACCATCGGCAAGAAATGTTATTGGGTTGCTTTTCATCGATTGATAGGTCTGTTGGCTACCAATGTAGCAACGACCCAATCTCGTTGGGAGCCACAATTAACCTCTGATAGATTCTGGTCATTAGAACTTAGAAAGGCTGATATATCAGACATAAGAGATTTGTCATCAAAGCAAAAGTACCCTCTTAGAAACCTAATAATACAAGATCTTGAGCTGCCAGAAAGTAATGTGAACTTTTGGTTGCAGACTGATGATTATTTCGTCGCAAGCAACGTACTTGTCTTGAATGACGAGAGCGGTACTACGTGGATTAACTTGAGTTTTTATTCAGAGGTTCACGCTAAACGAGATGAGGACGACGTCTCGTTCGACGCTGAAAGCTTCCTTAGTATATCTAGCTATCACGGTTTTTTTGTTGAACCGAGCAACACTGAAGCATTCGAACTCCACAATCATAGTAATGACCACTGCTACCGTGTCTACTTGGCGGAGTACCCTAGAAGCCCTGCTTTCAAACAATGTATTGCTGAACAAGATACGACCATTTCAGATGACCAGCGAATATTCTCTAGCATTCAACTATTGAGAGGTGGGGAGTGGGAATACGATTACTCAAGCAATGTTGAACAAAGCTCTATCAATATGCCTTGTCCTGACTTAATTGAGAAGATGAACCTTCGCTGGGATCAAGACAGTGGATGGCTCGATGAAAATCAAGACTTGGCTGCGTTTAGTCATAACATTGATAGAAGTTCTTCTTTGTTTATTAGAAAAGACACCTTAGATAGCTACCTATCTAAGCTTGGTAAATCTTTGGTATTTTCGCGTTATTGTAGAAAACAGTTCAACCGGGGTTTTGCCAACGATGCAAAATTAATGGAAGTCACTAATAGGTACATTTACACGCCAAGCGATTGCTCTTTAAAACGCATTAGCGAAGATATCGAGTACTTGGGCTTCGAGCCTAGCAAAGAACCAGAGTAAAATTTCTGAATCAAAGGGGGACAGAGTCGTTGATTTTGCTTAATTTACGGCCAAAGTTACAGTATAAACCCCGTTGAGCTTTGCGAATCCCAACACTAAGGTGGAAAGTGTTGGGATTGCACTCATTAGTTTTAGTTTCGTAAGCGCTATGTCCATGTAGCACTCCTTGACACTTTCCTCAACCTACCTGAACGCTATACATGTTCTAATCATAGCCAAGCTATTTGGCGTTGTTGGTTAACTCAAAAATGTCCATCTTTGATTCAGACCGGTTCGGTACAGCCGATGATAGAATGCACAAACTGCTAGATAACACATGAATTAACTCGCTCTCTAAGATAACGTTATATCTCCCCTACGAACGAGCATGCAGAAACGCGAGTAGTCATGGCTATAAACGAATACTCTATGAGGAACGCTAGCTCCGCTCATAAATGAATCGAATGCTGAAAGAGTAGCTTTCGGTAACGATGATGGGTCAACAACTTTCCAGGGAACGTCTGGCAGTTCGAATTCTTCTAATGTCGGCAATAAGTTTAAGTATGGGTCAGTCATGCATTTTATCCCTGCTTATAATGTTAGATTAATCAGTAGTACTTAACTTTATTTGGTTTAGGTTCTAGATGATTTCAATTCAATGGATTCTCGCCACTGCCGCGATTCCTTAACACTACGCTCAAGGTTACCGTCACTTTTAAGATGCAAACCGTTTCGTCGGTTACGAGCGGCACGGTACAAGATAGCTCTGCGTTGTTTCTCGGTCATAAAACCTTCCTTCAAGCAATGGGCCATATGGTTCGATTCGTAACTATTTTTACGTAAATGAAAGTCAGTTTTGAACTTCCTAACTTAAAAAATTCATTAAGGCAACTGATTAAACTTTACGTGTTTATCATTGATGAGATAAGCCACTTCTCTATTTCGCTCATCCTTAGATAGTAGCAACTCTGCCATAGTAAGTAACGCCAATGCAGATTTACCAATCTTTAAAGACTCACCCCAAAATGGCTTTATTACTTTAAGAGGTGGTAAGTCTTTATGTCCGATAGTGTACTTAACGGGTTGATGTCGGCTAAACAATAACATCTCGTGAGGGCGGTTGTATTTAGTAAGTTGAGCTGCGGCGACTTCTCCACCCCAAACATCTCCTGGCTGCAATAAGATATCTTCCCAATTATCAACCGGAGGATAAGTTGTCAGCTGGTGATAGCGAGCTAAGATGTGGTCATAATTTTTTAACCATTCATAACGCAACTCTAGCTCATCTAAAAACCTTCTTTGGCGTTTATTCTTTACTATATGGTTGTTTTCAATAAGGTACTTCATTGCCTTTGTAACCATACCAACCGAAATGTCAGCTTTAGATGCAATATTCGCATAGGTCTCATTGATAAGGTTCTTTTCAGCGAAAAGGGCAAATAAGCACTTCATGATACCGATGGTCATAAACTGGTGAGATTTATCTTGTTTGATCGGAGGTCTATTGCCAATGAATATGCATATGTTACCAGTCATCACTCTGACGTTTCCTGAGTCATCGGCATAGTTGATGTTTGAGTCATGGCATAACTGCCGAAGATAATCACTGAGATGATTGCAGAAAAGTATCTCGTTGGCTTTTGGTCGTCGTTTTAAATAGTGTTCAATACTTTCTTTACGGTGTATATGAGCTTGGTAAATATTAAACGTTATTGATTCACCATTAACTGTCATTTTTAGTAGTGCCCCACCTAGGTGCTTACCCGGTTCTCCAAACGTATAGATAGCGTTGAATTCTGACGGTAAGCCCATAAGATTAGGTACGTTATGTATTTTTTCCATAGTAAATACACACCTTATACATTTTCATGATTCATGAAAAAAATAAAACTATAGAGTTTTATAACTTAAAAACTTAAGATTTTCGAGAAAAATGAAAAAAACAGTAAACTTAACCAGAAAAATTTCATTAAAATCAATAAATAAGATTAAAAACATACATTCACTACGCATTTCTTGAAAGTATGAATATAACAAATAGGGAAGATGATTTTTTATTATAATAATCAATATATTAGTTCTATTTTGGGGTCGTTTTTTTTCATCTTAACCCCATTTTATTTGCGAACCATCAATATTTGCATTTATTATTTAAAATCAATTAGTTATGAAAATTACGAGTACTCAAGGAAAGGGTTAATTCATACTTTCAGTACGTACTTTCAAACTTTCAGTACACCTATTTTTATTATGTTGAGCAATAAACTACCGCTGAAAAAGAAAGCTAAAACTCTCCATAACCCAAAGAGCTCAGTCAGAGACTTTAACGGTTGCCCATGTACTCAATACTATCTATCATTACCCCAGACCAAGCATACGCCCCTTGGTCTTAAAATATGAGGCATACTTTGTATGTGGGTCCGCACAGCACTGGTCACAGTCAGTTCGTAAGGAACAAAAGGTGGCATTGAGATGGCAGCGGCATCTCTAACTTTTAGCTGTAAAATTCTTAATTGAGTCGTTCTTGGCTCCACCTTCCATTTTATTCACTTATCTGCTTTGGTTGAAACGTTTCTGCCCCAAAATCATTTAGAGCTAATACTCCTCACACCTTCAGAAGACCGTACTTGCCCCAATTCCCATAATGAATCACTATGTGCTTAGTTGATTAATTGCTGGATTGCCCTAAGTTTAGGGATATGGTGTTTATTTATTTTTATCCGATAATCCTTTGGCGATCTAGCAGCCCAGATGCTTAGGATACCCAAAGTGCATATTTCGAAAGTTAGAATTGAAAACTTCCGCAATTTCCGTGAATTGGAAATCAAAACAGATAGAAACATGGTGATTGTGGGAGAAAATAAAGTTGGCAAGAGTAATTTCCTCTTCTCACTCAGACTTGTTTTGGACCCCTCCTTATCTGACCTAGACCGATTCCTAAGTCTAGATGATTTTTGGGATGGATTAGGAGGAGACAAGTTAGGAAGTACAATAAAGATATCCTTAGAAATTAGCGGAATCGACCAATCACCAACGACCTTAGCTGCTTTGGCTGATGGCTTAATTGACATAACAACCCACACAGCGAAAATTACCTATGTTTATCAACCTAAATACGGGGTGACGATAAGCTCTCTTAATGATTACGAGTACAATATATACCTTGGGAATACTGAAGATATTCCTATAAATCGTTCCCTGCGTCGTTGCATACAAATGGAACTATTTCATGCACTGCGGGATTGTGAAAGGGAGTTGAGCAACAGTAAGAGAACGCCTTTAAGAACATTTTTGGAACACGTTGGTGATAACCTTACTGAAGTACAAAAGGCTTCAATCCTAGCTGGATTTGAACAAACGCAAATAGCACTTTCTGGTGTTCCAGATTTAGGACAAATAGAACAAAATATCAACGCTATGCTCCAAACAATGGTTGGAACCAGACACGTATCTCCTGTTCAGTTGAAACTAGCTCCTCAAGACATCAACAAACTAATTAAGTCTCTTCAATTATTGGTTGATGCAGGAACTAGGGCAATCAATCAATCTAGTACTGGTAGCTCCAACATACTATTTTTGACGTTAAAGCTACTCGAACTTCAGCACTCAATGACTACTGGTGAACAAGAGTTTACTTTCTTAGCAATTGAAGAACCTGAAGCCCACCTTCACCCTCATGTTCAAAGATTACTGTTTGAGTATTTCTACAACTCAGACGCAAACTTAAACACCCTCCTTACAACACACTCACCACACATCGCAAGCTCAGCTCCAATTAATTCTCTGATCGTACTAAAAGAGTCAATGGACGGGGTTATGCCCTCAACAAAAGGACATTCTTTGATTAACTCTGCACTATCCCCTGAAGATATAGAGGACATGAGTAGATACTTAACCATTACACGGGGGGAGGTTCTATTCGCTCGTGGTGTGATTTTAGTTGAAGGAGATGCTGAGGAGTTTTTGTTCCCTGAGCTAGCAAAAAAGTTAGGGTATGAATTGGACAAGAAAGGAATCTCTATATGCTCAGTGGCAGGAACTAACTTTGATCCGTACGTAAAGTTCCTGTTGAGTATCGGTACACCTTTCGTAGTTATAACCGATCGCGATCCACTAGGACTAGAAGTACCATTAGGCGTCACTAGAATAGATAAGTTACTGGGTATTATCTTACAAAATCACACCCAGAACAGGGCTGAAGCAACAATCTTGGCTCAGGGGCGAGTTAACGGAATCTTTACCAATATTCAAACGTTGGAAACTGAATTGATAAGCTCACAAGACATGAAAAATACAGTGTGTGATATTTTATTGGAAGAGCATGGCTCTCGCCCGCAAGTAGGTCCAATAATCACTTCGTGGAGGCAAAACACTTCACCTGTAGATACGAACGCTATGCTTCGGTACATTAGTGAAATAGGTAAAGGAAGGTTCGCTAAGCGCTTGAGTAACCGACTACCTGAAGGGCAATGTCCAGAATACATAGCTGCTGCTTTCGAGTACATTTATGAACGCACATAATACCCCTAGTAAATACAAAGAAGAAGCAGAAGAACTGAACACATTAGGTCAAAGAGATGTGTTCGATTCGACTGCGAATTGCGCAGTCATGGCTGGACCAGGTAGTGGAAAAACGAAAACACTTGTCTTAAAAGTTGCCAAAATCATAGATGAAGATATCTCAAATTATGAGAGAGTTTCTTGTATTACTTATAGTCGACAGTGTTGCAAAGAGCTTCACAACCGTTTTAAAAAAATCGGATTATCTTCTAGTGAGAAATTGTATATTGGCACTGTACACAGTTTTTGCCTGAGTCAAATTGTTGCTCCATTAGCACACTTGACTGACTCAACATTACCTACATCTTATAGTGTAGCTTCCGAAGATGAGAGAAATGAAGCCTTTAACTTAGCTAAAGAAGTGGTTGGAGAAAGAGTTCGATATTACAGCCAAACTTTCATGGCAAGCTACCGAATGACGTACCTAGAAAGAGGGTCAACATTTAGCACGACTGATTCCGATTGCGCAAATTTGATAGAGGTCTATGAGAGGCTTTTAAGAGAAAAATGTCTAGTAGATTTTGATGACTTAGTACTCATTAGTAGACGCCTTATTCTTGAACACAGCTGGATTCGAGATATTTTAAAAGCCAAATTCCCTGTTATCGTTATTGACGAGTATCAGGACCTAGGTAAGCCTTTGCATGACATGGTTATCGCTCTTGCCGAGCATGGTATACGAATTATCGCTGTTGGAGATATAGACCAGTCTATATATGGATTTACAGGAGCTCATCCAGAACTCCTTGAGCATTTAAGTGAACGTGATGATTTCGAAAAAGTTGAGATGAAACTTAACTATAGATCGGCCCAAAACATCGTTAGCTTATCGGATGGGTTTGTGAGCCAAGCAAAAGGAGTAATAGCCCATCACCAAGATAGAATTGCAAGCATTACTTGTCATCTATGCCCAGATGGTCTTGAGCAACAAATTGAACAAGCTCTAACGCAAGCCCTGACTATCGCTTCAGAAACGTCGGATAGAGCACTTAGTGACATAGCGATTTTGTACCCCGATGCGAAAACAGGAGATCTTGTTTCAGCTCAAGCCTCACGGTTAGGCATTGTTTATAACCGTACAGACAACAATGCTCCTTACAGGAAGAACCCACTTACAAATTTTATTGAAGACTGTGCCTCATGGGTTAGTTACGACTGGCGAGCAACATCAAACAAAATCTTGTTATCAGAGTTAATCTCGACATTGATTAGTTTCGTGAAAAGCGACATTGATGACATAGATGCTTTAGTTCAAGGCTTTGTATCCTACCTTTGGACAGTAAGAGGCAATGTGGAAGAAAGCCCTGCGTATAGCTTTGTTACCGAGCTAGTTAGTATTTGCTTTCCTTTTTTAACTCCTCCCACCCACATGTCAGATGATTTTAAAGAAGTAGGAAAGATGACTCAGGCACTATCAAGTGAAGGTGTATTGCAGAATGTAAACCTTACAGTCTTAGGTAATAACAGGGAAAAGTCTAATAAGTTAAATTTGATTACTTATCATTCATGCAAAGGTTGTGAATACGATATTGTTATTGCTATAGGCCTAGATAATGGTGTTTTTCCTAAATTGAAGTGGGATCAAAGTACTTACCAGTGGTGCTACCCAGATGATAAGGAGATGCAAGAAAGAAGACGACTTTTTTTCGTTGCATTAACGCGAGCAAAATATGACGTTCATTTTTACAAATCTGAATTCTTTTTGACTAGTAGAGGCGACAGAAGGTATTTCGGACAAAGCAAATTTCTAGATGAACTTGCTAGTCGAATGAGCTAGAGGGAAGATTAGTGATGAATCCATTTAATAACTTTCAGTTAAAGCAACTTCCAGACTTGGTATTGGTCATTTTTGGAATATCATTTCTAGCAATTTTGGGAGCATTGATCCGCTCAGTAGTTCTTCCTGGAGGAACATTGGGTTGGCTATTGGTTATAGCAGCCTTTCTTAGTTTCAGTATTGCTTGGAAGAACGCTCATCACAGAACTCATGACAAAGAAATTCATAAGTGGGTTAATGCGTGGCGGCACAATGGGTTGTCGAACGCATTTCTTTGTTTAGCCATGGTGCTGTTGATATCAGCATTCGCATACTTCAAGTAACACGAGTTACAATCAAGGATAAGTTTCGCCCAGACCACACTTTATCTGGGCCTGGATCAAACCGTATTTTTTTATTCAGTAAATTGACCGAGTGTGTCTGTTCAGCGAGTCTGCCTTATTAAAAATTATACGTTAAACGCTAACTTAGTGAAGTGACTAACACACTTTTGTCCACTTCCGTGTGACTGCAGATTGATACCTTATGTAATTACCAAAGCGTTACTTGACTCAATTTTTCAAATTTCAGCAATCTGCCTACTGCATTTAGGGTTTATTAGGTAACAATTCTGGGTGTATTAAACCTATTTTGGTTTTCTTTTACTTATAATATCTTGTAGAGAATTGTGTAGCTCGTTGATTATTAATACCATCATTGCGCAGTTGTAGTGGTTAGTCAGCATTTTCGGTAGAAGTCTAAATAGGGAGAGGATTGCATGGGAAGTAAGTCTAGAGCGAAGCGGGAGCTTAAATATATGAAAGCCTACCCTAAAGAACCCTTGCAGTGCATGACATTATTCTACGAATAACAACACTAGCATCCCTGATCAGCCCACCCAATTCGATATCGTGTAATTATGTCGAAAACATCAAGAACTCTGCAATGACAGCATTTGGTTCCATTTACCAAATGCTGCAGGGTCTTAAGATCCTTTGCGACTGGCTTGACGCACCTGCGTGCTACAACCGGGTGAAGTTTGAATGCGACGTTGCGTTATTTGTATTGTACTTCTCTTATTTTGGTATTAATAACTAATAGTCCATGCCACAATCGCAGAATACACTGGATGGATTGGATTCTGATTTCATGACAAATAAGATAAAAAGCGAAGCAGGGTTTGAAGCTGAGATTCGTGGTCATATTGAACGGATATTCCACTGGTTGCCTTCGGATCAAATTACCCATCAAGATAGCTTTAGTTTCAAATTCGGCCATAAGAATGTGACAGTTGACGGCAAGCCTGTTAATCATAAACGTGCATATGCCGATATCTTACTTCAATACCAAGATCAACCGCTGGCTATTCTCGAGCTGAAAAGAGCAGACAAGAATTTGATAGATGCGGATGGTGAGCAAGGGCTATCTTATGCCCGGATGCTGCATCCTTCCCCACCTTTGGTGGTTGTAAGTAATGGCAAAGAAACACGTTTCTTAGATCGAAGTACAGGTAACCTATGGAAACCCGAAAATAAATCAGAATCGTCACTCAAAGCCTTAATTACAAGTGCTGCAAAGGTTGCTCAGTCAAATCGAAAACAAGCAATTTCTACCTTAATGGGCACCAACTCCAAAGTATGGGTACAGGCGGTTAGACAAGTAACTACTGAGACACTCTCTCAATTTACCGGAAAGTTGCAAGATCCGCTTTATCCGTTTGCCGAGAACTTTTTAATCCCTCGGGCTGTAACTCGTGATGTTATACAAGCTCTGCGATCAGAAAAGCTGATTTCGGTAGTTGGTGACCCCTTATCAGGTAAAAGTAATGTCTTGCGCGAGCTGGCCGAATTATCGGTAAACGGAGATGATTTTGCGGTGCTGTACCTCAACGTGGATCACGATGTTAGTTTATACCAACAGCTTGCAGATATTCTCACGGAGACCCTGACATGGCCAGTCAGCCCAGATGAAGCTCACCAATGGCTTATTCACCTTTCAAAAGCAAAAGATACGTCGCTGGTATTAGCACTAGACCATATTGGACCGGATAGCTCGCAAGTACGGCAAGACATTGAACGACTGACATCAACGAGAACGGGTAAAGGCTTACATGTCGTTGTTGCTTTAGATTGTACTGTCGCCGAACAACTTTCATTCGGGGGCAATAATAGGTATCGCTCTACGTTTGATTCCCGAGCCAAACGTTTTGATGTGGAGCCGCTTGATGATCGAGAATTTGCGCATATGGTGGAGTATCTAAAAGGGCACCGTATGTATTTTATTAAAGGTTCTGAACGCAGTCTAGAACTCCGTACACCCTGGCTGATTCGAGCTATCGCCGCAGATACAGTTGTTTCACCAAATTACGAAGACATTACAACAGCAGCGCTTCTTCCCCCCATGCTCGGCCTTGAAGCTTTGCACCTAGCTCGGTTAAGGTTTGAAGGTAATGATCCTTCAAATGGCTATTATTTTGAGTTGGCTAAGGCACTGCTTAGCGATTTGCAGGAAAGCGTATCATCAGATACATCTATCTTTGAGCGCCTTTATTCATTTATAGTTAGACGCGACACTGCTCGGAAACATCTTGACTACGAAGAGTTGAGGGAATTGATAGATATAGGTCTTGTCAGGTTGACACGCTCTGCCTCAAAGGAAAACAGTTACACCATTCGGCTACCGGAGCTCATGGCTATCGAAGTGTCAAATGTGATCGGAGAACAACTCCGTAAACCCAATGTCAAACTAGAAGAGCAGGTCAAAGCATTGGTAAAAATGGCGACCGAGTTGCCATTAGGTGATGTCATTGTCGCAGAAGCTTTATTTCAAGCGGCGATAAGCTGTAACGGACTAGTCGCTGCCTTAATCGAACACCTTATCAGCATCCCCCCCCGAAAAGTATCCATGTCGCCAAGGACTAAGTTTGCCATGGAATTACCTAGTGGAGAAATTATTCAATTAACCGTACGAAATGACGACCGAATGGAGGTTGTCAATTCAGCTGGCCTACCGTGTACATTCGAGATGCCGGAAGCAGAGCGACCACAAACCATTGTTGACCATGCCCCTTACTTAATACTGTCACATTTGGTAGGCCACATGATGGGCGTTTTTGATGAAGATGGTAAAATTGTGCAACGGATGGACTATCAGCTATTGGCACAAATTGGCGATACTCCATTCCCGCTTCGTCGCCCGTCTGGTAATTGGTCAAAGGATAGTACTCTGTCGTATGATGTGAGTGACATAGAGTCGATTCTTAGTCCTGAAGAAGGCATCATCGAGCCAATTACTTGGTCTCTGGTAAATTTTTTCAGTCGACACGACAATCAAGCACAGACACAGCTGGTGACCTTTGCTATCGACAGCAATTCTGCATCTCTTCTCGGACGGGTGCATACTGCCTTGACTATGGTTACCGGATTTAATAATGAAGAGCAAGCCTCGTGGGCTAAAGACGCTCTCACTAAAAAGATCATACCAGCTTTGACGGCCCGCATTCAGGGGACCTAAGTTAACACGTTTTTCTCCACAAATAAGTTGCAGGCTCAGAGTCATGCTTGTGGTCACCGAGTGATTCTGTCGCAATGGAAATAAGCTTTATCTTAAACTTCGCCTAAACTTTTTATGACAAGTTCCCGCTTCGAAAAGCGTCAAAAATAGCCCAATTTACAAAAAAATATGACAACTGCTATAATTAGGGGTCAAACAAGAAATTTATTAACTTAACTGACTGTTAAAGATAGACTTTATTAAGAATCGTCAAAATTTATGTCTTAGCATATTTCCAAGGGTGCTATTTCATGGGTAAAGTATACGATGGTCTTCACCGCATTAGCTTCCTGATCAATGAAGAAGGCGTGATTGAACACGTGTTCAACAAGTTCAAAACCAAAGATCACCACGAAGTGGTATTAAATTACCTGAACGAAAACGCATAAGCGCGATCCGTTCTTCAAATAACAAAAAGCCCAGCAAACTGCTGGGCTTTCTTTTGAGCATCGTACTTTGGTAACGCCTACTCTTGTTCGACTGGTTCGTTTTCTTCCGTACTCGGTAAGGCATGCCATACGGCTTTAACTAGTGTCGCCAACGGAATGGCGAAGAATACGCCCCAAAAACCCCACAAGCCACCGAAGACTAACACTGCCACAATGATGGCAACTGGGTGTAGATTTACCGCCTCAGAAAACAGAACAGGAACCAACACATTACCATCCAGCGCTTGGATAATACCGTAAGCAAGCAGCAACCAATAAAACGGAGGCGCAAGACCCCATTGGAACAGACCAACGATGGCGACAGGCACAGTTACAGCTGCCGCGCCGATATAAGGAATTAACACCGATAGACCGACTGCTACGGCAAGCAGCGCCGAATAGCGAAGATCTAAAATGGCAAAAGTTACGTAGCTCACGCCACCCACGATTAAAATCTCGAGCACTTTACCGCGAATGTAATTAGAGATCTGCTCGTTCATTTCATGCCAAACTTTATTCGCGAGTTTACGGTTTTTCGGCAAAACACCACTCGCGATTCTTAGCATCTCTTCTTTGTCTTTCAGTAAGAAGAAGATAAGTAGTGGCACTAAAATCAGGTATACCGCTAGCGTCGCAATACTGACTAATGACGCAAGTGAGCCTTTTACTACACTCTCACCAAGTCCCAACGCTTGGTTTTTGGCATTTGTCACCACGGTTTCTACAATTTCTAAGTTTGCTAACTCAGGATGACGTTCTGGCAGCGTGACAATAAACTTTTGTAACCCGTTGTACATGTTTGGAATATCGTTAATTAGATTACCGACCTGAGTCCAAATCGTCGGAACCAAACCAAACAAAGCGATCAACATCAATCCGACGAACATTAAGATCACGATGATGACCGACAAAGTGCGCGGCACGCCCATGCGACACATTTTTACGACTGGCCATTCAAGTAAATAAGCCAAAACGATCGCGACAAGCAATGGCGCAATCAAATGCCCAAAGAAGTAAATGGTGATAAAACCAAACAGCAAGATCGCGACGAGACTTACTGCATGAGGGTCTGAGAAACGTCGTTTATACCAACGACTAACCATTTCAAACATCTTATGCGGATTCCTTATTGAATACAGTCAATGTGTAGTGCTCTGATGTAGATTGGCAATCAACTGAGTACCCTTGGGCACTGAGATAGTTCACAATGTCTCGTTTAGAGCTGTTATCCACCACTTGAATAACAAGTTGATGATACTGCTGCGTTTCTCCTTGAAAGACTTCAGCAGCGTGACGCTTTGCAAGTAATAGTGCCATAGGGCAACGTTGTTCACGCAAATCAAGTAACATGGATTCCATTGTATTGCTCTGCACTTATGATAGGGTTGTATTGTAACGGCTTTTTGAGCTGGTGCTAGCACTTCTGACATGATTTAACCACATGCTGAAATGACTCGGATATAAAATAATTTACGAAACCAATTCATTTATTTCCGGTCTTATTGCTAGCTTATATCCTCGCGGATAACCAAAACGCATGTGGCGCTGTTGAGAGGTTCTCAGCCTCTAACCACATGCTTATGTATTTTGGAGAACCTTTTAAACGTATGTTAAAACGCACTCGCTCGCTAGTTTGCTTATGTCTTGCAGCTGCAATCAGTTCGCCGACAACTTATGCCAATAGCATTGACTTGCCAGACATTGGTACGGCTGCTGGTGGCACGCTCTCAATAGACCAAGAGTTGATTTACGGCGACGCCTATATGCGTATGCTCAGAGCCAGTAAACCTATCGTTAATGATCCTGTTATCAATGAGTATATTGACGCTCTCGGGCACAGATTAGTAGCCAATGCGAACGATGTAAAAACGCCGTTTCACTTCTTTATGATTCGCGACCGCAATATTAACGCGTTCGCGTTTTTTGGTGGTTACGTAGCGTTGCACTCTGGGTTGTTTCTTCATGCACGTTCAGAAAGCGAGTTAGCCTCTGTTGTTGCTCACGAGATTGCGCACGTCACACAACGCCACCTTGCGCGCAGCATGGAAGAGCAAGCACGTCGCTCTCCGGCCACATTAGCTGCACTCGCTGGCGCATTACTGCTTTCGATTGCCTCACCAGAAGCGGGGATGGCTGCAATTACGGCGGCAACCGCAGGTAACATGCAAAGCCAAATCAACTACACTCGCGCGAATGAAAAAGAAGCGGATCGCTTTGGTATTTCAACACTGGCAAAAGCTGGTTTTGATGTTCAAGCAATGCCACGTTTTTTTGGCCGTCTTGCAGATGAATATCGTTATGCGAGTAAACCGCCGCCAATGCTACTGACTCACCCACTACCTGAAGATCGAATTACCGATAGCCGTGCGCGAGCAAGGACCTATCCACCAATGCGTGTTGTGCCTTCAATAGACTATCACCTAGCGCGTGCGCGCATTGTGGCTCGTTACGCTGGCATTGATGGACAAGCTGCTTTGGGCTGGTTTGAACGAACTCAAAAGAAAGCCTCTGCGGACATCACACCTGCTTTTGACTATGGGCGAGCACTCGTACATTTAGACAGCAAACGCTTGTCTCAAGCGGAACCTATTTTGAAAAAGTTGCTGGAGCAGGACCCAAGTAACCCGTTCTACCTGGATGCTATGACGGATTTATATATCGAGAAGAAGCAGCCAGAAAAAGCAACCGAGATGCTCCGTAAAGCGTTATCTCGGAACCCTCAAAATAAAGTATTGACCATTAACTATGCCAATGCACTACTTGAGGACAATAAAAACGATCAAGCCACGCGAGTTCTTCAAAGATACACTCATGATTATCCTGAAGATACAAATGGCTGGCACCTAATATCGAAGAGCTACCACGCGCTAGGACGTAGTGATGAAGAGTTGGCTGCGCGAGCGGAAATTTTGGCGTTGCGAGCAAACTGGAATAAAGCGATTCAATATTATAGTGAAGCAAGTAAAATGGCCAAGTTGGGCAGCTTAGAGCAAGCTCGATACGATGCCCGTATTGACCAACTCATGATCCAAAGAGATCGATTCATGGCATTACAATAACGAAATGGAGAAAACCATGTCAGTCGTGATTTATCACAACCCTCGTTGCTCAAAGAGCCGTCAAACACTTGAACTGCTTGAGCAAAATGGTGTTACACCGGAAGTCGTCAAATACCTAGACACACCACTTAACGTAGATGAGCTAAAAGCGCTGTACGCACAACTTGGCTTTTCATCTGTACGTGAAATGATGCGCACCAAAGAAAGCGAATACAAAGAACTTGGCCTAGGCGAAGACTCTGTTAGCGATGAGCAATTGTTCGAAGCAATGGCGAAAAATCCAAAATTATTTGAGCGTCCGGTGGTAGTTGCCAACGGCAAAGCGAAAATTGGTCGACCACCAGAGCAAGTGTTGGATATTCTATAAATGGATTGCCAGCTCCTTATTTTGTACTTCAGCCGTCACGGCTCGACAAAACAACTGGCAAGACAGATAGCAAGAGGAGTCGAATCGACTCCTCAATGCCAAGCAATTTTGCGTACAGTTGAAGAATTGTCACCTCACTCACACTCCCCTTCTGATCCAATTGTTACTCTAGAGGAACTGAAAACGTGCGACGGTCTAGCGTTTGGCAGTCCCGTCTGGTTTGGCAACATGGCTGCGCCTTTAAAGCACTTCTGGGATCAGACTACATCTTTATGGGTCAGTGGTGACTTAATCGATAAGCCAGCTTGTGTCTTTACCTCTTCCTCTTCGATGCATGGTGGTCAAGAAACAACGTTACAAAGCATGATGACCCCTTTATTGCATCACGGGATGATGGTTTTGGGCATTCCTTATGCCGAACCAGAGCTACACACTACGCAGTCCGGAGGCACTCCGTATGGCGCCAGCAGTGTAGGCCATGAGGCAACCCTCAGCAGTGAAGAGATTCGTCTGGCACAACAATTAGGCAAAAGGCTGGCAACTGCAGCGTTAAAACTAAAAGTCTGTTAGTAAAATCAAGGATAGTTAATCGATGTCTGACTCTTTAGACCAAACACCACTCGGTACACAGGCTAAAACCTATCGTTACCTAGCTTTATTTGGCAACTTAGCCTTATTGGCCTGGGTCGCTATTTGGCAACTTGCGTTGTCCCCTCACCCTCACCTCAGCAGCACAACACTTGCTATTGCTTGGTGTATTCCGCTATTACTTCCGTTGCCTGGTATTTTGGCCGGCAAGCCTTACACTCATGCTTGGGCTAACTTTGTTCTTATGCTGTATTTCTTGCATGCGCTGACCATCCTTTATGTGGATGGTGGAGAACGTTGGCTTGCGGCAGTAGAGTTGCTCCTGACTTCACTCGGTTTCGCTGGCAATATTTTGTTTGCTAGAGCGAGAGGCAAAGAGCTAGGTCTTAAGTTGAAGCGCCTCTCTCAAGTAGAAAAAGAAGAAAAAGCGAAATTCAATAAATAACGCCAATCGCAATCAATCACTGAGCATTGGTTCGAATACGAATTTAGAAAACAAAAAGAGTCGCTATTGCGACTCTTTTTTACGCTTACCACATTGGTGTTTGATCCTTGCGCTTTACGCCTGGAAAGCTATCAATGCGATTACGATGCCGAGCGCCACTCGTAGATCAAGTCATACTGTTCTCGGACAGGCTCCACAATCATCGGCTGAGTTGGGTGCGTTTCGTCCTTTGCTTCCGCCGCGATATCCGCAGGCACTTCAGACTGCACTTTTTCTACCATAGCTGTATCTTTAGCTTCATTCATCGGAGCAATTGGCTCTGCTTCTTGAGTTAAAGCTGGGGCATCAACTTCACCCAAAGGATCTTCAAAAATCATTAATTGAGAAATAGAAGAAGCTTCTTTCTCAAAAGCTTGTTGAGATGCCAAAAGATGGATGTTGAGCGTCAGCTCATCACCTTGGACACGCTTAATTTCCGTACCCGCAACCGAATTAAGTTGTTTTAACGCATTCTCTAAACGGAAGAAGTCCGTGGCAGACGTTACATTAAGGACTTTCACCGCCAAAGCTTTTGAAGATTTTCCAGATACTACCACTGCGCTCTTACTCGCGTAGTAGTCAGCGATGCCATCAACCATCTCAGCAATGGCATTGGCGCCTGATGCGGAACCGTTACGCGGAGAGCGCTGTGCTTCAACAATTCTCATTGGTGATTGATCGTATAACGTCCAGCGAATTTGTTCACCTTGAGCGCGCACAACTAAAACGGCATCCGCTGGGTAGCGCTGGCTCGCTTGGCCAATTGGCTCAATAAAGCCGCCCCAAAGATCAGAAACATTAACACCAGTTACATCATCAAAATCACCAACCGGGATCGTGATCGGCAAGCCTCTCGATTTCGCAGCACTGCGAAGTGCTACAGCGTTTGAAGAGTCGGAATGCTCCCAAGCAATATTACGATCGTATCCCTGTTCTTCCACCATCCAAACCAAAATATTGGCACGATTTGGCGACCAAGATGGCAATTGAGCTTGTGTTAAAAGCGAGCTGATTTGGTCGCTGTTAAACAACATTTTTAAGCTCGCTTTTCCATCAACCTGCCCATAGCTCAGTTGGGAAATGTAACGCGCACTTGAACCAAGTGCCTTTTTAATCACTGGATTGCTTAAAGAGGATTGAGAACCGGTCGCTCGAACAATCACATCCTGCATACCTTGTTGACGAGCCAGAGACTCACCGTCGTTCTGCTCACTGTCGATAACCACTTCGGCACGATAGATATCCACCTGAGTTAATGCATATACTGGTAGGGACAACCAACCTATCAGTAAGAGAGCTAAATAGCGCATAGTTTTTATAATCCTCTGAACAAGAACCCGAATAATAAGCAACTATCAAATCTTGAGCAAGGTAAGTACTGAGTAAATTATCTGTATTATGACCAGCTTTGTTAACTCGGGCCTCAAC
The DNA here is from genome assembly GCF_021728175.1 of Vibrio sp. A1-1. Classification (NCBI taxonomy): domain Bacteria; kingdom Pseudomonadati; phylum Pseudomonadota; class Gammaproteobacteria; order Vibrionales; family Vibrionaceae; genus Vibrio; species Vibrio sp. A1-1. The sequence continues at coordinate 481,504 of NZ_JAKKCL010000001.1, forward strand.
CAGCGCTTCAGTGCTATTTTTTATAATAAACTCATTGCTTATTAAGCTATCTCAACAAGTTAGGCTGTCTATTTTTCATCTTCACGCAAGACACGTAAAAGAGGACAATTTGCAAGCAACTAACTCTCAAAAACGCTATTTATGGGAAAGATTCAATCGAAAGTTTGATCCATGCAACATTGCAAACGATTGCAGGATGATAGTATTCGCCGGATTTGTCTGCGTATCTTGAAAATAGGGAATTATTATGAAAAACGCGTTACAAGGCGCTCAAATGCTCTTTGTCGCTTTTGGTGCTTTGGTGCTTGTGCCGCTGCTAACTGGCCTTGATCCAAATGTCGCCCTCTTTGGTGCCGGTGTCGGTACTCTCCTCTTCCAATTAATGACTAAACGTTCTGTTCCCATCTTCCTTGCCTCTTCTTTTGCGTTTATTGCTCCTATTATGTTCGGTATCCAAACTTGGGGTATCGGCGCAACGATGGGCGGCTTAATGGCAGCGGGCCTGGTTTATGTGGCTCTAGGGGCGATGATCAAAGTGCGTGGTGTTGGATTTATCCATAAAATTCTCCCGCCTGTTGTCGTTGGCCCTGTGATCATGGTGATTGGTCTTGGCCTTGCTCCAACAGCAGTGAACATGGCGGTAGGTAAAACCGGTGATGGTGCTGCACAGCTTGTTAATGGTGATGCTGCGATCATCATCTCGGCGGTCTCACTGCTCACAACCATTGTACTAAGCGTGTTTGCAAAAGGCTTCTTGAAGCTCGTTCCTATTGTTGGTGGTATTCTTGCTGGTTACTCTGTTTCTCTATTCTATGGGGTGGTTGATTTCACTCCAGTAACACAAGCGGCTTGGCTAGCTATGCCAAACTTCACCGCGCCAGAGTTCAACATAAACGCAATCTTGTTCATGATTCCTGTCGCTATCGCACCTGCGGTAGAGCACGTAGGTGACATGCTTGCTATCTCAAACGTTACAGGTAAAAACTACCTGAAAAAACCTGGCCTTCATCGCACAATCGCAGGTGACGGGGTGGCAACTATCGCAGCCTCGATGGTGGGTGCTCCACCAAACACCACTTACAGTGAAGTTACAGGAGCGGTAATGCTAACCAAAGCATTTAACCCTGTGATCATGACTTGGGCTGCGATCACTGCAATCGTACTTGCATTGGTAGGTAAGCTAGGCGCGATTCTTCAAACGATTCCAGTTCCTGTCATGGGTGGCATCATGATTCTGCTGTTCGGCTCTATCGCCACGGTAGGACTTAATACACTGATCAAGAATAACGTTGATTTACATAAGTCTCGTAACCTAGTGATCGTTGCCGTAACACTTGTATTTGGTATTGGCGGTATGGCTTTCGGTATTGGCGAGTTCAGCCTACAAGGTGTGAGCCTATGCGGTATCGTGGCAATTATTCTTAACCTTGTGCTACCAAACGATTTAGGTGAAAACCACGTTGTAGATAACGCACAAATGGAAGAAGAGAACGCGAAATAGTGCGTCTGCGCTGCTTTACTGAGTGGCGCATTTTATTCTTCTCGTATTATAGATATAAAAAAGGCTTGGTTTTCACCAAGCCTTTGTTTTTTCTGTTCAGTCGTAGTAATACATTAAAGAATTACTTAGTACCGAAGATCTTATCACCTGCATCACCTAGACCCGGTACGATGTAGCCTTTGTCATTTAGCTTCTCATCGATTGCAGCAGTGTATAGCTCCACATCTGGGTGTGCTTTTTCTAGCGCTTCAATACCTTCTGGTGCAGCAACAAGTACTAACACTTTGATTTGGTTACAACCTTTCTCTTTTAGAAGATCGATCGTAGCAATCATAGAACCACCTGTTGCAAGCATTGGGTCAACAACAAGCGCAATACGCTCATCGATGTTAGAAGCAAGCTTGTTGAAGTAAGGAACTGGCTCAAGTGTTTCTTCATCACGGTAAATACCAACAACACTGATACGTGCGCTTGGCATGTGCTCAAGAACACCGTCCATCATGCCTAGACCTGCACGTAGGATTGGTACTACGGTTACTTTTTTACCTTTAATTTGGTCTACTTCTACCGGACCGTTCCAACCATCAATGGTCACTTTTTCTGTTTCAAAGTCTGACGTTGCTTCGTAAGTAAGTAGGCTACCGACCTCAGTCGCTAACTCACGAAAACGTTTTGTGCTGATGTCACCTTCTCTCATTAGACCAATTTTATGTTTTACTAGAGGGTGCTTTACTTCAACAACTTTCATGTCCATCTCCGGCTATAGTTGGCAATATTTAAACAAACCTTCAGATTATACATGATTTTTACAGGGATATCAGGATAAATCACTAAAGAAAAAAACAGACGCAAACGTTTGCTATCTGTGTTTAAGCACTGTTAGAATAGCGCCGTTTTCATATCCAACTTAATACCGAGGACTTCCCTGTGAGTGGTAACAACTCTTCTCTTAGCTATAAAGACGCTGGTGTAGATATTGATGCAGGCAACGCGCTTGTGGATCGTATTAAGGGTGCGGTAAAACGTACTCGTCGCCCTGAAGTTATGGGTGGTATCGGTGGTTTTGGCGCGCTATGCGAATTGCCAACCAAATACAAACAACCTGTACTGGTTTCTGGTACTGATGGCGTAGGTACTAAGCTTCGCCTAGCACTGGATATGAACAAGCACGACACTATCGGCATCGACCTTGTTGCGATGTGTGTAAATGATCTTATCGTGCAAGGCGCAGAGCCACTGTTCTTCCTAGATTATTACGCAACAGGCAAACTAGACGTTGATACCGCAGCGGATGTTGTTTCAGGTATCGCGGAAGGCTGTATTCAAGCAGGTTGCGCCCTAATTGGTGGCGAAACTGCCGAGATGCCTGGCATGTATGAAGGCGAAGACTACGACGTAGCTGGTTTCTGTGTTGGCGTAGTCGAAAAAGAAGACGTGATCGACGGCACGAAAGTCGCTGCTGGTGATGCACTTATCGCTGTTGGCTCAAGCGGTCCACACTCAAACGGTTACTCCCTTATCCGTAAAATCCTAGAAGTATCTGGTGCAGATAAGAACGAAGAACTAGCAGGTCGCACTATCGGTGAGCACCTACTAGAACCAACGAAGATTTACATCAAATCAGCACTTAAGATGATTGAGAAACACGACATCCATGCGATTTCTCATATCACTGGTGGTGGTTTCTGGGAAAACATCCCACGTGTGCTGCCTGAAGGCACAAAAGCAGTTATCGATGGTAACAGCTGGGAATGGCCAGTGATCTTCAAGTGGCTACAAGAGAAAGGCAACGTCGACACACACGAAATGTACCGTACGTTCAACTGTGGTGTGGGTCTAATCGTTGCACTACCTAAAGACCAAGCGGAAGCCGCGGTTGCTCTTCTTCAAGAAGAAGGTGAAAACGCATGGGTTATTGGTCAAATCGCGCAAGCTGAAGCGAACGAAGAGCAAGTTGAAATCCAATAATTTGCAAATCGAGCTCACAAGATAAAAAGAATGAGGACACTAGATGACTAGGTCCTCATTTTGCTATCTAGAACACTAAAAACCATTCTATTAGTAGGTAGTTTAGAAGCTACATAACTCCAACCTACCATACCAAGGCACTCTCGACATCATGAAAAACCATACCCTAAAAAACATTGTGGTCCTCATCTCGGGTAACGGAAGTAACCTGCAAGCTATCTTGGAAGCTTGCGAAGACAGCATGCCAAACGCACGAGTGGCAGCCGTGTTCTCTAACAAAGCTGATGCTTTTGGTTTAGAACGTGCAAAAAACTTTGATGTAGACGGTCACTTTGTCGACCCTAAAGCATTCGACTCGCGTGAAAGCTTTGATGCAGAGCTAATGAGTCAAATCGATGAGTACCAACCAGACGTGATTATTCTGGCGGGCTACATGCGTATTCTGAGCAGCGAGTTTGTTTCTCATTACATGGGTAAGATGATCAATATCCACCCTTCTCTTCTACCAAAATATCCTGGGCTACACACACACCAGAGAGCAATTGATGCTGGCGACAAAGAACATGGTACGAGTGTGCACTTTGTAACGGAAGAGCTTGATGGTGGCCCTGTCATACTGCAAGCAAAAGTTCCGGTATTCGAAGACGATAATGCTAGTGTACTTGCAGCGCGTGTTCAGGCTCAGGAACACCGAATCTACCCTATGGTGGCTAAGTGGTTAGTAGATGAGCGCTTAATCATGAAGGATGGTAAAGCCTATTTAGATGGCGCAGAGCTTGGCACACACGGCTACGCCTCCGATGAGTAGTCCTGAATACCAAACTCCAAACACAAAAGAGCAGCCTGAGAGCTGCCTTTTGTTATTTTGAAACATATAAACTTGATTCAAGAAAACCGTAGTGAGACTAGAAACCTAAAACCCAACATTCTAAAAAATCCCATAACCACTTGAGTAACACGACACTCGGAAAGTAGATTCTGAATCTGGTTCGTTCCTCACCGTTCAGAATGACGTGGTGTTTTATGAGAAATTTCTATCAGTTACGTCTTTCCGGCAAGCCTTAGCGAGACTAGGAACCTAGAAAGTATGAGAGTTCACCAGTATACGCATTCGGTTAAAAAACGTATAAAAATAAAGCTCGCGATTAAGCGAGCTTTACGAGTTGTTCCGAATTAACTGCTATTCTAACGGCTCAGTTGGCGCCTGATTGCCCGGTTTCGCCGCTGCAAACGGCACATTCACCAGTTCAGATGCATTGTTTTTCACAAGTTCACCTAGGTGAAACAAGCCGTATTCGCCAGGCTTCATCCGCTGCCAAGCTTCATTGCCCGTTAAAGGTTGAGTCGCGATCACAGACACAATGTCGTGTGGCGTTGTTTCTTCTTGGAAGTTAATTTCCACATCTTCATCAAGCAAAGCGGCTTTACCAAACGGTGCGCGTCTCGTGATCCAATACAAATGATTGGTGCAATACGTCATTACATACTCACCATCACTCAGAAGCATGTTAAATACACCCTTCTCTCTTAGCTCATCACAACATTTAGCAACATATAAGAATACCGATTCCATATCCTTTGGCGGCTCAGGATATCGATCTTCCATTTGCTTCAGCAACCAACAAAAGGCCAGTTCGCTATCTGTCTCGCCGACAGGTCGGTGTCGACCCGTATGTAAGTCTTGATAGCCTGAGAGCTGACCGTTGTGCGCAAACGTCCAATACCTACCCCATAACTCACGTGTAAAGGGATGAGTATTTTCTAAATTAACACCACCACGATTCGCCTGCCGGATATGACTAACGACAGCACGACTCTTGATAGGATAATTTTGCACTAACTCTGCAATTTGCGACTCACAACTTGGCTTGGGATCTTTGAAAGTTCGAAAACCTTTCCCTTCGTAGAAGGTAATTCCCCATCCGTCACGGTGTGGGCCAGTTCGACCTCCACGCTGCATGAGCCCGGTAAAACTGAAACAAATATCCGTCGGAACATTAGCGCTCATACCGAGCAATTCACACATGATTTAAAAAACTCCCTAACAACACAGCTCGAAAAGGTGGCTGTGAAACGACTATTCCATCTCTTTTTCAATCAACTGAATGATGATATGAATAATCTTAATATGAATTTCCTGAATACGGTCCGCATAACCAAAGTGTGGCACGCGGATTTCAATATCGGCAAGCCCTGCCATTTTGCCGCCATCTTTGCCTGTTAGCGCAATCGTCTTCATGCCTTTCGCTTGCGCCGCTTCAATCGCTTTCAGGATGTTACCTGAGTTACCTGAAGTCGATAGACCAAACAGTACGTCACCTTTTCGGCCAACCGCTTCTACATAACGGGAAAACACGAAGTCATAACCAAAGTCATTACTCACGCAAGAAAGGTGGCTTGGATCTGAAATAGCAATACCAGCATAGCCAGGACGGTTTTCTCGGTAACGGCCTGTTAACTCTTCGGCAAAGTGCATCGAATCACAGTGAGAACCACCGTTACCACATGACAGTACTTTACCATCTTGCTTGAATGAGTCAGCAATCATTTTCGCCGCTGCTTCGATTTGCGCAATGTTATGGTCATCGCTTAAAAATTTGTTGAGCACTTCAGCAGCTTCGTTTAATTCACTTCTAATCAGATCATGGTACATAAGACGTTCTCTTTATTATTTCGGCTTCAGTCAGTCCTAGATTCACTGAGCAAATTGTTCTGATACCAATTTGGTATCGGACATTTCATAAACCTGAACTCGGGTTTGATTACTCTGAGTTTACCCACAAACGAGAATTAGTGTCGATAGTGAACCAACAGATTTAGATTGGTGATGGTAATAAACTTGTCAACTTGCTCATGAAACCATCACTCAAATCGCAACTTTAGAACTTTAACTCTACTTAGATCACTTTTTATCCAATCTTATGTTTTACATTTCCTTAATATTTTGATTACACTTAAACCAACTGGTTAGACCTCTTACCTAACATGCAGACGTACAACACTTATAAAGTCTGAAAAGGAAAATACATATGGACATCTTGCTCTCAATCATCACGATGACGGTCGTGTTAGGCATTACGCTCTACCACCGCATGTCTCTCGTGAAATCTATTAGTTTACTCACAGCAGCTATGTTAGCGCTTACAGTAACAGGCGCGGTTGGCGTTACTGGTTGGACGATTTACGTTCTTGCTGCCGCTGTATTCGCGGTTCCTGGCGTACGTCAGTCTTTGATAAGTCGCAAAGCATTAGCGCTTTTCAAGAAAGTGCTGCCAGCTATGTCTCAAACCGAAAAAGAAGCGTTAGACGCAGGTACCGTCTGGTGGGAAGCCGAGCTATTTAAAGGCAAACCAGAGTGGCAAAAGCTTCACGCAATTCAAGCACCTAAATTAAGTGCAGAAGAACAAGCCTTTTTAGACGGTCCAGTGAATGAAGTGTGTGCCATGGTGAGCGATTTCCAAGTGACTCACGAACTCGCAGACTTACCGCCAGAAGTATGGCAATACCTGAAAGATCACAAATTCTTCGCCATGATCATTAAGAAAAAGTACGGTGGTCTGGAATTCTCAGCATACGCGCAATCACTAGTACTACAAAAACTAACGGGTGTTTCTGGCGTTCTATCGTCTACCGTTGGTGTTCCTAACTCTTTGGGTCCTGGTGAGCTACTGCAACACTATGGTACTGAAGATCAGAAAAACCATTACTTACCGCGCCTAGCTGAAGGTAAGGAAATCCCTTGTTTCGCCTTAACGAGTCCAGAAGCAGGCTCTGACGCTGGCTCTATTCCAGATTACGGTGTGGTTTGTAAAGGCGAATGGGAAGGAAAAGAAGTACTGGGTATGCGCCTGACTTGGAACAAGCGCTACATCACCCTAGCGCCAGTCGCAACGGTACTAGGCTTAGCATTTAAACTTCGCGATCCTGAAGGTTTGCTAGGCGACAAAGAAGATCTTGGCATCACTTGTGCGCTTATCCCAACTGATGTCAAAGGTGTTGAGATTGGTAACCGACACTTCCCGCTCAATGTACCATTCCAAAATGGTCCAACGCGCGGTAAAGACATCTTTGTTCCTATCGATTTCATTATCGGTGGTGAAAAAATGGCGGGCCAAGGTTGGCGTATGCTGGTTGAGTGTCTGTCGGTTGGACGTGGTATCACGCTACCTTCAAACTCAACAGGTGGCATCAAAACTGCGGCAATGGCTACGGGCGCTTACTCACGCATTCGTCGTCAGTTCAAACAACCTATCGGTCACATGGAAGGCGTAGAAGAGCCATTAGCGCGTCTAGGTGGTAATGCTTACGTGATGGATGCAGCAAGCAACTTAACCGTGGCAGGTATCGACTTAGGTGAAAAGCCATCAGTAATCTCAGCTATCGTGAAGTACCACTGTACTCATCGCGGTCAGCAAAGCATCATCGACGCAATGGACATCGTAGGCGGTAAAGGTATCTGTATGGGACCTTCTAACTTCCTAGCGCGTGGTTACCAAGGTGCACCAATCGCGGTAACGGTTGAGGGTGCAAACATCCTAACTCGTTCAATGATCATCTTTGGTCAAGGTGCGATTCGTTGTCACCCTTACGTTCTTGAAGAAATGAACGCAGCATATTCTGAGGCTGGCGATGCAGTTGAGAAGTTCGATAAAGCGCTTGCTGGTCACGTGAGCTTTACAATGAGTAACCTCGTGCGCAGTATCTGGTTTGGTTTGAGCGATGGTTTAGGTTCTTCATCACCAACCAAAGATGCAACCAAGCGTTACTACCAACAATTGAACCGTTACAGCGCAAACCTTGCTCTGCTATCGGATATCTCAATGGCAGTGCTAGGTGGCTCTTTGAAGCGTAAAGAGCGTCTATCAGCGCGTCTTGGTGACATTCTAAGCCAGCTATATTTGAGCTCTGCGACGTTGAAACGTTTTGAGCAAGATGGCCGCCCAGTCGAAGATTTACCATTAGTACACTGGGGTCTACAAGACAGTTTGAAACAAGCGGAAGTGGCGGTAGACGAATTCTTAGCAAACTTTCCGAACAAAGTGATTGGCCGTGCACTGCGCGTGTTAATCATGCCATTCGGTCGTGTACGCAAAGCACCAAGCGATAAACTGGACAGTAAAGTGGCGCGTATTCTACAAACGCCAAGTGCAACGCGCTCACGCATTGGTCGCGGTCAATACCTTGAACCAACCGAGCACAACGCTGCAGGTAAGATTGAGCTTGCGCTGTCAGTCATTCTTCAAGCTGAGCCTGTGTTTGACAAAATATGTAAAGCGCAAGGTAAGCGTCGCCCATTCTTACGTTTGGATATGATTGCTCAGGAAGGGCTAGAGCAAGGCTTCATAACGCAAGAAGAAGCCGATCTACTCAGAGAAGCGGAACAGCATCGTCTAGATACAATCAACGTTGACGACTTTGAGCCGGAATTGCTCGCAGCAAAGCCGCTATACCCTCAGATGGATAGCGTTGCCTAACTCTCTAATCTGAAATCATACAACGGGAGTGTCAGCTCCCGTTTTTTATTGCTACCAGAATAGCGTTCATAACACCTCACACCACGAAGAACCTCTGCCCAAGCGCAATAAAATCCACGCACTCCGACCCTTCCCCCGATTTCCAGTGATAACTAACTCACAGACGTTCCAAGCAAGCGGTGTATACTTTTAAGTAACTCACTCACATATATGGTAAATCCGTTGGCTAAAATATTACTCGCACAGTGGTTCCCAGGGCTTGTTCAGCTTAAGCATTATCAAAAAGAATGGTTTGTTAACGACTTTAGAGCCGCCTTTTCTGTTGTCGCGGTTGCACTGCCAGTTGCCATAGCTTATGCACAGTTAACCGGGGTATCCGCAATTGTCGGTCTGTACTCGTGTGTACTGCCAATGTTGGTGTACGCCATGATGGGCACATCTCGACAACTCATTGTCGGACCCGATGCAGCAACTTGTGCAGTGATCGCTGCTGTTGTGACACCACTTGCCGCAGGTGACCCCACAAAACATTGGCAGTTAGTCATGACCATGACAGCGATGACTGGTATTTGGTGTGTACTGGCAAGTCGTTTTAAGTTAGGGGTGTTTGCAGACTTCCTTTCTCGCCCGATTCTTTTGGGTCTACTCAACGGTGTCGCTCTCACGATTATCGTTGGTCAGTTTGCCAAAGTGGTCGGTTTGAAATACGAACAACGTTACTTGCTGGAACGCTTATGGGAGGCTCCACAACGATTAACCGAGCTTCATTGGCCTACCGTAACTCTGAGTATCGTGACGGTTGTCGTTTATTTACTCACCAAACGCTACCGACCAACTTGGCCTGCTGCCATGCTGGCGATACTCGTGACTACCGCGTCAGTTTGGTTTTTCCATTTACAAGAGATGGGCGTATCCGTAGTTGGGGTCACTCAAGGTGGTTTCCCTCAGTTTCAAACGCCAGAGTTTGAGCTAGGTGAAGTTCGTGAGCTAGTGGTCCCGGCGCTCAACCTTGCGATTGTCAGCTTTGTTAGCATGATGCTCACCGCGCGCAGTTTCGCCGCTAAAAACGGTTATGATATTGATGCAAATAAAGAGTTTCAGGCGTTGGGCTTTGCCAACATTGCCTCAGCGTTTTCGCAAGGTTTCGCGATAAGCGGAGCTGACTCACGCACAGCGGTAAATGATGCAAATGGCGGTAAATCTCAATTAGTTTCGATTGTCGCCGCAATCACCATTGCCATTATTGCGGTATTTATTTATGAGCCTTTACAGTTTATTCCCATCGCATCACTTGGTGTCGTGTTGATCATTGCATCCTTGTCGCTGCTCGATCTCAAAGCCATTTGGAAATTAAAATCTCGTGACAAAGATGCGTTCTATCTAGCAATCATCACTTTTATTTCTGTTTTGATCGTAGGCGTAATACCGGGGATCACTTTAGCGGTACTGCTAGGGCTATTTCAATTTTTACGTATTGTCATGCGACCGAGTGATCAGCTACTTGGCTTGGATGAAAAAGGCACCATTCGGACCATCGACGACTCAGGAAAAGCTTCGCCTATTCCTGGAATGGTGATTTACCGCTTTAACTCGCCGCTGACTTACTTCAACGCACCTTACTTTAAACGCCGAGTGTTAGAGCAAGTAGAACATCACAAAGACGCAAGTTGCGTTGTCATCGACGCCGTATCGAGCTTTACTCACTTAGATCTCAGTGTGATGGCAACACTGTCAGATATTCACAATACTTTAAAAAAGAGAGGCGTACGCTTAATCCTCGCAGGAAGGAAACGACGCTTACGTCAATGGTGTGAGCTTACTGGTATCAGCACCAGTGAAGGAGGCATCTTACTGCGAGCCGATATGTACCTTGCCATTAAACTTAGTGGCTGTTACATCAGTGCTGTGGGTGAGGGACAAATTCCTACTGTTCAAAAAGAGCCTGATTTAGAGCAGCCACCCAAACCAATTCCAGAAGTGGCTTAAGTAGAAGTTTAATATAGAAAACAGGAAATTAAACTCCTGTTTTCTATTGCTTATTTGCACAGCTGAATACGTGTTACGCCTTCGGCTTAAACTTTTTTGTCATCCCTTGGCTTTTAGGAGCCACCAGCCTATAACCAAGCTTTTCGTAAAAGACCGGTTCATCAGCAATCATAGAAACGTAAGAGCCTTCAAGTGCAACAGAAGAAAGATAACCGTCGATGTATTCCATGACTTTTCTACCTAAACCGTTACCTTGATAATCAGGGTCAACGGCAACGTCGACAATTTCGAAGTTACACGCCCCGTCACCAACAATCCGGCCCATTGCAATGAGCTTTCCCTCATCCCGAACAGATACGCCATATAACGAATTGGGTAGACCAATTTCAGCCGCTTTCAACGATTTGGGTGATAGCCCGGCTTTGACGCGCATATCACAGTATTCTTTCGGGCTTGGCACGTGCTCTTCATATCTTATTGTCATTATGTACGACTCCTTTGTATCACCTTGGAGCTTACATAACCAAACTGTATAAATAAACAGTTAAAATTGGAAAGGTGTTCCCGTTAAGCGCACAAAGTATCGGGTCTGGAAAAGAAGCCACCGACAACTCTGACGCCATAATAGATATAAGTCGCTCTGAAGCTAGACATTCCTTTTTCTAAACATGTTTCTCTCAGCAACATATCCGCATGCTTTCGAGCACTTTGTGGCAACACCTCTTCCCTCATGAGTTGGTAAAGAGCATCATGCACTAAAGAAGCTTTCATAATGTTTTTTGTGTCTAACGCTGGCCCACTCGCTCCATCCCAAGCATAGCCCTTTTTAATCGTTAACACGCCTTGTTTGGACAAACTAAGAAAAGGGCTGTCATACGCCTGACTCACTGAAATGCGAGTCTCAATCTTTTCTTCAGAATGGAGAGTGTATTTGTACTTCTGACGCTTTTTGTATTTCATAACCTAACCGCCTAACTAACTTGAGTGGGAGGAACGGGGATAACTCTCAAATTAGAGTTTCTCAGAGAGTTTTTTCAGGTAGGACTTAGCGAGATCATGGTTATCTCTGCTCAACCACTTAATGCAATCAAAGAGTTCCCAAATCAGGCCTTGATCACCACTGGTATAAACTGGGAAATCTTCATGCTTTGGCGCAGGTTCATCAGTAACCATGCCAGCAATCACATCAGCTTTATCAAATAAAACCTTAAATGGCTTAGAAAGTTTGAAAGGCTCACAGAGATCTAAACAATGAATCTCCGCACTGGTTAGGTTATTAAAAATGTATTTTTTGAAGCACGCATTTTCGTTGTGTTCCCCCTCAAGACGATAAAAATGTCTTTATTTGCTTCAAAGTGGGTAAAGCAAGGCTCTGAGGCTTTATGGAAGTTGTTTTGAGTAAAGACAACAACATCAGCGTCCGAAATACGGTCACCTTTTCCTGATGACAATGAACCAAGCAATACCGCAGCAACAACGTCTTTTTCAGAATAAAAGGCATCATAAGCAGACTCAACCAAGGCCTTTTGTCGTGGTAAATGCTCTAGTTCTAACGCTCCAATTGTCATAACTCACTCCGTCGATACGCACTAAAATCAAGTCGAAACGTAAAGAGTATCATGCGAGCTTTATTATGATTAATCAACGTTAAATCATGGTGTTACTTTAAAATAAAATGATTAATGACCATGAGAAACATCAAATTCTGCCTCAAAGTTAAACTGAAAAAAACGGAGCCGATTGGCTCCGTTTCTCGCTTTATGTGTTACTACTATTTCTTTGGCACCTCTAACTGCATCTCTGGCATGGCATCGCGTTTCGCTTTAATTTTGCGCCAGACTATCCATGCAAGGATCACAATCAGCAGCATTATCACATTACCCACCGCGATAATAATCATGCTGCGCTTACGCTCAGCCTCCCGCTCAGCGATAATTTGCTTTTCCATTTCAATACGGCGCTGCTCGGCTAATTCAGCTTCTTTTGCAATTCGAGCGGCTTCTAGATCAACGTCATCAACAACACTGAAAGTTTGCTCTGGAATAGGAAACACCAGTGGACGTTGCGTCGCAAAATCAGTGGCAAAGATCTCGCCGCGCCATGCGTATTTACCAAGCTCAGCGTCGTTATTGAGGTTCAGCGTGGTTCTCATTCCATCTTTAGAAACCTGGCCTTGGCTGTAGCTAACAAAGCCATCGGGTGCATCTTGTTCCACCGTGACTGCGATTGAGCCTGGCGCGATCATACCTTGCTCACCACTCACCACCAATTGGTGTGGTTTGTCAGGATTACGCGCCTGAATAAAAGTACGAGAAATGGGGGTCGGATAAACCAAGATGACTTGCTCTTGCGCTCGTAAGAATACGCCATTACCAGAGGTGATTCGCGCACGGTACTTACCGGGCTCAACGTCTATTGGTAGTTGGACAGTGAACACACCATCCCCTGCTTTTTCATCCAAGCCGCGGCCATCATCAGCAAACTCACCCACAACCATCGGCACTGGACGTGCTTCTTTGATCAACTCATCTTCATTTTCGACAAACTTGGTAAATGTCACGCGCAAATTCACGCGGTCAAGGAAGTCGCGCAGTACAAGAGGTTTGTCGTCGGAGGTTAGGCGAGCTGTAAACTTAAGCGCTTCCCCATTATATAATCGGTTTGGGAACACATCCGTGCTGAGCTTTAAGTGAGAAATTAAGCGGATGTTATTTTTAGGAGTGACTTTCCCCACAGCCTGCCATGGGCCTGGCATAGGGTTGTCAACGGAGATAATATCGAGTGAGGCTTCTTGGTACCAACGTACATTGTCGTAGGCGTCCCAAGCATAGTACTTTTTACCGTCAGGGCGGACTAAAACAACTGGCTGAGAACTTTGCTCACGATAAACTAAAAAAGTGATCTGCTCGATGGTTGGATCCACTCGAAAGCGATTGTCTAACAAAGACATAGCAGATTCACTCGCAGCACTCGAGAGACAACTCCATATCGCTAAAAACGCGACCAATAAAGCCCTCAACATAGCTTCTCCTATTGATGCCAAATACAGTCGTTCACCAACTCTAATCTTTTTTGGTGAGCTTCTAGTTCATCGGCACTTGCGCGCAAAACCTTTAGCGCTTTTCTTCCTTCAATACGGCGAATGGTTTCTACCCCACCCTCTTGTTTATTCGCGTTAAATTCTAGACTCGTTTGACCCCCCGTCATAAAGAGGTAAACGTCGGCTAGAATCTCCGCATCGAGCAAAGCTCCGTGGAGTGTACGGTGCGAGTTATCAATACCGTAACGTTCACATAAGATATCAAGGTTGTTTCGCTTACCAGGGAAGATTTTCTTCGCCATAGCAAGGGTATCGGTCACCTTGCAGTAGTCGTCCGTTTTGCCGATGTTAGGATCGAGCATGCCAAACTCGTAATCCATAAAGCCGGTATCGAAGGGCGCGTTGTGGGCAACAAGTTCTGCGCCTTTAATAAACTCAAGAAACTCTTGGTGCACGCTCGCGTATTCCGGTTTATCAACCAAGAATTCATCCGTAATACCGTGAACTTCAACCGCTTCTGGTTGGATTTCACGATCGGGTTTTAAATAAACGTGGAAGTGACGACCAGTCAGCTTACGGTTGATGATCTCCACGGCACCGATTTCAATAATGCGGTGTCCCATGTAGTGAGGACCACCCTCGCGGTTCATACCTGTGGTTTCGGTATCGAGAACGACAATGCGGTTATATTCAGAATTGCTGCTGGTATTCATAAGGTTATGTATGTCAGACTATGCTTTATTAAATGTTTCGGCTAATAGTACCAAAAAATATGACCAAACACGTTGAGATTTTCACTGACGGTTCTTGTTTAGGTAACCCAGGACCAGGTGGTTACGGCATTGTATTGCGTTACAAAGACGTAGAAAAGACGCTTTCCAAAGGCTACACGTTAACCACCAACAACCGCATGGAAATGTTGGCGGCTGTCGTCGCGCTGCAGACGTTAAAACAACCTTGCAAAGTCACTTTAACGACTGACAGTCAATATGTGCGCCAAGGTATTACTCAGTGGATCCATAACTGGAAGAAGCGTGGCTGGAAAACAGCGGATAAAAAACCCGTTAAGAATGCCGATCTATGGCAAGCTCTAGACAAAGAAACCGCACGCCATCAAGTTGAATGGCACTGGGTAAAAGGCCACGCTGGTCATCGTGAGAATGAAATTTGTGATGAGCTAGCCCGTACCGCCGCAGAAAACCCAACCGAGGAAGATACTGGTTACCAACCCTCTTAACGAGATTCTTTCCTCATAGTATTGCCCTCTCGATTCATCACCCCTAGTGGTGTGAGCTTTTTCTTCAAACGCCAATGCGGTTTGATAGGCTTGAGAGGGTATGTTCGTTTCCTTGCCACAATGTAATACAAACTCCCTGCAGGTGACGCCCAATCACCGAGACTGTTTTCCAACCATGTCCACATCGTGCGGTAACGCTTCATCGGAAACAGCGCGTAACGATCGCAATGAATCACTTGATAATTAAGTAACCCTAACCAGTCGTTGATGCGGTTCGACGTAAACATTCGTCCACTCCAAGGCAAATTATGTTTACGCCATGGAAGCAAACTCGCTAATCCAGTCAAACTTAGTGGGTTAAATCCAGTGATTATCAAATAACCATCATCCATCATCACTCTATCGACTTCCCGTAGCAAACGGTGTGGATCGCTTGCATAGTCGAGCTGATGAGCGAGTATCACAACATCAAAGCTTTTTTCCAAAAAGGGCAATTCGTAACCATCTGCAATCACATTATGCAACGGGTTCTGGATATCTACGTTGACTTGGTGTTGAATGTTACAATTACAGCTGGTTAGCTCACAGCTCAACCCGCCCAGTTTGAGCATATGGTAACCGAAGAGTTTCGGACACCATTCATCAAGTCGGGTCTGGATTGACTCAAGCACCCACGGACCGTTGTTCATTGCTGACCAAGTCGACGGGTGTGGTATAGTTTTGTTGCTGAGTGCTGGTTTCATTAACCACCTGACTAAAATGGGTGACGGAGAACGAATCGTGTTAGAGATCAAAAGCATACCCGCATTTAATGATAATTACATCTGGCTGATACAAAATAGCGATAAGCGTTGCGCAGTCGTTGATCCGGGCGATGCGAAGCCAGTGTTAGAATACTTGCAGGCTAACGAATTAACTTTAGAAGCGATTTTAATTACGCACCACCACAACGATCACATTGGTGGCGTTCCAGACTTAGTGCGTGCCTTTCCTGAAGTCGCCGTTGTGGGCCCGAAATCTGAGCCAATTCCGACCCTAACCACCCCCATGGAAGAAGGCGACAAACTGGAGTTATTTGGCGAAATCTTTTTAGTGCTAGGTTTACCAGGCCATACCTTAGGTCATATCGGTTACGTTGGAGACGGAAAACTGTTTTGCGGTGACGTGTTGTTTTCCGCAGGCTGCGGTCGTATTTTTGAGGGTACGCCAGAGCAAATGTTTGAGTCACTAAACAAGCTAACGTCTCTACCAGAAGAAACTCAAGTCTTCTGCGCGCATGAATACACCGCGAGTAACGTGGCGTTTGCTTTAGCGGTTGAGCCTGATAATGAGCAGCTCCGTCAATATCGCGATGATGTAAACCGACTGCGAGCCCTAAACATTCCGACACTTCCAACAACAATACGCAAAGAAAAGTGGATTAATCCGTTCTTGCGAACCACCAATCCTGACGTGGTTCAATCTGTTGCTAGTCGTATTAAAAATAGCGATCCATGCTCGGTTTTTACTGCTTTGCGTGAGTGGAAGAACGAATTTTAACCATTTTCTGCTTGTAAGTTTGCAAGACCCCAGTATTATCAGGGGCTGATTTTTCGAGAAGCGCCACTGGCGCTTCTCTTACGTTTGGGGTTGATATAAATCTATTTGAATTTCTCCCCATTGCATAATTTAGAAGCTCTTTGCCTCTATTAATTAGTTAGTGTTTAAAAGATGTCTATTATCTTGCGACTGCCACGCACATTGTGTTGCGCGACAGGCAGGTGAAGATAAAAAGGCCCTAAATAGGCTGAATCCATGCGTTTGAAGTATACCTGGGCGTTGGCGTTGTTATTATCTGGCTGTCAATTGACTCAGTCAGACTCAACGTCTTCTACACCAGAAGCCAATAAATCTGAGCAGACTGCAAAACAAAATGCAGCGAAGGCTCAACCGGGCAACACATCGTCTTTAGCAAAAAAATCCGCTAACGACGCGCCTAAAGTTCTTTCCCCTCAGGAACAAGAAGATGTATGGCAACGTATCGCCATGCAACTTGAAATGGATATCCCAAACCATAAGAAAGTGGACTACTACCGTACGTGGTATCTAAAGCACCCGAATCACCTTTACACGGTGTCTAAGCGTGCGACTCCTTTTCTATACATGATCACAAAACGTATCGAAGAGCGTGGACTTCCAATGGAGCTTGCTTTGCTTCCTGTGGTGGAAAGCTCATTCGATGCCTTTGCCTACTCACACGGTAGTGCAGCTGGATTGTGGCAATTTGTCCCTGGCACCGGAAAGATGATGGGACTAGAGCAAAACTACTGGTATGACGGTCGCCGAGATGTGGCAGCAGCAACGGATGCCGCGCTGGACTACCTTGTACAACTAAACGAGCGTTTTGATGGTAGCTGGGAGCATGCAATTGCCGCTTACAATAGTGGTGGTGGCCGTGTTTCTAGCGCAATTCGTAAGAATAAAAAGCTCGGTAAACCTATCGATTTCTTCTCATTGGACTTACCAAAAGAGACCAGCAGTTACGTTCCTAAGCTGCTAGCTTTGGCTGACGTCATCGCAAACCAAGACAAGTACGGACTTAATATTCCTGCGATTCCAAACAAACCTGTTCTAACGCTTGTCGATCCGAAAGAACAACTTGATCTGGCCATTGCAGCAGATTATGCCGGCATTGGTGTGAAAGAGTTACAAAGTTACAACCCTGCATACAACCAATGGTCGACTGCGCCTGAAGGTCCGCACCAACTTTTGATTCCGGTAGAGAAAAAAGAGACTTTTCTCACTAAGGTGGAGAAAAACCGTGGTAAAGGTATGAAGGTCGCTCGCTACAAGGTGAAGTCTGGTGACTCTTTAAGTGTGCTAGCTAATAAATACGGCACAACCACAAAAGTGATTCGACGTGCCAACGGCCTATCGAACAACAACATTCGTATTGGTCAATACCTGTTGATTCCGACATCAACAAAAGACGATGCAAAATACGCATTAACGGCACAAAACCGATTAAGCAAGACTCAATCACGTGCTCGTGGACAACTTAAGCTCACTCATGTCGTTCAGTCTGGAGAAAGTTTGTGGTCAATCGCACGTGAAAATAAAGTATCGTATAAATCGTTAGCAAAATGGAATGGCATGGGCCCTAAAGATCCATTGCGTGTGGGTCAAAAGCTCGTGATTTGGAAGGACTCAGACAAAGGTGCTGTGATCCGTACCGTTTTCTACAACGTTCGCTCCGGTGACACCATTAGCGGCATTGCAAGCAAGTTCAAAGTAAAAACAAACGACATCGTAAAATGGAACTCGCTACACAAGAAAAAATACTTACAACCAGGTCAAAAACTTAAGTTGTACGTTGACGTAACGAAGGTAAGTGTATGAACCCATCAAGCAACCCACTTGTGATGCTGTTGGACATTTTTCGTTCTCCAACATCTTGCTTTCTAGCACTTTACCAACGCGGCGGATGGGGATGGCAACCGTTCATCTTCTTGATGCTTAGTCCGTTTTTATTCTGGGGCGCTTACTTTTCGAATGTCGATTTCACGTGGCTCAGTGACCAACTTGCCGAGCAGTTTCAGCAAATCGACCCAAAGCAGATTGAGCTATTAGAGCCAAACACGCTAATGGCAAGTGCGATCATCAATGATGTATTCAACCGCTTTGCCACCTTACTGTTGCTTGCGCTTTGGTTCTTTCTTGCAACGAAGGCAAGCAAGCAACAATATGGTTACTGGAAGTGGTTTGCCGCGTCGTGTGCAATCTTATTCCCAGCAGTACTAGGCGATATAGCAAGCTACGCGAGCCTATTGCTCAAGCATGGCCAGGTGATGACTTACGCAGCAGATTTAAACAGCCTCAATGGTCTATTAAAACTGCCACTCACCAACGAGTGGTCGCATTTTGCCAGCTCACTACCACTACTGCTGCCTTGGTACATTGTACTGGGCTACGGTGTTGTGCTTACTTGGACTGAGTTTGAACGTGGGCAAGCCTTGGTGATTGCAAGCCTGCCATGGGTATTCTTCTACGTTATTTGGGCGCTTTATATTGTAGTGACCTAAGCTAGTCATCTAACGTAAATGACAGTAACAATGGGTTATGATCGGAAGCGTCGCTCTGCGGCGCTTTCGCGTATTTGAGGGTCAGTCCTCGGTAAAATACGTGATCCAACGGTAATCCCGTTATAAATTGGACTCGATGATCAGGCGAGAACGTCACTTCTTGCAAGTCCGCGGCTTTTAAGGTCTGTCGCATCGCATTAACGCGAGATTCACTCCAACTATTGAAGTCTCCAGCGAATAGGATCGGCCCTGTATGATGCTTTAAAAGCATTTCAAGAGCCGTTAACTGAGAGACATACTCTTGCGTGCCAACCGTGAAGTTAATTGCATGTACATTCACCACAGCGAGTCTCTCGCCATTGCTTAATTGATATTGGCTGTATAGTGCAGACTTGGGTAAACGCAGCCAAGGCTCTTTAGACGTATAAGCACAGGCTTTTTCTGGTTGCCCTTGAGCGATACTAATCACACCCGCACCGCTGCCCAGCGCCTTAAAGGCACTCACTTGGTTGCTGACCCAGTTGCCATCCACCAACCATTGCTTAAAAGATGGTGTCATGCTGGCTTCTTGCAATAACAGCAGCTGCTTATCAGCAGAGAATTCATTGAGTGCGCTTTGCCAATTATTCCGGTTCTGTTTGTAGATATTCCAGACAAGTACATTGATTTCACCGCCCTGATCCAGAGCTTTTGAGCCGCTAAATTCGATACACCTAATATCCTGCGTCAGCTCTGAACCTGTTTGAGTAATGATTTGCGGCTGATCTGGTACGGTGAAAATAACCTGGAAGCCGACCAATACCGCCATAATAAGAAAAGCTAACGCCAGAAAAAAACGCTTAAACATACGACAAACCTGAATATACGCACCCTAAAACTGGAACAACCAACCTCGGGTTATTTGATTTCACTGAAAGTAAAAAACAAAAAAGGAGCCACTTGGCTCCCTTTTAGCATAATAAATACGAGACAGGTAACAAGAAACCTTAGATCGCGTCTTCGTCTTCTTCACCAGTACGGATACGAACCACACGCTCAACATCAGTAACAAAGATTTTACCATCACCAATTTTGCCGGTTTGCGCGGTTTCAATGATCGTCTCTACGCATTTATCAGCCACATCTTCCGTTACAACGATTTCGAGCTTCACTTTAGGCAGAAAGTCCACCATGTACTCTGCACCACGGTAAAGCTCGGTGTGACCTTTTTGGCGACCAAAGCCTTTCACTTCAGAGACGGTCATCCCTGTAATGCCAACTTCAGCTAGCGCTTCTCGAACATCATCCAATTTAAATGGCTTGATAATCGCTTCAATTTTTTTCATGTTCATCCCTTAAGCTTCAATCGATTGCGCTTATTATCGTTTAGCGTTTCGCAACATTCAATGTTTGTCTATGATCCACCAGCGAAAATCCAGATTGAGCAAATTAACATAGCGAATATCGTGAGTTGATAAAACCCAAGTAAGGACTGCTCAATGCCCAATCGTCCAAGCTTTTTCAGACGCGCGTTTACTTCAAACTTGCGTAGTAAGCCGCTAGATTAGCGATGTCTTCATCAGACAACAGTGAAGCTTGAGCTTGCATAACAGCAGCAAGACCACCTGTTCGCTCTTTGTTTTTATAGGCTTTAATTGAACTGATAATATATTGCTCATTTTGCCCTTTCAGGTTTGGGTAACCCGGAATGACAGCAATACCGTCGGCACCATGACATGCTGCGCATACTCCTGCCTTTGCTTGACCTGCTGTGGCATCTCCCGCAGCTAGAGCCTGCCCACTGAGCATGGTTAGCGCCACCATTGCGCCCATGATTGTTTTCTTCATTGCTTCACCTAATCAATTATTATTTAAGGATTTTTATATTTTATAATCGACATTGTGGCATGAATTTTCATTACCTGCGCCAAATAAGTTCACAATCTTGACCATTAAACGCCTGATCAACGAACAGATCTGCCACAGCAACGACTCGGTCTTGGTACATCAAAATCGGAATTTGACGACGCAGCCAGCTTGGCACATTGTATTCTTGGAACAACTTCTTCAGTTTTCGACTGTGATTACGCGTGGTTGGATGCGCTGATAAGCCTTCCGGATTAAAGGTCACGCGAAGCAATTCTGGCTGACTCGGAAGCGCAATCGTTGCGTTGCTAGAACTCGTCGTTAAGGTCAGCTCCCCTAGCCGCTCTGGAAGCGATAAAACGGTATCGACTTGAATCGTACTTTGCCACTCAGTGACGTCAGCTATTTCCGTTACCCAATAGAGACGATTTCGAAAACGGCGCACTTCACCTTGTTTAAGTTGTAGTTTGGGGTTGGCATCTTGCTGAGCTAATGCGACTTCATTCCAGATAAGATTGAGTTGTACCTGAGTCGGCATACTAGTATTAAGCTTAGCCAGCCACATACGAATCAAGCGCGCACGCGCTAATTCACTGTGCTTAGCCAGTTCTTCAATACTCAAACTTAGATCCGTTTGTAAAGCGCGTTCAAACACCGCGCTCAATAGTTCATCCAATAGCGCTTCTTGTTGAGCACATAAGCTTGCACTGCGCTGAACCGCTTGATGGATACTAGGCCAGCGACCAGACAATTCAGGGATAACACAATGACGAAGAAAGTTACGATCATAACGAGTATCTTGGTTGCTTTCGTCTTCCACCCATTCCAAGCCTAACTTAGTAGCCGCGTCTTCGATGGTCTTCCGCTTGATAGTAAGCAATGGTCGAACTAGGGATCCGCCAGAAAACGGCATACTCTCCGCCATCGAAGATAACCCTTTTGGCCCGCTGCCTCGCTTAAGAGCAAGGAGAAAAGTCTCTAGTTGATCATCAGCATGTTGGCCGGTCAACAGTATATCGCCTTCTTGAATGTACTTAGTTAAGGCTTGATAGCGAGCTTCACGAGCAAGAAGTTCAATACTTTCACCATTGCTGATGTCTAAGCTCACTCGCTCAATCGAGCATGATATGCCCACTTGTTTTGCCCAAAGTAAGCATTTATCGGCCCAATCATCGGCATTCGAGCTCAAACCATGGTGCACATATACGGCATGGCACTCTATCGAATGCGCTTGTTGATAGCGACTGAGTAATTCGAGTAAAAGACGTGAATCCACTCCTCCGCTAAACGCCAAGACAACCTTAGTGCCTGATTGATAGTAGCGGCAGAGAACTTGAGCAAAATGCGGGTAAAGCGATTCCATAAGCGATCCGATAGGTACAAAAAAGGGCTGGACTCTCATCCAACCCTTTCTATTTTAACTGTTATCACTTGAGATATCAGCTAACGCTTAATAGCAATCACCGAAATTAACAGTAACCGTAGCTCATTAGGCGCTGGTAACGACGTTCACGTAGCGTCTCTTCATCCAATTGTTCTAGATCTTCTAGCTGACGAAGTAGTGTCGCTTTCATATTCGCTGCCATTTGAACATGATCGCGATGAGCGCCGCCTAGTGGCTCTTCAATGATTTCGTCGATCAGTTCAAGCTCTTTAAGACGAGGAGCAGTTAGACCCATCGCTTCTGCCGCTTGCGGTGCTTTGTCAGAATCACGCCATAAGATTGAAGCACAACCTTCAGGAGAGATTACTGAGTATGTAGAGTACTGAAGCATGTTCACGTAGTCGCCTACACCAATTGCTAGTGCGCCACCTGAACCACCTTCACCAACAACGTTACAGATTACTGGCACTTTAAGACCAGACATCACTTTTAGGTTTTTCGCGATAGCTTCAGATTGACCACGCTCTTCTGCGCCCACACCTGGGTACGCGCCAGCCGTATCGATAAATGTGATGATCGGCATGTTGAAACGCTCAGCCATTTCCATCAAACGTAGCGCTTTACGGTAACCTTCTGGTTTTGGCATACCAAAGTTACGTTTCACTTTCTCTTTGGTTTCACGACCTTTTTGGTGACCAATGATCATCACAGGGCGGCCTTCAAGGCGAGCCATGCCACCCACAATCGCTTTGTCGTCTGCAAACGCGCGGTCACCCGCTAATTCATCAAACTCCTCAAAAGCGTGTTGGATGTAATCCAGCGTGTAAGGACGTAGTGGGTGACGAGCCAGTTGAGCTGTTTCCCATGCGCCTAGGTCGCTGAAGGTTTTTTTCTTCAGCTCTAAGCTTTTCTTCTCAAGCTGTTCGATTTCTTTATCCAGGTCAATCGCAGAATCACCACCGTGACGAGAGACATCACGTAATGCTTCAATTTTCGCTTCTAGTTCTGCAATTGGCTTTTCAAATTCAAGAAAGTTTAGGCTCATCTATGAATCCTTGTTTACTCAGCGTCTAACATATTGCGCTGAATTTTTAGTTAAATTCGAGTTCTACCTGGCTTTTGCCAAGTAACTGTTTTAAATCGTCGAGTAATGTATCACTTGGCGTTACTCGCCACTCGGTGCCCAATGTTAACCGCGCTCTGGCGTCGGCACGCTGGTAGTATACATTGACGGGTACGGTTCCGGCTTTGTGCGGTTCTAAAATACGGCTGAACTGCTCAAAAAACTGATCGTTGATCTGAGTTGCATCGATCGATACCGACAAACCACGAGCGTATTTCTCGCGCGCACTGCCGAGATCCATAACTTCACGCGCCGACATTTTAAGGCCACCGTTGAAGTCATCAAAGCTGACCTGTCCAGAAACGACCAAAATTCTGTCTTTTTCGAGAAGTTCAGCGTATCGATCCAGTGCATCTGAGAACAACATCACTTCCATGCGACCACTTCGGTCATCCAGTGTCATAATGCCAATTCGTGTACCACGCTTAGTCGTCATTACGCGAGCGGCAATAACCAAACCAGCCACCGTGACAGATTGGTCGCGACGCGTAGGCGTTGCGTCTTTTAGTCGACAACTGGTGTATTTGTTTAGTTCCTTTACGTAGGCGTTAATTGGGTGCCCTGTCAAATATAGACCTAGGGTATCACGCTCGCCCTCTAACCACACTTTTTCTGGCCAAGGCGGAACTTGCGTATACTTGTGCTCTACTTCTTCAGGCGCATCCGTTAGCACACCAAACATATCCGTTTGACCAAACGCCTCGGCTTGGTGATGTTGACTTGCCGCTTTTACCGCATCATTGAGTGACGCCATCATCGCCGCGCGGTGTGGACCTAGTCGATCTAACGCACCCGCGTAGATCAGCTTCTCTATCACTCGTTTATTGACGCGTTTTAGATCAACTCGAGCACAGAAATCAAATAGGTCTTTAAAGTGACCACCTTTATTTCTCGCCTCAAGAATCGCATCGATAGGGCCTTCACCTACCCCTTTTATCGCACCAATACCGTAAACAATTGCGCCATTTTCATCAACATTAAAGCGATATAGGCCAGAGTTGATGTCTGGTGGCAGCACGGTGAGCTTCATACGGAAACACTCATCGACCAAGCCAACGACTTTTTCCGTGTTATCCATATCAGCTGTCATTACCGCGGCCATAAATTCGGCAGGATAATGGGTTTTCAGCCAAAGAGTCTGATAAGAAACCAATGCATAAGCAGCCGAGTGCGATTTGTTAAAACCATAACCAGCGAACTTCTCTACCAAGTCGAAGATTTTCATCGCCAACTCGCCATCGATACCGTTCTTTATCGCACCTTCTTCAAAGATAGCACGTTGTTTTGCCATCTCTTCTGGCTTTTTCTTACCCATTGCACGACGGAGCATGTCCGCACCACCTAGCGTGTAACCCGCTAAGATCTGCGCAATCTGCATTACCTGCTCTTGGTACAGGATGATGCCGTAGGTTGGATCAAGCGTCTCTTTTAGCGACTCGTGTTGCCACTTTTCATCTGGATAAGAGATCGCCTCTCGACCATGTTTACGGTCGATAAAGTTATCTACCATGCCCGATTGCAAAGGACCCGGACGGAAGAGTGCTACCAATGCGATAATGTCTTCGAAACAGTCTGGCTGAAGTCGCTTGATCAGCTCTTTCATACCTCGAGATTCAAGCTGGAATACTGCTGTCGTTTCAGAGTTTTGCAACAAACGGAAAGAGGCTGGGTCTTCTAACGGTATGGATTCAATTTGAACCGGTTCTTTACCTTCTCGCTCTAGACGTGGGTTAATCAGCCCTAACGCCCAGTCAATAATGGTTAAGGTACGTAAACCCAAGAAGTCAAACTTAACTAGGCCAGCGGTCTCAACATCGTTTTTATCAAATTGAGTAACCGGAAAGTGACCTTCAGCGTCTGCATAAATTGGCGCAAAATCGGTAATTGTTGTAGGTGAAATTACAACACCACCAGCGTGTTTACCGGCGTTTCGCGTACAGCCTTCCAAAATATGACACATGTCGATGAGTTCTTTAACTTCCTCATCGGCCTCATACAATTCAGGTAGTGCAGGTTCAGCTTTAAACGCCTTATCTAGCGTCATGCCTGGATCGGGCGGGATCAGCTTTGAAATACGATCAACAAAACCAAATGGATGACCCAATACGCGGCCAACGTCACGGATTACCGCTTTTGCCGCCATGGTACCAAACGTGATGATCTGAGACACCGCGTCACGACCGTACATTTCCGCAACGTGGTCAATAACCTGGTCACGTTTATCCATACAGAAATCGACGTCGAAATCGGGCATCGAGACACGTTCTGGGTTCAAGAAACGTTCGAACAGCAAGTCGTATTCTAATGGATCCAGGTCGGTGATTTTTAATGCGTAAGCCACCAAAGAGCCGGCACCGGAACCACGTCCAGGACCTACAGGAATTCCATTATCTTTTGACCACTGGATGAACTCCATTACGATCAAGAAGTAACCAGGAAATCCCATTTGGTTGATAACATCTAGCTCTATCTGAAGACGTTCATCATATTCAGGGCGACGACGTTTCCTCTCTTCCTCATCTGGAAATAGGAACTCTAAACGCTCTTCCAAGCCCTCTCGGGATTTCATGACTAAGAACTCAGTCTCTTTCATCCCTTCAGTTGGGAAGGCTGGTAGGAAGTACTCCCCTAAGCGCACAGTCACGTTACAACGTTTCGCTATCTCGACACTGTTTTCTAACGCTTCAGGAATATCAGCAAACAGCTCGCACATTTCTTCTTCTGTACGAAGATATTGCTGCGGACTGTAGTTTTTTGGCCTACGCGGATCTTCTAATGTGTAACCATCGTGAATCGCTACGCGTATTTCATGAGCATCAAATAGGTCTGGACTCAGGAATACAACTTCATTGGTCGCCACTACTGGCAAGTCTTGCTGCTCTGCCAATTCAACTGCAAAGTGAAGATAAGTTTCTTCATCTGGACGACCGGTACGAAGTAACTCAAGATAAAAGCGATCTGGAAAATGCTGTTTATAAAAATCAACACACCCTTGCACTATTTGACGGTTGCCTTTCAAAAGGCCGCGACCAATTTCCCCGCTTTTACCGCCGGATAATACAATCAAGCCTTCAGACATTTCAGCCAACCAGACTTTATCAATCACAGGGTGGTGTTGAACATGTCCGCGTAAGTACGCTTTTGATATCAATAACGTCAGGTTCTTATAACCCACATTATCCGCCGCAAGCAAAGTCACTTGTGTCAGCTCTTCACCAAACTCGTCCGACTGCATTTTAAAGTCAGCACCAATGATCGGTTTAACACCACTGCCATGCGCCGTACCGTAAAACTTCACCAAACCACATAGGTTGGTAAAGTCGGTCAACGCCATTGCGGGCATACCGAGCTCAGCAACTTTCTTTACGATTGGCGGAACTTTGTTGAGGCCATCCACCATCGAGAAGTCACTATGAACACGCAGGTGGATGAATTTGGGATCTGACATTAACAGGTACCGTGTAACTCTATTTTGTTGGGGATTCTAACCTAAAGAGGTTGGGTTTATAACACCAATTAGATCGTTTGATTATTCTATGCCTAACGCTTTTTTTACTGGCTTGAAACTCTTGCGGTGTTCACTGATCACTCCGTGTTGCTCAATCGCTTCAAAGTGCGCTTTAGTTGGGTAACCTTTGTGCTTCGCGAAGCCAAATTGTGGATGAAGTTTATCCAACTCTTCCATCTCTTGGTCACGCACGACTTTGGCAATAATTGAAGCCGCACTGATTTCGGCAACACGTAGATCGCCTTTTACTACAGCTTGAGCATCCATTGGCAGCTCCGGACAACGGTTACCATCAATCAACACCAAATCAGGTTGAACCTGTAACCCCGCCACTGCACGCTGCATCGCAACCATAGTCGCCTGCAAAATATTCAGTTGATCGATTTCTTCAGGAGAACAACGCCCGACCGCCCACGCCAATGCTTTTTCTTTGATTTCAGGAAGCAGCGCCATGCGTTTCTTTTCGGTCAATTTTTTCGAATCGTTCAACCCTTCAATAGGATTGTTAGGATCAAGGATAACCGCAGCGGTGACAACGTCTCCCACCAAAGGGCCACGTCCGACCTCGTCGACTCCGGCCACAAGCTGGTAACCTTGCGGATATTCAAACGGAGGGAGTTCAACTTTGGTTTTGGTCGCTTTTGGTTTAACAGCCATGATAAATCTCTATTTTTCAATCAGTTTTAGAACCGCGTTTGCGGCTTGTTGGTCCGCATCTTTACGAATCCAATGATGCATTTCCGTAAACTTATCTAACATCAGTTTATTGTCGCTTTCCAATAAGCGAGAAACCTCAGTAAACAAATTGTCTGGTGTGCACTCATCTTGTAGATATTCTTTAACGAGCTCATCATCCGCTAAGATATTCGGCAATGACACATACTTCGTTTTCAATAAACGTTTAGCCAAGAAAGCGGTAAATGCATTCACACGATAACCCACCACCATTGGACGCTTGAGAAGCATACACTCCAACGCTACGGTACCAGAGGCCAGCATCACGGCATCGGATGCGGTGATGACGTTGCGTGCGGTGTCATCAACTAACTTGAAGTCCAACTCTGGTGCGAGTTCTTTCCAGGCTTGTTCAAACTGTTCGCGGCGTTTTTGATTAACAAGCGCGACAACAAACCCCAGTTCTGGAAATTTTTTATGGAGTAACTTGCAGGTTTCAATAAATGGCTCTGAGAGCATTTTTAACTCGCTACCACGGCTGCCTGGCAGAACAGCAAGCCACTTTTTATCTTGTTCTAAACCAAGCAAGTCACGTGCAGGCGCTTGTTCTGATTCTAGTGGGATGGAATCAGCCAAGGTATGACCAATGAACTCGCAAGGTACATTAAATTTGTCGTAGAACGCTTTCTCAAACGGAAGAAATGCTAGCACCAAGTTCGTTGCCGCTTCTATTTTAAAGATTCGCTTCTGACGCCAAGCCCAAACAGACGGACTCACGTAATGAACGGTTTTAATACCCGCTTGCTTGAGGTCAAGTTCCAGACGTAAGTTGAAGTCAGGAGCATCGATCCCGATGAAAACATCAGGCGGATTCTGAGTAAAATACTGAACGAGCTCAGCTTTCACTTTAAGAAGTCTCGGTAAGCGGCCTAAAACCTCGACTAATCCCATCACCGCAAGCTCTTCCATATCAAACAGAGACTCGCAACCTTGGGCTATCATTTTCGGACCGCCAATGCCTACGAACTCTGCGTCTGGATATTGTTGCTTTACTGCTTTGATAAAGCCTTCACCTAGCGTATCGCCAGACAATTCTCCGGCAATGATGCCAATACGTAATGGTCTTTCCATATCTACTTCGCTATTTTTCCTGTGCGCTATGGATAACGGTTT
The DNA here is from genome assembly GCF_021728175.1 of Vibrio sp. A1-1. Lineage (NCBI taxonomy): Bacteria > Pseudomonadati > Pseudomonadota > Gammaproteobacteria > Vibrionales > Vibrionaceae > Vibrio > Vibrio sp. A1-1. The sequence goes on from NZ_JAKKCL010000001.1 coordinate 510,479, forward strand.
GCCTTATCCATAAAACACAAAAAGATCGTAACCTCAAATTCGGTCACGATCTTTTTATTTATTGGTTCATTCGCCAATTAACGAATAATGCCACGTTCCGTCGTTTCCAGAATATCTGAGAAACGCTTCACAGCCGGCCACTCTTGAGCCATTTCAGCCAGAATAGGCTTCACTTCTTCTAGCGTCTTACCTGAACGATAGATTTCTTTATACGCTTTTTGCAGCGCACGAATCTCTGGTTTCTCAAAGCCGTTACGCTTCAAGCCAACAAGGTTCAAGCCGAAAGGAGTCGCGTGGTTACCTTGCGCGAGTACGTAAGCTGGGACATCTTGCACCACTGCTGAGCAGCCGCCAATGTACGCGTAGGCGCCCACTGTACAAAACGGATGAATCGCAGACAGTGCCATCACACCGGCATAATCTTCAACAGTAACGTGACCACCAAGAATCGAGTTATTACCGATATGAGTATGGTTACCAATAACAACATCGTGCGCAATGTGTGCATTCACACATAATAAGTTGTCATCACCAATGATCGTGGTTGCTTTGTCTTGCACTGTGCCGCGGTGAACTTGGACCGCTTCACGAATGACGTTACGATCACCGATAACCACAGTTGTGTCTTCACCACTATATTTTTTGTCTTGGTTTTCTTCGCCAATGACAGCATGAGGGAAAATACGGTTATCTTTGCCAATAGTCGTATGGCCTTTGATCACAACGTGAGACATCACTTCTGTGCCTTCACCAATTTCAACCGTAGAGGTGATGTACGTAAAAGGACCGACAGTTACGTTAGCACCAATTTTGGCGCCCTCTTCTACCACCGCTGCCGGGTGGATTTTAGCGGTTTCATGAATCATATTAAAACTCTCGACGAGCACACTTCAGTTCTGCAGAACATACCACTTCGCCGTCAACTTTTGCTACACCGCTAAATGCAGCAATGCCGCGACGTTCTTTCAGAAATTCTACCTCAATAACCAATTGGTCGCCCGGAACCACTGGTTTACGGAATTTCGCGCCGTCTACGCTTGCAAAGTAGTACAGTTCATTTTCTGTTGGTGCACCAAATGATTTAAATGCAAGTAAGCCTGTTGCCTGAGCCATTGCTTCTAAAATCAAAACACCTGGGAATACTGGTAGTTGAGGAAAGTGACCTGTGAACTGAGGTTCGTTAACCGACACGTTTTTAATCGCGTGAAGGTACTTCTCTTCTTGGAAGTCTATCACTCGGTCGATCAATAAGAATGGGTAGCGATGAGGTAGTAGCTCTTGAATTTCAGAGATGTTCATCGTTTTCTTTTCAGTAGTCAAAGTCGTCTTCCTATATCAATTTTTTGCAGCCAGGATGGCAAACGTGGCAACAGGTCGTAAAGCCGAATCGCTTTGCAATATACTAGCAAAATACGCACCATCTTGGAGTTAAATCTACTTAGAGCGCGTCATTATAGAAGAAAAAGACCCGCATTTCGCGAGTCTTCGTACAGAATATGGAACTAGAGCCTGTTAGCTTTCACGTTAAATACAGAGCGAAAGATAACTTGTTCTAACTTTCTTCTTTCTGTTCCAGCTGTTTTTCAACCGCTTTTAGGCGCTTATTCATCTCATCAATACGGTGAACTCGAGTTGCGGTTTTACGCCACTCTCTGTTCGTTTGTAGTGGAATACCTGATGAGTAAAGGCCTTTTTCTTCAATACTGCGCATTACCATGCCCATACCTGTAATCGCCACACCATCTGCGATAGTGATATGGCCATTCAGAACAGACGCGCCGCCAATCTGGCAGTACTTACCAATTTTTGTACTGCCCGCGACAATAGTACCACCAGGCATCACGGTACCATATCCGATCTGCACGTTGTGCGCGATTTGAAGTTGGTTATCCAGAATGACATTGTCTTCAATGATAGTATCTTCGAGTGCACCGCGGTCAATCGTAGTACAAGCACCAATCTCAACGCGGTTACCGATACGCACTGAACCAAGCTGAGGGATTTTGATCCACTCGCCTTTGTCGTTCGCATAACCGAAGCCATCAGAGCCAATGACAGTACCCGATTGAACGAGACAGTCATCACCCAATGACACTTCATGATAGATAGTGACATTAGCCCAAAGCTTGGTGTTATTCCCTAGCTTGGCGTTCTTACCGATAAAACAACCAGCGCCAACGCTTACGTTGTCGCCGAGTTCCACGCCCGTTTCAATCACGGCGTTAGCGCCGACTGTAACGTTCTCACCCATCTTAACGTCAGCGGCAATCACAGCACTTGGTGCAATATCGTCAGCCGGTTTTGGTGTGGTATCCATCGCTTGGACCACACGAGCAAATGCGACATAAGGGTCTGAAACCACTAGCGCATTTCCAACGCATTGCTCTTTATGCTCAGCCTTTACCATAACAACGGTAGCTTGGCACTCAGAAAGGTGTTTTGCGTATTTTGGGTTAGACAAGAAGGTTACATCACCTTCTTGTGCTTTATCCATTGGGGCAACACGGCTTACAACGAGAGACTCGTCACCAAACAGCTCACCCCCGGTAATTGTCGCCAATTCGGCTAATGTTAATGTCTTCATAACTTCTTATTTTAGAGCTTTAATTACGTCTTCAGAGATATTGTATTCTGGCTTGCCGTACTGTAAAGCAGAGATATCAATCACAAGATCGTAACCATTTTTGTCTGCGACCTTCTTAACTGCATCTTGAATCGTTTTGAAAAGCTTCGCTTTTTCTTCAGCTTCACGACGCGCACTTGCTTTTTCAAGTGCTTGTGCTTTCACTTTGTACTCGCTGTCTAGCTTCGCGATATCGATACGTAGCTTTTCAACTTCGTCTTGACCCAAAAGCTCGCCGTCACGTTGTAGCTTCTCAATCTTTGTTTTAGCTTGTGCTTGGATTGACTTCAGTTCATCAGCTTTGCTTTTGAAGTCTTTCTGCATTTTTTGTAGTACAACTTCACGTTGAGGAAGAGCTTGAAAAACTTGAGCTGTATTTACGTAAGCAATTTTCTGTGCAGCTTCTGCCGCATTTGCAAACATTGAAGAGCTCAGTACAAGAAGGCCAATCCCAGCCGCTTTGATCATTTTATTCAAAATATTTTCCTCTTTAGAAAGTTCTACCGATAGTGAATGTGAAGAACTCTTCATCATCGCCATCAAATTTCTTAATTGGTTTCGCTAGTGAGAATACTAGTGGCCCCATTGGAGACATCCACTGCAACGCCGCACCGTAAGAAGAGCGGTAGTTGGTTGGATCTGAGTAATCGTAGTAGTAACGGTCACCATATTCCGCACCTGAATCGCGGTAGTCAAACTCCGTATCCCAAACACTTGCCATATCAAAGAAGATACTGGTACGAATTTGGTTTTGTACTTCTTCTGATGCAAATGGTGTTGGGACAATCAACTCAACACTTGCTAGCGCCACGGCGTTACCACCAACAGAGTCATCTGTTGCTGTATCTGCACCATTGTTTGAGCCTGATGTATCACGGTAAACCGCTTTAGGGCCAACAGAGTTTGAACCAAAACCACGAAGCGACGTAAAGCCACCGGCGTAGTAGTTTTCATAGAATGGGAACAAGTTATCGTTACCATCTGTTTGGCCGTAACCATTGCCGTAACCTAAGCGACCACGGAACAAGAGGGTAAACTCATGCTTCTTAGTCAATGGCACATACTGGCGAACATCGTACTGCATTTTGAAGTATTGAACGTCAGAGCCAGGTACGGTCATTTTATAGAACGCACGTTGGTGGTTACCTGCCGTTGGGAAGTAACCACGGTTTAAGTTATTACGTGTCCAAGAGATATTGAAGTCGAAGTCGTTCGTGTTCAACGCTCCACTAGAATCAATGTTGTCTGCTTGTGCTCGTAAGAATTGCTCTACCTGCAAGTAAGGCGATAAGTTACCGATCTTGTTGTGCGTATAACCGACACCGAATTCAAAACGGTTCAGCTCATCGAATGGGAAGCCCCACGTTAAGCTCGCACCATAGCTTTCGTTGGTATAGTCAACGATATTGGCTTCTTTCGCTTCAAATTCGTTGTAGAAGACCTTACCACCTAAGCTAACACCGTCTAAGTTCCAGTACGGGTCTCGGTAATCTAGACTGATGTTTTTCTGGTAGTCATTCATCATCGCGTTGATACCAACACGGTTACCGCTACCAATAAAGTTATCTTGTTGCAGGCCAACCTGGAAGCTCACACCCGATTCTGTACCGTAGCCAACACCGAAGTTAACGCTACCAGAGTTCGCTTCTTTGACAGAGTAAACTAGGTCAACTTGATCATCACTACCAGGAACTCGAACCGTCTGTACTTCAACATTTTCAAAGTAGCCCAAACGGTTTAGACGAGTTTTACCCGTTTCAATCGATTTCGAGTTTAACCAACTGCCTTCCATCTGACGCATTTCACGACGAAGGACTTCATCTTTGGTTGAGTTGTTACCCGTGAAGCGGATATCACGAACGTAAATTCGGTTACCTGGATCGACGTTAACGACCAAAGATACTTCTTGATTCTCATCGTCAAACTCAGGAATGGTATTCACTTGAGGATAAGCGTAGCCGGACTCACCAAGCACACGTTTAATACCCTCTTCCATTGAAGTGACCAACGAGCCGTTGTACGTCTCATTGTCTTCAAATGGTACAAGTCGTTCGAACGTCGCTTCCTCACCAATCAAATCACCACGGAACTTTACGTCCTTGACGGTGTAAACCTCGCCCTCTTCTAAGCCAAGAGTAATGTATACCCCTTTCTTGTCAGGAGAGATTGCAACTTGTGTCGAATCAACGTTAAATTTTAGGTAACCGCGGTCCAGATAGAATGATTTGAGCGCTTCAATATCACCTGCAAGCACTTGTTTTTGGTACTTTTCGTCAGACAGAAAATTCCACCACGGCACATCAACATTCAAGTTAAAACGAGAAAGAAGGTCCTCATCGCTGAAAACTTCATTGCCGATAAAATTGATTTGCTGAATTTTTGCCGACACGCCTTCAGTAAAGACAAACTTTAGGTCAGAACGGTTACGTGGCAGTGGAGTCACCACCGCTTTTACTGTTGCGTTGTATTTACCTACGCTGTAGTAAAAGTCTTCTAAGCCTTTTTCAATGTTGCTTAGCGTGGTGCGGTCAAGCGCTTCGCCTTCACGAACACCAGATGCGTTCAGGTTTTCTTGTAGCTGCTCGTCCTTGATTGCTTTGTTACCAGAAAATGAGATGCTGGCAATGGTAGGACGTTCTTTGACTTGAACCATCAGAACGCCGCCGTCACGTAACACTTTCACATCTTCAAAGTTACCAGATGCATACAGTGCACGGATAATCTCTGCAACATCGCCTTGGCCAATGGTATCACCGACACGTACAGGCATTTTCAACAACGCAGCACCCAGTGCTACACGCTGCAATCCATCGATTTCAATATCTTGAACTACGAAGTTCTCTGCTCCATTTGCAGATACACTGGTCGCCAGTAAACTTGCAAATAGAATTCGCTTAATCGCCATACTTGTTCTAATTATTCCTTGCTACTGCTTTTGTCTCTGAACTATCACAGACGAGTAAAATCATTAAATAGCGCTAACGCCATGAGCGAGAAGATGATCGCACCACCAATTCTAAAACCCATTTCCTGCACTCTCTCAGGAACGGGACGTCGAATGACTGCTTCAATTGCAAAAAACAACAAATGACCGCCATCCAACATTGGTAAAGGAACGAGATTAATAATACCTAGGTTAACACTAATTAGAGCGAGAAAACCTAAAAAGTAGACCAAGCCATAATCAGCCGTCGCACCTGCGCCTTTGGCTATTGATATTGGACCACTCAGATTATTCAGACCAACGTCACCAACAATCAGTTTCTTAAGCATGCTGATTGTCAAGCCAATGACTTGGCCGGTTTTGTCTACCGCCTTACCTACTGACTCGAATACACCAAACTGAAGGTCGAAGCGATAACTTTCTGGCCATTCTGCGACTTTAGGTGCAATACCTGCAAAACCAACGACTTCTTTGTTAGCTAGCTCACGGCTACCAGGCGTCAGCGTTAATGTTTGCTCATAGCCCTGACGCAATACCGTTAATTCAATCGGTGTATCAGGATTAGAGCGAACCGCTTCAACAACCTGCTTCCACTCCGTAACGCGTTGTTCACCAATAGCGACAATCTCATCACCTGGAAGCACACCTGCTTTTTCCGCCGCTCCACCTTGCGAAACCTGTTCGATAACGCGATACACCTCCGGTGTATACGGCGCAAAACCTAATGACTGCATCGCAGACTGAGTTTCAGGGTCGAACTCCCATTCGCGCAGATCGAGCGTTTTCGTTACTTCTGAACCAACTTCATTCGCTGACGTCAGTGTTACTGTCATCAAATCATCGCCAATATGAGAAATCAATCCCATATTTACCGATTCCCAATCCGGAGTTTTGATACCAGATATCGATTTAAGTTCCATTCCTGATTCAATTCCGGCTTCTGCGACGATCGAATTGGGCGTAACTTCACCAATTACTGGCTTAACTGCTGGGATACCAATAAGAAATACGAGCCAATAGGCGAAAATTGCGAAAAGGAAATTAAAGATAGGGCCTGCCGCAACAATAGAGGTTCGCTTCCATAGCGGCTTCTTATCAAACGCTAAGTGTTTCTCATGTTCTGGCACCTCATCAACACGACTATCAACCATTTTTACATAGCCGCCGAGAGGGATCATTGAGATGCTGTACTCCGTTCCGTCTTTGCCTACCTTACTCCAGATAGACTTACCGAAACCGATTGAAAACTTTTCAACTTTCACGCCGCAACGGCGAGCAACCCAAAAGTGCCCAAACTCGTGCACAGCAACAAGAATGCCCAGTGCGACGATAAAAGAAATGAGATTCCACAATATACCTGTCATCAGCTACGCTCGCGTATGGTTTCTAGGGCAATAGTTCGTGCCATTCTATCTAGCTCTAACAAGCTTTCCAAGCTATTCGCATTCTCAGCTTTGCAGCTTGCATTGATTTTGTTCAACACAGACTCATTGATGCGAGCGATATCCGTAAAACCTAAGCTGTTATTTAAAAATGCATCAACAGCAACTTCATTCGCTGCATTCAGTGCCGTTGTTGCATGTTGACCTTCATAACAAGCGTCAATTGCTAGTTTTAAACATGGGTAACGAGCAAAATCAGGTTGCAAAAACGTCAATTCGCCAATTTGCGTGAAGTCTAGTGGCTTAACCCCAGCTTCAACTCTTGATGGGTATGACATAGTCAGTGCAATAGGGGTCGCCATATCCGGCTCACCCATTTGTGCCAAAACCGAACCATCGCGGTATTGAACCATTGAATGAATAACAGACTGCGGATGAATAATAACCTTTAGCTGCTCGCGAGCCGCATTAAACAACCATTTAGCTTCGATATACTCTAAGCCTTTGTTCATCATCGTGGCTGAGTCAACGGAAATCTTTGGTCCCATCGACCAGTTTGGATGGGCGATCGCCTGTTCAGGAGTCACCTTTTCCAGTTCTGCGATGTCAGTGTAACGGAAAGGACCACCAGAACCAGTCAGCAAAATATGAGAAATGCCATGTTCTTGTAAATTACAACGACCTAAATTGGTTTGTACTTGCTGTGGTAAGCACTGGAAAATAGCATTGTGTTCACTATCGACGGGAAGTAGCTCCGCACCAAACTCTTCTACGGCATCAATAAATAACTGGCCTGACATTACCAGCGCTTCTTTATTTGCCAACAATACTCGCTTACCAGCTTTCACAGCAGCCATGGTAGGCAGTAGACCAGCCGCTCCGACAATAGCAGCCATCACACTGTCAACTTCGTCCAATGAAGAAATATGGCATAGAGCATCCACACCACCTAATACTTCGGTGTTTGGCGAAACCAAATGTAACTCAGATTGGAGTTGAATCGCTGCGGCTTTGTCCGCCATTACCGCGTATTTAGGTTGCCACTGACGACATAGCCCGATCATCTTTTCAACGTTGGTGCTTGCCGCTAAGGCAACGACAGAAAACAGCTCTGGGTTTTGTTCGACCACTTTAAGCGTGCTTGCACCAATGGATCCAGTAGCACCAAGAATCGTTAACTTTTGCATGTTGTAAGACCGTTAGAAAGCTCAGGAGCGACAATGCCGCTCCTGATAAATTAGAATACGTAGTAAAGAAGAGCAAAAACTGGGAATGCTGCGGTTAGGCTGTCAATACGATCGAGCACACCGCCATGTCCTGGGATAATGTTGCTGCTGTCTTTAATGCCTGAGACACGCTTGAACATACTTTCCACCAGATCGCCGAGCACTGATATAACAACAGTAACCAACGTAATCAACACCATATGTACAGGACTGGTGAACTGAATATCGAACCAATCAGCAAACGCCCACGCCACGATCAATGCCGTGATAATGCCGCCAATAAGCCCTTCAATGGTTTTATTCGGACTGACATGTGGCGCCATCTTACGTTTGCCTAAGCTTTTGCCTGCAAAGTAAGCACCGCTATCTGCAGCCCATACCAAGAAACAAACGTATAACACGAGCTTTGCTCCGTGGTATGGATCTACCGTAATGTCATGAGCTCTAAGAATAACTACACTCCAAAGGAATGGAATTAATGTCAGAAAACCAAACACATGGCGTAAAACAAAATTATTTTGCCAAGATTTCGTCGTTTTGGGATAAGTAATCGCCATTAAGCTAGCAATAATCCACCAAACAAAACCAAGGCCCAGCACAACATAATGAGGCGTTGCTAAATGGTTGAGGCTATGTGCGTCAGGCGAAATATATAGAAAACTAAGTCCAGTAACAATGACTGCCGGAACGAGGGCAGCAAAGCGAGAGTTGCTTCCTGTAAATTGAGTCCACTCCCAAAAACCTAATAGCGTAATTGCAGTTAAAGCGGCAATAAAGCCCATTAGGGGTAATTTAAAAATGCCTAAAATAACCAGGGGAGCTAAAATTAGTGCTGTTATTATTCTCTGTTTCAAACTAACTAGTCCTTATTGAGCTGCCATCAATGCCTTTATTTGTTCACCTGTACAGCCAAAACGACGTTCTCGATTGATAAACCAAGTTACAGCTTCAACTAAGCTGTCTTCGTCGAATTCCGGCCAATACTCGGGTGTAAAGTACATTTCTGCATAAGCCATTTGCCACAACATAAAGTTGCTGATGCGACACTCTCCACTGGTACGAATCAAAAGATCCACTTCAGGTAAGTCTGCCATGGTCAAATGCTCAGTGATTAGCTGCTCATTGATATCCTCTACACGAATCTCACCGTTACGTGCTTTTAACGCTAACGTTTTGGCCGCTTCTGTGATGTCCCACTTACCGCCATAATTGGCTGCAATGTTTATCACCATCCCCGTGTTACCTGCCGTTAGATTTTCAGCTTCTACAATCTTCTTTTGTAGACGCTCACTAAATCGACTGGTATCACCGATCACGCGCAACCGTAAATTATTTTTGTGTAGTTTTTTTACTTCACTAGACAGGACCGTGATAAACAGTTCCATCAAAAGACCCACTTCTTCCTCCGGACGACGCCAGTTTTCACTACTAAAAGCAAATAGCGTCATGGCTTTAATGCCAAGCTTTGAAGCAGCAGCCACGGTCTTACGAACGGCATTAACGCCTTTTTTGTGACCAAATACGCGAGGTTTTCCTTTGGACTTAGCCCAACGGCCATTACCGTCCATAATGATGGCAATATGCTTAGGAAGGGAATCAGAGAAGGCTTGAGAATTTTGCATAGGGAGTTAATTGAGTTCCATCAGTTGGATAGACTAACATAAAAAAACGCTGAGCTGTGAGCACAGCGTTTTCCAACAGTGATGTGTGTGGGAGTATTAAACTTCCATCAACTCTTTTTCTTTTGCAGCAAGAACTTCATCGATCTTCTTAACTGCAACGTCAGTTAGCTTTTGAATTTCGTCTTGTGCTTTACGATCTTCATCTTCAGAGATTTCTTTATCTTTTAGAAGCGCTTTTAGATCGTTGTTTGCGTCACGACGGATGTTACGAACCGCAACACGACCACCTTCAGCTTCACCACGAACAATCTTAACTAGGTCTTTACGACGCTCTTCCGTTAGTGGTGGAAGTGGAACACGGATGATAGTACCAGCAGACATAGGATTTAGACCAAGATCAGACGTCATGATCGCTTTTTCTACTTTCGGCGTCAGCTCTTTATCGAAAACCGTGATTGCAAGTGTACGTGCATCTTCAGCAATAACGTTTGCTACTTGGTTTAGAGGTGTTGCTGCACCGTAGTATTCTACAGAAATACCAGATAGTAGGCTTGGGTGTGCACGACCTGTACGAATTTTAGAAAGGTTGTTCTTAAGCGCTTCAACGCTTTTATCCATGCGCTTTTGCGCGTCTTTTTTGATTTCGTTAATCACAGTTTCACCTTAAAAATGTCATCTTTCCTGAAGAAAGCCTAAAACGGTTGAGCAAAGCAAACGCCACCCTAACGCTTTGGGTGGCACCTTGGGACAAGCTTATTCGTTGATTAGCGTGCCTTCTGCTTCGCCCATAACCACGCGACGTAGTGCGCCTGGCTTGTTCATGTTAAATACGCGGATTGGCATTTTGTGGTCACGAGCTAGCGTAAACGCCGCCAAGTCCATCACTTTCAGCTCTTTATCCAGAACTTCTGCGTAAGATAGCTTATCATACAGCTCTGCGTCTGGGTTTGCTACAGGGTCAGCAGTAAATACACCATCAACTTTCGTCGCTTTTAGTACAACATCCGCTTCGATTTCAATACCACGTAGGCAAGCAGCAGAATCCGTTGTAAAGAACGGGTTACCCGTACCAGCAGAGAAGATGACAACACGGCCTTGGCGAAGCTCACGGATCGCATCAGCCCAATTATAGTCGTCACATACGCCTTTTAGAGGAATGGCAGACATAACGCGCGCATTCACGTATGCACGGTGAAGAGCATCGCGCATCGCTAGGCCATTCATTACTGTAGCAAGCATACCCATGTGGTCACCAACTACGCGGTTCATACCAGCTTCAGCAAGGCCTGCACCACGGAACAAGTTACCGCCACCGATAACTACACCAACCTGAACACCCAGTTCAACCAGTTCTTTAACTTCTTGTGCCATGCGATCAAGGACCGCAGGATCAATACCAAAACCGTCTTCACCTTGAAGAGCTTCACCACTCAGTTTTAATAGAATACGTTGATACGCTGGTTTAGGGTTCGTAGTCATGGAGTTTACCTTCCAAAGAGAGTTGTTGATTAACAGTCATGAATAGACACAAATTCAGTTATGGCTATTCATCACGGCTAATCGTTCACTGCTCATAAAAAGACCGCAGCCAAGGCTACGGTCTAATCTTTATACAGTCTCTAAGGATTAACCTTTTTGAGCTGCAGCAACTTCTTCAGCGAAGCTCATTTCTTCTTTCTTCTCGATACCTTCACCTACTTCTAGGCGAACGAATGTAGAAACTGAAGCGCCTTTTTCTTTCAGCATTTCACCTACAGTTTTCTTAGGTTCCATGATGAAAGCTTGACCTGTTAGAGAGATCTCGCCAGTGAATTTCTTCATGCGGCCAACAACCATCTTCTCAGCGATTTCAGCAGGCTTGCCTTCGTTCATTGCGATTTCAACTTGAACCGCTTTCTCTTTTTCTACTACGTCAGCTGGTACGTCTTCTGGGTTAACGAACTCAGGCTTAGAAGCAGCAACGTGCATTGCAACGTGCTTAAGAGTTTCTGCGTCGCCTTCACCAGCAACAACAACACCGATTTTCTCACCGTGACGGTAAGAAGCAATTGCAGTGCCTTGAACGTATTCTACGCGACGGATAGTGATGTTTTCACCGATTTTAGCTACAAGAGCTACACGTGCGTCTTCGAATTGTGCTTGTAGCTCTTCAACAGTCGCTTTTGAAGCTAGAGCTGCAGCTGCAACTTCTTCTGCGAATGCAGTGAAGTTACCGTCTTTAGCAACGAAGTCAGTTTGGCAGTTAACTTCAAGAAGAACAGCAACGCCGTTTTCTTCTTTGATGATGATTGCGCCTTCAGCTGCAACGTTACCAGCTTTCTTAGCTGCTTTCGCTGCGCCAGATTTACGCATGTTTTCAATTGCTAGTTCGATGTCAGCGTTTGCTTCTACAAGCGCTTTCTTACATTCCATCATGCCAGCGCCAGTACGCTCGCGAAGTTCTTTAACTAGAGCAGCAGTTACAGTTGCCATTCTGTATTCCTCGTTTGATTCGAAATAAGGTAAAAAACAGGGGCCTAACATTGTCGGCCCCCATTGCTAACTATAACTTAGTTTATGCTACACAAAGGTTTCACATAGACCAAGTGTGACACAGAGCCGCTATTATTCAGCTTCTACGAAACCGTCTTTTTCAGCAACTGCAGCTACGTCTTTGTTACGACCTTCAGATACTGCTGAAGCAGCAGCGTTCAGGTATAGCTGTACAGCGCGGATCGCGTCGTCGTTACCTGGGATTACGTAGTCAACGCCGTCTGGGTTAGAGTTAGTATCTACCACAGCGTATACTGGAATACCTAGGTTGTTAGCTTCTTTAATTGCAATGTGTTCGTGATCAGCGTCGATTACGAATAGAGCGTCTGGTAGGCCGCCCATGTCTTTGATACCACCAAGAGATTTCTCTAGCTTCTCCATTTCGCGAGTACGCATTAGAGCTTCTTTCTTAGTTAGTTTGTCAAAAGTACCGTCTTGAGATTGAGTCTCTAGATCTTTTAGACGCTTGATAGACTGACGAACTGTTTTGTAGTTTGTAAGCATACCGCCTAACCAGCGGTTGTTTACGTAAAACTGGTTGCTTGCGATTGCAGCTTCTTTAACAGCTTCAGATGCAGCGCGCTTAGTACCTACGAATAGAACTTTACCTTTCTTCTCGCCAACTTTAGCTAGTTCAGCTAGAGCGTCGTTGAACATTGGTACAGTTTTTTCTAGGTTGATGATATGAACTTTGTTACGAGCGCCAAAGATGAATGGCTTCATTTTTGGGTTCCAGTAACGAGTCTGGTGACCGAAGTGAACACCAGCTTTTAGCATATCGCGCATTGATACAGTTGCCATTTTAAATTCCTCTATGGGGTTAGGCCTCCACATTCCCCATAACTCCGACCAAGCTTCTGCTCAGCACCCCGGAATATGTGACGGAATGTGTGTGATTTAAAGATAAAAGGTTATTCGGATGAAGCTTGCTTCGCCGCTTAGCTTTGCTAAACGAAGAGAACAGTCCTCTATTCCGGCGCGCTTTATACCATATTTTAGCTCACTGTGGCTAGTAAAAATTATTTCTTCACCGTGCCACTTTCTCCTATTTATAAGCAAAACTTTAAACATACGATCGAATTAAGAATGATGCATATTCCTATCTAACTTGGGTTAACGCCCCGATGTCTGATAGAATGCGGCCATTCGCACGTTTACGTGCTTAGGAATAAGTAGAGAAAGCCAATGTCAATCAAGATTAAAACTGCTGAAGAAATAGAACGCATGCGCATTGCGGGCAAACTGGCCGCAGAGATTCTAGAAATGATCGAACCACACATCAAAGTTGGTGTGACGACAGAAAAGTTGAACAAAATCTGTCATGAGTACGCTCTAGAAAAAGGCGCATACTCTGCTCCACTTGATTACCATGGTTTCCCTAAGTCGATTTGTACTTCAATCAACCATATCGTATGCCACGGTATTCCAGCAGAAAAAGACGAAATCGGTAGCAACGGCCAAATGAAGCCAGCGGTACTAAAAGATGGCGACATCTTAAACGTTGATATTACCGTAATCGTTCCAAATGATGAGAATGCCGATCTGAGCGTGCGTCCTCAAGGTTACCATGGTGACACTTCTAAGATGTTCCTAGTCGGTGATGTTTCACCTGCGAACAAACGTCTGTGCATGGTAGCTCAAGAAGCACTGTATGTTGGTATGCGTACCGTTAAGCCAGGTTCAACAGTTGGTGACATCGGTACAGCTATCGAGAAGTACATCAAAGAGAACAACAAAAACAACCCTCGCAACAAGTTTTCTATTGTGAAAGACTTCTGTGGCCACGGTATCGGCGATGAGTTCCATGAAGAACCACAAGTGGTTCATTACAAGAACAAAGACCGCCGCGTACTAAAAGAAGGCATGTGCTTTACTATTGAGCCGATGATTAACGCAGGTAAATTTGGTTGCTCTGTTGACGCTCAAGACGATTGGACCGTTTACACAGGCGACGGCAAGAACTCTGCGCAATGGGAACATACCATTGTTGTAACAAAAGAAGGTTGTGAAGTACTGACGCTTCGTAGCGACGATACGATTCCTCGCCTAATGAAAAACGCGTAAAGCTGACGACCACTCGTTGTTTACTATATCCCTGCTTCGGCGGGGATATTTTTTATCTGCCACAAATTTGTTAGATTGTAACTAGATTAGCTTGCACGGATGGCAAATATGACACTTCAGTCCCCTCTTACCTTTTCCGATGAACAAATCAATATCGGAGAGCTCAAACAAGAGTTAGAGAAATTTAGCTCCGATCAAAACCAAGAGTTTCTCAATCATCATCCGGTAACAAGCTTGGTTTTAGCCAGGGCAGAATACATGGATCTGCTTCTGAATCGTTTGTGGCAACATTTTGGCTTCAAAGATATTTACAACATTTCTCTAGTTGCCGTGGGTGGCTATGGGCGTGGCGAGCTGCATCCGCTCTCCGATATCGATATTTTGATTCTGTCGAACAATAAACTGCCAACCGCGTTAGAAGCAAAAATCAGCGAATTCATTACGCTGTTGTGGGATTTAAAACTCGAGGTCGGACACGCTGTTCGCACCGTTACTGAATGTGCTGAAATTGGTAAAGCCGATCTAACGGTCGCGACAAACCTGCAAGAAGCGCGACTGCTGTGTGGAAGCGAGGACACCTTTCAGGCACTGAAGAAAGTCGTGTTATCAGACTCCTTTTGGCCAAGTGAAACGTTTTATCGCGCTAAAATTCAAGAGCAGCGAGAACGCCATGCCCGTTACCACGATACGACCTACAACTTAGAACCAGACATTAAGTCGACCCCTGGCGGGCTGCGCGATATTCATACATTAAGCTGGGTCGCCCGGCGTCACTTTGGTGCCACGTCATTGCTGGAAATGAGCCGATACGGATTTTTAACTGACGCAGAATACCGAGAATTGGTTGAATGTCAGGACTTCCTTTGGCGAGTGCGTTTCGCTCTGCACATGGAGCTTCGCCGCTATGACAACCGCTTAACCTTTGCCCATCAAGCACAAGTTGCGGAAAATCTAGGCTACGTCGGTGAAGGCAACCGAGGCGTAGAAATGATGATGAAAGAGTTCTATCGCACACTTCGTCGTGTGGCAGAGCTCAATAAAATGCTACTCAAACTTTTTGATCAAGCGATCATTAATGGTGGTGCGACAGAAAGTGCCGAGATTCTCGATGCCGACTTCCAACGTCGTGGCTCTTTGATTGAAGCGCGGAAACCCGCATTGTTTCAAGCTCGCCCAGAAACTATTCTGGATATGTTCTTACATATCGCGAACGACTCAACCATTGAAGGGGTGAGCCCACCAACACTACGTCAGCTGCGCACCGCGCGCCGTCGACTCAACAAATTTTTGCACACCATTCCTGCTGCGCGTGAAAAGTTCATGGCGTTATGTCGTCACCCTAATGCTCTGCATAAAGCATTCAGCCTGATGCACAGATTGGGGGTTATGGCGGCCTATTTACCGCAATGGAGCCAAATTGTTGGTCAAATGCAGTTTGACTTATTCCACGCCTACACGGTTGATGAGCACAGTATTCGCTTACTGAAACACATTAATACCTTTAGTGACCCAGACAATCATGCGAAGCACCCTATTTGTTGTGACGTCTACCCACGGATGCAAAAGAAAGAGCTGCTGATTATTGCCGCTATTTTCCACGATATCGGTAAAGGACGTGGCGGCGATCACTCTGTTATAGGCGAAGGTGAGGCTTACGACTTCTGTATTGAGCATGGCTTATCAAAGCCCGAGGCCAAACTTGTCGCTTGGTTGGTAAGGCATCATCTATTAATGTCCGTCACCGCACAGCGCCGAGACATTTATGATCCCGATGTGATTACCGAATTTGCCAAAAAAGTCAGAGACGAAGAATCTCTCGATTACCTTGTGTGCCTGACAGTTGCAGATATTTGTGCAACCAACCCAGAACTTTGGAATGCTTGGAAACGAACCTTACTGGCAGAGCTGTATTACTCCACACAACGTGCTTTACGTAGAGGGTTAGAGAATCCTGTCGATGTGCGTGAGCGAATTCGCCACAATCAACAAATGGCCTCCGCAATGCTACGCAAAGAGGGCTTTGCCGCGCGCGAAATTGAAGTATTGTGGCAACGCTTCAAAGCTGACTATTTCCTTCGTCATACCCATACACAAATCGCGTGGCACTGCGAACACTTACTTCGCATGAAAGATCCGACTAAGCCTTTGGTGTTGATCAGTAAAAAAGCCACTCGCGGCGGCACTGAGGTGTTTGTATATACGAAAGACCAGCCTGCTTTATTTGCGACGGTCGTGGCGGAGTTAGATAGGCGTAATTTTAATGTACACGACGCGCAAATCATGACCAGCAAAGATGGGCACGTGATTGATACCTTTATGGTACTCGATCAACATGGCGAAGCGATCGATGAGTCTCGTCACGCCGCGGTGATTAAACACCTCACCCATGTACTGGAGGCGGGCCGACCAACCAAGATTAAAACGCGCCGTACTCCGAACAAACTTCAGCACTTTAACGTGAAAACCAAAGTCGACTTCTTACCAACCAAAGGTAAAAAGCACACGTTGATGGAGTTTGTCGCGCTAGACACACCAGGGCTGTTGGCCAAAGTAGGCCGTACGTTTGCTGATTTAAATATCAACCTTCATGGTGCAAAAATCACCACCATTGGTGAGCGAGCAGAAGACTTGTTTATTTTAACCAGTGATGCAGGGGGAAGATTAAGTGAAGAACAGCAAGATGAGCTAAGAGAGAGATTGATCGAAAAGTTATCTGATGAGGTCGCTGCTTAGATCAAACCTACCAATCTTTTCGGTTCAGGGCGAGAGCGATCTTGCCCACAAGTTAAGCATTTTGGCTAAATATCAGCTATCTAGCTCATACATAGGCTGCTACAGTTATATCAATATCAATTCGATGTAATAGAGGTAGCCTATGTATCCCCACCTCACTGGTTTGGGTATTCACGACCCTAAGCAGATTGAACGTTATTCCCTACGCCAAGAAGCACACAAAGACGTACTCAAGATCTATTTCCACAAGCAAAAAGGCGAGCTGTTCGCCAAAAGCGTTAAATTCAAATACCCGCGCCAAATCAAAAATGTTCTTGTGGACAGTGGCAGTCACAAATATAAAGAAGTAACGGAAATCAACCGTAACCTCACATTAGTCATTGATGAACTGAATAAAATCACTAAACCAACGAAACAACCTGAGGTTGATGTCAAAGAGAAAATTCTCTCAGACCTTCGTCATTTAGAAAAAGTCGTTTCGAGCAAGATCGCAGAGATCGAAGCGGATCTCGAAAAACTAAAGTAAAACGTTAAGTCTTAAATATTAAAACGGAACCCCCAGCCTAGCTGGGGGTTTTCTCTATACAAAAAAGGGTTAGCATTGATGCTAACCCTTTTTATTTGTACTCAATCATTATCTAGATCTAACTGCGCCGATTATCGGTTGATCATTGATTCATCCCACTCAAATCGAGTAAACAATTGCTGCCAAGTCTCATCAATATTGGCCGTCATGACAATCTCTTGATCGGTAAATGGGTGGACAAACCGTAACTCTGAAGAGTGCAGTAGCAAGCGGTGAGCATCAAACTCTGTGCGATAAAGCTTGTTGTGCTTGCCGTCTCCGTGCGTTGTATCACCCACAATAGGATGACGTAGATGCGCCATATGACGACGAAGTTGGTGCTTACGCCCCGTTTTAGGTTTCATCTCAACTAAGCAATAACGCGTTGTAGGAAATTTACCCGTCGAATAGGGAACTTCCACTTTAGCCAACGGTTTATATTCCGTCACCGCTTCTTGCGCTTCTTTTTCTTGTGAAGCGAACTTATCAGCAATCTTGTCTAACTCGACTTTGAGTGCGTAATCCAAGACGCCCTCTTCCTCAATCCAACCGCGTACTATCGCGTGGTATGTCTTTTCCATTTTATGTTCAGCAAACATCGGCATGACTTGTGATGCTACTTCACTCGACAACGCAAACACGAGCACACCAGATGTTGGACGATCCAGACGATGCAATGGGAACACATGCTGACCAATTTGGTCGCGCAAAGTTTGCATGACAAACTGAGTTTCGTGTTTATCTAACCAACTGCGATGCACTAACATGCCTGCTGGCTTGTTGACCGCTACAAAATATTCATCCTGATAAACGATCTCCAGCTCAACTGGTTCTGAAGATCGCGCTATTTCTTGTTCTAGCATTCGTTTACTTACACAGTTCGTCAATGGTTCGGATTGTAACAAGCAGCTCTGCGAACTGCAGTTCCTGCTTCCACGCTTCTGAAAAATAGGGCTCGAGAGAAAACCCTCTTGGCAATGGTTGGTTGTTTTCCACTAGCACGTGCATTCTGTCTATAAAGATCCACTGCAACCACTCATGAGGATGCAGTGTATCAATCGCAAATGGCTCCACGCTTTGTAAAGCTTGCTCTGAAGGCCTAGTGTGTTGCCACAACTTATGTTCTTTGAGCTGCGCTTCAAGTTGGTGAAGTAAGTCGACCAATTGAGTATTTGTTACCATTAATTCTATCTCGAACCTTGAATTAGCCGAGAATGATACCATTTCTTGTGAAAAGAACGTTAGGACGTCGTATTTAATGGAAAACATTCAAACCCTCACTCAACTGTTGAACAACAGCCGCTGTGATTATCAAATCTTCGATCTTGGTCGTCGTATCAAAACCATCGCTAAGAAAGAGTTTGCCGATGTAGAAAAAGGTCAAGCACCGTACCCATTCCCAATGCAGCGTAAAGCACACCTTGCCATCGCTTATTGGAATGAACAAAAGCAACCTTGGATTTGGTTTCTAAAGTTTGAATTGGACGAGCGCGGTTTGTTAAAGCAAGCGGATATCGGCAATTTCATTAAATACGTAGTGGAAGCCATGGGAACACGCCTCAATGATGATATCTCTGAAGAGCAACAGCAAAAGCTGTCTAATAACCCATATACGTTCAAACCTTCCGAAGACAAAATGGCCGTGTTTCATAGCCAGGTCCGCGCGAACCTCGATCTTCCTACCAGCCAATATTATGAGCACACTCAGCATTACTTTTCAGGTGGTTTAGGCTGGGATAATTGGCAAACCGTAGGTCTGCAAGGGATCACCGACATGGCCGCTCGTTTGGACAAAGAGCAAAACGGGGTAATGATACGCAAGGCGTTGAACCACCTACCGAATGAACCACTTTATGCTCTGTTGGGTGCGCTTGAGCATGTAGAGTTACAAGAGCGTTTAGCAGAACGTATCGCGGAAAAAGCACAACAAGAAATCGCAAGTAGCGAGCCTGATCTCTTCCTACTTTCAGCGCTTATCCGAGCTTTGGCTGGCGCACCAACAGCCATTGCCTCTCCAGTGTTAGAAGCGATATTACAAAGCTCTCGTTTAAGCCATCAGGAAGTACTGATTGGCGTGGCTGGCCGAGCTTGGCACTTACTAGCCAATGAAAAGGTAGCAGAACAGTTTTTGCTGCGTTTAGCTCAAACCGGTAATCAAGCCCTATTTAATCAGTTATTTGCCGATTTAGTGATGCTACCAGAGTTAAGAATGGTGCTATTGCCCTTGCTACATTCAAATCCATCTGAAGAACTAGCAAACGCGCTAGTAAGCTTACAACAAGCAACAAAGGGATAATAAAGGTTCAGGGATGATTGGTGATCTTTTAGCAATTTTAGGGCTATGCTTTTTCTGTTATCTGTTTTGGCAACAACGTCGTCAAGCCGAACTCGCAAAAGTGGCAATCACGCGTAAATGTGAGCAATTGGATCTCCAATTAATCAGCATCGCCTTTGGTGCCCATAAACTAAAAACGCCAGACGGAGTCTGGCGTTGGCATACGGTGTATCAATTTGAGTTTTCATCGCTTGGTGACGATTGCTACCAAGGGGAGCTAACTATGGTCGGTTTCAGGCCGCAGAACTTTCACCTACCACCGCATCGCTTGTAAATTCCATTTCAAAGTAAGGGCCATATAGATCCTTACTTTCTTTTGTTTCAACAAATCCCAGTTTTTTCAGCACCGCCATAGAAGCTTGATGGTTGCTATTCACGTTAGCTTTAACCTTATGTAGCCCCAGCTCACGGCACACCTTGGGGAAAAATGCTTTTAGAGCTTCTGTCGCTAACCCTTTACCCCAATAAGATTTATCAAAAATAAACCCTAACTCAGGCTCGGAATCGAGATGGGAAATGAACACGTGCCCCATATAGTCACGACTGGTGCTTTCTAGCACCGCCATACTATAAATATTTTCATCATCCAGTATTTTCTCAAACATCTGTTTGGCAGACGCGACAGTATACGGACCGTTCATTTCAGCACGGTTTTTCGCACAGCAATTCAGCATGACGAACTCTAGTTGCAACGACTCATTGTAGGGTAGAAGAAGCATTCTTCTGGTTACTATGGCCACATCTGTTCCTTGATTACAACAAACTTTATTTATCCGCAGATCGCAAACTCGATGAGCTTGAATATGCTCAATAACTGCGGGGCATAACACCTTGTAGAGAAGCCGAAAGTTAAACCAACTGATTGGAAAGGATATTGATCTGGATTGTTTTTTATTAAGTGTTATTAGGAATTTATAAATTTTGTGATATTGATATACCCAAGTCACCTCAAGGTGCTTAATTCAATGAGAACGACTAGGTATCTTTTTATATAAGAAAGACCCCGACACATAAGTATCGGGGTCATGGTCTTACTCGCAGCAGTCCGGCTACTAAAAGTGCTCCATGCATCATCCATAATAGTGGCTGATTCCGTCAGCTTATTCCTTACGTCGCCGTCCTAGCGGTGTCCTTATCATCCTGATAGCTAACATTCCCCGTTAGCACACATCACTTGTTCCTTGAGCGGTGTCCCTTGCATCTTCCTGACGCTGTCCATAACCTCTATCCTAGAGGGGTCCATTGTCTATCCTTAGTCATCAACATCCTATTGATGATAGTGTCCTTACAATGTCCTACGCTCCATGCTTGATTAATCATCCTGACCAACCAAATCGTCTTCCTGACGATAACCAAATCCTTGGTGCTTTCCTGTTCCATGTCTGCTTCCTGCTGACAACTCTCAATTTACGCCTTTCCTAAAAATTGACAATCTATACTAGATAAATATTTATACGCCACATTGGTTAAATAGTTGTTAAATCATTATTTATCAATAACTTGATGTTTGTAATTTCTATTTTTCCGCTCACGAAATCGTTTTCTCTCACAACCCATGTGAGAGATCTCTCACACCACACATTCCAAATTGCTATTCGCCAAATTAGGGGACTCAACGTATGATGATAGATATATCGTTGTTAAGGATTAAAAATGTTAACTCAAGACGTTACTAAAGAATTAGAAGCGGTAATGGAACAACTGCAACAACAAGGAAAAGAGCCAACCGTAGCGTTAGTGAAAGCACGCTTGAAAACGCCCGTCCCAATGCCTGCATTAATCACCGCAATAAAAAGTTGGAAAAGTGCTCAGCGTGTTCCCAAGGTTGAAGTCGCAGCACAAGCGCACACCGATAATGATCGTCTTGCAGCGCTAGAAAGCACGGTGAAAAAATTAGTGGCTCGTATTGAAGAGCTAGAAGCCAAGCTAAGTGAGAAGTCATCATGAAGTTATGGGTAGATGCAGACGCATGTCCGAAAGTCATCCGCGAAACCATTGTGCGTGCCGCCGAACGCACGGGGATTGAATGTACGTTTGTCGCCAACCACGTTGTCCCGGTGCCCAAAAGAGACAACATCCACTCGCTGCAAGTTCCAGCTGGATTTGACATCGCTGACAACGAAATCGTTAAGCGTGTGGAGGCCAACGATTTGGTGATCACATCAGATATTCCGCTTGCAGATGAGGTCATCTCTAAAGGCGCTCAAGCCCTCAGTTCACGTGGCGAGCTTTATACGAAAGACACCATCAAAGCACGTCTAAATATCCGCGACTTCATGGAAACCATGCGTTCAAGCGGAATTCAGACTGGTGGTCCCGCTGCGCTTTCCCAAACCGATCGCCGCGAATTTGCGAACCATTTAGATCGTATTTTGGCTAAATTTAGGAAGTAATCCTCACTCTATTCATATTGAGCCAGCAAATCAAAGCCTGGCTCATTCCTGAAAATTCATTTTCAGCATTGCACCCAAAGCGTGCTCTTACTCCCATTTGTTTTGTTCTGTTTATTTTTCATCTCGCTCGCCATAGCTTCAATATGCAACGTGGTTTATTTTGAACGACGTTTTTAATAACTGTATAGAGAATAATGGGCTTTAACATCGTTTCTAGTGGAAGCTACCTGCCAACGAATCAATGGTCAGATCGAGAGATGGATCGCTTCCTAAAATTGGCGCCAGGGACCTGCCGAAATAAATTCGACGTTGAATATCGTCATGTAGCCAATACAAAAGAAACCGCTATTTACATGGCGGTGCAGGCGATAAAGCAGTGTTTAGGAAACATACATACCCTGAGCTCCGTTGATCTCCTTATCTACGCCAGCGGCACTCACCACCAGTCTCTGCCCTACGACGCCTCAGCGGTTCTCGCCGCGTTAGACGCTCCAACATGGCTAGAAAGTTTTGATTTGAACAGCACCTGTTTATCATTTCTTTCTGCGCTTGACCTTGCTCAGAGTCTATTCTTAGCAAAACGGTACCGTCGGATTCTCATTGCCACCAGCGAACTCGCTACTGGCATCACACTGAATCGAAATTTTACGCTCAAACCAGAAGTTGCAACCCTATTCGCAGACGGTGCCGCCGCATTTTTGCTCGAAGAACACAACGGTGATGGATTGCTCACCAGTCACTTTGAAACGCATCATACCGGGTATTCATTTTGTCAAATTAAGGGCGGAGGTAGTCATGTCAACCCTCACACCTCAGAGCATCAAGCCTATTTAAAAAGCTGCCAGTTTGAGATGGAGGGCAAAGCACTGTTTAAACATGTACGTAAAACCTTACCGGCGTTTCTAAAAAAAGGCTTTGACGCCTCTCCGGTAACACTCAGCGATATTGATTATTTTCTTCCGCATCAAGCCAGTGCGCACGGATTAAAAAAACTGCCATCACTCACCGGGTTACCAACCGAGAAAACAGTTAATCACTTTTCGACTTTGGGAAACCAAGTCGCCGCCTCACTCCCGATTAACTTACACTGGCTGCGTAATCAGCCAGAAACAGCAGGAAAACATGTGTTATTAGCTGGCACCGCCGCAGGGTTGTCACTAGGGATGGGAGTGCTAAAACTATGAAGATATTAGTCACGGGTGGCAGTGGGATGCTGGGTAGCGCAATTCTAAGAATGTTTCACCAGCAACATGAACTGCATTTTACAGCGCGAAATACAATCATCGCCAAACAACTCGCTGAGCAATTCGATGTTATCCCACATTTAGTCGATTTGAGAGACCACTCTGCTGTTCATGCGGTATGCCACGGCATGGATGCAATCATCCATTGTGCCGCTCTCTCAAGCCCATGGGGCAAGTGGGAAGCGTTTTATCAAGCCAATGTAGATGCCACCAAAAACCTCGTCAATGCGGCTAATACGCATCAAATCTCGCGTTTTATCCATATTTCCTCCACCAGCGTCTACTTTGACCATCAAGACCGTTGGAATATTCGAGAAACCGACGCCATTGCTTCACACTGGTGTAATGATTACGCACACACCAAATACCTATCGGAAATTGAAGCCATAAAAGGCCAAAGCAAAGCGATCATTTTAAGACCGCGTGGCATTTTTGGTCCCAACGATCGCGCGATTATCCCAAGAGTGCTTAAGGCGATAAAAAACAACACTCTGCTTCTACCATCGGGTAGAAACCCAGTGGTTGATCTAACTTATGTCGACAACGTTGCCCATGCGGCGATGCTCGCTTGCACTCAGGCAGACCGGCTTCAGCATGGTGATGTCTTCAATATTTCCAACAACGAACCAATGCCAATTGAGACTGTTCTACAAGCTTTATGTGTGGGGTTGAACCTAAAAGTAACTTTACAATCATTACCATACGGTGTGGTATCACCATTATTAAAGCTCAGTGAGCAAATACGAAGGCGCTTACCACATCAGCCAGAGCCAAGGCTCACTTCATACAGCGCAGGATTGTTTAACTATCATCAAACTCTGGATATCAGCAAGGCGATAAAAAACCTGAATTACCAACCGCTTTTTTCAATTCAAGAAGGAATACAGCAGTATGCAAACTGGTCTAAAAATAAAAATCTTTGAGGCTGGACACTGCGTACACCCAGGCTTTGTTGTCAAACCAGGCTCTGGTATCAAGCCTAGAGCATTTCCGGCAGCCGTTGCGTTAATTCAACACCCGACACAAGGCAACATCCTGTTTGATACGGGATATCACGAGCACTTTTTTAGCGCGACTCGTTCCTTCCCTGAACGTTTTTATGCTTGGACAACACCTTGCCGCTATCAACAAGAACATGGGATTGTTGCGCAGTTAGCAAAAGAAAATCTCAAACCTCATGATATTGAGCATTTAGTGCTCTCCCACTTTCACGCTGATCACATTGCCGCCGTGTCTGAGTTTTCTCACTCTCAATTGCATTGCCAACAAAAAGGGGTAGATGCGATTACTAAAAGTGGTCGAATTGGAGGCGTAAGAAAAGGCTACCTAAAAGCTCTGCTCCCTCCACAACTAGAATCTAACTTCATCATTCATGGTGATTTTTCTGTGCCAATCAGCCAAATTCTTCCTCAGTGCCAAGGGGTTAACTTGTTCTGTAAAGACATGTTCGACGATGGACTTATTTATATGGTTAGCTTGCCAGGCCATGCAGCTGGCCAAGTGGGCTTGCTGGTTAAAAGAGACCAAAGTTGGCTGTTCTTACTCGCCGATGCATGCTGGTTAATCGAGAGCTTGAGTGAAAATATCGATCAGCATTGGCTGGCGAACATGCTTTGCGATGACACAAAGGCCTATAAAAACACCCTCTCCGAATTGAGAAGTTGCTACCAACAAACCCACCACGTTGTTCGCTTCGTGCCTTCACATTGTCAGGAAACTATCCAGCAGCTAATCAAAGAAGGATGGATGAAGTGAGAACGCTTATCTCAGAATTCTGGCGAACCCGCTACCGCCCTTTCGGTTCAAGGGAACAAGTCGAAGCGTGGCAGCAACAACATTTAACGCAACACCTGGATTGGGTATGCTGTCATTCACCGTATTACCGCTCTTTTCAAGGTGCACCACTCAGTGATTTCCCTATCATGAATAAGCAAACCATGATGGAGAACCTTTCAGAGTTAAATACGAAGGGCTTAGATGCTGAACAGTTAATGCAGCAGGCACTCAAAGCAGAGCAGTCACGCAACTTTGCCGCTTCGAAAGTTGGCGATGTTACGGTTGGGCTTTCTTCGGGCACATCCGGCATGCGCGGGTTGTTTCTTGCTGACAAGCAGGAAACACAACTGTGGGCCGGCAATATATTGGCTCGCTTTTTGCCCAACCTATGGCAAAAGCACCGAATTGCACTAGCCTTGCGAGCCAACAGCCCACTGTATAAATCCGTCGCGAAAGGGCCTGTCACATTCTTTTATGCCGATTTAACCAAACCTTACCAAGAATGGATAAAAGAGTTGGATGAGTTCCAACCCACGCTTTTGGTTGGTAGTGCGCAAGCTCTTCAGCGCTGCGCCCAGTTCAGCGGTCAATTTGGTCAACCCGCAATTCAACCACAGCGGATCATTTCTGGGGCAGAGGTTCTAACCGAGAGTGACCGTCACTATATTTCTCAACGGTTCGACAGCGAACTCCATGAAGTCTATCAATGTACCGAAGGTTTTCTTGCATGTACTGATCAGCAAGGACAAATGCGCTGGAATCAGGATGTTGTTTACATCGAAAAACATTGGCTGAATACCGAACGTACTCATTACAGCCCAATCATTACCGATTTTCGTCGTAAAACTCAGCCAATTATTCGTTATCAGCTCGACGATATTATTGAGAATAAACAGGATAATGGCGTATTTGAACCTCTTGGCGCGATTGCCGGACGATGTGGTGATCGCCTCACGCTAAACGCAAACCACGTCCCAGTGACGGTGTTACCAGATCTCATCTACCGCGCTATAACACTATCTGCCCAAGGTCGCGTGGATTACCGAATCACCCAAACAGGGTCACAAACCATTCAAATTGAAGCGGAGGTTCACCACCATCGGGTTATACATCAAGCCTTGATAAAGTTGTTTGACCAATTGCGGCTTGATCCTGTCAGATTTAGTTACCGCCCTGCGCCTATTTGGACGCCAATGAATAAACAACGACGTGTGGTGAACATATGCGGGTCTTAATCACCGGAGCCCGAGCACCAGTTGCACTAGAGTGGGCAACCATGTGTATGCATCATGGGCATGAAGTAATTCTCACCGATTCACTAAAAAGGCCTTTGGGGTCATTTTTGCGAGGCATCGAGTCTTATATCCCCACCGCTTCACCTCGATTTGCGTTTCCCACCTATCAACAGCAGATCCTAAAAATCATTACTCAGATGCGTATTGATATGGTGATACCCACTTGTGAAGAAGTGTATTACTTGGCTCATGTTGCCAAACAATGTCCAGAAGTAGATTTTTTTCTTCCCGATGTGGCGCTGCTCAATGCCCTACACAACAAGTTGACCGTCTTTGAACAACTTAAAGGCTTGCCAGAAATTACACTTCCAAAAACCCGTTTGGTCGCTGATAAAAGTGAGATTGAAATTAATAAGAGAACCGTTCTAAAGCCAGTTTACTCTCGGTTTGGCGGGCAAGTAATAAGAGATGTGACAACTCAGTCTATTTCTGCCGCCACGATATCACCCCTTTTCCCTTGGGTTCAGCAACAAAAAATCCATGGGACTCCGGTGTGTAACTATGCGATTTTTGAACATGGTGACCTTAAAGCACACCAAGCTTATGTGCCGAAATACTGTGTAAACGGCTCGGCCGCCAGTGCTTTTCAGCCGCTCTCATGCGAACGACTAGATACATTTATCGCCGCTTTTGGTAAACGTCATACTTATCATGGGCAAGTGTCGTTTGACTTCATCAAATCACAAGATGAACTCTACGTGATTGAATGTAACCCAAGAGCCACCAGTGGTTTGCACCTACTCTCGTCTCGATGCACTCAACTGCTCCCTAATATGGAGTTTACCAGTCCTTCCAAACAGCGATTGCATCATTTAGGGCCAATAACACTCATCGCTGAAGGTGGGTTATCCCTGTTCAAGGCTCTAACTTGGCAAGATTGGTGGTCTGGAGTGAATGTAATGCAACAGCATAACTTGCCGATAGGGAGCCAAATCCGGAGTGTGTTTGAATTACTCCGGTTAGCTAGGCAGAACAAGGCAAAATGGAGCGCCGCTTCTACCGTTGATATTGAGTGGAATGGAGAGGCGTTGAGATCATGACGCTTTCCTCTCAAGAATGGCATAAAACCTTTATCACTCTTATGCAGTCGAATCTTATTGATGAATGCACAGCAAGCTTTGGTTGCTACTATATCGATGATGTTGCCATTCCCTACTCCGTAACACCAAAAATACCAAACAACTGTTATGCCGTGTCCCCTATGACACTGCTTAGTGGCTACGCCGAAGAAGAGCTTCACAAAGTCAAAAATGTGGCTGTTCGATGGGTATGTAAGCTACTTATTAATATGACTAAACCAATCTTATCATTGGCTGGATTGGATCAAGTCCAAACGCTCAACAATCAGTGCTTGTCCACCAATATGTATAGCGAACAATGGGAATCCTTAAACCTTGATGAACTGCGTCGCGTGGCACTCGATCAATACCCCACCTTTCCCTTGGTGCTTCGCTCCCTCAACCAACTTCAGCACTCACACTTAATTCAGCGATTAGAACAGCAACAATGGCAAAGCTTAGTAACGCGACAAGTGTATTTACTTGAGGATTGGCAAGCATTCAGCTTCAACCGAGATTTAACGAAAGACTTCAAGCTGTTTAATGATAAAGATTGGCAGTTTAAGCCACTGGCTACTGATGAAGAGTTTCAGCGTGCCAAAGCGTTATATGACATGCTTTACCTTGATAAATACAGCCGGAATAACATCCAGTTTTCAACCCAATATTTAAAACAGGCTAGCCAGAATAACTTAGTGCATTTAGTGGGACTATTTTATCAAGGAGAGATGCTGGCTACGTTAGGCATAGTAGAAATTGATAACGACATGACTTGCCCAATTTTTGGCTACGATACCAATAAGCCGCAGAGTTTTGCGCTGTATAGAAGAATATCTGCTTATACCATCCGCCACGCAATGATATGCCAGCGTCGCTTTAATATGAGCTCAGGGGCTCCAGCTTTTAAACGCAACCGAAAAGCCCAGCCAGAAATTGAATTTAGCTATGTTTATATTGCGCACTTACCTTGGTACAAACGCGTAATTTGGCAAAGCTTGTGCTGGCTCACTCAGCACTTTTATCGTCCTTTGTTGATGCGTTTTCAGCTATAAAACGACATCGATAACCAAGCAAACCTGCTTGCACACAATCTGGATCGATAAAAAAGCCTGCGACGTTCGCAGGCTTTTGTAATGGAGCTGTGTGAGGTAACCGTTTTTTACGGTGTATAGTATGTTGCTGCGCCAGGGCCTACTGGTAAACCAAATACGAATACCCATAGGTAGAACAGCACACTCCAACCGACAATGAAGCAGATTGAGTAAGGTAGCATGGTCGCGATCAGCGTACCGATACCTAAGTTCTTCATGTAACGAGTCGCTACGGCAAGAATCAAACCAAAGTAGCTCATCATTGGAGTAATGATGTTTGTCGTCGAGTCACCAATTCGGTAAGCAGCCTGAATCGTTTCCGGTGCATAACCAACAAGCATCAACATAGGAACAAAAATCGGAGCCGTTACTGCCCACTGTGCCGATGCCGAACCAATCATTAGGTTGATAAATCCACACATCAGGATGAAGGCAAAGAACAACATTGGGCCAGTTAAGCCAATTTCTTGCAGGAAGCTAGCGCCAGCAACCGCGAATACCTGACCGAAGTTAGTCCATTTAAAGAAAGCAACGAACTGAGCCGCAAAGAAAACTAATACAATGTACATGCCCATAGAAGACATAGATTTCGCCATTGCATCAATCACATCGCGATCCGTCTTCATCGTGCCAACAACTTTACCAAACACAAAGCCTGGGATAGCAAAGAACACAAAGATGAATGCCACGATACTTTTCAGGAATGGAGAGCCTGCAATTGTACCCGCATCAGAACGTAAGATGCCGTCTGCTGGAACAACCGTCCAAGCAAGCAACGCAGAAACAACCAGTACAGCAACACCTGCTAGTTTTAGGCCTTTCTTCTCAATGTCTGTCAAGCCGCCCATTTTGTCGTTAGACAAATCTTCTGAGGCTTCTTCTTCACTATATTTGCCAAGCTTTGGCTCAACAATTTTTTCAGTAACAAACGCACCAGTGATTGCAATGAAGAACGTCGACACAAACATGAAGTACCAGTTAACTTCTGGACCAACAGTGTAAGTTGGGTCAATCATTTGCGCTGCAGTTTCAGTAATACCTGACAGTAGCGGGTCAACCGTACCGATAAGTAGGTTTGCTGAATAACCACCAGATACACCAGCGAATGCTGCAGCAAGGCCTGCAAGTGGGTGACGACCTAGAGAATGGAACAGCATTGCTGCCAGTGGAATAAGTACCACATACCCCAGCTCTGATGCCGTATTTGAAATGATACCAGCGAAAACAACAGTCACTGTTACCATGCGTTGAGATGCGCCCATGACCAAGCCACGCATAGCTGCAGATAGCAAACCAGAGTACTCAGCAATAGCAACACCCAACATCGCAACCAAAACCGTGCCTAAAGGCGCAAAGCCAACAAAGTTTTTCACTAAATTGGTAACGATAAGTTCGAGTCCATCAGCGTTAAGTAAGCTGACGACATGAATCATGCCATCTGCGGCACGACCTTTTGCGCCCTCAGGACGAGGGTCTACAACGGAAACTTCGAAGTATCCTGCAATGCCCGACATCACCAGAATGGCTAAACAGAAAATGGCAAATAGTGTGATCGGGTGAGGTAATAAGTTCCCCAAATATTCGACAGTATCCAAAAAGCGCGTAAACAGCGGCTTCTTAGGCGAGTTTTGTTTAATTGAATCAGATGAACTCATCTGTTCCCTCCTTGTTTTTATTCCTGTGCAAATGTGACAAAAATGTCAAAAAAGCGAGCGAAGGGTACTTGAGTAGAAGGTTAAAGAAAAGCCCTAAATGTTACAAACTGTGATCATTAGAGAGTTTTATAACCAATAATGAGCAAAAACGTAGATATTTCATCCACGTAAAACAGTTAAGTCAAAATTATCAATTAAACAAAAACATAAGCCAGAAATATGCAGAACGATTACTTCTGCACTGCTTTAAACCTCGGATTCGCCTTACAAATGACATATAGACGCCCTCTTCGTTTTACGATCTGGCAATCCGGATGACGACTTTTTGCACTTTTTAATGATTTGACTACCTTCATGATTTATTCCTTTTCACTCTTAAATTGACCAAAACGACGGTTGAAGTTCGCAATACGACCTTCTGTTTGAACCACTCGCTGTTTACCGGTGTAGTACGGATGGGAGGCTGACGACACATCTAACGTAAAGTAAGGGTAGGTTTTGCCATCTTTCCATTCGATGGTTCTCTCTGTTTTCAACGTAGAACCAACAACGAAGTATTCATCTACGCTGGTGTCGTGGAACACCACTGGACGATATTCAGGGTGGATTCCTAGTTTCATAATACTTTTCCTCTTAATTAAAATGTTATGTTATAACATTTTAATTAATAATCATTATCAACAAGAAAAGCAAGAGAAATTTGTGATACTTTTCATCTCAATGAATTCTTAAAGATGTCCACCATGTATTCCATTGAACCCATCGGCGTCATTGAGACACCGTACAAAGAAAAGTTTGCAGTACCGCGCCAGCCTCGCTTAGTACCAACAGCGAAAGCACGCGTAAAACTGTTAGGCGCAGCGAATAGCCCTGAAGCAGTGCGTGGGCTAGAACAGTTCTCTCACGTTTGGCTGTTATTTTTGTTTGATCAGAATTTGGGTGCAGGTTGGAAGCCAACCGTCCGTCCGCCACGACTAGGCGGCAATGAACGAATAGGTGTCTTTGCCTCACGCTCGACTTTCCGCCCAAACGGAATCGGAATGTCAGCCGTTGAAGTAAAAGGAGTCACTAAGCAAGGCGATCAAATCTATCTTGATTTAGGCAGTGTAGATCTCGTAGATGGCACACCGATTGTGGACATTAAGCCCTATATACCCTATTCAGATTCTATTCCAGAAGCACAAGGCGGATACGCAGACCAAGAACCAGAAAAGTCACAAGTCAACTTTTCTGCTCAAGCATTAGCAACGATAGAAAATCGATCCGATACTGACTATGTAAGATCAGTCATTGAACAAGTTCTGGCTCAAGATCCTCGTCCTGCATACAAGAAAAACAAGCCGGACGACAAAGAATATGCGGTAAATTTGTTCGACTTGAACGTAAAGTTCACAGCAACAAGCAACTTAATAACGGTTACCGCTATTGAAAGCTTTTGACAAACGCAATTGGCTGATATTATAGACGGCTAACAAATTTCCCTTTAGGGAACTCCCATACTCCTGCTTATTCAAGCTTGAGTATCTAACTTAAATAAACGGATAAATTTAATGCGTACCAGTAATTATCTTCTTTCTACTCTGAAGGAGACTCCAAACGACGCAGAAGTAGTGAGCCACCAGCTCATGCTACGTGCAGGTATGATCCGTAAGCTGGCTTCAGGTTTATACACCTGGCTACCTACTGGTCTACGTGTACTGCGTAAAGTCGAAAACATCGTTCGTCAAGAAATCGACAATGCAGGCGCAGTCGAAACTTTGATGCCCGTTGTTCAGCCGTTTGAACTATGGGAAGAGACAGGCCGCAGCGAAAAGATGGGCCCTGAGCTACTTCGCTTTACTGACCGTCATGTTCGTCCGTTTGTACTTAGCCCAACCGCTGAAGAAGTGATCACTAGCCTTGTTCGCAATGAAGTGAGCTCTTACAAACAGCTTCCGCTAAACCTGTACCAAATCCAAACTAAATTCCGTGACGAACGACGCCCACGTTTTGGCGTAATGCGTTCACGTGAATTCTCAATGATGGATGCGTACAGCTTTGACATTGATAAAGACGGACTACAAAAGTCATACGACGCAATGCACGATGCTTACTGCAAAGCATTCGATCGCATGGGTCTGGATTACCGTCCTGTACTAGCAGATAGCGGTGCTATCGGTGGTAGCGGCTCTCAAGAGTTCCACGTACTGGCTGAAAGTGGCGAAGACATCATCGCATTCTCTACCGAGTCAGATTACGCGGCAAACATCGAAAAAGCAGAAGCACTAGCTCCAGCCTCTGAAGCAGCTGCACCAACGCAAGAAATGACGTTGGTAGATACGCCAAACGCAAAAACAATCGCTGAATTGGTTGAACAGTTCGAGCTGCCAATTGAAAAAACAGTGAAAACTTTGTTTGTGAAAGCGTCTGACGAAGTTGATGCACCAATCATCGCGCTTATCATTCGTGGCGATCATGAACTGAACGAAGTGAAAGCAGAGAACCTTCCTCAGGTTGCAGCTCCACTGGAAATGGCATCTGAAGAAGAAATTCGTGAGCTTATCGGTGCTGGTCCTGGTTCTCTAGGCCCTGTTGGTCTTAAACTGCCGTTCATCGTTGACCGCAGCGTAGCGGTAATGAGTGATTTCGGTGCGGGTGCGAACATCGATGGCAAACACTACTTCGGCATTAACTGGGGTCGTGACGCAGAGCTTGGTCAAGTTGAAGACCTACGCAACGTGGTTGAAGGCGATCCAAGCCCATGTGGTAAAGGCATTATCCAGCTTAAGCGTGGTATCGAAGTTGGCCATATCTTCCAACTTGGCAACGCTTACTCCGCAGCGATGAACTGTGGTGTACTTGGTCCTGATGGTAAGAACGTCATCCTAGAAATGGGCTGTTACGGCATCGGTATCACTCGCGTCGTAGCGGCTGCTATTGAGCAAAACCATGACAAATACGGCATCATCTGGCCAGATGCAATCGCACCATTCCAGGTTGCGATCGTTCCAATGAACATGCACAAGTCAGAAGAAGTAAAAGAAGCCGCTGAGAAGTTGTACGCTGAGCTAACGGCAATGGGCATCGAAGTGCTATTTGATGATCGTAAAGAACGCCCAGGCGTAATGTTCTCTGACATGGAGCTTATTGGTGTACCGCATACAATTATTATCGGTGATCGCTCAATGAAAGAAGGCAACTTCGAATACAAGAACCGTGCTACTGGTGAGAAAACGCCAGTCGCAATGACTGATATTATCGAGCACGTAAAGGCTCAACTAAAGTAAGCGCTCGACGGTTCTCATTTGAAGTAATTTCAAAATAATTAGAAAGGGTTGGCTTCGGTCAACCCTTTTTATTACTGGGCAACCTTACTACTCCCCTTTAGATCTATTCACTTTGTTAATCTTTGGTTCAGCTTCTTGCTATTAAACTGATTTCATCATCTAAAGGAGGTCAGTTATGGATTTAAAAAGTCTTCTAAACCAAGCACTCAAATCAGACTTACTCAAGCAAGGGGCTGATGCGTTAGGTAAACAAACTAACAACATCAAATCCTCATCAAACTCAAGTAGCCTGAAAACGCTAGGAGCAGGTGCCGTTGGCGGAGGCCTTATCGGTATGCTGATGGGCTCGAAGAAAAGTAAAAAAATGACCAAGAAAATAGGCTCGGGCGCATTAAAAGTCGGTGGCGCTGCTGCGCTTGGAGCATTAGCCTACAAAGTTTATAACGACTGGCAAGCCAAACAGTCCGGTCAAGGTGTTCATGAGACCTTTGACCCCGATGACAGCAAACACAGTGTACTAATTTTAAAAGCAATGATTGGAGCCGCAAAAGCCGATGGCCATGTCGATGAAGAGGAAATGGCCCGCATCGAGCAAGCCCTCGCGGATATGGGCGCAGATGAGCACGTACGTCAACTCGTTCAGCAAGAACTAAACAAACCGCTTGATCCTGCTGAAATTGCTAATCAGGCGACCTCTCCCCAACAAGCGTCAGAAATTTATCTCGCGTCTTTGATTGTTGCTGATGAGCAAAACTTCATGGAAAAAGCGTATTTGCAAGAACTGGCAAAACAACTTCAGCTTTCACCAGAAGTCACTCAGCAGTTAGAAGTACAAATGCAGTGATTAAATCTCGCTCAAGCAACTCCTCAACTTGAGCCAAAACAACTCTGCACTTTGAGTTTCAAATCTGCTGTGTGTATATTGAGATAAGTTATCATTTAGTGGAAAGAAAACATGCAAGTATACGGCTGTTGTGAACTGGTTCGTGAGCTTTATGCTCAAATTGGTAGTGGCGATCAAGCTTACATTCCTCAGGCAATTTCATGTGCTGTTAAAGCGCTGAACGATGTTGCGGCGGATGAGTCTCTGCCTAAAGAAGTGCGTGAAAAAGCGGCATTTGCTGCGGCAAACCTACTGATTTCAGATTTTGAGGATAAGTAATGAATCTAGCGAACTTTGAATCCATGGATCCTGTCATGCTCATGAGCATTGTAAATATGAAGCTACGCGACGACTTCGGTGGTGACTTAGATAAACTGGTAGCTTTCTTCGATATCGATCGCACAGCACTAGAAGCAAAACTGGCTTCTGCTGGTTTTGACTTTCTTCCAGAAGCAGGACAATTCCGTTAACCCGCAGCAATCACCGCGGGTAACTGAAACGGGGAATAACCAACATGAAAAAGGGCTTGATGATCACTCATCAAGCCCTTCTCTTTTGTCCAATAGACGTTTCGATTAGCCGAATGAAGCCCATATGACCGTAGCCACAAGAATTGGACATACAAACTTCACATACGCAGGCCATAACTTACCAAACCAACCTTGCGTAAACTCCGGGCAACCTTGCTCAAGCTCTTTGATTTTTGAGTTGCGATTCCATACCCAACCACCAAATAAGCAGAATAAGAGCGCAGCGGTTGGTTGTAGATACTGAGTAGCAACCGTCGCGACCATACCAAACAGAGCGCCAAAGTTATAAACAATCACCACACTGAGCAAGGCGATGAGACCACCTAAAACCCAGCTCGTTGCGCTACGCTTGGTGTTGAAACGCTCACTCACTAACGCCACTGGACACTCTAACATTGAAATTGAAGACGTTAGCGCCGCAATCGTCAGCAATAAAAAGAACACAATAGAGAACAATTGACCAAGCAAACCTAAGCTATCAAACATCAACGGCAATACGGTAAATACCAACGTATCAGAGCTTAATAGAGAACCATCTTCAGCATAGATTTGAACGCCTTTTTGCATCGCAACAAACATCGCTGGCATCACCACTAACCCTGCGATGAAAGCAACGGCAGTATCTACCATGGTCACGTTCATCGCCATCTTTGGTAGGTTCTCTTTCTTACTCAAGTAAGAGCCATAAATCAGCATTGAACAGCCACCGATCGTAAGCGAGAAGAAGCCCTGCCCCATTGCAGCAAGAATCAACTTGCGGTCCCATACCTTTTCGAAATCCGGTACCAAGTAATGCTTTAGCCCTTCCATCGCACCGTTTTGCGTCATGATGTAAGCAAACAGCAGGGCAAACAGAACAAACAATGCTGGCATCAAGCGTGTTGACCACTTCTCAATACCTTGTTTTACGCCACCTTGTACGATAAGAATTGTTAGCACATAAAAAGTAATAGTTCCGAACAAGTTACGTTCAACGCTAAAGCCCTTTAGCCATTGAGTTGCAGCTTCTAACCCCATTAGATCTGTGATTGCACCCAGTAAAAAGCAGATCAACCAACCACCGACAATAGAGTAAAACGCTAAAACAGCGCTTGGTACGCTTAAACCAATCCAGCCCACAATACCGCCGAGCTTTTTACCTACCGGATGATTGGTAAGCGAGCGCATACTATCCACCGGGTTGGCTTGACCATGACGACCAATCGCCATTTCAACCACCAGCATAGGAAATGCGACGATAAGAATCATCACCAAATAAACCAACAGGAAAGCACCGCCGCCATTACTGGCAGCTTGGGTTGGAAAGCCCCAAATATTGCCAAGGCCAACTGCGGCACCTGCGGCTGCTAAGATGAATCCGAGACGAGAGCCAAAATGCTCACGAGGCTGAGAAGAGGTTTGCTGTGTCATACTACTCACACAAAATATCATTGAACTAGCTAACTAGTACACTATAGCAATATTCACTATTCAACAAGAGCACTCCGGTTAAATACTCGACAGTTGAAACAATTCACAGTCATTCAGCTTGTAAATTTTAACGTACATCTCACATTCATCATTCTAAGACCTGGCGACTTTTGTCTTTTTCACACGCTTAGAATTTATGATTCTCCCATCGTGAAGTGAGCCGAAAAATAATGAGCTTTGGTGTAAGGGACGAACTGTTCCTCGTGATACTGTGTCGAAAAGCAGAATATTGTGCTTCGCTTTTTCCCCCTAATGTCTATTTATCAGCTAGTTATTACTCTGTTCTCATTTATATCTATGACTCAAGGAGAGGAAAATGAAGGTCACTCTACTTCACGGAGCGATGGTTGCAGCACTCAGCGTCAGCTACCAAGCTCAAGCCTATAACTGCCAAAGCTTACCCGACTGGGACAGCACTGCGACTTATACATCGGGCACTTTAGTAAAAACGCAAGGAGCCGCTTACGAGGCCGCGTATTGGACGCAAGGCAATGACCCTGTTACCAATTCAGGGGCTTGGGAGGCATGGAAAGCGTTAGGGCAATGTGATGGTGGAAGCAACAATCTAGAGCCAACAGTGTCATTCTCCTCTCCAACAAACAACGCACAAATTCCCGAAGGCAGTGCGATCACCTTGCTAGCCAACGCAGCCGACGAAGATGGCCAAATCGCACAAGTTGAGTTTGTTGCGGGCAACCAAACGGTTGCTGTGGTAACTCAAGCACCATTCGAAGCATCTTGGACCGCTATTGAAGGTGTCTCGCAATTGACCGCGATTGCGACCGATAATGAGGGAGCCGTTACCACCACGACGATTTCTATCCAAGTTCAACCACAAGTCGAGTTGCCACCACCTAGCATTTCACTGACAAGCCCATCGGGAACGGAAGCGCTTAACGTGGGTGGGAACCTCACGGTGGCCGCTCAAGCTGATGATATTGATGGTGTGGTCACACAAGTTGAGTTCTTCGTGAACAATCAATCCGTCGCGATTGATACCAGCGTACCTTACGAATATCAATGGACCGCGAGTGCTGGTACACATTCGTTTAAAGCACAAG
Organism: Vibrio sp. A1-1; assembly: GCF_021728175.1. Classification (NCBI taxonomy): domain Bacteria; kingdom Pseudomonadati; phylum Pseudomonadota; class Gammaproteobacteria; order Vibrionales; family Vibrionaceae; genus Vibrio; species Vibrio sp. A1-1. The sequence continues at coordinate 548,227 of NZ_JAKKCL010000001.1, forward strand.
CGACTGATGACACAAACCTCGCAACCATGAGCCAAGAAGTAACGCTGGTTGTTAGTAATTCAGAAACAGGGACGGGCGGATGTGCAGATGCAGTGCCTTACGCGGCGGGCACGAGTTATCAAGTTGGCGACCTAGTTTCTCACTTCAACCAAAAATATCGTTGTGATGTTGCTGGTTGGTGTTCCTCGGATGCGACATGGGCTTACGAGCCTGGTGAAGGGCTATATTGGCAAGATGCTTGGAGTGGCCTAGGTGCTTGTTCGACGCCACCGCAAGTTACCATTACGGCACCAACGGATGGACAAGTCGTGCTCGCTGGCAGCAATAACGAAATCACGGCTAACGCAAGCGATGCTGATGGCACAGTCACGCAAGTTGAGTTTTTTGCGAACAACACCAGCTTAGGGGTCATCACTCAAGCACCATATTCCGTTACTTGGAATGCCACACTTATTGGCGCTAACCAGCTTAAAGCCATCGCAACCGATAATGATAACAACACGTCAGAGTCCTTGGTTGGTGTGGAAGTCAGCGATAAAGATTTGGTCGTCTCACTGACTTCACCAAGTAGCGGTCAAACCGTCGGCTTAGGCAAAAACCTCGCATTAAGTGCCGATGCAACGTCTTTAACCTCAGGCATTAAACACGTTGATTTCATGATCAACGGCTCTATTGTTGCAACCGATACCACGGCACCTTACACAGCCAACTGGACACCAACTGCACTTGGTAACTTTACAGTTAGCGCCCAAGCTGTGGATTTGTCAGGAAGCAATGCATTGTCTGACGCAGCAGCAATAACGGTGGTTGAGCAAGCAGAGAAACGTCACAAACTCATCGGTTACTGGCACAATTTTGTAAATGGGGCTGGCTGTCCAATTCGTCTAGCAGATATGGCTGATGCGTGGGATGTGATTGATATTGCCTTTGCCGAAAATGACCGCAACAGTGATGGTACCGTGCACTTTAATCTATATTCAGGCGATATTTACAGCGATTGTCCAGCGCTCGACCCAGCACAGTTCAAACAAGACATGGCAGCGCTTCAAGCTAAAGGTAAGAAGTTTGTTCTCTCTCTTGGCGGCGCAGAAGGCACGATTACGCTGAATACCGATCAAGACGAAGCCAACTTTGTCTCTAGCCTAACAGGTCTTATCTCTGAGTGGGGCTTTGATGGTCTTGATGTGGATTTAGAGAGTGGATCTAACTTGGTTCATGGCTCGCAAATTCAAGCTCGCCTTGGTCGTGCTTTGCTTCAAATAGAGCAAAACATGGGTGGCGACATGTACCTAACCATGGCACCTGAGCATCCTTATGTTCAAGGCGGCTATGTGGCTTACAGCGGTATTTGGGGAGCTTACATTCCTGTGATTAACGAGACACGCAGCACGCTCGACCTACTTCACGTCCAGCTATATAACAACGGTGGTTTGCCAAACCCATATCTGCCAGGCAGTGCACCAGAAGGCTCTGTGGATATGATGGTAGCGCAATCTAAAATGCTTATCGAAGGCTTTGAATTGGCCGACGGCACTCAGTTTGCACCACTACGTGATGATCAAGTCGCAATCGGCTTACCTTCAGGTCCTAGCTCGGCAAATTCAGGTCAGGCTCCGACACAGAATATTATCAGCGCACTAGATTGTTTAACCAAAGGCACTTCATGCGGCACCGTTAAGCCAGCGTTCAATTACCCGAATTATGCAGGGGTAATGACGTGGTCTATCAACTGGGATCAGTATGATGGTTTTAATTTCTCAAAACCTGTCGGCGATAAGCTCACCGAGATGAACGCGCAATAAGCTATCAAAGAACAAGCGGGTAAAACGGAAATATCGTCTTGCTTTCATTACTTGTTCAAGTAAGTAAAAACGAAAAGAGAGCACAATTGTGCTCTCTTTCTTTATACCATTGAGTTCTACTTTTTGAAGGGTAATTAAATCGTAAATACTCGGTAATCTTTTAGCTCAGGGATTTTCTTCAACAAATCGTCTTCTTGCCCTGCCATGTCATCCAACGAGTCACACAAGTCTTCTGCTTGTTGCTCTACCTCTTTCGAATGCTCAGCTAAACGCTCTTCTACTTTCGCGCTGAGTTCAGCCATACTCTCCGATAATGCAGTGAGGTTTATTCCCCCCTCTTCCTTCATTTTTTTCGATAAAGCATCCAACGAACTCGCTAAAAATTCTTTATTGAAGATCTCTTGTGCTTTTGCAAAGTCTTCAGTCCACCCTTGTGTCATGGACTCAAAACTTTCCGCTGGTAGAATGAAATCACCATCTTTGTAGTAACGTGATTCAACATCAGCGAAAAAGTCCTGTACTGCGACTTTGACGTTATCAAACGCGCCAGGTGCGTCTAGGCTTTCCGCGACATCATCGATGATGTCATTTGCAAGCGCTAAACCATCACTCGCCAACTGCTTTGCTTGTGGAATATACGCGTTCATTTTTTCGCGATAGTCTTCAATTGCCGCTTTTTGGTCGGCATTGAGTTCAATTAGCTCACCTTTGATGAATAGGTTGTTATCTTCATCCACAACCGCTTTGTCACCCGTCGTTTGGCGAATCTCCAAGCTTTGTCCATCCATACGAACTTCATTATTAATGTCTACACGACACTGCGCTGCATAACCAGTAGCACTGACCATCAGCAATGAGAGTGTAAAAAGCTTTTTCATGTCATTCTCTTTTATTTAACATTACTCGTGTTAAACATAACACTGAGTGATACATGAGATGTCAGCAAATCGTCACGACTTCATAACAAGTTGTTTTATCTCCTATTTTTACATCAATCTCATCGCCTTCTTCTTTCCCGAATAACGCTCGACCAAGAGGAGATTTTGCTGTTAAGACAAAGACTTCCTGAGCCTGATGTTTAACAGTCAGACCACCAGAACAAGGGCCTACAAAGAAGTGCTTTTCAAGCAAATTCTCATCTGCGAGAACGACGTAAGCACCTACACCAACAGGTGCACCTTTAAAGTCGCGAGTCACTAGAGCGCGAAATTGACGCAGCTCGTCTTCACTCTCTTGGATTCGCATAGCTTGTCCATGAGCAAGATACGCGGCTTCAAGTGCTAACGTATCGTACTTATGCTCGGGAACAGTTTCTTCATCTGTCGCGGCATCAATGGCTCGCTGAGCAGATGCATGGGCCACTTGAAGTTTTTCTTCCAGATGTTGGATGATAATTTGGACTAAGTCAGCTTTGTTCATACTTTTAGGACGCGCGTTTGGCACTCAGGGTGTGTTAATGTACCTAAGTTTACCATCAAAGAAAGGTTTCCCTATTATGCAAAGTGACTCGCTGCATCAAACACTTCAATCCGTATTTGGTTTTGACTCATTACGCCAAGGTCAACAACCTGTTATTGAAGCGGTTATGAATGGTTACTCTGCTGCGGCCATCTTTCCTACGGGTTCGGGTAAGTCTCTCTGTTACCAATTGCCAGCAACCGTATTGCCCAATCTTACGTTGGTGATCTCGCCGTTGTTGGCGCTAATGAAAGATCAGCTGAACTTTTTGCAAAGTAAAGGGATCCCAGCCGCTTCTATCGATAGCAGTCAAAGCAGAGAAGAGTCACAACGCGTCATGGCAGGGGTAAAAAATGGACAGATCAAAATATTGATGATTTCTGTTGAGCGCCTAAAGAACGAGCGTTTTCGTGAGTTCATTCGCCAAGTGCCGATCTCTTTGATGGTGGTTGATGAAGCGCACTGTATTTCCGAATGGGGACATAACTTCCGCCCTGATTATCTCAAGCTACCGCAATATCAACGTGAACTGAACATTCCACAATCTTTGCTTCTCACTGCAACAGCAACGCCCGCAGTTATTGAAGACATGAAACAAAAGTTCGATATTGCCAGTGAACATATTACCGTTACAGGCTTCTACCGCCCCAATCTGGATATCTCGGTGATCCCGTGCGAGGAAGCAACGAAACAAGAAAAGCTAAGTGAGATCATCGCCTCTTCACCTAAGCTTCCAACTATCGTATACGTGACACAACAGCAGACAGCAGAGCAAGTAGCAAAATCACTAATCCATATTGGCATTAATGCTCACGCGTACCATGCTGGTATGAAAAGCGACATCCGTGAACAAATCCAACAGCAGTTCATGGATAGCCAAATTGACTGTATTGTTGCAACGATTGCATTTGGTATGGGGGTCGATAAATCTGATATCCGCCGCGTCATTCACTTCGACTTACCCAAATCGATCGAGAACTACGCACAAGAGATTGGACGTGCAGGCAGGGACGGGCAACGTTCAGAGTGCATTCTGCTGGGCAATACGTCCGGCTTAACGGTGTTGGAAAACTTTGTCTATGGTGACACACCTGAACTAACCTCGATTAACTATGTAGTCGAGCAAGCGAAAGAACATGCTCCACAATGGGAGGTAGTGCCACTGCGTTTATCGCGTGAAAGTAATATCCGCCAATTGCCACTCAAAACCTTGTTGGTTTATTTGGAGCTACATCAACTCATTGAAGCAAAATACAGTTACTTTGCGGAATATCGCTTTAAGTTTTTGCACGATCAGCAATTTATTGTGAATCAATTTCAAGGCGAGCGACGTCAATTCGTGGAGGCTATTTTCTCCTGCTCGCAAAAAGCCAAAGTGTGGTGCCAAGTTGACCTAGAAGCGTTATGGATGAACTATCAATCGGAACGCAGCCGCGTTGTCGCAGCCCTCGACTATTTTCACCAGAATGGTTGGATAGAGCTAGAGAGCAAACAACTGACCGACGTGTACTCTGTTTTGCCAACCACACAGAGTTCTGATGTTTTAATCCAACAACTGTATGAACTGTTCCAATCCAAAGAAAGCAAAGATATCGAAAGAATTCACACCATGCTGCGCTTGTTCCAGTCAGAGCACTGTTTGAGCTCACAATTGGCGAACTACTTTGCTGATCACAATGCACCAGAGCAATGTGGTCACTGCTCCGTGTGTCGTGGTCAAGTCGCTTCGCTCCCAACACCACAAGGTAAGGATATTGAGCCACCTCAAGTAGCAATGTGGGTGCAGGAATTTATTCAGCTCTCCCCTTCAACTATCAGCAATGATGCTGTCGCCCGCTTCTTGTGTGGCATTAGTACCCCTTTAATTAGCCAGCTAAAAGCTTCAAAACTGTCAGGTTATGGTGCGATGGCCAACACAAGCTTTGAGCAAGTATTAGATCAGGTAGAAGCAGTAAGAGCCTAGAAAAAGCTCAATTGACGCGCTTGGTTCTCGGGCTTGAGCATCACGTTCAAGCCTAAAAGGCGTATTTCCCGTCCGTTTTGGCGCTTAAGAATATCTCTTAACAAGATCTTGAAGTCCTCAAGCTCTAATTGCGGATGGATATGCTCAATTGTTGTCAGTTGAAAGTCGGCAAATTTAACTTTAATACCTTGTTTAATAATCGATTTATCTGGGCTTGCACGCTCTAAGCGTTTCTCGAGTTCAGGATAAAGTTTATCCTCGATCACTTGCCAACATTCATCATAGCTCGAGATATTCTGGCTGAATGTTCGTTCCACACCGACGGATTTTCTCTCTCGCTCAACGACGACCTCTCGATTATCAATTCCATGGCTACGCTGCCATAAAGATGCTCCCTGACGACCAAACTGTCTCAGCAATTCACGATAGTCGCTGTTTTTAATATCCTCACATCGATAAAAGCCCGCTTGATGTAGCTTCTCAAGACTCACCTTCCCAACGCCAGGAATGTTTTCCAGCGGAAGTGTATCGATAACTTCCTGAACCTTATCTGGCGGGATAACAAACTGACCGTTGGGTTTATTCATATCAGAGGCGACTTTGGCAAGAAACTTAATCGGTGCAATGCCCGCCGATGCCGTCAGTCCAAGCTCATTCCAAATGTCGCGTCGAATAGACTCTGCGATCAACGTTGCGGAGCCACGACAAGCTGTCGAGTCCGTGACATCGAGGTATGCTTCATCTAATGATAGAGGTTCAATGATAGGCGTATAACGCTCAAAAATAGCACGAATCTGCTGAGAGACTTGTTTGTACACGTGCATTCGACCGGGAACGACCAGTAGATGGGGGCAGAGTTGCAATGCACGCGCCGTTGACATTGCACTACGAACGCCATATTTGCGCGCCTCATAATTACAGGTGCTAATCACGCCACGCTGTTTTTCATGACCGCCAACGGCGAGTGCAATGCCACGGTAACTAGGATTATCTCTCATCTCAACGGCAGCATAAAAACAATCCATATCGACGTGAATGATTTTTCTGATTCGGTCTGACATAGCCATCAAATACTGTTCAAAAAAACAGTATAAATTAAATCTGCCTTGATAGAAATGAGAGTTTGTAAACGTGCTTTAATCTCGTAACATCACATCAAGCTGATCGACCAACTCTGCCCAGTCTGCGTCTTCTTCAATGGCTTGTTTGAGAAATGTGGCTTGCGAACTTGTCCAAAAGCTGGCTTCATGCAGAGGGGCTGAAGCTCTTTTGTGCCGATGTTCGTTAATAAAGTCCTTTATCTCTTGAGGAGAGCTGCCGAGGCCTAGTTGTTGAAACAATTCAGCCATACCGTGTTGATGCATTTCCATATTTCCTCCTAAGTTGACGCGCTTTAGTTTGAGTATATAACCAAATAACAGTTAAGTACGGTGATTAAAGGGAAATGACTTGGCTGTGAAGTCTGCACCGACTTAAGCTTCCGGTCATCCTAGATTAAACGTAGCAAGCAAAGTATAAACTCTCAGAGAAGTAGAGCGAGAAATATAAAAAAACCCAGCTTTGGCTGGGTTATTTTGTATTACTATTTGGATGATCGATACTTAAGCAATTCGATCTTTTTCCCATGCAGCCAATTTCTCAGCTCGCGCCGCTTCACGTGCTTCACGTTTCTTACGCGCGTCACATGGTTCTGGACAGTTACATACTTTCTCAATACCTACTGCACCAAGACCGCCACAGCTACCCTTCACTACTTTCTTCTGGAAGATGTAGCCAACAGCCATCGCTGCGATTACCGCAACAAAAACTGCAAACGTAATTAGAAATGTACTCATAAGAACATGCTCACTTCTGTTGTTATTTCTTCATGAACGGCTTGTATGCTTCCGAAGCCAGCTCTTTAAAACCATTTTCCGTCTTCACAATCATGAAAACAGGAATATTATTTTCGTTCGCAATTGCCATGCCTTTGTCTTCACCTAGCACCATAAGACCAGTTGCAAGACCATCAGCAGTCATCGACGATTTATCTAATACCGTTACAGACACCATTTTATGATGAATAGGTTTGCCTGTTCTTGGATTAATAATATGAGAGTATCTCACACCATTACTCTCAAAGTAATTACGATAGTCACCACTTGTTGCAATTGCCATGTCCCCTGGCTCAATAATTTCTTGAATTGAGCGCTCATCAATAGTCGGCTTTTCAATCGCAATGCGCCAAGGCACGCCTTCACGATTCACGCCTTTGAGGCGCATTTCACCGCCCACTTCTACCATGAAGTTATGAACCCCTTCAGATTGAAGGTAGTCAGCAACCACGTCAACCCCCCAACCTTTAGCAATAGTTGATAAATCGACATACAAGTTAGGAATATCTTTGGACAATTTATTGCCATCAATAGATAGATGATGAATGCCAGTATTGGCTTTGCGTGCCGCTAGCTCTTCATCTGTAGGAACGACATCAGGGCGAGCTTCTGGGCCAAAGCCCCACAGGTTAACTAAAGGACCGACTGTCACATCCAATGCGCCTAAAGTAAGACCGTTGAGACGAATCGCCTCTTTGACTACAGTTGCTGTTTGTGTCGATACAGTAAATGGCTCACTCGTTTGATGCTGGTTAAAGCGACTTAATTCTGAATCATCACGGTAGGTCGACATTTGGTCATTAACCTCTTCCAATAAGCGATCAATTTCCGTCTGCATCGCTTTTGGCGTTGGAATACCATCTTGCTCGATATATTTGATGTTATAAGAAGTCCCCATGGTAGGGCCACTTAGATGAATTTGATCTGCTGGCTGCTCACAGCCAGCCAAAATCAATAGAGAAGCGAATGCAACAAGCCACGTTTTCACTTGTTAACTCCCAATGTTGTTGAATTGATATGGGGAATGGGACCGATTACTTAAATCCAATTACCTATATCAACTGTTGAATATTATTTTTACTTCTACAAAAAATAATGGCTAGCTCTTAGAGAGCTAGCCATAGATTCAATCACTTGGAGGGATTAACCACCGAAGTCATCTAGTAGGATGTTTTCATCCTCTACACCTAGATCTTTTAGCATGCCGATAACAGCAGCGTTCATCATAGGTGGACCACACATGTAGTATTCACAGTCTTCTGGCGCTTCGTGATCACGTAGATAGTTCTCGTAAAGAACGTTGTGAATAAAGCCAGTGTAACCATCCCAGTTATCTTCTGGAAGTGGATCAGACAGTGCACAGTGCCATACGAAGTTGTCATTCTCAGCTTGTAGCATATCGAAGTCTTCTACGTAGAACATTTCACGCTTAGAACGTGCGCCGTACCAGAAAGACATCTTACGCTTAGAGTGTAGACGCTTAAGTTGGTCGAAGATGTGTGAGCGCATCGGAGCCATACCAGCACCACCACCAACGAATACCATTTCTGCATCTGTATCTTTCGCAAAGAACTCACCAAATGGACCAGAAATAGTACACTTGTCGCCTTCTTTTAGAGACCAGATGTACGAAGACATGATACCCGGTGGTACGTCTGGGTTGTTCGGCGGCGGAGTTGCGATACGAACGTTAAGCATGATGATACCGTGCTCTTCTGGGTAGTTAGCCATTGAGTATGCACGGATTGTCTCTTCGTTAACTTTAGACTCGTAACGGAAAAGGTTGAACTTCTCCCAGTCTTCACGGTATTCCTCAGGAATATCGTAGTCTGCGTATTTCACGTGGTGAGCAGGTGCTTCAATCTGGATGTAACCACCAGCACGGAAAGGTACTGATTCGCCATCTGGAATTTGTAGCTTAAGCTCTTTGATGAATGTCGCTTTGTTATCGTTAGAGATAACGGTACATTCCCACTTCTTAACGCCGAAGATTTCTTCAGGAAGCTCGATGTCCATGTCAGTTTTCATAGCAACCTGACACGCTAGACGCTCACCTTCACGTGCTTCACCTTTAGTAATATGGTCAAGCTCGGTTGGTAGGATGTCGCCACCACCTGATTTAACTTTTACGCGACACTGACCACATGAGCCACCGCCACCACAAGCAGAAGATACGAATACGCCAGCACCGGCTAGAGCACTCAGTAGCTTACCACCTGGTTGTGTAACGATCGCCAGAGAAGGGTCATCGTTCACAGAAATTGTAATGTCACCTGTTGGTACAAGCTTAGACTTAGCGAAAAGAATCACTAGTACTAGTGCAAGTACGATCAGAGTAAACATCACTACACCAAGAATAATGTCCATTGACTATTCCTTAATTGTTGCGGTTTACCCGACTTACAGTTGAACACCAGAGAAAGACATAAAGCCTAACGCCATAAGACCTACAGTGATAAATGTGATACCAAGACCACGTAGACCTGGAGGTACGTCAGAGTACTTCATCTTCTCACGGATACCTGCAAGAGCAACGATTGCCAGCATCCAGCCCACACCAGAGCCGAAACCGTAAACGATAGATTCAGCAAAGTTGTAGTCACGTTGTACCATGAAAGATACACCACCGAAGATTGCACAGTTTACTGTGATCAGCGGTAGGAAGATGCCTAGCGCGTTGTACAAAGGTGGGAAGAAACGGTCTAGAACCATCTCTAGAATCTGTACAAGTGCTGCAATTACACCGATAAAGGTGATGAAGTTTAGGAAGCTAAGGTCCACGCCCTCAACTAACGCGTTCTCTCTCAGAACTAGGTTGTATACTAGGTTGTTCACAGGAACAGCGATAGTCAGTACTACCACAACTGCAACACCTAGGCCGAAAGAGGTCTTAACCTTCTTAGATACGGCAAGGAAAGTACACATACCTAGGAAGAAAGACAGAGCCATGTTTTCGATGAAAATCGATTTAACTAACAGACTAATGTAATGTTCCATGACGTCCTTACTCCTTCGCTTCTACTTGTTCTGGTTTCAGAATACGGATTACCCAGATAAGGAAGCCGATTAGGAAGAATGCTGATGGTGCTAGTAGCATTAGGCCGTTAGGCTGGTACCAACCACCGTTGCTCACTAGAGGTAGAACTTCTAGGCCAAATAGCTTGCCTGAGCCAAATAGCTCACGGAAGAAACCTACAGTGATAAGAACGAAACCGTAACCTAGACCGTTACCAATACCGTCAATAAGAGAGGGTACTGGCGCAGACTTCATTGCGAACGCTTCAGCACGACCCATTACGATACAGTTAGTGATAATCAGACCAACGAATACAGATAGCTGTTTAGAGATATCGTATAGGTAAGCTTTTAGCACCTGGTCTACCACGATTACTAGCGATGCGATAATTGCCATCTGAACGATGATACGCACACTGTTAGGAATGTGGTTACGGATCAATGAAACAGAGAAGTTAGACAGCGCAGTTACAAATGTTACCGCTAGCGTCATTACAAAAGCTGTTTCTAGTTTAGTTGTTACTGCAAGAGCAGAACATACACCAAGAACTTGTAGCGCGATTGGGTTGTTATCCAATACTGGCGCTAGAATGCTCTTTTTAACGTTTTGTGCACTAGACATTAGTTAAGTTCTCCGTCACGAACTTTTGCTAGGAAAGGACCAAAGCCCTTGTCACCTAACCAGAAGTCAAATGTGTGTTGAACACCATTACTAGTGAGCGTTGCTCCTGATAGACCATCAACACCGTGCTCAGAACCTTGCGGTGCGCCGCCTTTCACGACCTTAATCGCTGGCTGATGATCTTCATTGTACAATTTCTTGCCAATGAATTGATCGCGCCATGAAGGGTTCTCTACTTCACCACCAAGTCCAGGAGTTTCACCTTGCTCGTAGTAAGTAATAGCAGACACAGTGTTACCATCAGTTTCAACGGCTACAAAGGCATACATCATCGACCATAGTCCTTTACCGTGCATAGGCAAGATAACTTTTTGGACTTCATCTTGGTCTTTTACTAAGTACACCACTGCTGTATTCGCACGACGACGGATATCAGCGACGTCTTCTTCTGGTGTCAATGCGATTGAACGTTCTGCATCTTTTGATGCTTCACGCTGATCGTACGTAGATGCATTACCCTCAGTAAAGTTACCTGTTTCAAGGTCTACCAGACGAGGTTCGATGTACTCAGCAAATAGCTCTGGTACTTTCTTACCGTTCGCGTCAATGCCTGCAACTTCAACGATCTTTGATTGCTTATCTAGGACAGCGTTAGCTTTTTGCTTATCACGCAGACCTACTGCTGCTGTTGATACGATGATTGAACAAACAAGGCTCAACCCGATAACAACACCCAGCGTCTTTTTAATGCTGTCGTTATTACTTGCCATAGCGTGCTAGTCTCCGCTTGATGTTCTTCTCAATCACTACATGGTCGAACAGAGGTGCGAATAGGTTCGCGAATAGAATCGCCAGCATCATACCTTCTGGGTACGCCGGGTTAACTACACGGATCATCACACACATTGCACCAATCAGGATGCCGTACCACCATTTACCTTTGTTAGTAAATGACGCTGATACTGGGTCCGTTGCCATGAAGAACATACCGAATGCAAAACCACCTAGAACTAGGTGCCAGTGCCATGGCATGTTGAACATTGGGTTAGTGTCAGAACCGATCACGTTAAACAGAGTCGATACTGCAATCATACCGATCATTACGCCCGCAATGATGCGCCATGAAGCGATTCGCATGTAAACGATCATCGCTGCACCGATCATTAGAGCTAGAGTCGATACTTCACCAATAGAGCCTGGGATGTTACCGATGAAAGCGTCCATCCAAGTGATAGGAGAACCAGTTACTGTGTTAACTAGAGCACCGTTACCACCTTGAGCCCATTGGCTAAGAGCAGTTGCACCAGAGAAGCCGTCAGCTGCAGTCCATACTACGTCACCCGAGATTTGCGCTGGGTAAGCGAAGAATAGGAATGCACGACCTGCAAGTGCAGGGTTAAGGAAGTTACGACCTGTACCACCGAAGATCTCCTTCGCAACAACAACACCAAATGTGATACCTAGTGCCGCTTGCCATAGAGGTAGCGTTGGTGGAACGATAAGTGCGAACAAGATAGAAGTAACAAAGAAGCCTTCGTTTACTTCGTGCTTACGCACCATACAGAAAAGCACTTCCCAGAAACCACCAACAAGGAATACTGTTGCGTAGATAGGTAGGAAGTAGGTCGCACCTAGTAGCATCTTACTGCCAACCCCTGCATCAGCGGCAATCGTTCCGCCCAGCATTTCAGTTAGCCAGTAGTGCCAGTTACCAGAGATAACTGTCGCTAGTTGATCACCAGCGTACATGTGGTTAAGCGCTGCAATAGCTTGGCCACCTGCGTTGTACATACCCCAGAACATTGCTGGGAATACCGCAAACCAAACCATGATCATGATACGTTTTAGGTCAACGCTATCACGAACGTGCGAGCTTTTATTTGTTACGATACCTGGAGTGTAAAAAACTGTTGCTACAGCTTCGTACAGGGCAAACCATTTTTCGTGTTTACCACCAGGCTCAAAATGATGCTCGATGTCTTCAAGAAACTTTTTAAGAGCCATGAAAATTACCCTTCCTTCTCGATAGTATCTAGGCATTCACGAAGTAACGTACCGTACTCGTACTTACCTGGACATACAAAGGTACACAATGCTAGATCTTCTTCATCCAGTTCAAGCGCACCCAGTGCTTGAGCACTGTCTGTATCACCTGCACATAGATCACGAAGCAGCAGAGTAGGCTCCATATCTAGAGGCATTACGCGTTCGTAGTTGCCAATTGGAACCATTGAACGATCACTACCATTGGTCGTCGTTGTCATATTGAACAACTGACCTTTGAATACGTGACCAAGGAAAGAGCGAGTTACCGAGAACTTATTCTTACCAGGCATTGCCCAGCCAAATAGTTCTTTCTCACGGCCTTCACGTAATACAGAAACCTGTTGATGGTAACGGCCAAGGTATGCGTGTGGACCAGTTGCATGTGTACCTGTCAGTACAGAACCAGAAATCACACGAACTTCGCCAGGCATCAGCTCGTTATCTGTTAGGTCATCTAAGCTTGCACCGATTACGGTACGAACTAGACGAGGGTTATTCACAACTGGACCAGCTAGAGACACAACACGATCTGTGTATAGCTCACCAGTTAGGAACAGCTTACCGAACGCGATAACGTCTTGGTAGTTGATGCTCCATGCCACATTTTCTGCATTCACTGGGTATAGGAAATGCATGTGGGTGCCAGCAAGACCTGCTGGGTGAGGGCCATCGAAGACGTGTTCTTCTACGTTAGACTGTGAAGAGCGTGGCAAACTAGTGCCAGATTTACATACGTAAACCTTGCCTTCTGTCAGGGCTGAAAGAATGTCTAGACCAGCAATGAATGCTTCTTGTTGCTCATTAATGATCAACTCAGGCTTAGCTGCTAGTGGATTAGTATCCATTGCAGTTACGAAAATAGCCTTAGTAGAAGACTCGATTGCAGGAACCTTGCTAAACGGACGAGTACGTAAAGCGGTCCATAGGCCAGAGTCAACCAACTGAGTCTTGATCACTTCACGATCTAGACCTGAAAGTTGAGCGGCTTCGAACTTATCAAATGTCACCTGCTCTTCACCTGCCACTTCAATCACTACAGATTGAAGGACACGTTTAGCGCCACGGTTAACTTCGATCACTTTACCGGCTGCTGGTGCAGTAAATTTCACGCCAGGGTTCTTTTTATCTTCAAAAAGAACTTGCGCTTTTTTCACTTCATCACCAACGCGGACATGCATGGTAGGACGCATGCCAACGTACTCTTCGCCAAGCAAGGCGACTTTTTTGATGGTCTTACCATCATTAATCACCTGGGATGGAGTTCCTGCGATAGGAAGATCCAAGCCCTTCTTTATTGTAATCATACGCACTTGCACTACTTTTATCGGGAAAAAGATTCTTTTGATTGCGTAACTTTTAGACACGACATCAGTGTCCGGTTTTGATGTTGTTTTAAACATCAAAATCGCAACATCCTATTAAAAATCTCGTCACAAGGAATACGCGAGATTTATCAGGTGCCGTAGTCTAGCATTTTTTAGGAACTTGATGCCATGACCAATCATTAGAATAGAGGGGTTATTTCGGTAGAATCAGGTCTAAAAGGTCAAAGAATAGTCATAACTTTGACCGATCGCACAAATGCCATATTCCATACATATCTTATGGAAAAGTCATATTCATTGCCTGAAATATCCTGCAATTTCCATTCATTTGTTGAAACACTGTTAACACATTTTTTAACCAGAATTTGTGCCACATCAATGCCCCTAAAGAATGTAAAACGAAAAAAGATGGCCTTAGCCACCTTTTCTCTGCACCTTTATATTTTGCGTCTTTAGTGACCGCCCCCCATACACATAGGGCTATCAGGAGCGCCATCTTGTTCACGCTTCCACTCTTCATCAGTGTATGTATGGATAGCTAGTGCATGAATGTGGTTATCCAGCTCATCTGCCAAAATTTGATGAACTTGGCGATGGCGTCCAATCAAACGCTGTCCCGCGAACGAATCACTCACAACAATCACTTTGAAGTGACTCTCCGAGCCTGGTGGCACATTATGCATGTAGCTCTCATTAATCACTTTGAGATAGCTTGGTTGCAGCTCACTGTGTAGTTTCTTCTCTATGATTTCTTGGATCATATTCGTTCCTCATTGATGCGAATTCCATAAGTATATACCTAAGTAAAGCAGACGTGTATCACTCAAACATCACTCTCATTATTGATGCATTTTACGTTCAACTGATTTCAAAGCGCTTGACGCTATGAACATGCCTAGAGAGCGACCACCACTGAACACGTAAAATTTGACAGCTTTTTGTATCTCGACACGTCATCATTTGCGACAATAACACTTAATTTCTAAATCAACTTACATTTAGCTATGAAAACCGAACTGAATATTCACGAGCGAAGCTTAACACTTCATCGTTTCCCAAAACGCAGCAATGAAACTCTACAAGCGTGGGATGCCGGTGATGAGTATCTTATTAATCATGTTGAAGAACTTGCTTTGCCAGACAATCAAAACATCCTCGTGATTAATGACAGCTTTGGTGCCCTCTCCTGCTGGTTTTCAGAAAAGCACCATGTGACGCTAATGAGTGATTCTTTCATTTCTCATAAAGGTGTGCAGCAGAACCTTGAGCAAAACCAGTGCAATAAGGTAGCGTTTGCAACCACGATGGACCCCGTACCTTCCAATACTGATCTCGTATTGCTGCAACTGCCAAAAAGTAACCGTCACCTCGTTTGGATACTCAGTCAGTTAAGAAAAGCACTGCCTGCATCCTGCCCCATCATTGCAGTTAATAAAGCGAAAGACATTCATACTTCAACGCTAAAACTGTTTGAAAAATACTTGGGTGAGACAAAAACATCTCTGGCATGGAAAAAGCACCGATTGGTATTTGCTCAAGCAACGGTTGAACCAACAATTGAAGTGAGCCCTTTCACTACTTGGCGCGTTGATGGCGAAGATATCGAACTCAAGAACATGCCAAATGTCTATTCAGGAGAAAGCTTAGATTTAGGTGCGCGTTTTATGCTGCAGCACCTACCTCAAGACCCATTGATAGATAATGTTATCGATCTCGGTTGCGGTAATGGTGTTCTGTCTGTGAAGTTTGGTCAGCTGAATCCGAATGCTCGATTAACATGTGTTGATGAAAGCTTTATGGCGCTTGAGTCCGCGAAGCAGAACCTGCTAGATAACCTTGGTGAAGATAGAGACATACAGTGTGTTGCAAACAATTGTTTGGACGGTTTTAAACACAACAGCTGCTCTATGATTATGTGTAACCCACCCTTTCACCAACAGCAGGCAATCACCGATCATATTGCTTGGCAAATGTTCTGTGATGCAAAGCAAGTATTAAGTGAAGGTGGTAAGTTACTGGTGATTGGAAATCGTCATCTTGGTTACGACGCAAAACTAAAACGGCTGTTTGGCGATAAGAATGTGAAACTTATCGCTTCCAACAATAAGTTTGTGATTTTACAGGCCACAAAAAATCCTGCTAAATTAAGCGCAAAATAAGCTTTAGCAAAATAGTTAAAAGGAATAATAAAATGAGAAAATTGGTACTTGCGGCTTCGGTTGCGTTGCTTGCTGCGTGTTCAGCGCCTCAACAGCCTCAGCTGAATTTGATGCCAGAAAGCACACTGAGCACCAATCCAATTGTTCAAGGCAAGACTTACAGTTTGACCAGCAAAGATGTACGTGCAGCGCAGTACGTGGCGTTGGTGGATAACGGCCGTTCGAACATTCTTCCTCTTCATGCTAAACAGAATTTACGTATTGCGTTAGAAGAAGCATTAGAGAAGCAGTTTTCATCTCAAGGCTTCCATGCCGATCTAAACAGCAACAATGCAATTGAATTAAACGTTCAAGAAGCATTAGTTAACGTAAAACATTCGGTGATGGAAAATGAGATGGATGCGAAAGTCGTGCTTGAAATCACCGCAGAAACACCAGAAGGTAAACTGGTCAAAACTTACACAGGCACTGCGAAGCGTTCTGGCACATTGAGTGCGTCTGATGCCGACATTGAGCAAACACTGAATGATGTAGTGACATTAACACTTAAAGAAATTGCCAATGATCCTGAGCTTCGTCAATACATGCAGGAGCGTTTCTAATGTTACGCAAGGCAATTCTTTCTCTCGCGCTACTCAGCTGCAGCGTTTGGGCTGGACCAAAAGTGGCGTTTGAAACAACGTTAGGTTCATTTACTGTCGAACTGAATGAAGAGAAAGCGCCGATTACGGTAGCGAACTTCCTAAAATATGTAGAAGACGGTAGCTATGAAGGCACTATTTTTCACCGCGTTATTCCAGGCTTTATGGCGCAAGGTGGTGGCTTTAACCAAGATATGCAAATGGTGAAGACTTACGCTCCAATCAAAAACGAGGGTAATAACGGTTTAAATAACGACCGTGCGACGATTGCAATGGCGCGCACCAACGCGCCTGACTCTGCTACTCGTCAGTTTTTTATCAATTTAGTCGACAATGATTTTCTAAACTACGGCGCTCGTCCACCGGGTTATGCGGTATTTGGCGAGGTCACGGAAGGATTCGACATTATCCAAAAAATGGCAAAACAGCCAACTAAGACGACTCGCGGTATGCGTGATGTTCCCGAGACTCAAATCGTCATCACTAAAGCAACACTACTTAAATAGCCAAAACGATAAGCCCTTTGAATAATCGAAGGGCTTTCTCTTTCAACGGCTTCATTTTATTGGATTGATTTATGTCTTCATTACCTTCCATCACTTGGTTGGAAACGGTAAAAAGTTACCTCGATAAACGACTCATGTGGGTTTTCATGTTGGGCTGCTCTAGCGGCTTTCCGTGGGTACTTATCGGTTCAAATATGTCTGGCTGGCTAAAAGACGCTGGTTTGACCCTATCCGCAATAGGCTACTTTGGTAGTGTCTTTGCGGTTTATGCAATTAACTTTCTCTGGGCGCCGCTCGTAGACCGGGTGAAGCTACCAGTGCTCTATCGACTACTTGGACAAAGGCGTAGCTGGATTTTCTTCTGTCAAAGTATTGTACTCGTCGCGACGGTATTTATTGCGGGCGTGAATCCAGCAGAGAACTTGGTGTTTGCGTCTCTACTCGCCTTGTGTATTGCAACCGCATCAGCCACACAAGACATTGCGATTGATGCTTTTCGTATTGATACTTTCCCAAAATCAGAAGAATCTAAGCTGCCACAAGCTTCTGCAATGGCAGTTATTGGCTGGTGGACAGGTTATTCATTACCAGGTTATTTAGCGTTTGTTAATGCTGATAGTGTCGGTTGGAATGGCGTGTATTACGGGATGGCGGTGATAGTCGGTATTCTAATGGTCTTTACGATTTTAGTCGGAGAGCCTAAGACTCAACGCGAACAACTTCAGTCTGCCGCTGAACAACGCCACAAAGAAGTGGTTGGTTCAAAAGTCGTGGCTTGGTTTACTGTGACTGTTGTAGAACCTTTCCTTGACTTCTTTAATCGCAATGGCGTCCGTGTCGCGATTACTCTTTTGCTGTTCGTTTTCCTATTCAAAATTGGCGAAGCGTTTTTAGGCAGGATGTCGATCGCGTTCTATAAAGATATTGGTTTTAGTAACGAACAAATTGGTTATTACTCCAAACTGATCGGATGGGGAGCCACTATCTTCTTTACCTTTGTCGGAAGCATGTTCAACGTCAGGTTTGGTATTGTACGTGGATTAATGATCGGTGGTATTGCTATGTCTGCCAGCAACTTGATGTTTGCTTGGATTGCATCGGTAGGCCCAAATGAGCACCTATACTTAGCAACCATAATTGTCGATAACTTTACGACTGCTTTCTCAACTGTCGCTTTTGTTTCATTTTTGACGATTCTAACCGGACAAGCATTCTCGGCAACTCAGTATGCGTTGCTTGCCTCTTTGGGCAACTTCGGACGAACGACTCTTGCTTCTTTCAGTGGAGAACTGGTGGACTACCTCAATGACTGGAGCACGTTCTTTGTGCTTACCGCTGTTATGGTCGTGCCAAGCTTGATTATGTTGTACTCGCTACGACATTACTTTGATGCTCTATTGGAAAAAGCACGTCACAAGCACTAAGATGCGCATCAAAAAACCACCGAATTCGGTGGTTTTTGTTTTGCGAGATATAAGATAAGAGGTCTATGGGTATAGCCCTTTGCCAAACATATTAAATATACGTGCCACACCTTGAGTAAAGATCATCGGCTCAGTCAGTACGGTTAAACACAAGCAATCTTCTCCGGCCTTAGTGTAAGGGCTGTGCTTCACTGACGCGTCTCGAATCATCAAGTCGCCCTCTTCATATTGGCCGTCCTCATCACTAAACCCACCATGTAGGATCAATGTAGATTCTAAGCCTTTGTGCGTATGTTGAGGGATTTGCACATCTTCTCCGATGTACATTAAGCTAACACGAGCATCTTCCCCTAGATCAATCTGAGCACTGAAAACCTTGCCTCCGTAACTTCTCCATGACCCTACGAGGTCAGAGAAACGCGCTAAGGTTTTGGGAAGCTCAAAGCTCTTTCCTGCAACATTCACTGCGGCAGGATCTCGGATAACGATGTTATCTGTCGCTGGCTCCGCATTGATAATATCATTGAACATATCGTCGAATTCAGGGACATATTCAGAGGGGATGTCGCTCACGATATTCGCTTGGCTGGCTTCAACTTGGTTCACACAAGCTCGGCACTTGGTGCATGTTTCTAAATGGGTTGCGACCACAAGACCAGAAACTGCATCAATGCTTCCCGAAGCGTATGCTTCTAACAAGCTGTTATCTGGGTGTTTGTTCATAGTTGCTCCGTATGCATTGAATGCCTTAGCTTTTCTACTGCAAGCCTCAGCCTGGATTTTACGGTACCGAGGGGTATATCAAATAATTCAGCGACCTGCTGATGAGGTAGCTCTTCAAGATACACCGCTTGTAAAACGTCTCTCTGATTTTTCGGTAAAATATCTAAAAATTTAACCACCTGTTCTTTCAACATGTCTTGCTCTGGTGAATAGTGATCAACAAGATCTGGTGGATAATATTCTGACGGCCAAATGTCATCAGAATGAATGTGTAACTCCTTACCTTTCTGCTTTCTCAACAGGTCAAAGCATAGGTTTCGGATTATGGTGTATATCCAAGTCGATAACGCGCTCTTTTCCCCATCATAGAGGTGCGCTTTCTGCCAAACTGTCGCCATGGTCTCTTGCACCATCTCCATAGCAACTTGCTCATTACCAACATGTTTGTAAGCGAATTGCTTCAGCTTGGGTGCGTAAAAACGGAATACAAAAGCGAACGCGTCTTTATCTCGAGCCTTCACTTTGTCCATGTAATCGTTCCAATCACTGCGCCCCAGTTTTTTTGGGCTATCACTCATCATAATCGGCCTTAATTTTAGGGAGGAGTCATCTCCTCCCATTCGTCCTAATCGGTAACGTCATCAACCAACAAGTTGAAGCCACCGTTGTTCCCATCATCAATGGCAACCACCTGATACACAACACCATTCATCACATTGACTGTTGCTGAATCAACAGCAACCGTACTTGGATCGCCTGCCACTGTCACGGTTAAATAATAGGTACCTTCAGCGACATATAATCCCTGAACGCTATCTTTGTACGCAAAATTAGCAATAGTTGGATCACTTCCATCTATTCCAGCGCTTGTAGTGAGATAAATATCCACCATTTCCGCTACGGGATTCGCCGCCGCGTGTGTCACATTCAGCGTCGCGCTAGTTGCCACTGCACGTCTCATGTCTTCAACAACTAGAGGTTCGATATCAATCGCTGGGCTCACAACACCGACTGCGTAAACACTGTAATCCATTCCGCCCGCAACCATTAATCCGTCAACATCGATAATAGGATTGGTTGTTGTGCCATCCACGTAAACGTCAATATCGTAAGCGCCAGCATCGAGATCCAAATAACCACGAATCTCTTTGAACGCTAAGTCGGCAAGAGGACCGAAGGCCGCCCCGTTAACGTTGACATCGACGATTGGCGCTCCATCAACAAGATGTCCAACTCTTACTTCAGCTTGGCTGCCCATATCCTCGATTATAGAAGATCCTGAACCATCCAATACCAACAACTTAACTGGTGACGTGCTATTTGAATCTCCGGTACTGATAGCGGCAATCGTCAAGTTTGAATTAGCAGCAAGAGATATTGTGCCCGAGTCAAAAGCAACGCTATCCCCAACAGCAAGTCGAACTTGGTACTCACCAGCGGGGATGTTCAATACGTCTGTAGATGCTTTATATGCAAGATTCATAAGCGGTGTCGCGCTAGCAAGATCAGCCCCGGGCTCAGTGACGTAGAGATCAACGGCAGGAACGCCAGACGCTGCATGAACAACTTGAACATCTAGACTATTGGCATCAGCCATTGAATCGGCGCTGCGAGTCACAACTAAAGGTTCTACTGGGTTTGGCGAACCATCGGCATCACCAACAACGAACACGTTGTAATTGAGGTCTGAATCGAGATCTAATTCTGTTTTAGGTATTACAGTCGCGGTTTCATCGCCTGGAAGTTGAACATCAACTTGAATTGAGTTCATACCCTCACGTAACTTCATGTAACCAGAACCCATACCATAATCAACACCTGTCAATGATGATTTATCGTTTATCCACACATTTGCAAGCGGCGCATCAGAAGACGCATGTACTGCTTGCAAATTGGAATACTCAATGGTGTCGCTGTCGGAGCCACACGCCGCCAGTCCTAATGCCGCCACCATAGTTAGCGCAGCTCTGCTAAATCCTTTCATATCCTTGCCTCTTTGTTAGTCGGGGCTTCTATGGCTTCTGTCAGAAATTGCAACGCAGGAATGCAGTTCTCTGCGCCAACGAGCTGTTCGAACAGATTGCAGTCTAAAGGAAGTAATTCAAGCCAGCGCTGGGTCACCCAAGCTGAGTCATCGTAAAAACGATGCTGGTAGAGATTTCCAAGTTGAGGAAACTCTTCATAAACATGGGATAACTGCTTGCTTAAATAGAAGAAATCTGGTGAGTTGTCTGGATGTTGCCAATTTTCTAACCATTCGACCTCTGCATGGCGTAAGCCGTCCGCATCTGCACGAACTCGTTTGACAACAAAGCGTTTCTCACCAGCGACTGTAATACCAAGAAGACCATCACTGAGTGTTTCAAAATCAACGATCCTGACCAAAGTTCCGATAGATGAAACATTTCCCACGTCTTTAGGGTCACCTTCACTACCTACTAAGCAAACTCCAAAACCCACATTTTGTAGGCTGCATTCCTTTACCATTCGCTTATATCGTGGCTCAAAAATGCGCAGGTTCATTTTACCTTCAGGGAGTACAACTGAAGTGAGTGGGAATAACATGACTTCTTTCATTCAAACGTCCTCTTTGATTCACCGATACATACGAATCCCTTATCACTCCGATCACTAACGATTTATGTTGGTTAATCGACTGGCTTAAAAAGTCATAAAACCGCTTACGCAAACGATCCAAATCACATATTTATTGCAATTAAATGCAACAAATAAAAAGTTCCGTAAATAAAGACAATTTCGTGACGCAACTCACCAAAAACGTTCAATTTTGCACCCTTTATCACTTTCATTTGGGATTTTTATCGCTATTATTCCCGCCAATTGGAAAGCGCAGCACAGATTGCGTGTTCTGAATCATTACAAACATAGAGAGTCCCCTTATGCGTAAATCACTTTTAGCTCTTAGCCTTCTAGCGGCTAGTTCAGCTCCAGTTATGGCGGCAGATTACTCTGACGGCGATATCCACAAAAACGATTACAAGTGGATGCAATTTAACCTAATGGGTGCATTTGACGAACTTCCAGGTGAGTCTTCACACGACTACCTAGAAATGGAATTCGGCGGCCGCTCTGGTATCTTCGACCTTTACGGCTACGTTGATGTATTTAACCTAACTTCTGATCCAGGTAGCGACAAAGCTGGCGCAGAGAAGATCTTTATGAAATTCGCTCCACGTATGTCTCTAGATGCGGTAACTGGTAAAGACCTATCTTTCGGTCCGGTTCAAGAACTATACGTTGCAACTCTAATCGAGTGGGGTGGTAACTCTGGTGTTAACTCTCAAAAAATCGGTCTAGGTTCTGACGTAATGGTTCCTTGGTTTGGTAAAGTTGGTGTTAACCTATACGGCACTTACGACGGCAATAAAAAGGATTGGAACGGTTTCCAAATCTCGACTAACTGGTTCAAACCATTCTACTTCTTCGAGAACGGTTCATTCATTTCTTACCAAGGCTACATCGATTACCAATTCGGTATGGATGATGATGCAGGTAACAAATTTGGTTCAACCGCGTCAAACGGTGGTGCAATGTTCAACGGTATCTACTGGCACTCAGACCGCTTCGCAGTGGGTTACGGTCTAAAAGGCTACAAAGACGTGTACGGTATCAAAGATACTGATGGGTTTAAGTCAACTGGCTTTGGCCACTACCTAGCTGTAACTTACAAGTTCTAATTGAACCACTAAGTTTGCTCAAAAATGGCGCCTTTCGGCGCCATTTTTATTTGCTTTCCTTTTTTCCCTCATTATCCTTGCAGCAAACCTTTTTAATGAGAGCGTTTGGTGAATATCCTTATCCTCGGTCCAGGTGCGGTGGGCTCACTCTGGGCAACAAAATTTCAGCTTGCCGGACACAATGTTTCATTGTGGGGAAGAAGTTCAGAGAGACAACAATCACTTCAGTTGGATGACACACCCGCAATCGTATTCAGCAATCAAGATATTTCCTCCGTAAATAAAGCAGATCTCGTTTTGATCACGGTAAAAGCTTGGCAAATGGAAGACGCCATCCAGCCTTTACTGCCTCATATCAACGCAAACACGATTATCATGCTGATGCACAATGGTATGGGTACCGCCTCTGGCGTGGAGAAGGCTCTGCCAAACAATCCGATCGTGCTCGCCACAACGACGCACGGCGCATACAAACCAGATAACCAACACGTACTGCATACCGGTCACGGAACAACGCAAGTGGGTGGTTATAATGACAAAGGAATGCAGTGCGCTTTTCTGCAAGATGTTATGCATCATGCTCTTCCAGAGGCCATTTGGAATCAACACATCCAATCTGCGTTATGGACTAAGTTAGCGATCAACTGCGCGATTAACCCACTGACTGCGATTCTCCAGTGTAAGAATGGTGAACTTGCGCAGCCCGAGTTTAAGATACAACTCGAAAGCATCACTCAAGAACTGGTTGAAGTAATGAGTAAAGAAGGTATTGCTATCGAGTTTCGCTCTCTTTTCGATACGGTAATGCAAGTGGTGAACGCCACAGCTGAGAACTATTCTTCAATGAGACAAGACGTATTCCATCAGCGTCGAACGGAAATTGATTTTATAACCGGATACTTGTTAAAGGCTGCCGAGAAACATCACATCAATACGCCTGAGAATTTAAAACTTTACCAACGCATCAAACAAATAGAACAAAGCTGGACAGAACAATGAGTAAGAAAATCTTAGTGCCAATCGCTCCGGGCACCGAAGAAATGGAAGCCGTCACCGTTATCGACATGATGGTTCGCGCGGGTTATGACGTTACAGTAGCGAGTGCTGCTTTTGATGGCTCATTGACGATGAAAGCTTCTCGCGGAGTCACACTAACAGCCGATTGTAAGCTGGTCGATATCGCTGATGATGAGTTTGACGCCATAGCGCTTTCTGGTGGTGTTGGTGGTGCAGAAATTTTTCGTGATAGCACGGTGATGATAGAAATCCTTAAGCAGCACATCTACGAGGGAAAATTGGTCGCTGCTATCTGCGCAGCACCAGCGTTGGTATTGCAACACCATGATCTTTTCCCACAATCACTGATGACCTGTCACCCGAGCTTTCAGTCACATATCCCGGAAGAGAAGTGGCGCAGCAAACGCGTGACCTTTGATATCAACCACAACCTGATCACCAGTCAAGGTCCGGGCACTGCTTTAGAGTTCGCAATGGAAGTAATCATTCAACTCTCAGGTAAAAAACACGCATGGTCAGTTGCTGAACCAATGATCCCTCTGCCTACTCTGCATTACCATAAGCTTGGTGAAGAATAATGTTTGACGTAAATGCTGTACGTGAGCAATTTCCCGCTCTAAATCAATCCGTCAACGATACGCCCTTAGTGTATCTAGATAGCGCAGCGACAACGCAAAAACCGCAATGTGTGATTGATGTCATCAGTCATTACTACAGTGCGCAAAATGCCAATGTTCACCGTGGCAGTCATAGTTTAACGGCTAATGCCACCAGCCAATTTGAAGCGGCACGAGAACGAGTGGCAAACTTTATTGGTGCAAACAGCTCTAAAGAGATCATTTGGACACGGGGCGCAACCGAAGCACTGAACTTAATTGCTCAGACTTACGCCCGCAGCACGTTACAACCGGGTGATGAGATCTTGATTAGCGAGATGGAGCACCACGCTAACATCGTGCCTTGGCAAATCGTGGCAGAGCAAACGGGCGCCAAAGTCATAAAAGTTCCAATGACATCAGATTGCCAGTTCGACATCAGTGCATTTGAGGCGCTTCTGTCTGACCGCTGTAAAATTGTTGCTTGTGCGCAAATCACCAACGTCACGGGCACACGACAACCTATCGAACAAATCACTGAACTAGCGCACAGCGTTGGCGCGGTTGTTGTGATTGATGGCGCTCAAGGCATCGTCCATGAGCAGCTTGATTTATCGGTATCAGATATCGATTTTTACGTTTTCTCAGGTCACAAACTTTATGCGCCAGCAGGTATTGGCGTTTTATACGGCAAGCTTGAACTTTTGGAAGCCATGCCACCATGGCACGGCGGTGGTAAAATGGTTGAACGCGTTTCGTTCGAGAAAACGACGTTTTCTGCACTTCCTGGTAAATTTGAAGCGGGCACACCAAACGTTGCGGGCGCGATTGCTCTAGCGAAAGCCATTGAGTGGTACCAAGGTTTTGACCATCACGAAGTAGAGGATCATCTCCATGCGATTCAGGATAAAGCCTACCAAGCACTAAGCGCGTTGGATGACATCCATATTCTAGGCTATCAACCGAATGCCTCTGTACTGACGTTCGTCATGGACGGCGTTCATCACCAAGACATGGCGACGCTGCTCGATCAACAAGGCATTGCGGTACGAGCAGGACACCACTGCGCTCACCCATTGATGGATGCGCTAAACGTTAAAGGCACGGTACGCGTTTCTTTTGGTATTTATAACACGGCTGAAGATGTGGATAGACTCATCGCCGCCGTAGAAAAAGCCGTCGACATACTATAACGCCAACGGTTTGATTTGGAGTAACCAACAAGGTTACTCCATCTGCCTATCCAGAGTCGCCACGCAATTTCTGCCATTTCTTTTCGCAGCATAAAGCGCTCTATCTGCATGCGCATACAAACGTTTGGTGGTTTCATTTCTGCCTATTTCCACCACGCCTACACTCACCGTGACCGGAATTTCAATCTTTTCAAATTCGAACTGACAATTTTGAATGTGGGAACGTACTTCCTCTCCTACCTCTTTCGCCGCCGACAGAGAAGTTTCTGGCAAAATAATCGCAAACTCCTCCCCTCCGACTCTTGCAAAAATTTCGTCTTTGACGAGTAAGTGAGAAACCAAATCAGCTAACGTCTCTAAGACATAATCCCCCGCATCATGACCACGTTTATCATTGATGACTTTAAAAAAATCCAAATCAAATAATAACAACGCGGAGTGATAATCCGGAGCTTGGGATTTAATAACTTCTTCTGTGAGCTTTTCGAAAAAGACACGTCGATTGTAGATGTTGGTAAGAGCATCAATTTGGCTTTGATGGCGAAGAAGGGTTTCAACTCGGTGGCGATTGGAGATGTTGCGTGTAAGAATAAGGACAACGCGACGACCTCGGTATTTTATAGCGAGTGGGCAGATCTTGCCTTCGTAGTATAGGTCGCCTCTTGGCCCACTGTTAGCATCTATTCCCTGAATGCTGTCGGCGCACATCTTGTACTCGATCGTCACAATACTGTCTTGTTTCAGTGACCGATTTATCTGTTCGATAAACCAGTCAGCTTTATCTTTCTCAAGTACGCTGTGCAGCGTCTCACCTATCAAATTACTTCCATCGTGATAGGCTTTTTTGTCTGTTCCTCCAAAAACATCAATATAGATACCATCTTCACTCAGAATAAAAGTGGGGTCTGGCATTCCGGATAACACGTCCTGCGCATGTTCCAAGGTGAATTGCATATAGGGAGGTTCCTAGCATTTGTATCTAAGTAACCCAATCGCTTCCAAGTGTGTTTCCACATTGGGGAATAGGAGCGAATGGGGCATATGTCTATTATCTAATATAGACAAATTTTAAATACAATTGAGTTTATAAAAACCAAGTGGGCAATATAATGAACCAGGATCAATAGAATGGTTAATTAACGCTAAAATAGTCGACCATTTGCATACTTTTTATCCATATGCAAAAAATATCTCAACTCAGATACAAAAAACGCCAAACAGCTAGGCTATTCGGCGTTTTTTAAGAATTGGGAAAATGACTCGTTACACGGCGGTTTGCTTAATCTGCTCTACAATAGCTTTCAAGCCATTACCACGTGACGGGCTTAAATGGGAGACAAGCCCCAGTTGATCAAAATAAGCATCAATATCAAATGCTTGAATTTGATCGGCCGTTTTACCGTCATAAGCTGCCATTACCAAGGCAATCAACCCACGGACGATACGCGCATCGGAGTCCGCACAAAAATGCCAAACGCCATCTTGCTCTTGGCTCACTAACCACACCAAGCTTTCACAACCCGAAACGGTAACTTGTTCTGATTTCAGCTCTTCTGGCATTTGTGGCAGCTTTTTACCCCACTGAATAACCTGACGGTAACGATCTTCCCAGCCTTTAAATTGCTGCATAGTCGCTACAATGTCTTCGCTGGTGATATCTGTACCAAATGGAGAAACGGGAAAATCTGTCATGATGCGCTCTTCTTCTAGTTTACTTCTTATATTTTGAAATCAACTTCTCAACGATTCGCGATACCGCGACAAAGCCAAACGTTGCAGTTACGACAGTCGCCGCACCAAAACCGCTAGCGCAATCCATACGTTTTGGACCTTCCGCTGTCGACTTCACACCACACACTGAACCGTCTGCTTGAGGATACTTCAGCTGCTCGGTTGAAAACACGCAATCAATACCAAACTTACGAGCCGGATTCTTAGGGAAGTTATGATGACGACGTAAAGTCTCTTTGATTTTCTTAGCTAAAGGATCTTGAATCGTTTTCGTTAAATCAGCGACCATGATCTGCGTTGGATCGACCTGACCACCAGCGCCACCCGTGGTGATCACTTTGATCTTGTTGCTGCGGCAATACGCCAACAAAGACGCCTTCGCTTTTACGCTGTCAATCGCATCCAACACGTAATCAAACTCTTTACTTAAGTACTCATGTTGATTGTCTGGCGTAATGAAATCATCAATCAGATTAACTTTACACTCCGGGTTGATCAACTTGATGCGCTCGGCCATCACTTCAATTTTGCTTTGACCAACAGTACCCGTCATCGCATGAATTTGGCGGTTAATGTTCGTGACACAAACATCGTCCATATCAATCAGAGTCAGCTCACCGATCCCCGTACGAGCCAGCGCTTCCACCGCCCATGAACCTACACCACCAATACCAATCACACAAACGTGTGCAGCGCGAAGAATGTCCACTTCACTATTGCCGTAAAGACGACGTGTGCCGCCAAAGCGTTGGTTGTAGCTGTCAGATGCAAGGGTATCGAGTTCACGCATATTGAAGTCCAGATGATCGATAGAAAAACAAAGAGTGCGATTTATACGCACTCTTTGATGAAATGTCTAGATAAGAGGGGGTTCCTCTTTCTTGGGGAGCTATTGTAGCTTTTCTGGCGGTAAAGCCCAAGGCGCTTGAGTTGGTGAGTTTTCGAGCCCAAGTTTCCACACTCGACCAAAATGCTTGTAGTGCCCAGCTTCTGTCCCTGCTCTCGCACCAATGCCATGATACAGATCCAAATGGTTTTGTTTTACCGCACCACCTGTGTCTAACACGATCAGCATGCGAAGTTGGTGAGCGCCGCTCCACGTACCATCGGCATTCAGCAGTGGCACTTCCGCCAAGATTGGCGTACCCATTGGTAAGATAGAACGGTCACCCGCGACGGCGGCCATTGGCAACAACGGAATACCAGCCGAGCCTGTTACTGGCGCTTCTGCTTTTGGCGCAAAGAAAACGTAAGAAGGGTTTTGCTCCAACAACTCGCGCACTGTCGCATCGTCGTTGTCCATCACCCACTCTTTGATTGCTTTGAGGGACATTTTTTCACGCGGGACTTCACCACGTTCAATCAAAATGCGGCCAATGCTGACGTAAGCTTTATTGTTTTTACCCGCGTACGCAAAGTACTCCAACGTATCATCATCTTCAAAATGCACGTAGCCACTGCCTTGCACTTCCATCATAAATGGGTCGATACGATTAGGCGCGTAACCTAGCACCAAACCTTGTCCATCTAGTGCTCCATTGTAGATCTCCGCGCGAGTCGGACAATCTGATGAGCAGTTTGGCTTGCCATAAACTGGGTACTTAAAAATGTCGTTTGGTGTATGACGCAGTTCCATCACGGGAGAAAAGTATCCGGTAAACAACACATTACCTTTTTTATCACCACCACCCAATTGCGCGGCTTGAATGCCAAACGCACTCAACGCGCTGGTATCTCCGCTCTGTTGCGCCCACTCACTTAATCGTTGATATAGCGGTTGGTACATCTTCGCCATGGATGGTGACTTTATCACCACTTGCTCAGCTTGCTTGTTAAATTCAGTAAAATCGCGTGGTTTGTTAGACTCAACCACATCCACTTGATTGAGGATCTGAGGAAACTCACCATCAAGATATTGCTGAGCACGATCATTTTGTTGAGCACAGCCAAAGAGTAGGCTCAAAGAGATAATAGGAAGGAGTTTTTTTAACACGTGTCTTTTCCGTAAAAGAGAATAGCAAAAGGATGGCAAACAAATGCATACGGTGCAATTGAAAAGCAACGACAAAATGTTTCAACGCTAAGCCAATCCGTTTACTCGTTGTGAATTCATTCAGTTAATGCAACATGATAGCAGCGGAAGAATTACGGAATTGTCCGGATTATGTTTGAAAGTAAGATTTACTGATTGAGAGATGAAATTTTGATCATCCATGTGACTCACAGACGCAAGAGATCTCTGCTTAACAGACAAAGATAAAAACGACTATCTTACCGCAATCCTTGCACGCCCCTCTAAACGGAATACAGGTAGATAATGTGCATTGGCATCCAGCTTCATTTCTGCATGCTGCTTACCCACAAAATTGAAGTGCCGCTCATTTGAACCCACTCGATACGAAAACGAATCCCCATCGAATTCAAAACTGGTAGCCACTGTAGAACCATTTACAGTAACACCGCGCTCACTCAACACAAATTCTTCACGAGCATAAGGCGCAACATCTTGCTCAACCCAGCGGCCATAAATAGTCGATTTAGGAATAGGCGGATTAATGGTTCGAGTAATCAAATCACTATACAGCATGCACACGACAACGGTTCCAACTATCGCTGTAAGCATAAGAGAACGCTCTAGCCACTTACGAAGCATTGATTTAGATGACGTTTTTGACAGATTTGAAGCAGTGATCGCAGCATTCTTATTTACAGCAGAAGACATGAGGTTCACGTATTGAGAAAAGACGCGCTCATTGTAACTCTCCCCTTCAACGGGACCAAGAACCTACCTCAATATGTTTGTGCTTTATTCCAAAATTTCACCTTGCCACCAAGTGAATAAAAAGGCATTATTTTGACATAATTAAACAAAGGGATGGCTGTAGTGAAAATTCGTAGTACTGCTCTCGTAAAAGGATTCCGTCAATCAACACCTTATGTCAATGCTCACCGCGGAAAAACCATGGTGATCATGCTGGGCGGAGAAGCCGTCGCACACAAAAATTTTGGCAATATTATTAATGATATCGCACTCATGCATAGCCTAGGAATCAAAGTCGTGGTGGTGTATGGTGCACGTCCTCAAATTAATCAGCTGCTAGAAAAACAAGACCTCACTACGCCTTACCACAAAAATATCCGCATTACGGATGAATCGGCTTTATCTGTTGTTATGCAAGCTGCCGGACAACTTCAACTTGCGATTACTGCGCGCCTATCAATGAGCCTCAACAACACTCCGATGGCAGGCACCCAGCTCAATGTCGTTAGCGGAAACTACATCATTGCTCAGCCACTCGGCGTTGATGATGGTGTGGACTATTGCCATAGTGGACGCATTCGCCGCATTGACACCGACGCGATTAATCGCACGCTCGACCAAGGCTCTATTGTGCTACTTGGCCCCATTGCGAGCTCTGTGACTGGCGAGTGCTTCAATTTATTATCGGAAGAAGTCGCCACCCAACTAGCGATAAAGCTGGGTGCGGATAAGCTGATTGGTTTCTGTTCAGAACAAGGTGTCATTGATGACAACGGTAATGCTGTCGCCGAGTTGCTACCAATTGAGGCGGAGCATGTCATCAAAACGCTTTCTGAAAATACGTCTCCTGACCTAGATTACAACACTGGGACACTGCGCTTTCTTAAAGGGTCTATTGCCGCTTGCCGTGCCGGAGTACCTCGTAGCCACTTGATCAGTTATAAAGTAGATGGCGCCTTAATTCAGGAGTTGTTCTCTTTCGACGGCATCGGAACCCAAGTTGTTATGGCGAGCGCTGAACAAGTGAGGCAAGCCAATATTGACGATATTGGCGGTATCTTAGACCTCATTCGTCCTTTAGAAGAACAAGGTGTACTCGTTAGGCGCTCTCGAGAGCAGCTTGAGCAAGAGATTGGAAAATTTACCATCATCGAGAAAGACGGCTTGATTATTGGCTGTGCTGCCCTTTATCCATACCCAGAAGAGCGTAAAGCTGAGATGGCTTGCGTAGCGATTCACCCTGACTATCGTGATGGAAACCGAGGTTTGTTACTGCTCAACTACATGAAACATCGTTCTAAATCCGAAACCATTGATCAGATTTTTGTCCTCACAACACACAGTCTGCATTGGTTCAGAGAGCAAGGTTTTTACGAAGTCAGTGTCGACTATTTGCCCGGAGCCAAACAAGGGCTATATAACTTCCAGCGTAAGTCAAAAATCTTAGCGCTAGATTTGTAGCTTAACCTTAAATCAGGAAGAGAAATTTAAGGTTCCGCTATACCAACACCTCAAGGTGCGGGATTCAGCTCATTGACGCTCAATCCCACACATCAAGTTTGTTTTGGAATAAGGCCTCACATAAATCCTGCTTCGAGCTAGCGAGTCATCATATAAACACCAACTTAGAAATACGCAAACCATTGCTTGATTTTCGTTTCAATTTTATCTTTTAAATATACATTTGGTTGGCTATACTCTGCTCGCTAGTGATTGGTTTTTAACCAATACGAATGGATCTAGGTGATGAAATGTAGCCTTCACCCTAAAATACTGGGCAATTGAAAAACTAGTTAGCTCCGTATTGCACACCAAGGACAGTTGTTAATCTGACTTTAAATAAGCCGAGACGAGCACTGTTATGAGAACAATCATTTGTAATTCGCTTCAAAGCTTCTGGGATATGGCTGACAATCAGTTTTTGGAAGGCCTAGACGTCCACTGTGTTTTCCCCGTAAATGACGCTATCCGAGATTTTATTCTTGCTTATCAACAGCAATACAAAATACGCAGCGTGTCTTTTACCAACGCGTTCGCAAAACATGCATAAAAGAAGACCGAGCCATAAGCTCGGTCTTCTTTTATGTACGTAATCAATTCAAAACAAAATCATAGCCAACAAAGATGCAAAAATAGTGACTACGGTAAAGATTAAAATAGTCCAGTACACTACCCCAATATTTATGAACCACTTTGGGCAAACTCTACGAATATCTGTTAGCTTTCTTTTTTTGGCCAACTTAGGAAATGCAACTGCGGCAACAAGAGCTAATCCATGTATTAAGGCCCCAACGTGAAATCCAGAAACTAAAGCAAGCTCAACTTCTGTATAGTGCTCACTAGTATACGCATAGTGCTTTACTTTTTGCGGCGTGATAACAATAAGCAAAATACCTACTATCAGGTACCAAAAAACTAACAAAGCACCTGCAACAAAAAATGTAATAAAAGAAACTTCTAATAACTGCAAACTTCACCGACCTTCTATTCCAGCTCTCAAGTAATAGACATCCAAACCACCATTGAGGCTAAAGTGATCATAGCTAGCAGCAATAAAACGCTTATATAAATACGGCAAAGTCCGATGAATAGACCGGAGCAAACTTGATGAACATCAGCAAAGCCCCTTCTCTTCGCCAAAGTTGGTAAAGCGACCGCCACAACTAAGCCTACACCATGAATTAAAGCACCAAAGTGAAAACCTGAGACTAAAGCTAACTCTACTTCTGAATAATGTTTCGGATTAAAAGCAAACCGCTTCACCTTTGGTGGTATAAAAAATATAAAAATTGCTCCGATAATAACGAACCATAAAAACGCGCCTCCTCCGGCGATAAAGAAGGTTAGAAAAGACGAGTCGAGCAAACTCATATTCAGTTGCCTTTGATATGCGAATGAGAAAGGAGAAATATACCTTTAAGGAAGAATATTACTCAATAGCAATCCATTTTTTCATGAAAACGAAATGGCGGATATAAGACCCGCCACAAAGAATCATCTTCAAAAATGTCACAATCACAAGTAAAAATTAATTCGTAAGCCGCTGTACTAATCCACTCGCGCGAGCCGTTTTCACCTTAATGCCTCGCTTCAGAACGTTGAGTTCGGCGTAAAGAGCTAAACGCTTTTTCGCGCGGGTAATGCCTGTGTAAATCAACTCACGAGTTAATATCGGGCTAAAGTCTGGTGGCAAAATCATCAGGGTGTAATCAAATTCACTGCCTTGCGATTTATGGATGGTCATGGCGTAAGCCGTTTCATGTTCAGGCACTCGGCTTGGCAAGGCCGATTTCACACTGCCGTCAGGTAACTCGAAAAAGACTTTCAAACGCGGTTCTTCTTCACTGTCATCGAGCATGCAAATACCGATATCACCGTTATACAAACCTAGACCATGATCATTACGCGTAACCATGACAGGTCTGCCGTGATACCAAATTTCATCCTGAACCTGAATTAACTTGCGCGCCGCGAGCGCTTTCTCGATGCGCTGGTTTAGCCCAGCAACACCAAAGTCACCTTCACGGATCGCGCACAGCAGTCGGCATTGGTTGAAGGTATCTAACACCGCTTTGGCTTTGTGCGTTAGCGACTCTGGCTCTCCGGTTTTAGGATCGGTTTCCTGTTGTCCAATGCGTTTGAGATAACGACCGTATTCCTGTACCAACGTCTGCATCATTTGGTTGTAATGTTGACTACTTAGTGCGAAATGTTCGATATCGGAAAAGTCACGCGACCAGACGTTATCTACGCTCGCAGCAGAACCGGAGTTAACCGCTTTTGCCAACTGACCAATGCCTGAGCGAGCGTCAAATCGGTAACTCTTTTGCAGCATACATAAACTATCGGCAATGCTAGATGCACTGTTACCCGTATGGGCTAAAGTATCGAAACCCGTCAGTTTTGCAATGGCTGACGCCTGCTCTTTTCCATAACCCAATGCATGGAACGAACAGATATCACCCAACACGGCCCCTGCTTCAACTGAAGCAAGTTGATCTTTATCACCTAGCAAAATCAGCCGCGCATGTTTCGGTAAGGCATCAACCACTTTGTACATCATTGGTAAATCGACCATCGACGCTTCGTCGATAACTAAAATATCCAAATGCAGTGGATTTTGCTTGTTGTGACGAAATTCTGCGCTATTTGGAATCGCGCCCAGCAACCGATGCAAGGTGCTCGATTCAGTCGGAATTTTGACTTTTAGCTCCGGAGAAACTGGCAGCTCTTGCACCGCTTTACCAATGGACTCGGTTAATCGCGCCGCCGCTTTCCCCGTCGGGGCCACCAGCTTAATGGTCAGGTTTTTCTCGTGCGTCGCCTGTTCAATCAAAGCGGCAAGCAATTTGGTTACTGTCGTCGTTTTACCCGTGCCTGGACCACCAGAAATCACAGCAAATCGACGGGTTAACGCAACTGCCGCCGCGACTTTTTGCCAGTTCACGCAAGCCGAGAGTGGTACGAGTTCATCCAGTGTTTGCAAATCTTGAACCTTGCGCGCATTGCTGAGCACGGAATCAATGGCGTGCCAATCCAACGATTCGCTTGCGACCACATCAAGGTGGTCACACACCAATTGTTGACGCAACACTTGGTTGCTGCTTCCCGCTTCTACTGCTTTGCCCAACGCGTTAAACAGAAAATGGTATTGGCGTGCAAACAAATGGTTGAGCAACGCGGATAATCGCGCAAACTCTTGTGGTTGCAAGTTAACTGCGGCGCCCAGCTGATTGAGCTTTTCCGCCAATGTCACTTCATAATACCAATAGCGGTGCAGATACAGACGCTCGCCATCGAACATCAGCGGTAAGGCTTCTCCTTGCGCGCCAACCACGCTGGAGTTTTGTAATACTTCAATCCAGTCTATGCCTTGCAACTGTGTGTTGAGCGCCAATGCCGACTCACCAAACAGCCCTAGCTTACTGGCTAAATCCGTAGATTGCCCTTGTGCATCGAACAGAGACAGACAGATATGTCCTTTACCAAGCTCACTACTGACAACACCCGCGATAAACGCCAATGCTTGACTGTCCGACTGTTCATCATGCGTTTGAGAATCAATAAAGCAGGCAAATTGGTAGTCGAGCTGTCGAATAGCACCTTTGTGCGCCAAGCGTTCCAACACTACCAGCAGGCTATCTTGGTCAGAATGAAGATTGTGATTTGTCGTCATTAAAGTAGCTCCATCTGCCCGGCTTGAGTTGAGCGCGTTTCAAGTGCTTGACCATCAATCAAACGATCCATCTCTTGTAAGAAGTCTAAGGTTGGTTTCGCGGCAAAAATACCGTGGTCACTCTGCCCATCCATGCCGCGCAAGAACAAGTAATACACGCCACCGAAGTGCTGTTCATAATCATAATTGGCCAATCGGCTACGTAGGAAACGATGCAGTGCTAACGCATAAATCTGATACTGCAAATCGTAGCGGTGATCCGCCATGGCCGATTTCAGAGCCTCACCATGATAGTGCGTCACATCGTCGCCAAGATGATTCGATTTCCAGTCAAGCACGTAGTATTTACCTTGATGTTCAAACACCAAGTCGATAAAACCTTTGAGCATGCCTTGAACGGTTTGGAAACCTAAATCCCCCGCTTTCGACGACAACGGATCGTGACGTTGAATGACTCGGTTTAACGCCGGCGCAGACAAAACTTCGATCGGCAACAAAAATTCCATCTCCACCAAGCGTTGCGACGGTGCTTTTTGATTCAGCAGCAAAGACTTACCATCCAACGGCGTTGCGAGTACGGTATCAATCAATTGCTGTAAAATGGGCAACCACTCTTCATCGAGCTGTTCGCTTTCCATCAAACCAAGGATGATTTGTGTATTCTCTTCCGTCGTGGCTGGCTGAGTAAATTCAATTTCCTCAAACAGGCTGTGCAGGAACGTCCCCGGACGCGCACCGCGAGGGAAGGTAAAAATCGAACGCTCTGGCTCCACCAAATCCGCTTCGTCTTGCTCTTCAGATGAGTCGATATCAAAACCCGTAATCTCAATCGTGGCATCATGCTCGGCGTGATGAGAGCCTTGCTTGACCAAGCCAGAATAACTGGTGATGCGCCAGTTTCTATCGATAGGGTTTTGCAGCTCTTTCGCGCTAAGATCGTGTATTTCTTCTTGTGGCGCTACGTACTTGTCTTCGAGTTGCTGCGGCGGATCGGCCACAACGACACAATCAAGCTCGTCTTGTTGCTTTGTTAAACCTTGATGCAAATCGTTAATGCCACCTTCTTGACCATTTTGAATCAAATAGCCAATCGCACTGCGGTGTACGCCGGTTGGCTCTTTGGTCGAACGGCCATTGCGTAAAGGTGAGGCACCGATAAAACACGCATACACAGCACGCGTTAACGCCACGTATATCAAGCGTAAGTCTTCCGCCAAACGCTCTTTATCCGCTTGCTTCATGGACGCATCGTTGCCAGTGATATCCAGTACCGTGCGGTCATTGGCTGCATCGTAATATTTGGCTTCGCTGGCTTCTCGATAGCTGAACACAAACGGCAGAAATACGAGGTCATACTCCAAGCCTTTTGATTTGTGAATAGTCACGATCTGCACTAAGTTACGTTCCGATTCTAAACGTTGGATTTGGTCATCACTGCCGCCCAAACCGTGTTCCGCATCACTGATGGACTGAGCGAGCCAACGCAGCAGACCGTGGTCGCTATCCAGTTCATTACTGGCTTGTTGAAGCAGTTCACCGATGTGCATTAAATCGGTAAGTACTCGCTCACCATTCTCACCCTGTGAACTCGCACCTTCTTCTAGTAATCGCTCGGCAATATGGCGTTTGCTGATCACCGCGCGTAACATCGGCAGCACACCACGCTGAACCCAAAGTTTGCGATATTCTTTGAATTCGTTTACGGCATTTTCCCACACCACTTCATCGTTATTAAGCGCATCTAAACTTGCTGCATCGAGGGCAAATAGCTCAGAGGCAAGACTTGCACGCAGCGCACGGTCATTTTCTGGCGTCAGCACCGCTTGCAGCAAACGCTGTAAATCCTGCGCCACCGAACTGGTAAACACACTGTCTCGGTTAGACAGGTACACGCTGGCAATGCCTTGATCAGCCAACGCTTGTTTGATCATTCGACCTTCACTACCTGTTCGAACCAACACCGCAATATCGCCCGCTTGAACCGCTTTCTGTTTTTCGCCATTCACCAGACACGCTTGCCCCTGTTGAGCCTGCGTCAAAATGGTTTGGATTTGGCTTGCGGTCGCCTCTGCCATTCGAGTCAAATACTCGCCTTTTGGTAGCGGTTTATCGTCCGCTTCTTGCAACCAATAAGTCAGCGCTGGTTGCTTTTGGCCACCCATAGTCCAAATGCGTTTTTCGGCATTGGGACTGTACTTAACGGGTAAGAACGGAATATCCGAATCGTAGATAAATGGACTGTCTGGCAAAGCAAATACTTGGTTTACCGCCTGCACCATATCTGCGCTAGAACGCCAGTTGGTTCCTAACGTATAGTGGGCACTTACTTGGTTACGCGCTTTGATATAAGTGAAAATGTCTGCGCCACGAAAGCCATAAATCGCCTGCTTGGGGTCCCCGATCATAAACAAACCACATTCCGGGTTGTTCAGATAAATACGGCTGAAAATACTGTATTGAAGCGGGTCAGTATCTTGGAACTCGTCAATCATTGCGACAGGGTACAAAGTACGAATACGCGCCGCTAAAAGCTCGCTTTCGTCCGTATCGATAGAAGCAGAAAGTTGCGTCAGCAAATCATCGAAAGAGAGCCACTGTTTTTGATTTTTCGCGTTGGCCAGCATCACACGACAATGCTCAATCGCATGAGCAAGCAGTGGCGCTTTTAAGCTGATTG
This sequence comes from Vibrio sp. A1-1, assembly GCF_021728175.1. Lineage (NCBI taxonomy): Bacteria > Pseudomonadati > Pseudomonadota > Gammaproteobacteria > Vibrionales > Vibrionaceae > Vibrio > Vibrio sp. A1-1. The sequence goes on from NZ_JAKKCL010000001.1 coordinate 586,634, forward strand.
GATTGGCAAGAAATGTTTCAATGGCTTCAAATACCGCATGCTGCGGCGCACTGCCTTTCGGTGTTTTTTCCAACAAGACGTTTTGCGCGAATTTCTCCAGCTTGTCTGGATAATCGTAACCTGTGGTTTCCGTTGCCGCCCAAGCATTCACCGCCTCCAACCACGTCGGCAGAGACTTTTTGGTGTAGCTGCGTTTGTTAATATCTGAATCTGAAATCAGCGTGAAGAAGTCATCTTGGCTTTCTCGCCACTGTGCTTTTAATTCATCAATTTTTTTCAGATTTTCAGTATGAAGATCAGCCAAACTGCCTTTCATTGCAGGAACAGAAAGGCTTAACGGCGCACCGGTTAAGTAATTGCTGATGTCAGACAACAACGCAGATGGAGAGCTCCATAGCTGGCGAATTTCCCCAGCCAAGGTAAATGGTAACGGGTAGAAATTGCGACGCCAGTAATCGGCTACAACTTGCGCTTTTAGGTGACTTTCATCGGTCACAAACTCGTTGTTAAATCGGCTGCCAGATTCAAACGCATTTTGCGTTAGCATGCGTTGGCAAAAACCGTGAATGGTGTAGACCGCCGCCTCGTCCATCTGACGCTCTGCCTGCAATAAAATTTCTGCGGCTTGCTTGTGATCGTCAAACTCATTAAGCAAAGGTTGGATCACCGGGTCGGAACTCTGTCCACGCGCAAACGCGATTCGCGCATCATGGATTCTTGCCCTGATACGATCGCGCAATTCCGCAGTTGCCGCTTCGGTAAAGGTTACAACCAGAATTTGGTCGACCGTAAGCGGTACGCAATGTCGAGTTTCCGCGCTGCCATGACCAAGCAAAAGACGCAGATATAAACCTGCAATAGTGAAGGTTTTACCTGTACCTGCTGATGCCTCGATTAACCTCGCACCATGCAGAGGAAACGTCATCGGTTCTAGTGGCGTTGGTTGAGGTTGCTCTGTGCGGTCTAACGTATGTAGAGGACACTCTGCACCTGACATTTGATCCATAACGCTGAATCTCTCCGGATTATTTACTAGGACGTATCACCTAATAAATGTGATCTATAGTTAAAAATTCTATTAATATGTTTAACAAGTTGGATAATTTAGAGCTTTGTGAGATCTTTCTCACGGTTATCCATAAGACGTACCGTTAGTATGCGCCCCACGAGATAAGCCAAACCTTTTTGGCGACACAACTCAAATGAATTAAACAAAAGTATCATGGTCCCTCTGACCTTGTGGCCGTACAGCGAACGCCCTACAAAAAATAATGATTTTCTGGCGGCCACCCTACTCTTCCTTCTCTTTATCCAACTGTCTTTATTACGCTTTTACGTCATCAGCGTCTTGAACCGCTAAGCGCGCACCTTGCAGTACTAATGCTGTCAGCAAACGAACTTCTGAGGCCAACTCATCATTCCAAGCAGGCCAAATTCGAGAGATGTACGCATTATTGCCTTCACCCGGGCTCATGAAGCCATCATTGAATGCGTCAGCCATTTTCTTCAAAGATTTCTCTTCGTCATCGACCCACTGACCGCGGCTAAAGCCCGCTTCAACACAAGCCAACGCCGTTTTCGGGAAATAAGGCAAAGGCTTAGTCATGCCTTCGAAGAATAAGCGAACTAATTCAGTCAGTAGCTGTTTGGCATACTGCGCATCGGCAATTTCTGGGTAGATCAAATGCAGCGCGCCTTCTTTACGATCGTAACCAATGATGTGGGTTTTCTTAGCATGACCCGACGCCGACATGGCAAGGTGGTCGATCCACGCAGCAAGGTAATCCTGCGAGCGAATCTTACCGCTTCTATAGCGAATCAAACCGGATTGGTAGCATTGAGTTAGCCAACCTGTTAGGCGAACGTTTTTCTCTTCGCCTTCATTTCGCTCAAACAAGGAATCAAACGTCAGGTCGATTTCCAAATCGTCTTGAGGCGCACCAGATAAAAACGCCAGTTTATCCACCAGCTCTTCCGCCTGAACTCGGTTGGTTTCAAATTCGATATCACCAAACGCTCCCACCGGAAGTTTGCCTTGCGCGCGCTGTTGACTCATAAAGTGTTTAAGCACCTCTGCTTTTTTCTCTGGCTGCATCAATGTCGTTTCAAGCAAGGTTTCTAGCAGCTCATCACGCATTTGATAGCTTTCCAAACCACCTAAAACAAAGGGTTCGTCGTCTTCCATCACCGGCAGTGGCGGTTCAAAGATTACTTTTAAGCGACGATTGAAAAAATACTGCACCGGTAAGCGCCAGAAACGTTGCAATTCGACTAAGTCGAGCTCAAGTGGGAACGTCGCTCCTAACAGATAGTCGTCTAATGCACGGTTAAAATCACGACGAACATAGCCTTGCGATTGACGACTTTGAGTCAATGCCGCTGGAATCCATTCTTTCGCGTAGCTGGCATGCATGCCTTGGAACGCACTTGGGCTAAACGGCACCATGGCGTGGGTATTCACCAACGCGTTTAACAAGTTGTCGCCAGACTCATCAACGGGCAACGCTTCATCACCACTTAAACAATAGTTTTGGTGGCAGTATTCCATCAGCTCAGAAACCAATACCGAGGGCACTCGCTCGGTGTTGTCTTGGATTGAACGGCCAACATAACTGATGTACAACGTTTGCTGTGCAGACAACATCGCTTCGAGGAATAGGTAACGGTCATCATCTCGGCGCGAACGATCGCCCGGTTTGGTTCTTCCCGTCATCAAGTCAAAACCTTCCGGCGGCATGGAGCGTGGGTACACGCCGTCATTCATCCCCAGTAGACAAACGGTTCTAAACGGAATAGAGCGCATCGGCATCAGGGTACAAAAGTTCACTTGACCAGCAAGGAAGCGCTGGCTGACTCGTGTGCCAGATAATTTGTTTTGAAGGTATTGGCTGATGATCGACGGCGATAACGCATCATCAAATGCGGCATCAGCTAATTGCTCTTTGAGTTGGCTGAGCGTATCGCGAATGGATTTGAGCGCCATTTCGCCTTCTAACTCAACTGAGAAGAAGTCATCCAGCAGTGAAACCAAAGTCTCTCGCCAACCATCGATAGTTTGAACATGAGAAAGTTTGCTTCGATAAGTGCTAATTTGTTGGATAAAGTGTGCCAACTTGCCCGCCAGCTCTGCGCCCATGCCTTGCACTTCGTTGTACGGAGACAAACTGCCTTGCTCGGTTTCAAACAAACCTGCGGATTCTGGCATCGCGTAGCCAAGCAACATTCGTTGAATACCAAATTGCCATGTGTTTTGACGGGTTTCCGGCAGTTCAAATTCGCGTCCGGTATTGGCATCCAACCCCCAGCGAATTCCCGATTCCTCAACCCATTGTTTGGCTTGTAAGAAATCATCTTCGCTGAGTTCAAAACGCTTTAATATCGCTGGAGTTTCCAGAAGTTCGAGTAGTTCTGATGCCAAACAGCGCGTATTGGGTAAGTTCACCAACTGCATAAATGCAGCCAGAATTGGGCTCTCTTGATCGGCAGTTCGGTCAGAAATCGAATATGGAATAAAACGCTCACCCGGTGCGTTACCAAAGACCGCCTGAATCGCAGGGCTGTATGCGTTGATGTCCGCGACCATCACGATAATATCGCGCGGTTTTAACGTTGGGTCAGCATCGAACATCGCCAACAGTTGATCATGCAGCACTTCCACTTCACGCATCGGGCTGTGACAAGCGTGTAGGCTCAGTGATTTATCACCCAAGCTAACCACTTGTTTGTGATGACTGTTTTCAATCTGTTGGTCATCTTGATGTTCTTCAAGATTGAGAATATCCGCTTGCAATTGATGGAGCAGACTGTCGCGCTCAACATCAACAAAGGCTTCAATTTCATGAGATTCCAGCTGAGACAACAGATACATATTGTCGCGCCCGAGTTTACCCATGGATGCCAACAGACTGTTTCCGACCACATCGGTGTGCAGCTCATCGATCACATTATCTTCCAGTGATCCTTTCAGTTGCTCAGTTTCACCTTGCACTTCCGAGTGATCGTCCTGCCACACAACATGCTGACGATGTTTCGCCGCCAAACGAGCCAGATATTTGCGATCTCGAACTTCACCCCAGTAATAACGACAAGGGTTGGTGAACATCAGATGCACGTCGATGTGTTCACCAATTGCTTTTAGCGCATCCATATAGCGAGGCGGCAACGAAGAAATGCCAAAAACAAACAAACGCTTGGGTAAATGGTCAAAATTGCCGTTAAAACTCGCTAACGTGTCGATAAAATGCTCATAAAGGTTGGCACGGTGATATGGAGACTGCCCTAATGACACAGTGTGATCGTACAACGCTTGCCATAGGATCGGCTGCCACGGATGCTCATCTTCCAGCTCTGGCACACTCTGCCCAGCTTCCCAACTTGCGATCCATTCCGGACGATACACCAAGTAACCATCGAAAATATCGGCAATTTTCTCAGCCAGCTGATACAGCTTAGAGTGGTCACTGTCATCTTTGAAGTACTGCGCTAACGGCGAAAACACCTCTTGGTTGAGAAGCCCCGGAAGCAGATGCATCAACTTCCACGTCATCGCTTCTTTGTTAAACGCACTGCGTTTTGGCACGTCTGGCAACACCTGCGTAAACATATCCCAAATGAAGGTAGCAGGAAGCGGAAAATCAATGTTCGCGGCAACACCAAACTCTTTGGCCAATTCCATTTTTAGCCACTGGGACATGCCCGGACTTTGAACCAGAATTTGTTCTTTTTCGAACGGGTTTTCCAGCGGACTGATTCGAATCAGTTCGACAAGGAGTGATTTGAGAACGTCAACTTGGTTGGAATGATAAACAGTAAACAAATTGGGAATACCGAGCGCCGATTGAAACTGTTAGCTAGCTTAGCACAGCCCCATTTAAACCCGCAGTGATCTCGCGTTCGGAAAAAACAAAAGGTTATATATCACTCAAATAGAGTATGAATCTTCTTAATTTTCACATGTCAATCAAGTCTGACACTTCCATACAAAATGTGACATTCGTAGCAACTATTCCATAATAAAAAACACTGTTTTATACTCCCACTACCCATAATTTATAAACAAACAAAAAGTATGTTTCGCAAACTGTCTTCCAACAGCGCTTGGCTGATTGCTTTTTTTGCTTGCTTTGCAGTGTATCTGTCGATCGCTTGTTATCCTTTTGTGTTGTCTAACAATCAGAATGAACCACTAACCTTGTTGCAAGGTTACTATTTAGTTTCGACTCAATATGGCTGGCTGGGCTTGATCGCTCTTCCATTTATGTTGTTGAGTTTATTGCTCTCTTTTCTACCGACTCGAGCATTCAAAGGCATCGTGATCGCTATTGCGATCTGTCTATTGATCATGTTTAAAGTCGATATCCTCGTTTTTCAGCAATACAAACTTCACATCAACGCTCTATTAATCCGTATGTTTTTCGAAGGTGGCGGTGATGTCTTCGATATTTCGTGGATGAGTTGGCTTATCTTCGTCAGTGAAGTTGCCGTTCTGGTGATCGGGCTCGCCTGTACCGTTTGGGTAAGTAATAAACTGGCACAAAGCCGAGCTAAGTTCGTTTTGATCAGCGTCTGGTTTGCTGTATTGGTCAGCACACAGATGATTCATGCGTACAAAAACGCGCTTTACGACGATGAAGTCAGTCAGTTTTCGAATAACTGGCCACTTTACTACCCGCTGACGGCTCGTAAATTTATTTACAAACACGACCTAGTGGATGAGAACATTGCATCGAAGAACCGCGTAGAGTTAACCAATATTGAACGTAGCTCACTCAACTACCCGCTTGCACCCATTCAAGTGCAAAGCAAAGAGAATCAGCCCAATGTTTTGTTTATCTTGGTTGACGCGTGGCGCTACAGTGATGCGACGCCGGAAGTCATGCCAAATGTCAGCAAGTTCGCCGAAAAAACGGTGAATTTCACACAACATATGAGCGGCGGCAACTCAACTCAAGCGGGTATTTTCAGCCTGTTTTACAGCTTGCCAGCGACCTACTGGGAAAGCTTTTACGCAAGCCAACGCTCTCCTGTTTTTATGGATACGCTGCAAGCAGAAGGCTACCGCATGGGCATTTTTGGCTCGGCACCGCTCACCAGCCCGCCACTTTCTCGCACGGTATTCAAAAAAGTGTCGGACTTGACCTTGAAACAAACTGGGGAAACAGCTGTCGAGCGCGATCAGCAGATAACAGACAAGTTCATCGAGTTCCAAAAGCAGGACAGCGATAAGCCGTACTTTGGTTTTCTGTTCTACGATGCCGCCCACGGCACAGTATTTCCCGAACCTGAATTTGCGAAATTCAAACCATACTGGGAACGCGTTGACCACATTTTGCTCAACAACGATTTTGACGCTTCGCTTTACCACAATCGATACAAGAACTCGTTGTACTACATCGATAGCTTGATTGGCGATGTGCTGAAAAACGTCGACTTAGACAATACCATTGTGGTGATTTCATCTGATCATGGTGAAGAGTTTAATGACCATAAGATGAACTATTGGGGCCACACGGGTAACTACAGTGACGTACAAGTGCATGTGCCTCTTTACGTGTACATGCCAAATCGTCAACCAGAGCAAATTAATTACCGCACGACCCATTTTGACGTCGTGCCAACCATGATGAATACGCTGTTTGACGTTCAAGGCACAACGAGTTCATACAGTGTTGGTCATAACTTATTTGATAGCTCTGCCCCTCGCGATTGGTATATTGCTGGCAGCTACTACAACTATGCATTGGTCGGCAAAGAACTGATGCTTGTGGTCAATCCTGGCGGGCACTCTCAGCAACTGAATCGCCAATTAAAAGTCGAGAAAAAACAGAAAGTTCCTGTCGATATCATTCGTCATTCTCTGGATGAGATGTCGCGATTTTACAAAAAAGGCTAGCGTCCAACATCGACGCCGATTGAAATAAAAAAGCCTCTTGGTTGTAAGACCAAGAGGCTTTTTCCTCTCTGCTATTTAAGCGTGATGAGCGTGCATCAAGCGTGGCTGAATCAATAAGTTGTTGATGTATTGTAAAGCCACATAAGAGACAACAAATGTTGCCACAATCAACTCAAGACCAGCTAAGCCTCGCACTTGTTGAACATAGTGCGCAGCCAATCCTTGCAACTCCATCCAATTCGCCATTTTAAACAGCGCCGTCGCACCGATCACCATCGGGAAAGTGAACGCCGCATAGCCTGGGCTAAATGGCAGTCTAAGCAATTTAAAGAATGCGAGGTAAATGATGGCTGTCATCAATACCGCGATACCAAATAGCATAGCGATGATCACCGGTGATGGTGTCGCAGTGACCGTTAAGTACCCTGCCAATGATAGACTTGCTGGCGCTGCCATGATTGCCATTGTTGGTTTCGCTGCATCCGGAATTTCATGGGTAAACATGAAACGGTAAATCATCATCGGCAACATGATCGCGTACGCCACCATACCAAACATCAATGCACCTTGTGCCACTGGTGCTAACATCGGGTTGCCAGAGAAAGACACATCCGCAACGATGATACCCACTGGCGGTACAAACCAACTAGGAACCATGTGGTGCAATTCAAAATCTTTGGCGCGATGGTAAACAAAGCTCACCAAGAACACGATGTGCAGAACCACTGCAATCAGCCAAAGTACATCACCAGCCAATGGGTAAAAATGGCCTAGAGAGTTCGATACCACCATAGTGCCCATCGCAAATGTCGGAACCACGCTGCCCACAACCGGATGAGCAAGATCTTCTCTCAATAGATGGTTATGTAGCAAAAACTTGGTTGCCAATATAACCAACAATACGCTCGCAATACCCGCACTAATCCACTGTCCGTAGCCATGTAATTCGGCGAAGTTTTCCCAACTCCAGCCTAAGCTTGCAATACCAAGAGCCAAACCCGCCATCGGAGTTGGTGCTCCCATTACTTTTGCTTTTGTTCTTTGAATCATGATGACCTCAACCAGACTCACTCTTGATGGAGCGTATAATACGCTTGCACTTCGTTCCGATATATCTAATTATTTAAAACAAACGTTCAAAATTACTTAACGGTGGGGTATGGCAAGTCACATTTCTCTTAAACAACTGAAAGTGTTTACGACGATCACGCAACACAAAACGCTCACAGCAGCTTCTGATAGTCTCTTTTTATCAAAAGCCGCTGTGAGCATGGCACTCTCAGAATTAGAAAAGCAGATCGGCCATCACTTGTTTGATCGTGTTAATAACCGACTGATTTTGAACCAAGAAGGTCAAAAGCTACTGCCACTGGCGGATGAGTTACTCAACCGAGCCAAAGACATCGAGAGCATTTTCGATGGTGACCAAGCGCTATCGGGCCAACTTCGCATTGGTGCCAGCGACACCATTGGCAACCAAGTTGCGCCCTATTTGCTTAGCGAATTTCGTCAGCAAACGAACCATCGTTCTCAAAGCCTGTTCATTTCTAACTCTGCACAAATCTGCGACATGCTGACCGATTACGAGTTAGACATTGCCCTCATTGAGGGTAAAACTCTTCATCCTGAATTGCAGTCCACCCAGTTTAGCGAAGATGAAATGTGCGTGATTTGCGCGCCAGATTCCCCAGCCGCGCACGAAGGGCCAGTAAACTTAACCGAGCTAGAAAACAGCGAATGGATATTGCGAGAGGCGGGGTCTGGTTCACGCGAATTCTTTATGCGCGTTGTCGCGCCGCGCTTGGAACATTGGCATGAAGCTTTTCAGCTCAATACCACCGAAGCGTTGATCAACTCAGTATCTGCTGGGCTGGGCTTAGGTTGCTTGTCACGTTTGTCTGCAGAACCTGCTATTCGTGACGGCCGCGTAAAACTGCTCGACATGCCTTTAGATATGAAACGTCGCTTCTGGTTACTGGTTCATAAAGAGAAATATCAAAGCCCATTGCTCAAAACGTTTATCGAATTTTGCCAAGATTGGGAACGACCAAATAATCTTTATCTAGAGAATACGCCCTCCAAGTGAAACGGAGATAGTTTAAATGCTGGTCAGTTAGTTGTACGTGTCTCTCATTCTTAGGCTTGTCACTAGACTTAACTGGTCAAAAACTGTATAAAAAGCCAGTATCAATACACCAAGTTAGGGGACCAACCATGGCTGTAATCGTCAAGTACGTGGTAGAACGCAATGGAGAAGAGAAAATGACTTTTACCTCTAAAGCGGAAGCTGACGCATACGATAAAATGCTAGACATGGCAGACGAACTATTCACGCTGCTAGGTAAAAGTGAACTTCTAGAAGACGAAGGTAAGCAAGAAGATCTTGCGATGTACCTCGCTCAAAACAAAGAAGAAGTGCTTTACGCACTGGGTGCAAAACGCAAACCGGCACCAAAGAAAGCAAAAAAGCTTGAATCTGTAGAAGAAGACAAGCAAGAAGACGCTGCATAAGCCTCTCATTTGTTAAAGAAACGCCGCATCATGTGGCGTTTTTTGTATCTGAAGGCACACATCATCATGGAAAGATCGCCCTTTCTTTCGAGCACAGATACGACAAATCGCCTTCTTTCATTTCAACAAACACCCGCTAATTGACCACCTCACAACCACATTTCTCATCAGACAGACATATCTCCCAAAAGACAAAAGGTATCCATCTACGGACTTTCTCCATTTCCCCTCTTTAAACTCCCTAGCACTCTCATTATGATGACTGACAACTTAATTATTTCTTGTCAGTGAACAGACGAGACACAAGACTCAACACATGGAGATCAACTATGGCTTTCTTTTCTCTAGCCTTTGGTACAGCGACTAAAAACCGCGATGGCAAAATCATTGAAGCGTTTTTTCCAAACCCAGTTCTTAACCCAAGCGACGCACTTGTTAACGCACTAGCAGCAGTAGCAGGTTACGAACAAGGCAACCAAGCTATCGAGATCTCTGCTGCACAAAGCGCAGAACTTGCGGCGGCTTTCGAAGCAAACGGCGATGCAGCAAACGCATCTTTCGCAACCAAAGCAGCAGAATCAGCACAGCCGCTTGTACTGGTTATCCTAGCTACGGATGAACAACCACAATCTGTTGCTGAAGGCTTCCTAAAACTTCAACTTATCTCCAACCGTCTAGTTAAGCCACACGGCACAGTACTGGATGGCATCTTCGGTCTACTACACAACATCGCATGGACTAACGAAGGCCCAATCGACCTACCTGAGCTGGCTGAGCGTCAAATCGAAGCTCGCCTAGCTGGCCGTACGCTAAGCGTAGATTGCGTAGACAAGTTCCCTAAAATGGTGGACTACGTGGTACCAACTGGTGTTCGTATCGCAGACACTTCTCGCGTACGTCTTGGCGCACACGTTGGCGAAGGCACAACGGTAATGCACGAAGGCTTCATCAACTTCAACGCGGGTACAACAGGCGTGAGCATGGTTGAAGGTCGTATCTCTGCTGGCGTAGTGGTTGGTAACGGCTCTGACATCGGCGGCGGCGCATCTATCATGGGTACGCTATCTGGCGGCGGCAAAGTTGTGGTTTCTATCGGTGAAAACTCTCTACTAGGCGCAAACGCAGGTCTTGGCTTCCCAATGGGTGACCGTTGTACTATCGAATCAGGTCTGTACGTGACCGCTGGCTCTAAAGTACTCATGCTAGATTCTGACGGTCAAGAAGTCGAAGTGGTGAAAGCACGCGATCTTGCTGGTGTTTCTGACCTACTGTTCCGTCGTAACTCTGTAACAGGTCAAATCGAGTGTCTTGCAAACAAGAGCGCGGTTGAACTGAACAGCGAACTGCATAAAAACAACTAATAAATAGTTAAGAAAAATCCCCCAGCAGGAAACTGTTGGGGGATTTTTTAGCTTAAAGCAAAATTCGTGAGTGCTGGTTACTGATTTAAAAAGCTGACCGCTTTATCTGGGAAGTCAGTAAACAAACCATCCACCTTCACTTGGTTGTAGTACACATCCATCATGCCTTCAAAGCTGTCCGTGTACGCTGGAATGCGTCCTGGATCGGCGCGGAACGTGTATGGATGCACTTGCAAGCCAGCGTCTTTTGCAGCCTTCATCAACGGCTTAATGATGATGTTGTCTTTGGTTGACTTATCATCCACCAGCATCGGCTTCCAAGGTCCAATACCTTCGGCGTAACTCGCCACTTTCTTCATGCCGTCGGCTTCGAACATCCAATCATAGCTGTATGGCGTTGCTGTATCGCCTTTGTACACCATAGTTTCGTTCCAATCGGTGTAAGCCATGAGCTGAACGAGCTTTAAATCCATGTCCATTGCGGGCATCAACTCACTGTTAATGCGTTGCAGTTCGTTCGCATCAAAACACTGCAGGTAAACTTTATCGTCTTGCGAGTCGTAACCGTACTGCTTCAAGACTTTAAGCACCGCTTTAGAAATGTCCTTACCTTCATGACGATGGAACCAAGGCGCTTTAATTTCTGGGTAAATACCGATATCGTAACCCAACGTCTTGTTAAGTCCTTGGATTAGCTCAATCTCTTCAGCAAACGTCGGCACGGTAAAATCCGATTTCCACATTGGGAATCGTGTCGGATAACCAGCGACCTTATTACCTTTGTCATCGATATTAAAGCCTTCAGTTACTCGCAAGGATTTGATTTCCGCCAGTGTGAAATCAATCGCGTAGTAGCGACCGTCTTTACGTGCACGATCAGGAAAACGTTCCGCAACATCCGTTACACGATCGAGATAATGGTCATGCAACACTACCAACTGGTCGTCTTTCGTCATTACCACATCTTGCTCTATGTAGTCAGGTTTCATTGCGTAAGCAAGCGCTTTGGCTTCTAGCGTGTGTTCAGGCAAGTAACCCGATGCGCCACGGTGTGCAATTACAAGTGGTTTTGCAATCGCACCAGCTGAGAGGCTAAGTGCTAAAAAAGTAAGACATACTGACTTTGTTTTCATTGTTATTTCCTTGATAAAGCGAAGAGGCAGTATTCCACTGCCTCTTTAAATAAATATTACGCTAGCGCTTCCTTTTCGCGCTCTTTTTGCTCGTGGTGCGCACGCTCACCTAAGAAGGCGTACATCAAACACACAATAGAAGTAATACAAGAACCCACTAAGATGATAAAGCCACCATCCCAGCCAAAGTGGTCTACCGTGTAACCCAGAATCGCGTTTGCAGCCACCGCACCACCTAAGTATCCAAATAAACCAGTAAGACCAGCAGCAGTACCGGCGGCTTTCTTCGGAGCGAGTTCAAGTGCGTACAAGCCAATCAGCATAACCGGACCATAGATTAGGAAGCCAATTGCAATCAGCGCCATCATGTCCACCATTGGGTTACCAGCAGGGTTAAACCAGTAAACCATCACTGCAACGGTCACTAACACCATAAATAAGATGCCAGCAGGTGCACGACGACCTTTGAACAATTTGTCTGAAATCCAACCACACAATAATGTGCCTGGAATGCCGGCCCATTCGTATAAGAAGTAAGCCCATGACGATTTATCTACCGAGAAATCCTTCGCTTCTTTTAGATAAACAGGTGCCCAGTCCAGTACGCCGTAGCGAATTAGGTAAACAAATGCGTTTGCAATTGCAATCGACCAAAGCAGCTTGTTGTTGAATACATACTTAAAGAAGATTTCCTTGGCTGTCATTTCTTGTTCGTGCGACTTGTCATAGTCATCAGGATAATCGTCTTTATACTCTTCGATCGGTGGCAAACCACAAGATTGAGGCGTATCGCGAACCGTCATCCAAACAAACACAGCAACCAACGTGGCGAAAAATGCAGGAACATAAAATGCAGTGCGCCAATCATCGTTAAATGCCCACAGGCCAAGAATAAATAGTGGACCAATCAAACCGCCACCCACGTTGTGTGCCACGTTCCAAACCGAAACGATCTCACCACGCTCTTTACGTGACCACCAGTGCACCATGGTTCGTCCACATGCGGGCCACCCCATGCCTTGGAACCAACCGTTCAAGAAAAGCAAAATGAACATCGCAGTGACGCTGCCAGTCGCCCATGGCATAAAGCCAAAGCAAAACATCACTAATGCAGACATCAGTAGGCCGCCACTAAGGAAATAGCGAGGGTTGGAGCGGTCAGAAACGCTGCCCATTAGAAATTTAGAGAGACCATATGCAATGGAAACAGCTGCCAGCGCGACACCTAAGTCACCGCGGCTAAAGCCTTGCTCGATAAGATAAGGCATCGCCAAACTGAAGTTTTTACGAACCAAATAGTAACCGGCGTAACCAACAAATATACCGATAAAGAGTTGCCAACGGAGGCGAGAGTAGGTGCTATCGATACTGCCTGGGGACAGACGATCAATGTGCGCCTTAGGTTTGAATATTCCAAACATAGGAACCTCATTATTTTGTATGCGATGGTAAAAAACACAAAAGGAGCGAACGAAACAAAAAAATCTTCGTTCGAAAGTTCATGAATTGTATTGAGTTAGGATTTTATTTCTGTGACAAATGTTGCACATGAATTAAATATAAGTAAATACAGTAAATTAGAGCGCATTAATTAGACCATCGTTCAACTTTACTCATAATTAGTTAATATGAAACTGATGTTTCAACCTCTCATTTGAGCATTCCAATTCGAAACCAATGAAACAAAGGCTCGAATAAGAACACAAATTAACCGTAAAAAGGGTGTTTCACATCCATCCTTGTTACGCGAAACCACTAAATAACTAAAAAGATGAAAAATGTTCGCGCTTAGTATCAAACGAAATAACAAAACTAATGTTATCTGAACTCAAACCTAGACAGTGATTCACGAACACAAGACATAAACCGCGTTTATTTTCCTCTCCATTTTCATAATTAACACTAATTTGGATAACAAGTTCCTCTCGAGATATAAACATAGCAACGCATTTTCTTATATCACCGCTAGTCCTTGATGTACTTGACCTCACCTTACCTCTTTAGGGTTAATTACTACGCAAAATCTGAGTAATAAATCCCCAAGCACGTAGCAGCTTCACAAAACTCCTCTTACCAGTTGTGCATTCTTTTTCACATCGGTAATTTGAGCGCTTCCAAAACACACTTCGTAGTAAAGAAATTCTTTTCGTTGTTTTCTTTTTCGATTAAAAGATGCGCCATTTAACAAAAACGAAGACTTTGATTAACAATTTTATGCTCAAACGCTCATTTTTAACGCGCGTTTGTTTTCGCAAACGTTTATATGTGCACAATAGTATCGTGCTAGACAGGCAAAAATGATCAAAGGACTTTTAACATGACAACGAACAAACACCCCTCTCTGCTCGGAGAATGTTTGGCCGAGTTTATCGGTACAGGACTACTTATCTTCTTCGGCGTAGGCTGTGTCGCAGCCTTAGTTCTAACAGGCGCATCATTTGGACAATGGGAAATCAGTATTGTATGGGGCCTAGGTGTCGCCATCGCTATTTACTGTACTGCCGGCGTTTCAGGCGCGCACATCAACCCAGCGGTAACCATCGCACTCGCTATGTTCCATGGTTTTGATAAGGCGAAAGTGGTGCCATACATCATCGCCCAAATGCTTGGCGCATTCTGCTCTGCTGCGTTGGTTTACAGCTTATACAGCAACCTTTTCACCGACTACGAAATCGCACATAACTTCGTCCGCAGTAGCCAAGATGCACTAGCAACCGCTGGTATCTTCTCAACCTATCCACATGCTTCCCTCTCTTTCTTTGGCGCTTTTGCTGTGGAATTCGTTATCACTGCCGTGCTGATGTTTGCGATTTTGGCTTTGGGCGATGAAAATAACGGCGCTGCACGAGGTGCAATGAACCCGCTGTTAATCGGTATTTTGATTGCCGTGATCGGTGGTTCTCTTGGTCCACTAACTGGCTTCGCGATGAACCCTGCGCGCGACTTTGGACCGAAACTGTTCGCTTACTTCGCAGGCTGGGATTACGCTCTGACAGGAGCTAAAGACATTCCTTACTTTATCGTGCCTTTACTTGCTCCGATTGCAGGTGCGTGTTTTGGTGGTTGGTTGTATCCAAAAGCGATTGCGGCTTACCTTCCACAACAAGGCCACGGCTGTACAATTCCAAACCAATGTGAGACGGAAGAAGAAACAGAAGAAGCTAGAGCTTAAAACTGACGCAACTCGAACATTTACTAAAATATAAATAACGAAACAAAAGGATTCTTACCATGACTGAGCAAAAATACATTGTTGCCCTAGACCAAGGTACGACAAGCTCTCGCGCAGTAATTCTTGATCATGACGCGAACATCGTAAGCGTCGCACAGCGCGAATTTACTCAGATCTATCCAGAGGCAGGTTGGGTAGAACATGACCCAATGGAAATCTGGGCAACACAAAGCTCTACGTTGGTAGAAGCTCTAGCTAAGTCTGGCATCCGTAGCGACCAATTGGCGGCTATCGGTATTACTAACCAGCGTGAAACCACCATCGTCTGGAATAAAGAAACAGGCAAACCCGTTTACAATGCGATCGTATGGCAATGTCGCCGTACTGCTGACATCTGTGAAGATTTAAAAGCGCGTGGTCTAGAAAACTACGTACGTGACAACACAGGTTTGGTGCTTGACCCTTACTTCTCTGGCACTAAAGTGAAATGGATTCTGGACAACGTTGAAGGCGCGCGCGAAGACGCAGAAGCAGGCAAGCTGTTGTTCGGTACCGTCGATACTTGGTTAGTTTGGAAGATGACTCAAGGCCGCGTTCACGTTACCGACTACACTAACGCATCGCGTACAATGCTATTTAACATCAACGATCTATGTTGGGATCAGAAAATGTTAGATGAGCTTGGTATCCCAGCATCTATGATGCCAGAAGTAAAACGTTCATCGGAAGTTTACGGTAAGACCAACATTGGTGGTAAAGGTGGTACTCGTATTCCTATTTCTGGTATTGCTGGTGACCAACAAGCTGCGCTTTACGGCCAAATGTGTGTTGAAGCGGGTCAGGCGAAAAACACTTACGGCACGGGTTGTTTCTTGCTAATGAATACGGGCCAAGAAAAAGTCACTTCGACGCACGGCCTACTGACAACTTTGGCTTGTGGTCCGAAAGGTGAGCCTGCTTATGCACTTGAAGGTGCCGTATTCATGGGTGGTGCTTCTATCCAATGGCTACGTGATGAATTAAAAATCCTAAACGGTGCAGAAGACTCTGAATACTTCGCAACCAAAGTGGATACCTCAAACGGCGTTTATGTCGTGCCTGCCTTTACTGGTTTAGGCGCACCATACTGGGATGCCTACGCACGTGGCACGATTGTCGGCCTTACTCGCGGTGTGAACTCAAACCACATTATCCGTGCAACTTTGGAAGGCATCGCTTACCAAACTCGTGACGTACTGGATGCGATGCAAGCCGACTCAGGTATTAAACTTGCGAATCTTCGCGTCGATGGCGGTGCGGTAGCGAACAACTTCCTAATGCAGTTCCAATCAGATGTATTGAATACAGAAGTACACCGCCCTCAGGTAACAGAGGTTACCGCTCTTGGTGCAGCCTACCTTGCAGGCCTTGCCGTGGGTTACTGGGACAGCATTGACGAGTTGCAGAATAAAGCGGTGCTTGATCGCACCTTTGAGCCGCACGATGATGAAGAAAAGCGCAATCGTCGTTACAAGGGTTGGAAACGCGCAGTGAAATGTGCGCAAACCTGGTCTGAGCTTCACGACGAAGAAGATTAATCTCACCTCCATACGAAAAAAGAGCGCCATTTGTGCGCTCTTTTTTGCGCTTTGCCCCTGATTCCTGAACTCGCTTACTTCTCACAACGCGCAAATTCGAGCACAATAGAGCTTCGAATTTGAAGCATTGGCCGTTACCAATGCACAAGGGAGTGGTAAGTGAAGCAAATACCTCGACACCAACAGATTGTTGAGTTGGTGAAAAAACAAGGCTATGTCAGCACGGATGAGTTGGTAGAAAGATTCAATGTCAGCCCACAAACCATCCGACGCGATCTCAATGAACTCGCCGACGACAACAAAATTCGTCGTTATCACGGTGGTGCAACCATCCCTCTCAGTTCTGAAAACACATCTTACAACACGCGTAAAGCGCTCAACTTCAATGAAAAAGATGTCATTGCAGACGAGGTGGTCAAGCACATTCCTGATGGCGCGACCCTATTTATTGATATCGGCACCACACCAGAAGCGGTTGCGCGAGCGCTCAATAAAAACCATAAACAGCTACGCGTGGTTACCAACAATATCAACGTGGCAACCATTCTCTTCCCCAACCCAGAGATCAAAGTCATCTTAGCAGGCGGTGAAGTTCGAAGTCGCGATGGCGGCATTGTTGGAGAAGCCACTCTCGACTTCGTTAAACAGTTCCGTCTCGACTTTGGCATTCTTGGCATCAGTGGTATCGACTTTGATGGCTCGCTATTAGACTTTGATTACCACGAAGTAAGAGTCAAACAAGCGATCATCGACAACAGCCGTAGTGTATTTCTTGCCGTCGACCACACCAAGTTCGGGCGCAATGCCATGGTGAAGCTAGGCAATATCGCTCAGCTCAACATGATCTTTACCAACAAGCAGCCACCAGAAGAAATCTTGTCGATTTTAAAAGAAGCTTCAATTCCACTTGAAGTCGTTGAAGCGAACGAGACAAACTTCGAAAACGAGTAGTTTCAATCATTAATTTGCCTCTCAAATGACCTCTGTCTTAATTAGGCAGAGGTTTTTTTGTGCCTAAATCACACAAAACGCTCACAAACGAAAATAATAGATGATCACAAACGAAACCTAAGCTAGGATTAGATCATGTTCTAAAATGCTCGTTCGCTCACCAAGAGGTCAAATTTATGAGTATACAAAAAAATGCTTCCACTACTAGCTCATCCACTACCTTAGACTTGATCGTAATTGGTGGCGGCATTAACGGGGCTGGTATTGCGGCAGACGCAGCTGGCCGCGGTTTGAGTGTTGGCTTATACGAAGCAAGTGACTTTGCGTCCGCTACTTCTTCGGCAAGTTCTAAACTGATCCACGGCGGTTTACGCTACCTTGAACACTACGAGTTTCGTTTGGTTTCGGAAGCGCTCGCAGAGCGTGAAGTTATTCTTCGCAAAGCGCCTCACGTTGCCCTACCAATGCGTTTCCGTTTGCCTCATCGCCCATTCCTACGTCCAGCTTGGATGATTCGCTGTGGTCTGTTCCTTTACGATAACTTGGGTAAACGTACGACTCTGCCAGGCAGCAAAACCGTCAACTTAGCGAAATCGGGCTTGCTAAAACCAGAAATGAAAACCGGTTTCGAATACTCTGACTGTTGGGTTGATGACGCGCGTTTAGTATTACTTAACGTTCTGGCTGCTCGTGAAAACCATGCAGAAGTACGTAACTACTGCCGCGTAGAAAAAGCACACCGTGAAGGTGGTATCTGGCATGTCACAATTCATGACGTGATGACAGACCAACGTTTCGAACGCAAAGCAAAAGCACTAGTAAACGCAGCTGGCCCTTGGGTAAAACAGTTCTTTGATGATGGATTAGAGCAAGCCTCTCCTCGTAACATTCGCTTAATCAAAGGCTCGCACATCGTTGTTCCTCGTATCCACAACGAACCGCAAGCCTACATTCTTCAAAACAAAGACAACCGCATCGTATTTATGATTCCTTACTTAGATAAGTTCTCAATCATTGGTACAACAGATGTGGAATACAAAGGTGACCCACGCGAAGTGGCAATCTCAGATGACGAAGTCGATTACCTCATCGACATCGTAAACCAACACTTTGTCCACCAGTTGACTCGCGAAGATGTGGTTTGGACATACAGCGGTGTTCGTCCTTTATGTGACGATGAATCTGACTCTCCGCAAGCGATCACACGAGACTACACGCTAGAACTCGATGCGGAATACGACCATGCACCTCTGCTTTCTGTCTTTGGTGGTAAGCTGACGACCTACCGTAAGCTGGGTGAAGCGGCAATGAAAAAGCTGGCTCCTTTCCTACCAGAGATGGGAAGCGACTGGACGGCAAATCAAACCCTACCTGGTGGTAACTTCAGCTGTAGTCGTGAACAATTAGCTAAACAAATTCATGCTAAATACGCTTGGGCGCCAGAAGCATTGATTCTTCGTTACGTGACACAATTTGGTACCCAAACGTGGAACTTAATGGAAGGCACAGCAAGCGAAGCTGACCTTGGACACGCGTTCTCATCGCAAGCCGGCGGTGTTTACCAACGTGAGATCGACTACTTAATGAACCATGAAATGGCAATGACCGATGAAGACATTTTGTGGCGTCGTACCAAGCTTGGTCTGTACATGAACGACGAAGAAAAGCTGGCTTTATCGGACTATTTAAAAGAAAAGCTACAGCAGAAAGTGGTTAATCTTTCTCAAGTTGGCTAACTGCTCCTCTCCACCCCACTAGAAAGCCTGCCTCGCTGCAGGCTTTTTTATTTTGCTGTTTTTACACCACACTTTGGCTTGCTTCACTTGATTACAAATAAGAGCAACTATTCATAGACATTTAGCGTTAAATGCAATCATACTCATTTGAATAATTATCCCTGAATAACTTCATGGCGCTGGGTTCAGAACGTTATCACTGATGCACTTCCCGGAAAAAATGCAGTGGAAGAACAGGCTCTTTCCGAGTTATTTGGGGAAAGGCTCAGACAAGGAAAAGAAAATGGGTTTTATGATTGAACATTGGGATTTTTCAACCCCAGAAGCAACTCAGCAATCCACAACGGCGGAGCAGATTCAAGCCAAACATTGGTACCATTGTGAACGGCTGCATCCCGATATTCGTGGCTGGCTAGAGCAAAACCAAGTACCACGTGCCACTGTTGATCACCTGTTAGCCGACGAAAGCCGACCGTCTTTCCACCCTTTGGATGACGAGAACTTCATGTTGATTTTACGAGGCGTCAATATGAATGGCGATGCTTCACCAGAAGACATGCTCAGTATTCGAATTCTCTATTTTCAAGGCGCACTGATTTCAACACGTAAGATCCCATCGCGTGCCATCATGGAAATTCGTCAAGCCTTGGCGGAACACAAAGGTCCGAAAAGCCTTGCTGGTTTACTTCATCAGATTATTGAAGGATTAAATAGCAAAATAGACGTTTACCTTGATACGATTGAAGAGACGTTAAACCAGTTTGATGTGAATGATGAATCGACGTACAAGCATATGGCGACTCAAAAAGCGCTTATTTCCATCAAACGTTTTATTCGCCCTCAGCAATATGCTATTCGTGATCTCGTTGAATCAGAGTCCGAGTTGGTGGCTTTAAGGCCCCATCAATATCGCTTCGCCCACAATAATATTACGCGCATAAATGAAACACTTGAGTTTTATCTTGGAGAAGTCGCTCTCTTTCAAGAAGAAATCAAACATCATCGTGACGAGAAAACTAATAAAAACAGTTATCTATTTACCTTGGTGGCGACTATTTTCTTGCCAACCAGCTTCCTAACAGGTTTGCTTGGCATCAACATTGGCGGTATGCCAGGCGTGGAATCCGCCATGGCGTTCACCTGGTTCTGTATCGCTTTAATTGTCATCTTTGCTCTAGAGTGGTGGCTATTCAAACGTTTGGGGTTCACGAATAAAACGGACAACGAAGACGAATAAGCGCTAATCCTATAAAGAACAAAAATCAAAAGAGGAGCGCGCGACTCCTCTTTCTCTACTCACATTAGAGCCCTATCCGGGATGACCATCAACGCGAGGGGTAATAAGCATCACGCCAAAGCGCCACACAAACAGGCCAAATGCGACAATCCATAACCCGCCGCTGATATCAATCCACAGCATCATATTGGCAGGATCAAATATCACGGCAAAACTGCGAACCAAAGCTGCCGCAGTAATCGCCGCAAACGCAAAGCTCATGTTCGGACCTTTGTAGATCATGCGACCAGTATGTCCCATCGTCACGCGCGCGATCATCGCCAAAATCAAACCGCCTAATGCACCTATCGCAAACAGGTGAATCAGGTTATGGCTAGCAAATGCGTCTCCCCAAGCACCTCGTAAAATTAAGCTTAGTGGCAAACACAAATACGCAGCATGCAGCGACCACACTAAAGGCTCGCTCAGGGTTAACCAAGGTTTCCAGCGAACAAAACGCACCAACTGAGCAACTCCTGCAAACAGCATCAACGGATTGCCTAATTCTGCAAACGTCACAGGGAAAAAGCTCAGCACAAATAGCATTACCAACGGCAAGTTCGCGAACCATTCTAACCAAGCCAGTGGTTGCGCTTTTTCGAAATTAAATCGACGCGCAGTAAAGAATGGAATCACACGTCCGCCCATGACCGACAATAACAGCGTAAACCACCACAACATCGCCTGCCATACAGCAGAAGAGCTAAACGGCGGCATGCCTTTTATTGTTGCGTAGCTTGCAAAGTTCGCAAAAATGGCCAAAAGAAACAGCGGTACAAAAAACAGATTACGCCAACCTTTGGCTCGATAAACACGAATGCCTACCTCATAGGCAACAAACAACAAAAATACCGCTTCAATGCTGCTGGTTAACCATAACGGCGCTGACGTCCAAAGCAATATTCGGGGCGCGAGCCATAAGCCAAATAAGACTAAAAGCGTGTAATGCTTGGTGCCATTAATGCCAGTCCAGTTTTGTACCGCAGTCAGTACAAAACCAACCACAATCGCCATCGAAAAGCCGAACAACATTTCATGAACGTGCCACCATAATGCCGGTACAGTTAATGCGTTTGGCTGTCCGCTCTGGAACATCCACACCCACAACGCGATCGCAACAATGGCGTAAATCGACCCAAACAGAAAAAACGGCCGAAAGCCTAATCGCAGCCATGCGGGGATTTTTTCTTCCACTTTTTTATCGGTGATATTCAGCATTATCTTGCCCTCAAGCGTCTCTTGATGCTGGTTAACTCAACTACAATATTGATGCTACCACAAACATGCATAAAAAATACATGTTAAGAGTTAAGATTATACTTAAGAGGTAAAGTTGTGCTTCAGAGGAGGGTTAGGTATAAACGGTGAGAGACACAACCATCAGTTAAGGGATGCAACGACAATGTACATATTTGGCTATGGCAGTTTGATTAATTCTGCGTCACGTAAGTTAACCGGACAAACGGGAGAAGCCATTCCCGTCATTGCTCATGGACTGGTGCGCTACTGGGGAAAGATTGATGACAGCTATACTCTGTCTCCTCTGGTTGTGAACCAAGGCGATGGGCAGGTCAACGGCGTTTTACTCGAAGTGAATGAAGAAGCTCTCGCAGAATTCGATCGCCGTGAGCGTGGTTATCATCGTATTCAAATTCAGCCAGATCAAATCGAATCGGACGCGAACTTTAACCAAGAACATAGCATCTGGGTTTACGTAAAAGACGAGCCATTACCACCGTGCGTAAAAAGCCCAATCATGCAAAGCTATGTCGATACCGTGCTAGCAGGTTGCTTAGAAGTATCTCATGCGTTTGCAGAGCATTTTGTGCGTCACACCATTGGCTGGCAACACGCAAAAGAAAATGACCGCCATCAACCCAAATACGGCAACCTTGCAGGCGTGCAAGAGCACCATTATGAGTTGATTGATAATCTGATTGCCCAAAAATCGTAGCTCAATCCCATCTGTAAAAACAGCTCTAAACTAAGAGCTGTTTTTACAATAGAGCGACCAGTGAACTGATTAAACAATTCTCACCCCAGTCGGCATCGCTCTTTCTGGCGTTAGCAACACACTTTCGGATTCATCATCCGTTTCTGCGCACAACAACATACATTCTGAGGTTTCACCGCGCATTTTGGCTTTGGCAAGATTACACAACACGACCACTTGTTTGCCCATCAACTCTTCCTCGGTGTAATAAGGTACTAGGCTGGTTACGGTTTGCAGTGTTTTTTCACCAATATCAATTTGCACAATGTACAGCTTGTCTGCATTTTGATGACGAGCCACTTCAATGATTTTTCCGGTACGAATTTCCAGTTTGGCAAAATCTGAGTAAGCGATAGTTTCCATAATTAAAACCTCAGTAAAGTTTTACTAAAAAGATAACGTTTACACTATCAGTAAGCTTAATAAATACAAGTGGTAAAGATCTCATTTCCGAAAGCAAATCCCCTATCAAATTGCACTTATTACACAATGGGTGTTTAATACTTCCAGTCAAAATTTTTAGCCACTAAAGGTTCTATATGGCAACGATCAAGGATGTCGCGAAAGAAGCCGGTGTTTCGGTCGCAACGGTTTCTCGCGTGATCAACAAGTCCCCAAAAGCCAGTCAATCATCGGTAGAGTCGGTCACCAAAGCAATGAGCAAATTGGGTTACAGACCCAATGCCGCAGCTCGTGCACTGGTGAGCCAAAGCACAAATACCATGGGTGTGTTGGTGAGTGATGTGTCCGATCCTTTCTTCGGCACGCTGGTCAAATCCGTCGATAATATCGCGCGCGAAAATGGCAAACATATCTTGATTGGCAACGGTTACCATAATCCAGAAGATGAACGTCAAGCTCTAGAATTACTGATCAACAGCCGTTGCGATGCAATAGTCATCCACTCGAAAGGCTTATCTGATGAGGAGCTAATTGGCTACGCCCAAGAAGTAAAAGGTATGGTGCTTATCAATCGTCATATCCCAGAGCTTGCTGAGCGCTGTATTTCCCTTGATAACCGCAAAGGAGCATTCCTCGCGACAGAATATTTAATTCGTCACGGGCATCGCAAAATCGCTTGCATTGCCTCATCCCACGATATCGAAGATACCGATGAACGCTTGCAAGGTTACCAAGCCGCATTGAAAGAACATGGTATTGAACTCTCCAAAAGCTACATCGAATACGGTGAACCCAACAGTGATGGTGGCGAAGTTGCGATGACCAACCTGTTAACCAAATCTTTGGAGATTACTGGAGTGGTGGCCTACAACGACTACATGGCCGCTGGCGCATTGGCAGCGTTAGATCAAAATGGCATTGACGTACCAAGTAAGGTTTCTATGGTCGGGTTCGATGATGGCTTGATCGCCCGCTTTGTTCACCCTAGCTTGACTACTATTCGCTACCCAATCGAGATGATGGCAGAACGCGCCGCCCGTTTGGCTTTGATGCTGTCTCGTGACGAAAAAGTTGAAGATGAAACCATTATTTTTAGCCCAACTTTAGTACGAAGAAACTCTGTCGAGCGTTGTTGATGTATGCGTTAAATGTTAGCGCGAAGCATTAACTAAAACATGTAATGGCGCAGATGAAAGGCCAAACAAGCAATTAATCTGTGCTAGATATAGTTCGGCAGTCGCTATCGCATCATTTAGTGCGTTATGGGCTTGATATGTTGGTAGGTTGAGTTCCTTTCGAATTGAACTTAACCGCCAGTCAGACCGAGTAGGTCTCAGTTGGGAGCGATATTGCTCGATTTTTAATGTATCTAACCATATTAATGGCAACTTCAAATTCTGGTACTTTACCTTGATGTATTGCTCTAAAAACCTCTGCTCCATAATGCAGCCATGTGCAACAAGAATTTTACCAGCAATTACATCCAGCAACTGAGTGAAAGCAGCTTGTTCTGAAATCCCCGATACATGCAACGTTTCAGGCCTAATATGGTGAACTTTGACTGACTCATGACAAATATCAATTGCATGATTAATGAAGACATGACGTGCACTATTTAGACGAATATTGCTGTTTCGAATTTCTACCCATCCAATACTGATTACTCTATCTACTTCAGGATTAAATCCTGTCGTTTCAAAGTCCAAGACTAACGTGTCTAACTCTCTAGCATCCGATAAAGCGCCAGGTAGAGGCGTATTTCCTATAGAGTTAAATACATCTGGCAAGCTAGATTTTTCTAGTTCTCTGCGCACCTGTTCTAGATGTTCAATTGACTGGAATGAGTAGCCAAACATACTAAGAGCCAAATTTCATTTTTAACGTGTCTTGATAACCGCGTATTATGCGAAAAGCATCTTTGAGGTGTTGTCTTTCAAAGCTGCCAAAATGCTCAGGAAATATAGCATTCGTTACTGGCTTTCCACCTTGTAAGCATTGCAGCTGATGTGAGTAACGTAATTGCGTTACATAACGATAAGTCCCTATCAAGTCTTGATGTGAAGTGCTATTAATCAATCCTGTATCATACGCAAAATCGAATCTTTCTTCCGTTGACAACATTCCTCCGCCTTTATGAAGAGCATAAATTCTAGCGATATCGACCAACAGACCAACCGCAGACTTTTTAATATTCAGCGATTTCTCGTTGTGACCATTGTTTTCTAACACTAAGTTATTGAATATCCCTAGTGGTGGACGGTGTGATATTAAATTTCTAACTAAGGCTGCGATTAAATGAGGGTTATTTTTGGTACACCGCTCGCGTTCACTATTTAGTTCATCAAATAGTGACCTATCCCCGGAAATAAAGCGCACTTCAAGAAAGACATTAAGATTTAGTAACATATTGTATTCTGGATTGTTTGCCCATTTTCTGTAGAGCTGCTTCCAGATGAATAATGGCTGATTCCACGTTGGTGTAGCCGCCATAAAACGCCCATTACACAAAGGGTACCCGCATTCCGCTAATCCTTTACATATATACATAGCAAAATGTCGAAAATAAATTCGGTCACTTTCTGTTGCTGAGTCATCAAGTACTAAAGCGTTATCTTGATCAGAACCTAAGTGAACCTCTCCTCTCGCATGCGAACCCGCCGCTAACCAAGCATAATTACAAGGAGGTAAACCCACGTTTCTTTCTGCTAATTTAATCAATCGACAGGTAAAGGCATCATAAATCATCATTAAAACTTGCCCAACTACATTGGCTGGCAAATGCGATTCTATCATCGCCTCAAACACTGCCTGACGTTCTTTTACTAACAATGAAAGCGACTCTAAGCTATTACACTTACTGATTTTTTCAATCAAAAAAACAGCCTGGATGCCATGCCTCTGAACTAACTCTTGAGGGCTAATCAAACCTAAAACTTGTTTATTTTTGTCAAGAACAGGGATGTTACGAATATTGTGTTTCATCATCAGATTGAACACAGAAATCACGGGCTCATTTTGGTCAACACTCTGAGGATGAGCGTTCATAATATCCTCAACAGGTCTATAGATATTAAACGCCTCAGCAACCACTCTACTTGTCATGTCAGTCTCGGTAACCACTCCAACCAATGCATTGTCATTGGTAACCAAGGCACAAGTGCAGCCTTTTTTACTCATGATTTGTGCCACTTGCTGGATACTTTGGTTTTTATGCACCACCACAACATTATGATTGGCTAAATCTTTAGCCCTTTTAAAAAACAGGCTTTTTTCTGCTTGTGAATACTGTGCATTAATACTTGAAGTGAGACGTTGACTTGCACGGATTGCAAGCTGGTTAACAACATTTTTAAAATTCGAAACTTCTTTTAGTAAGAACGCATAATTAATTTTATATATTAAACAATTTTCAATGGTTTTTACTTTATATTTATCCTGTTCTAAATTAAATCCAAATACATCATTTTCGCCTAATCTAGCTCTTAATTCACCATTAGGAAATCTCTGTTCGATAACTCCAGATCGAATAATATATAAATTTTTTCCTTCAGGCATAACTAAGGAGACGCTCTCTCCCTTTCCCCAATAAACAATATCTGTGTTCGTAGCGATAGCATCAAGAACATGGTCAGGAAGTAAATGAAATGGCTCTATCGTTTTAAAAAAAGAAACGACATTTGGCAGCAAGGTTGAATCCATATGACACTCTTTTAATTAGAAAAACTCCGCTCAAAAAAGAGCGGAGTATAATAAAGAATGGTTTTACCAGAACAATGTATATAACACTGCCAAAACAATCATTATGCCGTAAGAAGCGATATTAAAGCTTCGATCTGTTACAAACATCGATGATGTAACACTAATACCTTTAGGATCATCATCATTAATTGATGTGCTCAAACTTGTAAATGCGATAACAACCATTGTAAACAATAATGTGTATAGCATTTGATCCATAAATGGCATGGAAAGTGGCATAAATTTTAAGAACAAGGCAAATGGTATTGATGCTACTACACCAATAATAGCCCCTTTACTGGTTGTTTTCTTCCAGAATAAGCCAAGTAAGAATACAGCCAAAATTCCAGGGCTAACTAAACCTGTATATTCTTGGATGTATTGGAATGCTTGGCCAATACCACCTAACATTGGAGCAATTAGGCAGGCAATAATTAGTGCCACCACAGCAGCAGTACGCCCAACATTCACCAACTTGTGGTCACCTGAATCAGGAGAGATATACTCTTTGTAAATATCCATAGTGAAGATAGTGGCTGTTGAGTTAAGCATTGATGCTAGTGAAGAAACAATTGCAGCAGCAAGAGCCGCAAAAACAACACCTTTAACACCAACAGGCAAGAACTGAGTTAGCCAAGGGTATGCTTTATCCGCATGAGCAGCACTTGGAAGGTTTGTTGCTGCAATATCACCAAGGCTTGCCATTAGTTGTGGGTCCGAAGTAATAACGTAAGCGGCAATACCTGGCAATACCACGAGAAACGGAACGATAAGTTTCAAAAATGCTGCAAAAACAATACCTTTCTGAGCTTCCGATACTGATTTTGCAGCAAGCGTTCTTTGAATAATGTACTGGTTAAAGCCCCAGTAATATAAGTTTGCTACCCAAAGACCACCAATTAATACGGCAATACCAGGAAGGTTCATGTATTGTGGATTACTTTGATCCAAGATCATCTCAAAGTGGCCTGGAGCGGCATCGACCATTTTAGACAACCCAGCGAACCAACCGTCCGTACCACCAATAAAACTCACTGCCATGTAGGTAGTCATAAAACCACCCAAAACTAAGAAGAACACTTGGATGACATCGGTCCATACTACTGCCGATAAACCACCGTAAATTGAGTACACCAACGCAAACAGAGCAAGACCTAGAATTGAGTACATCAACGGAATACCCAAAATGGTTTCGAGAGCCAAACCACCTAAATACAGTACTGAAGTTAGGTTTACAAAAATGTACAAGGAAATCCAAAAAACGGCCAAAATTGTTTTTAGTTTTTTATTGAAGCGTTTTTCAACAAATTCAGGAATGGTATAGATTCCTTTTTCAATGAAAATAGGTAGAAAGTACTTACCAACAATAATCAATGTTATTGCCGACATCCATTCATAAGATGCGATAGCCAAGCCGATTGAATAGCCTGAACCAGACATTCCTATAAATTGTTCCGCAGAAATATTTGCAGCAATTAGCGAAGCACCGACAGCCCACCAAGGCAAAGATTTTCCCGCCAAGAAATAATCTTCCGTACTTTTCTGAGTGCCTTTTTTATCACGAGATACCCAAAGTCCGACCCCAATGATAATTGCGACATAAATGGCGAAGACCATTATGTCGATAAAGCTTAGACCATGTTCTATATTCGACATCAGTTTCATCCTGTAGTTTTGTTTACGCCGCAAAGTGTAAACGTTACCACTCAAATGAAATGCAACTCAAATCACACATATTGATACATATTACGCTAAAAACCTTATAACGAGCTAAAGATCACAAATATTAAGAGAAATGTCATTTAATTAAAACTCTCTAAAATTAACAAAAATGTAAACGATAACAATGAAGGTAAAACGAAGAGTAATAAGTAGGAAATTACGGGGATCATCCACCGTACAGTATTGTGTCGAAAGTGAGGTAAGTGATTTAAACTTCCTAGTAAAAATACATATCAAAAACAAAAAAGGTGGGCATGTAAGCCCACCATAACACCCAAAGTCGTTGGAGTTGCAGCATCGCTGCCGCTGCAAGTTCAAAGGGCAGAAGTGCTATCTAAAATTCAAACTGATAAGTAGTTTGATGCTGATAGCAATCCCCAGAGATCAACACCCCATTGTTGAGTCCCCATTCTGGTTTGTTTGGCCCGTCTGGAAAGTATTGCGTTTCCAATGCTAGGCCGTCATAGCGTTCGTAAGTTTTACTTGCACCTGGCGTACCGGCTAAGAAATTCCCTGAATAAAACTGGATGGCAGGTTTGGTGGTTTTCACCTTCATCACCACATCTTCTTTTGGTGCAATTACAACCGCAGCGACAGACACGCCATCAGTCACTTCAGGCATGAAGACAAAGGCGTGATCGTAGCCACCAGCAGTTTTCTGATCTTGCTCTGCAAGAAATTCTTGGCCAATCGATTTTGGCTCGGTGAAGTCGAAACTGGTACCCGAAACTGGCTTTTGTTCACCGGAAGGAATTAACCCCGCATCCGTTGGCAAGTAATACCCAGCGTTAAGCTGTAAAGTATGATCCAAACTTTTCGCGCGGCTCGCCTCACCAGCCAAGTTAAAGTAGGCGTGATTGGTTAAATTCACTGGAGATGTTTTGTCGGTCTTAGCATCATAGGCGATAGCTAATTCATTCTCATCAGTGAGCGTGTACGTCACCTTCACATCGAGATTTCCCGGATAGCCTTGGTCACCGTCCGGGGAGCGAAGTGAAAAAGTGACCTGTTGATCATTTTGCTCTTCAACCTTCCAGCGGCGTTTATCAAACCCTTCCAGCCCACCGTGCAGTGAGTTTTCACCGTTATTGATACCAAGTTGATACTTCTCTCCGTCTATCTCAAACTGCCCTTTCGCAATTCGGTTAGCAAAGCGGCCAACAATGGAACCGAAGTAAGCGTCTTGCTTCATGTGTTCAGCCATATTTGGTGAGCGCAACAACACTTCACGGTTTTCACCATTTACCGCTAATGTGCAACTCAACCACGTCGCACCAATATCCATAAACGACGCTGTCATACCATTCGCGTTGGTCAAATGAATCAGATTCGCAGTTTGGCCATCAAACGACGGCGTTTGCGCCATCGCTTGTTCTAGTTGTTGAAAATAGGCTTTCATCATCATTCCTTACAGCACTTCAACCAAGCCAGCACCATTTTTGGGTTGGCAGACATAAATCGACTCTTTTAAGCCCGTAGCCGCTTGGTACTTCGCTTCAACTGCCGCTTTCACGTCATCAACCAGTGCTGGCGGTACAAGTGCCACGATGCAGCCACCAAAGCCACCGCCAGTCATGCGCACGCCGCCTTGATCGCCGATCACCTCTTTGACTATCTCCACCAGCGTATCGATTTCTTTTACCGTGATTTCGAAATCATCGCGCATCGATGCATGAGACTCGGCCATCAACTCACCCATGCGCTTCATGTCGTGTGCTCGTAGCGCTTGCGCCGCTTCCACAGTACGATCATTTTCTGTGATGACGTGACGAGCACGCTTGGCCACCATTTCATCCAGCTCAGCGACTTTCTCGTTGAACTGCTCAATCGTCACATCACGCAAAGCTTTCACACCGAAAATGCGCGCCGCTTCTTCACATTGCTGACGACGAGTGTTGTATTCACTGTCGACCAAACCACGTTTTTTATTCGAGTTGATGATCACGACTGCCATCTCTTCTGGCATGGAAACCGATTCCGTTTCTAGGCTACGGCAGTCCAATAGCATCGCGTGATTTTCACGCCCTTCCGCTGAAATCATTTGGTCCATGATGCCGCAGTTACAACCGACGAATTCGTTCTCAGCTTGCTGGCCGTTTAGCGCAATTTCCGCTTGGCTGATTTCTAGATTGAACAGCACTTTAAACGTTTGACCGATCACCACTTCCAATGCCGCCGATGAGCTCAAACCCGCGCCTTGAGGTACGTTGCCGCTGACTGAAATATCCGCCCCAGTAAACTGGTAGCCACGCGCCAGAAGACACTTCACCACGCCGCGAATGTAGTTCGCCCACATTTTGTCTTGCTGGAAGGTAATGGCTTGCGTGATATCGAATTCGTCCATTGCGTTACCGTAATCGACCGATACCACACGCACGATATTGTCTTCACGCTTTGCCGCCGCCACGACCGTTTGGTAGTTAATGGCACACGGTAGGACAAAACCATCGTTGTAATCGGTGTGCTCACCAATCAAGTTCACACGACCAGGCGCTTGGATAATATGGCTAGGTGCGTAGCCCAACACTTGCTCAAATGACGCTTTCACATTTTGGATAAGTTCAGACATAGGGACGTTCTCTTAAAATAGTAATTTGTGTGGGATAGCGCGTTGAGCCTCACTTTCTATCTGTAAAGTCGCGCTATCCCGTTATTCGTAATCAGTCCAATTTAAAGACTTAGCATTCTTTGTAGTGGACATCACTCACATCACGCAGACGCTGCGCCGCTTGCTCTGCGGTGAGGTCACGTTGGCTTTCTGCCAGCATTTCGTAGCCCACCATGAACTTACGAACCGTGGCACTGCGCAGTAGTGGCGGATAAAAAAGTGCATGAAGCTGCCAATGGTCGATGTCTGTGCCTTGGTCAAAAAACGGCGCGTAGTGCCAGCCCATCGAGTAAGGGAAAGAGCATTGGAATAAATTGTCGTAACGGCTGGTCAGCTTCTTGATCGCTAGCGCTAAATCGTCTCGTTGCTCATCGTTGAGTTCGCTCATGCGACGAATGTGCGTTTTCGGCAACAACATAGTTTCGAACGGCCACGCGGCCCAGTAAGGCACGACGGCCAGCCAGTGTTCGGTTTCCACCACAATACGTGAACCGTCTTTGAGTTCCGCTTGTACGTAATCCACCAGCAAGTTGCTGCCGTGTTCTTGGTAGTAGGCTTTTAGGTTATGCTCTTTGCGCTCGATCTCATTTGGTAAGAAGCTGTTCGCCCAGATTTGACCGTGTGGATGCGGCTGAGAACAGCCCATGGTTTCACCTTTGTTTTCGAACGCCTGAACCCAAACGTACTCTTTGCCGAGCTCTTCAATTTGCTCATTCCATGTATCAATCACGCCACGAATTTTATCCACTGGCAGCTCCGGTAAGGTTTTGCTGTGATCTGGCGAGAAGCAAATCACTCGGCTCAAACCACGCACGCCTTGCGTTTTGAATAGCGGGTTGTTTGACTCTGGTGCATCTGGTGAATCCACCATCAGCGCAGCAAAATCGTTATTGAACACATAGGTGCCTTGGTAGTCTGGATTGACATCGCCAGAGATACGTTCGTTGGTTGGACAAAGGAAACATTTACCGTCATAGCTTGGTAGCTCATCCAATGTGGGCTTTTCATCTGCGCCGCTCCAAGGGCGTTTTGCACGGTGAGGTGAAACCAAAATCCATTGCCCAGTCAGAGGGTTGTAACGGCGGTGTGGATGATCCACTGGGTTAAATTCGACATTCGACATGTTACTTACTCAACTCTTTAAAATTCTTCAAACTCAGCTTCCCAAAACCGTGAGAAGCGCAGATGGCAACGCGGCGACTACAATTACTCTGGGGAATAGCCATTGGGATTTTTTGACTGCCAGTTCCACGTATCGGCGGTCATTTCAGCCACCGTGCGTGTTGCTTTCCAGCCTAGTTCACGCTCGGCTTTTTCCGTGCTTGCCCAACATTCAGCAATATCCCCAGGACGACGCGGGCATAACTCGTAAGGCACTGGTTTACCGCAAGCGGTCGCGAACGCATCCACCATCTCAAGTACGCTCGAGCCTTTACCTGTACCTAAGTTGTAAATGTGCAAACCCGATTTCTCACCCACCGATTTCAAAGCCGCAATATGGCCGTCGGCCAGATCCATCACATGGATGTAATCACGTACGCCAGTGCCGTCAGGGGTTGGATAGTCGCTACCGAATACCGCGAGTTTTTCTCGGCGGCCAACAGCGACTTGGGCGATAAATGGCATCAGGTTATTGGGAATTCCTTGTGGGTCTTCCCCCATGCAGCCCGATGGGTGCGCGCCAACTGGGTTGAAGTAACGCAGTAAGGTGATGCTCCAGTCGTTTTCAGCATGGAACAGATCGCTTAAGCACTGCTCCACCATATATTTGCTGCGTCCGTATGGGTTGATCGCTGCGCCTGTTGGCGAATCTTCCGTAATCGGCACTATTTCTGGGTCACCGTAAACCGTTGCCGATGAACTGAATACGATGCTTTTCACGCCCGCTTTACGCATGCTGCGCGCTAACACCAATGAGCCATTGACGTTGTTGTCGTAGTACTCAAGTGGTTTTGCCACCGATTCGCCAACTGCTTTGAGGCCAGCAAAGTGGATCACGGCTTGGATGTCGTGCTGCGCGAATACCGTATCCAAAAAGGCTTCGTCACGGATGTCACCTTGGTGGAACGCAGGCTGTTTGCCAGTCAGCGCTTCAATACGGTTTAACACTTCCAGTTTGGCGTTACACAAGTTATCAACGATGATAGGTTCCATTCCCGCTTCAATCATCTGAACGCAAGTGTGACTACCGATGTATCCCATACCGCCTGTGACAAGAACTTTCACTTTTTGCTTCTCCACGTTTGCTGCTTTCTGTTCACACCTCACTCTGATGCGCTAAAAGCCAATCGCCATTGCATCGAATCGGTACGCCCATTTCTTAACTGGCTAAAAGTCTAGCAACCAATCTCGATCCAGATCCGTGATCGAATTCAAATTGTGTAAACGTTTCCACAAAATTACAAAAAAGCCGTATTTTAGATGCTGACTTTAGTTAAATTAAACCAAGAAGATGATGAGCAGTGAAGATGAGTCGAGCAGATACCGCTCTCTTTCGTGGATCGCACGATTTTACTAAAAGTTTGTGCATCCCTAAGTAGCTGTTTACAATAGCCAGATTATTGAGTTCTCACTTGGACTGTGAGCAATGCCAACGGGAAATGTACATGGCAACACTAAAAGATATCGCCACTGAAGCGGGCGTCTCACTTGCAACCGTATCGCGAGTTTTGAATGACGATCCGACGTTGAGCGTTAAAGAAGAAACCAAACGCCGCATTTTAGAAATCGCAGAAAAGCTGGAGTACCGCACCAGCAGCTCGAAGAAAGCCACCAAAGAAGCCAAGCAAAAACATCACTTTTTGGCCTTGTACAATTACAAACAAGAAGCAGAAGTGAACGACCCGTACTACTTGTCGATTCGTCATGGGATTGAAACTCAGTGCGACAAACTCGGCATTACGCTAACCAATTGCTACAACAGCGAAATTGATGTTGAAACGCAAAAGATTACGGGTGTCCTTTTAGTCGGGAAAGTCGACCAAAAGGTGGTCAATAAGTTACCTAAACGCCTGGCCGATAGCATCTGTTACATTGACTTTTCAGATCCAACTATTCCTTACGATTGCGTTGATATCGACCTTGTAAGAATCAGCAAGCAAGTGGTTGATTTCTTTGTACAACAAGGCTACGAGCGCATCGGCTTTATTGGTGGACAAGACGAGCCCAACACCGCAGACATTCGTGAAAATGCGTTTGTGGACTACGGCAGTCTAAAAGGTGTGGTTTCTGAAGACGACATTTATCGTGGCGATTTCTCTAGCTTGTCCGGTTATGACTTAGCGAAAGAGATGCTGGCCAAAGGCGATTTCCCAAAAGCGATGTTCATTGCTTCGGACTCCATTGCGATTGGTGTGTTACGAGCAGTGCATGAGTTTGGTTTAAACATTCCTGATGATATTGCGCTGATCAGCGTGAACGACATTCCTACCGCGCGTTTTACCTTCCCTCCTCTATCTACCGTTCGTATTCATTCTGAAATGATGGGGATTCAAGGCGTAAACTTGTTAGTAGAAAAATACCGTGACGGACGCGCACTGCCCCTTCAAGTGTACGTTCCAAGCAAGCTCAAGCTACGCGGCACAACTCGATAAAAACACCCTCAAAACTGCTCAAATAAGGCACTGAATTTTCAGTGCTTTTTTATTTCTTCTTTTATTTTCTACCGAATTTTTACTGTTTTTACTTTCCAAAACAATCTAGAACGCATTCCTTTACTCTGATCACATCTTGCTCAACATTGGTCATTTAAAACGTGACCAAGTTAAAGTAAAACGTTTTCACTAATTTATTTTAGTAAAACTTTTACTAATATCTTTCTCAGATTATTCATAAGCATTTTTCACAATACATCGGCCGTTGTTTTTGCACTGATGTTGAGCCGCGATGAAACCAATCCGCACTCCAACATAAGCGCACCAAGCCGAGGGGAGATCAAAACGTGAACAATTGGGAAAACTTCCAACACTTACACGAGAATCGTATGGCACCACGTGCGTACTTTTTCTCCTACGACTCTGTTCAGAGCGCACAAACCTTTCAACGTGAACTGAGTCGCCGCTTTATGTTGCTCAGCGGCCAATGGACATTCCGTTATTTCACCAACCCAATGTTGGTACCTGATGAGTTTTACTCACAAACAATGAACGACTGGGGACACATTACCGTCCCAAACATGTGGCAAATGGAAGGCCACGGCGATCTGCAATACACCGATGAAGGCTTCCCATTCCCGATCGACGTCCCGTTTGTACCAACCGACAACCCAACGGGCGCTTATCAACGCACATTTACACTTGGTCCACAGTGGGATAACCAACAAACCATCATCAAGTTCGATGGCGTGGAAACCTACTTTGAAGTGTACGTAAACGGCGAGTACGTCGGCTTTAGTAAAGGCAGCCGACTCACAGCGGAATTCGACATTTCCAAGTTCGTCCAACAAGGCGAAAACTTACTCTCTGTACGAGTGATGCAGTGGGCCGATTCCACTTACATTGAAGACCAAGACATGTGGTGGACGGCGGGGATCTTCCGCGATGTTTATCTTATGGGCAAAGAGCAGATTCACGTCCAAGATCTCACCATTCGCACCGATTTCGCCGACGATTACCAAAGTGCGACGCTCAGTGCTCAAGTCGAATTAGAAAACCTTTCCACCGCTATCGCGTCAGGCTATACGCTGGAATACGCGCTGCATGACAAAGGCACTGTCGTAGCCAGTGGTCAATGCGATTCAATGACTATCCAAAACCACCACTCAACAAGCTTTGCGATTGATATGGTGAATCCAACGCATTGGACGGCTGAAAACCCTTACCTTTACCACTTGTTCATCACCTTAAAAGATCACCAAGGCAACGTAGTGGAAGTGATCCCACAACGCGTGGGTTTCCGTGATATCAAGGTGCGTGATGGCCTGTTTTACATCAACAATCAATACGTGATGCTGCATGGTGTCAACCGTCATGACAACGACCACCTAAAAGGTCGCGCAGTGGGCATGGACCGAGTGGAAAAAGATCTGATTTTGATGAAGCAACACAACATCAACTCAGTTCGCACCGCACACTACCCGAACGACCCACGCTTCTACGAGTTGTGTGATATTTACGGCCTGTTTGTGATGGCAGAAACCGATGTGGAAACCCACGGCTTTGCCAACGTTGGCGACCTGAGCCGTATCACCAATGATCCTGCTTGGGAAGCGGTGTTTGTCGATCGCGCAGTGCGTCATGTTCATGCGCAAAAGAACCACCCTTCGATCATCATGTGGTCACTCGGTAACGAATCGGGTTATGGCTGTAACATCCGCGCCATGTACGCCGCAACCAAAGCCCTTGATGACAACCGTTTGGTTCACTACGAAGAAGACCGCGATGCTGAAGTGGTGGATGTGATTTCCACTATGTACTCGCGCGCACAACTGATGAATTACTTTGGCGAGCACCCACACGAGAAGCCACGCATCATCTGCGAATACGCCCACGCGATGGGTAACGGACCGGGTGGTTTAACCGAATATCAAAATGTGTTCTATGCGCACGACCACATTCAAGGTCACTACGTTTGGGAATGGTGTGATCACGGCATTCTAGCGCGTGATGAACACGGCCAAGAGTTCTACAAATATGGCGGCGATTACGGCGACTACCCAAACAACTACAACTTCTGCATGGATGGTCTGATTTACCCAGATCAAACCCCAGGCCCAGGTCTCAAAGAATACAAACAAGTCATTGCACCGGTGAAAATCCGCGCCGTTGAAGGTTGCCATGACCGCTTTATCGTTGAGAACAAATTGTGGTTCACCAGCCTCGATGATTACACCATTATTGCTGACGTGCGTGCCGAAGGTGAAACCCTGCGTAGCGTGCAATTCAAAGTCGAAGCTTTGGTCGCCAACAGCGAACGTGAAGTGACCATCGACTTGCCAGAATTGGATGAGCGCGAAGCCTTTGTTAACTTCACCGTACGCAAAGACAGTCGCACGCTTTACAGCGAAGCCAACCATGAAATTGCGGTGTATCAGTTCCAACTGAAAGAAAACACCGCGACGTTGCCTGCGCTGGTCAACCACAATATTCAACCCTTGGCGCTTGAAGAAAGCCGCCTAGAGCACGTGATCACAGGTCATAACTTCGCGCTTACTTTCTCGAAAGTAAACGGCAAGCTGACTTCTTGGCGCGTAAATGGCGAAGAGATCATTCAATCAGAGCCTAGACTGAACTTCTTCAAACCGATGATTGATAACCACAAACAAGAGTATGAAGGTTTGTGGCATCCAGCGCATCTGCAAATCATGCAGGAGCACTTCCGCACACTTGCTGTGGAAGCAACCAATGATTCCGTCTTGATTACGACCACCAGCATCATTGCGCCGCCGGTCTTTGATTTTGGCATGCGTTGTACCTATCGCTATCAAATCAATGCTCAAGGCCATTTGAACGTGGAACTGAGTGGCGAACGTTACGGCGACTACCCTCACGTGATTCCGGTCATCGGCTTGGATTTGGGCATTAACGGCAGCTTTGACCAAGTGAGTTACTACGGTCGTGGCCCAGAAGAAAACTACCAAGACAGTCGCCAAGCTAACCTCATTGATGTTTACCACAGCACCGTCGAGGACATGTTCGAGAACTACCCGTTCCCGCAAAACAACGGCAACCGCCAACACGTGCGCTGGG
Source organism: Vibrio sp. A1-1 (assembly GCF_021728175.1). NCBI lineage: Bacteria > Pseudomonadati > Pseudomonadota > Gammaproteobacteria > Vibrionales > Vibrionaceae > Vibrio > Vibrio sp. A1-1. Next base: position 624,392 of record NZ_JAKKCL010000001.1, read on the forward strand.
CCTCACTCACCAACCGTCATGGCACAGGGTTATTGGTGAAACCTCAGCAAGAAATCAACTTCAGTGCGTGGTTCTACACCAACCAAAATCTGCATGAAGCGCAACATACGATCGAGCTAGAAAAGAGTGGCTACATCACCCTCAACCTTGACCATCAAGTGATGGGGTTAGGCTCGAACTCATGGGGCAGCGAAGTGCTCGACTCTTACCGCGTGTACATGGACGAGTTCCGTTACGGTTTGACGCTGATGCCTCTGCAAGCAGGCGATTGCAACGCACAAGTGATGGCAAACCATGATTTCGACAACGCGTTTTTCACTCAAACCAATACTCAATCAGTCAACGAGGCGTAACCCATGATCGTGTTAGACAGCTTAGAGCAATTCAAACAGGTATATCGCAACGGTCGTAAATGGAACCGCTGTGTGGAAGCCATTGGCAACATCGGCAACATCGGCAACATCAAAGATGGCGTGATGCACTCGATTGGCGATTCACTGGTTTACATGGTTGAAGATGGCATCGCGAAACAAACCGAAATGTTCATCGGTAACCGTCGTTACTTCGATGTGCATTACCACCTCGAAGGCCGAGAAACCGTTGAGTTCGCGGATAAAACCGCGTTAACACTAGAACAAGCTTATCGTGATGAAACCGACCGCGAATTTTTTTCTGGTCAGGGTGAAACACGTGAGCTTTGCGAAGGCCAAGTGGCGATTTTTGAAAACAGTGAAGCGTACCGCTTCCACGGAGACAACCGCGTAAGAAAAGTCGTGCTCAAAGTGACCATCGAAGATGGCTACTTCCTAAATAAATAAAACAAGAGAAGGGCTGTGGTCACAGCATTACAAGCCCTTCCTCCCTACAATTCCAACGTGATTCACCGGAGATAGAACATGTCTGAATCCAAACGTAATACGATAGGCAAATTCGGGTTGTTGTCCCTCACCTTTGCTGCAGTATTTAGCTTTAATAACGTAATCAATAACAACATCGAGATCGGTCTAGCTTCTGCGCCAATGTTCTTTCTGGCGACCATTTTTTATTTCATCCCTTTCTGTTTGATCATCGCAGAATTCGTATCTCTGAATAAAGATTCTGAAGCGGGTGTCTACGCATGGGTAAAAAGCTCACTCGGCGGTCGCTGGGCGTTTATCTCTGCCTACACTTATTGGTTCGTTAACCTATTCTTCTTCACGTCTTTGCTACCGCGCGTTATCGCTTATGCGTCTTACGCGTTCTTAGGCTATGAATACATTCTGACGCCATTCACCACTACCGTGCTCAGTATGATTTTGTTTGCGTTTGCGACCTACGTATCGACAAACGGCGCGAAAATGTTGGGGCCAATTACGTCGGTGACCTCCTCCCTCATGCTGCTACTGACAATGTCGTACATTTTACTGGCTGGCGCAGCGTTGATCGGCGGCGTAGAACCGGCTGACCCAATTACTGTAGAAGCGATGATCCCTGATTTCAGCTGGGCATTTTTAGGCATTACTACATGGATCTTTATGGCGGCAGGCGGTGCGGAATCGGTCGCGGTTTACGTAAACGATGTGAAAGGCGGCTCGAAATCGTTTGTTAAAGTCATCATCATCGCAGGTATCTTTATCGGTGTGCTTTACTCAGTCGCGTCTGTTTTGATTAACGTGTTTGTTCCTAGCGAAACCCTAAAATACACGGGTGGCTCGGTACAAGTATTTGAAGGTTTGGCTGCGTACTTTGGTTTGCCAGAAGTATTGATGAACCGCTTCGTAGGCTTGGTATCCTTTACCGCTATGTTTGGCTCTCTACTGATGTGGACAGCAACGCCAGTGAAAATCTTCTTCTCTGAGATTCCAGAAGGCATTTTTGGTAAGAAAACCGTAGAGCTGAACGAAAACGGCGTACCAGCTCGCGCAGCTTGGTATCAGTTCCTTATCGTCATTCCATTGATGATCATCCCAACATTAGGTTCTAACACCGCTCAAGATCTGATGAACACGGTGATCAACATGACCGCTGCCGCCTCGATGCTCCCACCACTGTTCATCATGCTGGCGTACCTGAATCTGCGCTTGAAACTGGATCACGTCGAGCGTGATTTCAAAATGGGCTCACGCAAAATGGGCATCGCTACCGTATCGGTACTGATCGCTATCTTTACGGTTGGTTTCTTAGCATCGACCTTCCCTACAGGGGCCGACATCATGACCATCATTTTCTACAACGTTGGCGGTATCGTGATTTTCCTTGGCTTTGCTTGGTGGAAGTACAGCCAATACGAAAAATCATTGAATCAAGAAGAGCGTATAAAAGAAGCCGCGCCAGCTTCGCAAGCGGTATAACACTGACTCTCAATGACAAACATTCTGGGCACCCTTTGGTGCCCTTTTTTATATGTGAGAGGTGATGGTCGAAGAAACTAATTCGCGTAGCCAAATCCCTTTTTCTTCATTGTTTCGGCTTGAATGCCACAGCATGGCAATATCAAAATCCGCAACGGCGATCGGCGGCTTAACAGTAATGAGATCGTCCGAAAAGCCCTCCGCCAACGCCATTTTTTCTGGCACGATGGCAATGAGATCGCGCTTTTTCAATAAATGCCGAATAGTGAGAAAGTTGCGCGACGCCACGGTGACTTTACGGCTCAAGCCATGCTCTGCGAGCTTTTGGTCTACTTGTGTCTTTAAGCTCCCATCGGGACTTACCAGAGCTTGCTCTATGTTAGCGAACGCTTCCAGAGACAGCTGTGTTTCCCCTTTCAATACCTGTTTATCACACATGCACACGTGCTTTTCCGTGTACAAGTACAAGCTCTCAAAGTTGTCATCCAACACTGGCATGCTGCCAATAATAACATCGAGCTTTTCGTGCTCAGTTAATGCCACGTAGTTGCTACGATTGACGTTAATAAAACTGATCTGGGCCTCTGGTGCGCGCTGGCGTATTTCGTCATAAAGCAGAGGAGCAAAAATAAACTCGGCATAATCCGTTAACCCAATGCGACATACACCCGCGTAATTTTCAGGTTGGAAGGCAGACTTAGTGAGCAAGTCTTTGGCGATAGAATCCAACAAGTGATGCACAGTTGGCGCGATGTGGTGAGCGTGCTCGGTGGGCTCCATCTTGTGTCCTTTTCGCTCAAAAAGCGGGTCGTCAAACAACAACCTTAAACGAGACAAACTATGACTCATCGCCGACTGGCTAACGTAACTTTTCTCTGCCGCGACGCTAACGCTTCGATGGCGATACAAGTAGGAAAACGTCACCAATAAGTTCAAGTCAATGTTGCGCCACTGAATGTCCTCTTTCACCTCAACATCCTCATCCCATTTCATTCATAAATGAAATTAAATCTATCAATTTGAGTCATTTTAGAGCATCCGATAAATTAGCAGCAATGCTTTTTAGATAAACAGGCTCGACATGTTCACCATCTTCAAAACTTTTTTCTGGCTGGGTTGGTTCAGCTTCGGCGGCCCTGCGGCTCATATTGGTTATTTTCGCCAAACCTTTGTTGAGAAACTGAAATGGCTTGATGACAGCGAGTACGCACAAATCGTCGCACTCAGTCAGTTTTTGCCGGGACCGGGATCAAGCCAAGTCGGCTTTGCATTGGGTTATAAGCGCGGCGGTTTAAGTGGCTCATGCGCAGCATTTGTCGGATTCACGCTTCCTTCGGTGATCATTATGTTGGCACTGGCGATGGTAAGCAGCCAAATCACCGACACCGCTGTGTTCCAAAACATCGTTCACGGCCTAAAACTGCTCGCAGTCGTCGTCGTGGCGGATGCGACTTGGGGCATGTACAAAAACTTCTGCCAAAGCAAACTGACCGCGGGTTTGTGCGTCGCGACTGCGATTGCGTTGCTGGTGGCACCAAGCATCATGACGCAAATGTTCGTGTTGCTCGCAGCAGGTTTTGTCGGCATGCGATATCTGAAGAAAGACTCCGCGCCATCAACCGAGCCGTTTAAACCGTCTATCGCGCCATTGGCTCTATTTGCGGTGCTTTTACTCGGCTTACCGTTAGTGGCTCATACGTTGCCTTTGCTTGGGCTGTTTAGTGATTTTTTCCAAGCTGGTAGCCTAGTGTTTGGTGGCGGTCATGTGGTTCTGCCGCTTCTGCAAAACATTGTTGGTGACCAGCTTAGCCAAGATGCATTTTTAACAGGCTACGCCGCTGCACAAGCTGTACCGGGGCCAATGTTCACCTTTGCGACTTTTATCGGCTATGAGCTTTCGGATACGCCAATTTTAGGCGCGCTGATCGCAACGCTTGGCGTATTCCTCCCAGGTTTTCTTTTACTGCTTGGCGTTCTTAAAAACTGGCAAGCACTGGCAGGCAAACCGCTGGTCTCCGGCGCCATCAACGGTGTAAATGCCTCGGTAGTAGGGTTACTACTCGCGGCACTTTACCAGCCAGTATTTAGCAGCGCAGTTGTTACTCCCATCGACATGGCGTTAGTGATTTCGGGTTTCTATCTACATAAAAAACTCAACCTTTCGGTGCTGTGGATGATCGTGTTTTTTGTGGCGGCAGGCCTTGTCACGGGCATAATGTAAAAATCTTAAACGACAAACTCTTAGCGGGCACTTAAATACAAGTGCCCGTTTTCTCAACTAAGCTTAATGACATTGGAAGGATAGAGATGATGGATCATCGATGGAACAAGACAACAATTACCAGATCAACGTAAGTTGGCAGCAAAAAGCAGCGACTTGGCTCCAGTCTATGAAGAACGAGTTATTGAGCGATAAGATTTTCTACACCTATTGCTTTATCTCGACTGCTGTCATTTATCTTTGTTCTTTATACCTCGATTTCCCTATTGATTACTCTTTTACCACTTACCTTGAAACGCTCATGCAAGCTTTGTATGTCACAGGTTTAAGCTGGTGTATCTATTATTATTTCTATCTCATACTGCGCAAAGAAAAACAGCCAGCAAAGCGCTTCATACGAAAACTGAAGCATCTTATTTTTCCACTGCACCGCCCTGTATCAGTGTTTGTTTCGATGATGGCACTTAACCTGATTTTCTCTAACCACACGTTTTTGAAATCGCTTATTCCAATCATCAATCCTTTTAAATGGGATCTAACCTTTGCGAATATTGATACGCTGTTGCACTTCGGCTTTGCACCTTGGGAATTGACCCATGCATTGTTCTCCAATGCTTGGGCCTCACTGGCGCTAAACGTTGCCTACAACGCATGGTTTTTTTGTATGTGGGGTATACTTATCTTTTTCCTTATCTACAAAAAATACCCGTTGGTAAGGCAACAATTTTTACTCACGTTCGCATTGTCTTGGATGATTCTTGGTGTCTTCTTCGCCACGTTACTCTCTTCAGCAGGTCCTTGCTACGTGGAGCTTATCACTGGAGATGAACAGTTTGTTCCTCTGATGAAAACGCTCGAAGCCCAAAGCCAATATCTTACCAATGTGGATGCTGGGCAATTATGGGCATTGCCTACACAGCAATATCTTTGGGATGAGTACATCGCGAATGCCAATGGTATTGGCTCTGGCATTTCGGCAATGCCGAGTTTGCACGTTTCCATTGCTGTTTTGATGGCGCTATCAATTTATAGACTCAACAAAACCATCGGCTACTTTGCTTACGCTTTCGCCGTCATCATTCAAATCGGTTCGGTACATTTAGCCTGGCATTATGCGATTGATGGTTACCTCGCAACACTCTTAACGGTGATGTTATGGAAGATAGTTGGTTGGGCTTTGCGGCGCTATGCTTCTTACCCTGAAAGAAGCGAATGAACGGCTAATTGAACAAACACCTTTGCAACGGACTACTCTCCATAAATGAAAAAGCCACTCCATCTTGCTGAGTGGCTTTATTTTTAAATAGACTGTGAAGTTATTGGAGAAGCGCGGTAGAGGTATCCCCTCGCTCTCTTACCATTGCTAATGCTCGCTCTAAGTTTTTATTTGCCAGTTCATAGTAGGCCGGATTCTTATCAATAGCCTGTTGTAGATAAGGAATCGCCTCGCCTGGTTTGCCTTGAAGGATCAAGAAGTAACCAACATTGTTGAGTGCTTCCGGCTCTGTCATGTGTCGACTAAAAATACTCAGAGCTTGTCGTGGTTGATCTTTTGCCAGTGCAATGAGACCCAAGTTATTGATTCCCTTTTCATCCCCCGGCTTAATGCTCAGCGCAGCTTGAGTAAAGTGCGCCGCTTTTGAATAAGCTTTTTCCATGTAGTAGGAATAGCCTAGGCTGACTAAAGCGTTGACGTTTCTTGAATCAATATCCAACGCTTTTCTAATTAATGCCTGCGCAATATCGTGGTCGCCACGAATGTCGTAAAGCACACCTAGACCGGAGTAAGCAGAGACAGGTGATTTATCATCATAGCGATATGTTGCAACGCTCTCTGCAGTAATGTTGTCTTTAGTGATAATCGGATCGCCATCCATGCGAATTTGGTCAGCATTCAAAGCGCGTATGTAGTAACTCTTCCCGACGTCCTTTTCGCCACGTTTCGTATACAGAGTGCCAAGTTCTGTGAGGGAACCAATGTTATCAGGGTTCTCTGCTAAAGATGCTCGAAATGATTTATCCGCAAGTTCTGAATTCTCTCTTGCCAAATGGATACGCCCCACGGTGTATAAGGTTTTGTCTTTATGGACCGCATTCGGGAAAGAGAGCGAGCGAATGTATTCATACAACGCTAAGTCGACATTTTTATTGCTTAATGCAATATCCCCTCGAGAGATTGCCTCCTCCTCTGTTTTTGGAGGTTCATCATTGGTGAGTGACTCAACGGGCTTACCTGAGTACAGCGTTGAATCGAAGTCTGATGACTGTTCAGTTGTTGAACATGCGGTAAGCACCAACAACGAGATGATGACGTATTTCTTAATCCACATAACGATCCCTATTTTGCTTTTTAATTAGAAAATGCCTCAGCCAATGAAATTAACGCAGGTCCAATAGCCACGATGAAAAAACATGGCCAAATAAACAGCACCATTGGAAACATCATTTTGACTGGGATTTTTGCAGCAATTTCTTCTGCTGCTTGTTGACGCTTATCCCTATAGTCTTCGGTATACTCACGCAAGGAGTTGACTAAGCTCCCACCTATTCGAGAGGCGTGGCTAAGCATGCTCACCAGCCCCATCAATTCTTCTAACCCTGTCCTTAATACTAGCTCTCTTAAGGCTTCAGGCATTGGTTTACCCGCTTTAATTTTGTTGCACACCGTGTCGATTTCATCGGCAAGCTCTGGGTGAGAGATAACCAACTCGTCTGCAACGCGGCGCAAAGCCGCATTAAAGCCAAGCCCTGACTCGGTACAAACCACCAGCAAATCGAGCATGTCGGGCACACCTGCACGAATCGCTTGCTGACGCTTGTTGACCATTCGGCGCAAAATAAAATCAGGAATCAGAAGCCCAATAAATACGGATAACGCCATGTAGGTGTACAGATATTTAGATTCCGGAATCGAGAAATACACCAATGCCGCCACCATCACACCTAGTATTGTTGTGACCGATTTAATGGCATAGAACATCGACAATGCATTGCTTTCATGAAACCCAGCATGCATCAGTTTATTGCGTGTCGTTTGGCGCTCTTTTTCACTGGTTGGTGAAGTTAAAGGCGCTAACGACTCTAATGTGTCAGCCATTTTTTTGTTGTGGTGAGAGACTTCTTTTTTGTCGCCAGACAGTTCGGCTAACTTTCTTTTAATTGGCGAATTAACCCCAATAATTATCGATCCTAGCGTCATCACCACCAACACGGTAGTGATGAGGATCAACCCCATGAGTAACGTCTCTTGGCCGACAGCAAAACCGTTTAACCATCCTTGAATGCTTTCCATAGCTACACCTCAATATTGACGATTTTACGAATCCACAGCGTGCCGATAAATAAGGCCACCATCCCACCAATCACCATTTTGATCCCCATTGGGTGCGTATGAAGCAGCTCAATATACTCAGGCCGAACGAGTGAAATGATGACGTACAACCCAAAAGGCGCTAATACTAATACCCATGCCGACATTCGAGATTCCGCAGAAATAGTTTTGATTTTTCGAGCGAGTTTGAAACGAGCACGTAGGATATGAGAGAGCTTTTCAATGTTTTCGACTAAGTTACCACCCGTTTCTTTTTGCAGTAACACCGCACTCGAGAAAGCAAGCATGGATACCGTAGGTGTTCTTTCCGACATTTGCATAATCGCCAAGCGGAGGTCATAACCATAGTTGAGTAAGTTAAAGGTATTCATGAACTCAGGGCCAAGCGGCGCACTGACCTCTCTGCCTACTTCCCCAAACGCTTGTGTAATTGGCTGACCGGCCTGTAGGACTCGTTTAATGATATCGAGCGCCTCTGGCAGTTGCTCTTCGAACTTCATTAAACGATCGGCAATTCTTTTCTGTAGGTAGAAGTAAACCGACACCCAACAAGCAACAGCAACACCGGCACAGAGGTACCAAACTTGCCCGAATAAGAACAGAAATAGCCCAACCGCAACCCCACCGAGGAAGGTGAGAAAAATAAACCGACTGAACCCCATGTGTATCCCAGCCAATTCCAACTTCTTCTTAAAGTTATCGAATAGGCTGAACCTCACAAGCCATCGCTCTAATGGAGAAAGGTTTTTGAGCGAGTTTTCCCTTAGTAGGGAAATACTCTCTTGATCGATGTGTTTATGACTTTCGTGTATCCGCTTAATTAACTGCTTATGCTTAACCTTTTTACCCGCAGAAGGCAGAATTAACGCCTGGCTAATAAAGAATACGGACAAAAAAAGCAGCACAAGAAAAAGGGGGAATTGACTATCCATAGCAATCTCCTAACGGGCTTTTTCATTGAATATTTCAAATGGTACGTCTAAGCCTCGTTTTACTAATTGGTCATGACAGCTTGGTACAATCCCTGTTGCCATGTAATCACCTAACACATTACCTTCTTGATCGACCCCTCTTCTTTGGAAGGTGAAGATCTCCGACATGGTGATAACGTCGCCTTCCATGCCATTGATTTCTTGTACGCTGACCATGCGGCGTTTACCGTCTTCTTGGCGATCCATTTGCACGACAATATTGATGGCGGAGGCAATCTGCGCTCTCAAGTTTTTGGTCGACACATTCCAACCCGCCATCGAGAACATATTCTCAATACGGCTCAACGCATCCCTTGGTGTGTTAGCGTGAATGGTGGCCAGCGACCCATCATGACCCGTGTTCATTGCCGATAACATATCCACCGCTTCTGAGCCACGAACCTCACCAACAACTATCCGGTCAGGACGCATACGTAGCGAGTTTTTCACTAAATCGCGCTGAGATATTTCACCTTTACCCTCGATATTAGAAGGACGTGTTTCTAAGCGGATAATATGTGGCTGTTGGAGTTGTAACTCTGCCGAGTCCTCAATGGTCACAATACGTTGATCACTTGGAATGAAGCCCGACAAAATATTCAGCGTGGTTGTTTTACCAGAGCCTGTACCACCAGATATCAGGATATTCATTTCCCCCACAACCGCAGCATTGAGAAACTTCGCCATCTCTGGAGATAACGAACCAAGCTCTAATAGGTTATCCATATTCAAACGTTCAACCGCAAAACGTCGAATAGAAACGGAAGGGCCATCAATGGCAAGAGGAGGAATAATCGCATTGAAACGCGAACCGTCTTTGAGTCGAGCATCCACCATTGGTGATGCTTCATCGATTCTTCGTCCAACCTGGCTAACAATGCGGTCAATGATGTTGCGCAGATGGCGCTCATCTAAGAAGGTATGTGGCGTTTTCTCGAGCTTACCAAAACGTTCGACAAAGATATTTTTCGGACCATTGACCAAGATATCTGAGATCGTTGGGTCTTCAAGCAGCGGTTCTAGCGGCCCTAGGCCAAACACTTCATCTTCAATTTGATGGATTACGCGATTGCGAGCTTCAGAGCTCAACGGGTGTGTTTGATCTTCAGCAATGAGCTGAACGACCGCTTCGCGTAACTCCTCTTTCGCGCGATCTTCTTGCAAGTGCGATAGAAGCCCGAGATCCAAGGTATCCAGTAGCTTTTTGTGATAGTAGTGTTTGATCGAGAGATCTTGTTCTAGCTGTTTTTTCTGCTCCTCGATCGCTTTCATCTTGGCTTCAACAGGCGATAAAGCCCTTTGCTCATCTGACGTATCTTCGTCAGATTTTGCCAACTCGACATTCACAACTTTGGATTCTTTTGTTTCATCTACGGAATTGAAAGAACTCCCGACGCCTTTCCGTTTGAAAAACATAACTCCCCCTTACTAAGAAAATAGTTTTTTGATCCAACTTTGATTCTCTTTGGTCGGACTTTCTAATAAGTGCGATATTTCAGCCAAAGAAGCTTTCAGCGCACTATTTTTCTTAGATTGAACAATTGGGTTACCCAAATTAGCGCTCTCGATAGCAATAGCAAAATTATTAGGTACTAAATGTATCGCATGTCCACTAACTGCATTTTCAATGTCTTTCAAAGATATTGTTGATTTCTTTTCAAAACGATTAACAATCAGTTCAACCTGATGACTACTTAAACCATAGTCTAATTCTAAAGAACGTATATAGCTGACAGCATGCTTAACCGAAGTAACATTCTGCTGCATAATTAAAAAGATATGCGTAGCCGGAGAAACAATTTGTTGATAAACATGCTCAACACCATGAGACAAATCCACAATAATATGTGAGTAAAACTGTCTCAGAATAGGTAATAACTTACTGACTTGAACTGCGTGTTTATGATTATCCTTGGTATCATTTTGGTTAAAACATAAATAATTCAAACCTGAAGGATGTTGATATACGAGACCTTCTAGTGATAACTCATCCAAATCATTAACAGAATCAATCACATCATTAATGTTGTATTTTGGCTTACAGTTTAAATAATCGGCCGCATCACTAAACTGCATATCTAAGTCAATGAGCAATACTTTACTCTTCGCGTAACTTGACAGTTCTATCGCGGTGTTGATCGCCAGTGTTGTTGCACCCGAACCACCTTTTGTATTGATAAATAAAGTTAAATCGCCCATTTGTTTATTGGCAATCTTTTCATCCGCGGTCGATTTTAATAGCGGATAAAGCTCACCAAGATCAACAGAACGCGACAAATAGTCTGTTGCGCCAAGCCTCAACGCCATTTTGAGAGATGCAGTATCGTTTTCATCACCAAATACAATCAAAGCGGTGTGATTATGCTGTAAGCTACTGTCACTAGAGTACACATGAGCCACTTTCTGCGCCCAACTTTCACCGGTTTCAATATAAATAAGATCGGGAATTTGCTTATTTTTCACAAAGTCCAAATTAAAAGACTCTAGCTCTATCCAATCAATATTTAGATTGACACATCCGGATAATTCATCAGCAATATGAATTTTAAAGTTTGACGTAGAATAAACTATCCAAACAATCAAGTTAGTTTTTAAACTTTTATATGTTTCTTCATTTATTTTAACTGGTTTCAACATAAAGCTACTCCATTAGCAATCCGTAATGACATTGGTCCCTTCGGGTCTAAGTATTCCTAAACTCTCTGCAGGCAATATAGTTTCAAAAGCTGGAGTACTCCCTACTGCATTAATTAAAGCAGCTAAAACAAAAAACTGAAAAGTATAATTCACCGCTCTTGCTCGAACATATTTAATTTGAGAAAACTGCGCATTTAATACGTCATTAGACGCAGGAGGGGTAGAAAGAAAGCCTGATACATCAACACTTACACCAGCTTCATCAAGATAATCTATCTGTAAATTACTCGCAGAAAAGCCTGATGGGTAGAGATCTGATACAGCTGGTAAGTTAGGAATGTCATCCCTATCAGCGATATAGCACACGGTGGCAAGCCTCGCAGCTCTTCGTGTTACTTCATTGACCATTTGCACCGAAAAGAAATAGATCGCAAACTCGATGATCAAAAACAGGACTAATATAACGGCCAAAGCGATTACCGAGAACTCAAGCTGCGTCACTCCTTTTTGTTTCGTTATCAATCGTTTCATGGGCCTGTCCTCATAGACGTGGTCGCCCCAATGCTAAATTGCAAAGAAGTGCTCGAAAAAGGTAAGGTCGAGAATATCGGCACGTAATTGTAAGTCGCCGATAGAGTGACCACCTTATTGGTACTCGTTGGTTGGGTAATGACAATATCATCCACACTGATATGGTCTATCACAGGTGTAGTAGAGGCTATTGGGCTTCCATACACAACGACATTCTTGATACTGGTTTCGTCAGCAATTGACTCAAAGTTCAACGTGCCGTACGTATCAACGACGGCATACCTTGCCCCATTCTGCAGCGCTTTATTGACCTCGGTATACTGAATAAAAGCTCGGCTCACATCGATCACTAAAACGGTTAGCATCAATAGCACTGGCAAGGCGAGAATAAACTCTATGATTGCCAGCCCTTGTTGACTGCAAATATTTGGCCTTTGATGCTTTCTATTTGAATACAACATATCAAGAGGCCCCGCTAAACGGGTCTTTGTACAGCTGGATACGGTAGAAGCCTTTATCTGTCGGATCCGTGCCAGTCGAACCGTTATTAATTAAACAATCATAAAGAAATTGCCCAAACACTGATGATTGACCTGAGTTACTAACTTTTTGTAGTAAAAAGAAGCAACCAAAGCCCAAAACATCAAAATCAGACTTACCTGTAGAAGCCGTACAATCTACGATAGGGATACGCAAAATCCGGCGTCCGTTCAGACCACCATCACCTGTATAACTACTGCCATCACAAGCACCACCGCTTTCACAAGAGCTTAGCTCCTGACGATAGTTGGCGTAATACAGGTCGCCTGCGTACTCCGCATCGGTCTCAGCCAAAACATCGGGCTCTCTCACGTATTTGTCTGGTAAAACCGTTCCGTCATTTTTAATCGGTCCCGAAAAGTCGTTGAGCCTCACATTCAGTCCCTGTGCAACTGGACCTGCACTATTACCTGGTTTAGTCGTAACGGTATCGCCAATTGAGGCGCAACCGTTGTAAGCACCAGACAATGCATCACGAACTAAGGCTGCACCACTATTACCCGTTCCTTGCCCAAAATCGAGTAACTGAAAGTTTCCCGGCCCCATATCGGTGTTATTCTGATCCCCGACTTTCAGCTCATGCACTAGAGAAGGATCCATATCTACATTAGGGTCGTAACCCGGCGGACGATACCCCCATGCATCACTCACATCACCAGCAGGATCACCACACATGGCGATTGGCGTTAAATTACACGTATATGCAATCGCCGCACTTCGCCCTGCAACCGCACTCGCAGAGACCTCTTTATCAATCCCAAACAAACCACTCAAATACTGCGTTAGGCTAATATCGGTGACCGCTACGCGGACATAAATATCGTACTCCCCCAATGGCGGTGTAAAACTTGCTGCACTTACAAACGTCTGCATATCATGCGAGAATGTCACTGCTGTATTACTGTCACTAAACGTCAGCTCAGAATTTCCAGGCTCGGTTGATATTCCACTAAGCGTTGTTCTCACTGCGGTTTCAGCCTGATTCACATCCTCTGTCTTATCGGCAACGACAGCACCTGCAAGGGCCGCAGTATCGACCGCATTCTGTAAACGTGTTTTATTAAGAACTTGGTGGTTTAAATCAATACCAAACGCCGCAACGCCTAGCAGAATCAACAAAACCAAGCTTATCAACACTAAGGTAATCCCTTTCTGGGTTCGCCTTGGTGCTATATGCATATTCCTTCGCATAGCCCCTCCTAAGTGAACACATCACTTACTCATCTTTGGCTACCCCGTTGTTGTTATATACCTCTAAGCTAACTTGTGTACGCTCACCACTACCTTCCGGTAAATAACCCAAATTCTCATACCACGCTTCTGGATTAAGAGTTTGTTCAGCGCGCAACTGGCTAACCGAGATACCAAGCTCGGGGTCATTCGCACAGCCAAACAAGCCGAATGATGTGAAACAAATGGTCATTATCATTATGCTTTTCATCTTGCTCTCCCACTTATAGACTGTGCCCAAACTTGCCCTCAGAGCCACCTTCTGACGAACCGTATTGAATAAAGTTGTTGTTAGTATTTTCTTCGCTGATGTCGTTTAGCTGGTATCTATCAAAATCCAACTCAGCACCTTTACCAAGCAAATAGAACTCCACATCGTTCGGAGCCACAAAGCCATCCGTTGGCAGTGTGATTCGACGTCGGTCGATTGGGGTTGCTAATCGAGGGGTGACCAGAATGACAAGTTCTGTTTCCCCAGAGGTAAACTCTTCACTCTTGAACAAGCGTCCCAAAACAGGTAAATCACTCGCTCCAGGTATGCCATCCGCGACATTACGTGCGTTTTCACTCAATAAGCCTGCAATACCAATGGTTTGGCCATCAGCCAGCTCAATCGTGGTGCCAGCACTTCGTTTAGTGATTGGCGGAATAAAGAACGTGGCATTCACTTCGTTTGGATTAAACGTCAGCACACCTGAGTTGGATATTTCACTCACATTGACGTTCAATTTGAGGTTGATTCTCTTATCACTCAAAATAAACGGAACGAAGTCGAGTTGAACACCGTACTCTTTATAATCGATGGTAATACCATCTTCATTTGGTACTGGAATTGGGAATTCACCACCAGCGACAAACTCGGCTTGCGTACCACTTAATGCGGTAAGGCTAGGCTCTGCCAACACTTTCGCCACGCCATTTTGTTTCGCCACATCAAGCGCGAAGGTAAACAAGGTATTGCTATCGATAAACGACCCTAGAAAACCGAAATCTTCGACTGTTGGGACGTTCAAAATCGGTCCAATGCCATCAATACCGCCACCAGCCGTCGTACCACCCCAGGTAAAGTCTCCACTTCTTTGGAAAAAGTGAAAGTTTGAGTCAAAGCGTCTTACTAGTGTGCGCTGCACTTCGGCAACGGTCACTTCTAGTGTCACCTGTTGAGCCCCGCCAATAGAAAGTAGATTGATCACCATGCTGCCATCATCTTTAGAGCTGTCATCTTCTTCATCTGCCGCTTCACCTAAAGCGAAGGTTTCAGCAATTTTGACCGCAGTGTCCATGTTTTGCTGACTGCTGACCAAGCCTCTAAGTACCACTTTTTCTTGCGCACTGTGCACTTCGATATTTTCATCCGGCAAGAACTGATAAAGCTTCGACTTAAGCGTGTTTAGATCATGCGTGACTTCCACGTTAAACTGCTCAATTAACCGGCCTCGGCGATCCCACACCGACACATTCGTGGTACCTAACTTCTTACCAATAAGAAACAGCTCGTTCGATCTGAGCACTAAAATATCCAAGACTTCTGGATCCCCTAATGTCACTTTCTTCGCTTGGCCGGATATCATCAATTGGGTTGATTGGTGATGCGCAACGGTCACGACTTTTCCTGACTGCACCGTGGCTGCGTTAACAGACAAGCTGACAAAAAGTAACTGGCTAACGAGTAATATTATTGTTTTCATAATTCACCTAATTGCTGACTCGGACACTGGATGCCTGAGATCCCTTAATAATGGTCACACTAGGTCGTGGCGTGTATTTTCTTGCTACAACAGGTTTATCCACTTCATGAGGGTTGCGTAGAGCAAGTTGAATGTCGCCTTTGCTGTTCGCCGATAAGAGCTTTTCTGCCTCTTTCGGTGTTACTTCTAAAGTCACCGCACGCACAATAACGGGTTTGTTATCATTGGTTTTGGCTGTTTGGTCGACCGCAAGAACGTTGATGTTTTTAAGCACCGTTTTTGTTGTGGCGTTTTTACCTTGTCCATAACTCACGGTATTCAATACATCGACCTTATTGCCCGGTAACAAGAACCCAGCCACACCGATAACGTCATTAACACGAATGGTGATTGCTCGTTTGTTTTCAGGGATTAAAGCAGCAAGTGTCGCGCCCTCACCGGGCAATGCAAGACGATTCGAGTTAACCAGCTCGCCCGCATAAATGGTATTGGCAACAATTCTTCCCAATGCCTGTTCTTGTACTTTTAGCGTTTCATCGTCTATCCAATCCACTTCCATGAGCTTAGTAGACAAATGTTTCTCAGATAGAATGGTCCCTGGCTCTAGTTCCATGGCGGCAACTAAAACTGGGTGTCTTTCGACCTCTTCTAACTCGACAGTTGGTTGGTTTCTGCCATCCATCCATTGTTTAGCGATCAGCACGGCGGCAAGGCCGAAAACAATGGAGAGCAACAGCAACATGATGACTTGAGTCCGACTCATAATTTAGATCTCCCTATTCATCCACTGTGAAGTACAGTCCCCAGGCACGGGTTAAAATGTCTGATGAGACGACCTTCTCTTTCCCTTCGAACACCAAAATATCGCGGCTAATACCGAGTAAGTCTTTTGGTAAACAAGGGTAGTTGGCGACATCATTGTCGCGATGTAACTGACTTAACGTATCGAAAAACTCAGGCACAAGCGTCATTTGGTAATCTTTAGCAAGCGAAACCCAAAGCGCTTGATAATCTGTCAAACCAAGCGGTGTAAACTCGATCTTGTAACCCAAACGACGTAAAAAAGCGGGGTCTGCAATTTTGCTTGGTGCAAAGTTGGAGGAGAATGCCAGAGTGAGCATAAACGGCACCGTGACTTGTTGACCATTTGGCAAAGCTAGATGGTCAAATAAGTACTCCATTGGAACGATCCATCTGTTTAGCAGGGCATCAACAGGCATTGACTGACGACCAAGGTCATCAATCACCAAGATTCCGTTGTTAGCCATCATTTGCAGTGGCGCAATCCATACACGATTATGCTCGCTGTGGTTTACCTCAAGCATATCCAATGTCAGCTCACCGCCCACTTGAATGTTTGGTCTTTCACAAAGAACCCAGCGTTTGTCGTAATGCGTTTCCAACTTAACGAAAACCTGAGAATGGGAGTTGTCTAAACGACGGTGATGATGCTCTGAGAACACTTTGATGATGTTGCCATCGGCATATACGGCATAAGGAATGAATACCGAAGTGTTCATTGCATTGAGCACTCTTGATGCGACGTAACTTTTACCGGTACCCGCATGACCATACAGCAACAAAGCACGCCCCGAGTTAATGGCCGGCCCTAAAACGGGTATCAAATGATCCGAACCAAACACGTCAGACAGCGCTCGCTCAACATCATTGCGATTAATAGGATGCTTGCGAAGATCTTGTCCCTCAACAACCGTCCAATATTCTTCCAAAGAGACGGGAACAGGACCGATATACGGATCTTTTCTATACGCAATGTCTGCTTCTGCAAGCCCAAGCTCAGTTAAACTGTAGCGTACGTTGGAATACGATGTACTCAACTTGTCTGATGCTGGCTGATAAACTTCTACCCAACTTCGCTTTCTTAACTGTGCCAAAGCAAGCTCGACAATATTCGAAACAATACAAAGCCGTTGCGTTAATTCGATTAAGTCACATTTGGGATAGGCAGACAGATGTTTCAACACTAGGTTTTCAACAACTGAAGACGGCACGCCAAGACCCTCGACAGACGAAGGCACCTTTGGTGGATTTATTTGTGGCACGAGTTTTTCCCAATACACAGAGCCCATCACACTTCCCCTCTTGAAGTTGCCTAGTCAACTGATGCTGCATGCCATTTTTTATTATTATTTAATGGGTGTAGGAGAAATAAGCTAATCCAATTACGATTATCGGCGCGAAAGGAATGACTAACGGCTTATTAGACCTAAAGCCTGGTGTTACTTTTTCTAAGCAATACCCTTTTATCTGGTGTGATAGAGCAACACTAGTCGATGACACGTGTAACATTAGATAAAAAATGCCCACGATGCCTCCAGCAAGTATTATTCCAGTAGACGCTTCCCCAAGGTTACTCAGACCCAGCCATGCCCCTATGACGGCGAGCAACTTAACGTCTCCTCCAGCCATTACTTTGAACAGATACAGCGCGAAACACACTGCAAACGCAACCAACCCACCATATAAATGATCCAAGCCACTTGTTGCTGGGTTGTAAATTACGTTTGCAGTAACAGCAACCAAAAGCATAAGCACCGCTTTGTTTGGTATTCTGTGTTTCTGAGCGTCTGATACTCCAATCGCAATAAGCAATGACCAAATAACTAACTCGCTAACCATTACGAGCTGCTGATACGACCAGCTACTGAAGTAAACTTGTTAGACAAAGTCGTCCAGAAGCCTGAAGTCAAGAACGCTGTAACAATTAATGCCGCACCTAGAATGTACTCTAAAAGTGTTAGCCCCTCTTCATCTTCCATGAAGTCCTTGATTAGATTGCGAAAGTTATCCATAAGATTATCCCCTTTAACGTATCTCGCTATTAATGATACAGGTCTCATGTGCACCTGAATCATGCTTAAACATTAGTCACCGAGAATTAGGGGGGTTAGGACTTTTTTGCCAAAGGTTGGTACTTTCTTGCCTACCTGCGCTTCAGAATCAAAATGTATCAATAACGAGACACATCACCACCAACTATGTGACACCTTTCACACTTGCAGTATGACTATATAAGCCTAAGCTTAATAAACGAAAGGGTGAGGTCTGAAGCTCAAGGAATGAGGCTCGACTGACCTCAATACATACTAACGTTGGTGTAGTACGTACTGAGCGGGATTCATATGGATAGACTGACCAAATCTTATTGGATTGGAGAGACTCTTTGCTCGCTGCCGGAATCACTTCGCTGTGAGTTTGATAAGAGCTTTGAGATTATGGACTGTAGCAAAGATATCTCTGTGCTTAGCGATAAAGAACACAGCTATTTCTTCTACTACATGACTTGCGATCATCGAGAGCACCTGAAAGGCGTCATCACGCTCTGTGAAAATCTCGACAAAAAACTGATCGTTATACATCCAACCGATATCGAGCCTCACTTACCGCCAAAGCATATTTGTGCGGAATATTATACGTTGAATGAAATCACCCTCCCGATTTGGCTATCACAGATAAAATTGAAATACTTTTTGCATAGCAAGGTCGACGAAGAACAAATTTCGGTCGATAAACTCTTTTCTCGAAGCGGAAAGTCGAATTTTTCTGACGTGGTTCATTACATCGCCAATAACGTACATAAAGACCTACGGGAAGAGGAAGCTGCTGCGCTTTGTCACTACTCACCGAACTACTTTTCCAAAGTATTCCATCGCAAAGTTGGTATGTGCTTTCGTGATTATGTCACTGCGAAACGTATTTCATTAGCAAAGAAAATGCTCGTTGAAAATGAATCCATGAAAATTGCCTACATCGCCTATCAGTGTGGATACCGAGATGTCTCTTACTTTTCTCGAATTTTTAAGAAAAAAACAGGCCTGTCCCCAGCGAATTATCGGCAACAGTTTTAGGCGCTATTAGTACCGACTTTAGGGGTAACTAACGCTATCCTCCCCACATATTTCATCAAAATGCATTCCCGTGTCGTTATTTAACATGCTAAAGTTAACAATGCGTTAACAATTATAAATACAACGAGAAGACATGGAGTCACTAAAAATGAATCAGCCGAATCTAAACAGCGCTGCTGGTTGCGCTCTCCCACCACCAAATGAAATGATTCTCAAATGGGCTCAAGAGCGTCCAAATGAGGTCTATCTAAAACAAATTATTAACCGACAATTTGTTGAATACACGTTCGCTGATGTTGCCGATCAAGCCTTAAAACTCGTCAGTGCACTACGCAACCTCGGAGTACAGCCTGGCGACAAAGTGGCGTTAGTGTCTAAAAACTGTGCAGAGTGGTTTATTTGCGATCTTGCGATGATGCTTGGCGATTATGTCAGTGTGCCAATCTTTCCTACCGCCGGCGCTGACACCATCGAATACTGTGTGACTCATAGTGAAAGTAAAGCGTTCATTGGCGGAAAACTTGATGATCCTAAAGCAACCCAGCAAGTCATTGATGCAATGCCGGAACTCATTAGTATCGCGCTCCCCTACGATACTGCGCCAAAATGTCAGTACGAATACCAAGCGCTCATCGCTGATGCAATGCCAAGTGAAGAGCGTCCACAGCACTACGACGATAAGCTAATGTCTTTGGTGTATACCTCAGGTACGTCAGGATTACCGAAAGGTGCGATGCTGACCTACGGAGCGTTTAACTGGTCCGTACAACAACTGATAAACCATATCGGTATTCAAGAAAATGATCGTCTATTTTCTTACTTACCTTTGGCTCATATTACAGAGCGCGTCTACATTTTTGGCTCATCCATCATGGGTGGTGTACCAACAGCATTTCCAGAATCATTGGATACCTTTATCGAAGATGTAAAAATGCACCGCCCGACTCTGTTTATCTCAGTCCCGCGATTATGGACGCTATTCCAACAACGTATTCAAGACAAACTTCCACAGAAGAAGCTCAACATTCTATTGAAAATCCCATTCGTCAATTCTCTGATCAAGAAAAAGCTCGCAGAAGGATTGGGGTTGGATCAGGCTCGAGTATTAGGCTGTGGCTCTGCCCCGGTATCACCAGCACTGCTGGAATGGTACCACTCTGTAGGACTCAATATTACTGAAGCTTGGGGCATGACAGAATCATTTGCTTATAGCACGCTCAACTACCCATTTAGAGCTGACAAAATTGGTAGTGTCGGTAATGCTGGACCAGGTATTGAGTTAAAAATCGCTGACGATGATGAAATCATGGTGCGTGGCAAAGGGCTATTTTCTGGCTACTACAAAAATGACATTGCCACCCAAGAGTCTTTTGATTCAGAGGGCTGGCTACACACAGGAGATATCGGCTCTATCGACTCAGATGGTTACCTAACTATTCAAGGCCGTAAAAAAGATAACTTTAAAACCGCCAAAGGTAAGTTTGTCTCTCCAGTTCCTATCGAGAAAAAACTTTTCGAATACAGTCGCGTAGAGATGATGTGCCTCATCGGTTTAGGGCTACCAGCCCCGATTCTTTTGGTTGTGCCACATGATTTTCCTAACTTTGATCGAGAGCGGTACGCACGAACCACCCGCAAAGTCATTGCAAAAATGAATCAAGAACTCGCCTCTCATGAGCAAATCAAAGGCGTATTAATGATTAAAGAGCCTTGGAGCATTGAAAATGGCGTATTGACGCCAACACTCAAAATTAAACGTCATGTGCTTGAGCAAAAGTATCATGAAATTGGTCACAACTGGCCGAAAGGTGAATTGGTTTTGTGGGAAGAAGACTTATAGCCTTGTCTGCACTCCTCAATATCATTGGGGAGTGCAGTTTAATTCTGAGCTTGAATCAAACTCATAAACTACTCTCTCCAAAACGGCTTCCTCACTTCACTATTAATTTCCTTTTCACCTAATCCTATATCGTCCCAAAGATGCTCTGGTAACTCTCTCAAGTGACGACGTGTCTTGTAGTTTCTTCTCCAACTAGCAAGTTTAGAATAAATTAACTGTAATCCGGTCTGATGGTCAGCTGGTAAAGTGCGCTCACAAGTGTGTGTCATGTTTTCCATGTAACCAACTCCTATAACAATGTTGACCACTTAATAATCAGCGACTACGCTGATATCCTCAAACGATAGAATCTGCCATTGAGTTAAGGAAAACTAATGTGAAAGATCGAATGCCTCCTTTACAGGGCCTGTATTACTTCTTCGTTGCAGCGAAGGAAGGTAGCTTTAAAACAGCGGCAAAAGAATTGTTTGTTACGCCAGCTGCCATCAGTCAGCAAATTCGTCATCTTGAAGAGTTTTTAGGAACGGACTTATTTGTTCGCCAGCACAGAAAAATCGTGCTCACACCTGAGGGAGAGCTGCTGTTTACTCAGGCAGAAAGAGGGTTTGCTCATTTGCAGCAAGGGGTGAGATTGGTTAATCAAGATCCTAATCCTAACCACCTTTCAATATCAACACTCCCCTCTTTCGCTCACCATTGGTTAGTCCCGAAAATTACGGCTTTTCGTCAGCGTCACCCTGATATCGCCTTACTATTAGAACCAACCAATGATTTGGTGTCTTTTCAAGATAGTCAGATCGATTTGTGTGTCCGTTACGGTTTAGGAAAATACCCTAATTTAGAATCACAATGGCTAATGGATGAAGCTTTTTATCCTGCCTGTCATCCGGTATATCAGAAAGAGCACGGCATCTATCGCATTGAAGATTTAAGCAAAGCAGAGCTCATCGAAGACGTTTGGCCAGATCTGGACTGGAACATGTGGTTAGCGAGACTTGGTCATTCAGCGGCAAAGCCTGCTTTAAAATACAGTGGCTCACACTTAGTGTTAGAAGCCGCGTTATCACTACAAGGCGTAGCGCTCGTCAAACACAGTTTAGCTCATCAATATTTTCGTTCAGGCAAACTGGTCCGAATTGGTGATATAGCCATTAAACCCAAATTTGCGTATTACCTGTGCGCTCCAAAAGGCTACTTAAAGAGACCTAAAGCCCAATTGTTTGCACAATGGTTGAGAGAAGAAATAGAAACATTTGAAAAGTCAGTGATACCAGATTTTAAAACCATCGACCTCAATGTTAGTAATACTGGCTCAGCTTCAGAATAATCGGTAAACAACACCAAAGGCGTATATCAGCGAAACAAAAACGCGCTGTGTGTAAGCGGTTAGATACAAAAAGCCCCGCACTAGGCGGGGCTTTCAAGTTATAGAGTTAACTTAAGAATTACTTCTTAGCGTTACGCTCTTTAACGTCAGCAATTACTTGCTCAGCAACGTTTGCTGGACATGGTGCGTAGTGTGAGAACTCCATAGAGAACTGACCACGACCAGAAGTCATTGTACGTAGAGTACCGATGTAACCAAACATTTCTGATAGAGGTACATCACCCTTGATACGTACGCCAGTAGACGCAGCTTGTTGGTCTTTGATCATACCACGACGACGGTTAAGGTCACCGATTACGTCACCAACGTGATCTTCTGGAGTGAACACGTCAACTTTCATGATTGGTTCAAGAAGTTGCGCGCCAGCTTTAGGCATAGACTGACGGAATGCGCCTTTAGCAGCGATTTCGTAAGCGATAGCTGAAGAGTCAACTGCGTGGAAACCACCGTCGAATAGTTCAACTTCAACGTCTAGAGTTGGGAAGCCAGCTAGAACACCGTGCTCCATCATTGACGCAAAGCCTTTCTCAACTGCAGGCCAGAATTCTTTAGGTACGTTACCACCAACAACTGTTGATTTGAACGTGAAGCCAGAGTTTGGCTCACCTGGTTTGATGCGGTAATCGATCTTACCGAACTGACCAGAACCACCAGACTGTTTCTTGTGCGTGTAGCTGTCTTCGATTGCTTGAGTGATAGTTTCACGGTAAGCAACCTGTGGAGCACCAACTTCTAGCTCAACGCCGTAAGTACGCTTAAGGATATCTACCTTGATGTCTAGGTGAAGTTCACCCATACCTTTCAGGATAGTTTCGCCTGAATCTTCATCAGTCTCAACTTGGAATGATGGATCTTCTGCAACCATTTTACCGATCGCGATACCCATCTTCTCAGAACCGCCTTTATCTTTAGGCTTAACTGCGATAGAGATTACTGGATCTGGGAAGATCATTGGCTCAAGAGTACATTCGTGCTTAGGATCACATAGAGTGTGACCAGTTTGAACGTTCTTCATACCAACTACAGCGATGATGTCACCAGCTTGTGCTGAATCGATCTCGTTACGCTCGTCTGCGTGCATCTCAACCATACGGCCGATACGCTCTGTTTTACCAGTTGCAGAGTTAAGTACTGTGTCACCTTTCTTCATCTTACCAGAGTAGATGCGGATAAAGGTTAGAGCACCAAAACGGTCGTCCATGATCTTAAATGCAAGCGCACGTAGTGGCTCGTCTGCAGATACAGTCGCAACTTCACCAGTTGGCTCACCAGTCTCTGAATCAGTTAGAGGCTGTGGATCAACTTCTGTTGGAGATGGTAGGTAATCAATTACCGCGTCAAGAATAAGTTGGATACCTTTGTTCTTGTACGCTGAACCACAGTAAGTTGGGAAGAATGCTAGATCACGAGTACCTTTACGGATACAACGTTTGATGTCTTCTAGAGATGGCTCTTCGCCTTCTTCTAGGTAAGCCATCATTAGATCTTCGTCTTGCTCTAGAGCAGTTTCGATTAGCATTTCACGGTATTCAGCAGCTTTTTCTACCATGTCTGCTGGAATATCTTGAACTTCGTAGTTCTCTGGCTGGCCAGACTCATCCCATACGTAAGCTTGTTGGCTTAGTACGTCTACAACACCTACGAAATCTTCTTCGATACCGATAGGTAGAGTCATAACTAGAGGTGTAGCACCTAGTACGTTTTGTACTTGATCTACAACTTTGTAGAAATCTGCGCCCATACGGTCTAGTTTGTTAACGAAGATCAGACGTGATACGTGTGATTCGTCAGCGTAACGCCAGTTAGTTTCTGACTGAGGCTCAACACCACCAGAACCACAGAATACACCGATACCACCGTCAAGTACTTTTAGAGAACGGTAAACTTCGATAGTGAAGTCAACGTGTCCAGGAGTATCGATGATGTTTAGACGGTGATCGTTCCAGAAACAAGTTGTTGCTGCAGACTGGATTGTGATACCACGTTCAGCTTCCTGCTCCATGAAGTCAGTTGTAGTTGAACCGTCGTGTGTATCACCGATCTTATGGATCTTACCAGTTAGCTTTAGGATACGCTCTGTAGAGGTAGTTTTACCCGCGTCTACGTGAGCAAAAATACCAATGTTTCTGTATTTTGATAAATCAGTCATTGTCTTACTCTGTTAATAAGGTATAAAGTGCGCGCAGAGTATATCACATTCTGTCAATACTGATACCCTTGCGTGCGGATGGAAGAAAAAAAATTTTAACGTGAAATTTCCGTCCCCAAAGCATAGTCAAACACAGCAATTTATGTACTTTATTCGCATTTTATTGAGGACGGATAGAACAGTTTGTGATTACACAAATACCATTCTTATGAGCATTACAGCTCGTCAAAAGCCTCTATAGCTTCCGACAATTTCTTAACGCCGTGAATTTGCATGCCAGGAATGCCGCCTTTCGGCATGTTGGCTGCAGGCACAATGGCTTTCTTGAAACCATGTTTGAACGCTTCATTCAAACGTTCTTGCCCACTTGGCACAGGACGGATTTCGCCTGCAAGCCCGACCTCACCAAAAATAACCACATCTTTGGGTAGTGGGCGGTCACGAAAACTCGATAAAAGCGCCATAACTAACGCAAGATCGGCACTCGTCTCCGTCACCTTAACACCGCCAACCACATTAACAAAGACATCTTGGTCTGCCATTTGTAAGCCACCATGCTTATGCAACACAGCGAGCAAAAGTGATAAGCGGTTCTGCTCCAAACCGACCGCAACACGGCGAGGGTTTGCCAATTGCGAGTAATCCACCAACGCTTGAATCTCTACTAATAGAGGACGCGTACCTTCCCACACGACCATAACTGAAGAACCAGATGTTTCTTCTTCACCACGAGAAAGGAAAATCGCGGATGGGTTACTCACTTCTTTCAACCCTTGGCCTGTCATTGCAAAAACACCGAGCTCATTCACAGCGCCAAAGCGGTTTTTATGACTACGCAATGTGCGAAAGCGGCTATCAGTACCACCATCAAGCAGCACTGAACAGTCTATAATGTGCTCAAGAACTTTAGGGCCCGCAAGGGTACCATCTTTTGTTACGTGACCAACAATAAATACCGCGACGTTATTCTGTTTTGCGTATCGTGTCAGAGCTGTCGCAGATTCACGTACTTGAGCAACACTGCCCGGTGACGATTGAACATCTGAAACGTGCATTACCTGAATCGAGTCAATCACCATAATGCGAGGTTGCTCTTTTTCGGCGATTTGGCAAATTTTGTCGACGTTCGTTTCCGATAGCATTTTTAAATGATCTTTCGGCAACCCTAGTCGAGAAGCACGCATCGCCACCTGCTGCAACGATTCTTCACCTGTTACATAGAGCGTTGGCATTTGCGCAGACAAACTACACATGGTTTGCAGCAGCAAGGTGGATTTACCAGCGCCAGGGTTACCACCAATCAAAATAGCGGCGCCGGGTACAACGCCCCCACCTAATACGCGGTCAAGCTCTTTAAAACCACTGGTGAAGCGTGGCACTTCCTGCAGATCAATTTCAGATAACGTTTGAACTGTTGCTTCTGTTGCGGAACCCGCGTAGCCGGATAAACGTTCATTACGAGCAACCGTTGGCGATGCAGCGATACGGACTTCTGTTATCGTATTCCACGAACCACATGCGTTACACTGCCCCTGCCAACGGGGAAAATCCGCGCCACAATCATTACAAACATACGCTCGTTTTGCTTTCGCCATGATGCCTCGATTTTTTCTACAAATGTGACTAAGCACAGCCAAGTCAGACCTTAACTGAAATGAACTATTGATATACTTAAGTTTTACTTCGCTTAGCCGATACAATTTAAAGTAACGACATACTCTAACAGAAATAATGCAGCAATCTGAAATTCTCTCGATCGCAGAACGACTCATTCCCGTTTACGGTTCGGATGACTTTGACTTTGTCCTTGGCCAATTGACCGAGGAAGAGCCGCCTTCGGCCAAAATCTTAGTGAAAATGGAACTTAACCGCTTGATGGCTCCGTGCAAAAAAAGCATCGATCTGCGCGGTCGCGTCCAAGGTGAATGTCGCGAGTATATTTTGGATGGTATTCCACATTGGTTAGATGACGTTGCTTTCAACGCTTACCATAAAAACATCAAAAAGTTTGGCGGCTACACTGAGGGAATGTGGGAAGCTTTGGTCAACACACGGAATAACTTTCGCGTAATGAGCAAACGTCTTACTCAACAAAAAACGCAATCGTTAACGGATCCTAAAAGCCCTTTCTTAGCGGAGCCTGTTCACCTCGGCTATGACTTAAAGCGCCAAGAAAAGCGCTTGAAAGTCCAATCTCAAGTCGAGATTTGCCGCTCTAAAGGGCAACTTCTGCATGGGTTAAGCATTGACTTATCCTGCTCTGGCGCAAAGTTCAAAGTCCCAAGTGCGTTTAAATATAACCTTGGGGAGATTATTCAGGTCACGTTTACTGAATTTGCCAGCAAATCTCAGGTTGCCGGAATAGAGAAACCGCTGGCGTACCGCATACTTGCGGTTGATGACTGTTACGAGAATGACTCAGTTCGATACCTCAGAACCATACGTTTAACTGAAACCAATGTCGTTACTCGAGTGATCGATGAAGCGCTCAACAGCGCAGCGAAAAGAGCTCGTCACGATAATCAAGATAAGATCATTCGAGCTCGAACTCGTGGTTATGAGCACATCGCGCTTAAGCACACCAGCAGCTTACCTCTATTCTTTGATGGCAGTGAGCTGAAACTCGCTATGTTGACGCCAAACAATCAAAAGCTTTGGCAGTACTGGCATGATGAAAGGAACCAGCAAATGTTTGGATCCTTATTTAATGAGAAGCGAGTCGCGTCACTCATTAAACCTGGCGTTAAAGGCACCACAAACGTCCTTTATTCATTTACTCACGAGCACGAAAGCCGAACCTATTTCTATTCGATGCTTCGTCCTGAGGCCACTCGTGAACAACGCCAGCTATTTTGGCATTTAGGTGCTAAACGTGAAAGTTGGCGCGCGTTTAGAATTTCGATATTTGAACTGTCAGAGCAAGAACAGGAAGACTTAGCCGCTTTCTCTCCGGAGTTGGCTGAAACGTCCCAATCATTGACTCATATTGGCATCTTGCAAGAAATTGCTGACGAAAAATCAGGGCAGGATTATCTGCTCACTGAAAAGCCGCGCTTACCCGCGAATACGTTAAATGCATTTCGCCATCCGAGAAGAATTATAGGCAACCCGAAAGGCATTTATTTTGATGCCAAGTCTCGTCGTAAAGAGCCACGTTACCGATTTAAGACCCCAATAGAACTATGTTCTGGGCCCGTCACAGCGAGCGGCAGCACCGTCGATATTTCAAAGCGAGGGCTCGGCATTAAACTGGACGAACCTACTATGTTGCGCTCTGGGCAAGAGGTTCAGATCAACTTCCGAGAGTTACAACTCTACGACAAAAAGCTGCCTTTAACGTCGGTGCCATACCGGGTAATTCGTGTTAGTCCAGATGGCTGTAGCGTACAGCTAGTTATTGATGAAAGCAGCCACACCATTAAAGTGATCGCCTTTTTCAACAGCATTATCGAGCACAATCAAGATAAGTTGATCCCGCAAAAAGAGATGCTACCGAGTAATGCGTTACTTGAAAGACTGCACAGCATGTTGCTCTCTCGAACTCTGAGCACACCCATTTTTATCAGTAAAACTGCGTCGTCTTCAATCAAAACCCCCGTTATTGGGGTGAATTTGCCGCTACCTAAGCACATTGAGCTTTTTGCCCGCCTTGGACACGATCAACTGTTGTCACTTGAACCTATCTTTAAAGGTCGAACAAGCACATTAATCGCAGAGCCGATAAAGCGTGTAGAGGGAGCTCAAGCAAGGCATCAGGATATCTACATTAGCGCAGCCAAAGTCGGCAATAAAATTACAGGCATTGAGTCTAAGCTTCATCAAGAGTTCAACAGCGTAAAAGAACGGATTCAATTTATAAAGAAAGCGCGAATGATGGGGGACTTCTACGTGATTCGCTTATCTACAGCCCCAATTTTCGATCCGATGACATCGTTGCTGCAACAAGATTTAAGTGACTTAACCCAATTTGGTGTACATCAAGCGAGCAAATTAGAAAAGGAGCTGACCGCTTTGGTCGGTTACAGTGAGTTTGAAGACATTACGGAAGAGGTTGTAATTAGATTGGAGTTAACCGAGTAAATTTAGAGCCATACTAAGTCAACGAAAAACACCGCCAGAAAGGCGGTGTTTTTGAATGGATAAATTAAGGTTTTGCTTTCCAGCTGACCTTTTGCTGCTTCACCAGTGCACCAGATAAAATACAGAGCACACCGCCTAAGCCTGCAAAGCGAATCGCAGATTGCGCTTGAGCTTCCACTTTAGGTTTTGCGTGGTACGCGATACCTAAGCCCGCCACCGACATCATCACAAGATCGTTAGCGCCATCACCGACAGCAACCGTGTTGTGCTGCTCAATTTCGTATTCATCCGCCAACTCCACCAGGATATCTGACTTCATCTGCGCGGTAACCACATCGCCAAGTACGTTCCCCGTGAGCTTACCATTAATGATTTCCAACTGATTAGAGCGAGCAAAATCTAAATCGACTTTATCTTTGATATAGTCCGAGAAGTAAGTAAAACCACCGGAAGCAATCGCTGTTTTCCAGCCTAGTGCTTTTAACGTTGCGATTAACGCTTCAAAGTCCGGCATAAATGGCAATTGGGAACGAACTTGTTCAAGAATTGATTCATTAGCACCTTTGAGCTTACCTACGCGTTGACGCAAACTTTGCTCAAAATCCAGTTCTCCTTGCATCGCACGTTCAGTAACTTCTGCCACCTCATCCCCAACTCCGGCCAATTTTGCGATTTCATCAATACACTCTATCTGGATTGCCGTTGAGTCCATGTCAAATACAATCAACCCTTGGGTTGAGAGATCTGGAACTTCATTAAGCGAGGCGTAATCCAAGTTGAGGCTTTGTAAGATCGTTTCGTGTTGAGGGGTCAACTCTCCTGCCATCAAGGCGACTTCATATTGGCCAACTTTCCACGTTTCTAACACGGGGTTGTAGACACCTGTGAAGAAATCAATGTCTTCAAAATGACGTGGCGAAAGGTATTCTGCAAACACTATCCAGTTTGCTTTTGCTTTATCTAGTTGGGAGGCAAATCGAGTCTCGGGTAATCGTTTTAAAAGTGTCGTATGTTTTCTGATAGGCAAGCTTTTTGACGCGTCCATGTATATAATCCCTTATGACTTTGCTAAAACGTTACCTCAACAAACTAAAAAGGCAAGTCTTTGTTTTATTTTAAATGGATGAGTAAAGAGCATGAGTGAATCCTTGTTCTCAGTAAGGAATGCCCTAAGAATTCTGGCACTAATCCTACTGTGTGTGATGTTGTTTATCACGATCAAAAACAGTGTTGTGATCAGTAAGGGCAACGAGAAAATTCAAGCACAGCAGCTTGAGACACTCACCAAAGTTTTGATTTCACAGGCGTCTCTTTCTGCCAGTGAAATGATTTTGACCAAAGATCAAGAACGCTTACTTAAGCTGACAAACCAGCTAGCACAAGACCGTTTGGTGTTTGATGCGACAATATATGATGCACAAGGCGTACGTTTAGCGTCTAGTGAAGATGCGCTATCGGTACGCGAAGTTTTAGGCTTAGACACGCCTTTGGCAACAGCTTCCATTGGCCGCCAGCAGTTGGTTGAACCAGTATTTGCCGATGAAGCACTCATCGGTTTTGTTCGCGTTACCTTTGAGACAGGTCGTGTAACCGCGATTTCTGACCACCACTATCGTAAAAGTGATCGCTACATGTACATGATGGTGCTAATGAGTTTTGTGTGCGGCATGTTATTCATTATGATTTTACGTAGACAGCCTATCCGCCGTAAAAAAACGCAAAACCTACTGCTAACCAAATAGTCAGTCGGTAATCGACATCTAATACAAAAACAGCCCGCATTGTGCGGGCTGTTTTTTTAGTTCTTAATGTCAAGAAACTAAGATGACTCTTTGTCGCTTATTCTTCGTCGCCTAGCAATACTGAATCTAGTGCGATTAGCATCATGTCGTTGAATGTTGTTTGACGCTCATCAGAAGTTGTTTGCTCACCCGTTTTGATGTGATCTGATACCGTACAGATTGTCAGAGCTTTTGCACCGTATTCTGCCGCTACGCCGTAAATACCCGCCGCTTCCATTTCAACACCAACAATGCCGTACTTGTCCATTACGTCGAACATTTCTGGATCTGGCGTGTAGAAAAGCTCCGCTGAAAACAGGTTACCCACTTTCACATCAATGCCACGTGCTTTTGCTGCGTCTTCTGCCGCGCGAACCATTTTGTAGTCTGCGATTGCTGCAAAGTCATGACCTTTAAAACGGATGCGGTTCACTTTAGAATCCGTACACGCGCTCATGCCGATCACAACATCACGCACTTTGATGTCTTCGTTTACTGCGCCACAGCTACCAACACGGATGATTTTCTTCACGCCGAAGTCTTTAATTAGCTCCGTTGCGTAGATCGAGCATGATGGGATACCCATACCGTGGCCCATAACCGAGATCTTACGCCCTTTGTATGTGCCAGTGTAACCGAACATATTACGCACATCACACACTTGCACAACGTCTTCAAGGAAGGTTTCTGCGATGTATTTTGCACGTAGCGGGTCACCCGGCATCAGTACGACGTCTGCGAATGCACCCATTTCAGCGTTGATATGTGGAGTTGCCATTTTCTTTTCCTTAACCTTTCTCTAGCGCTCCGCGCTTAAGGCGATATAAGCCAGAGTATTCTCATTTCCGACAAGCAGTACTTGCATACTGCAAACATAAAACTAGGAGCATTCAGCTCCTAGTTTTCAATATCCTAATTATAGGAAATTCTTACCGTAATCCATTGGAGAAGTACCGAAGTAGCTCGCCAATGTTTGGCCGATGTCTGCGAATGTTTCGCGGCGGCCAAGAGAGCCTGCTGGCACTTTTTGACCGTAAACCAATACTGGGATGTGCTCACGAGTATGGTCAGTACCTGGCCATGTTGGGTCACAGCCGTGGTCTGCTGTTAGGATAAGCACGTCATCTTCACCCATCAGTTCTAGCACTTCATTGATGCGACCATCAAAGTACTCAAGCGCTGCAGCGTAACCCGCCACATCACGACGGTGACCGTAAGCAGAATCGAAGTCGACGAAGTTAGTGAATACGATGGTGTTATCACCCGCTTCTTTTATCGCTTCTTTCGTTGCTTCAAATAGTGCTGGAATGCCTGTTGCTTTGGTTTTCTTAGTGATCCCACAACCTGCATAAATATCTGAAATCTTACCGATGGAATGAACCTGACCGCCCTTCTCATCAACTAACTTTTGTAAGATAGTCGCTGATGGTGGCTCTACAGATAGGTCACGACGGTTACCCGTACGCTCAAATTGACCTTTACCCGGACCAATAAATGGGCGCGCGATTACACGGCCGATGTTGTAATCTTCTAGTTCTTCACGCGCAATTTGGCAAAGCTCTAGTAGACGATCCAGGCCGAATGTCTCTTCGTGACAGGCGATTTGGAATACAGAGTCCGCAGAGGTATAGAAGATTGGCTGCCCAGTCTTCATATGCTCTTCACCCAAGTCGTCAAGAACTTGAGTACCAGATGCGTGGCAGTTACCTAGGAAACCGTCAAGACCCGCGCGCTCAAGGATGCGATCCGTCAGCTCTTTAGGGAAGCTGTTTGCTTTGTCTGTGAAGTAACCCCAGTCAAACAGAACAGGAACACCTGCGATTTCCCAGTGACCAGACGGCGTGTCTTTACCAGAAGAAAGCTCTGCAGCGTGACCGTACGCACCAATGATTTCTGCATCTGCGTCTAGGCCAGGTGCAAAGCGTCCTGTTGACTCTTTATGTGCCATTGCCAAACCAAGTTTGGATAGGTTTGGCAGGCGAAGTGCGCCTTGACGTTGGTCGTTATCTGCTAAGCCTTTTTCACATTGTTCTGCGATGTGACCTAGTGTGTCTGAACCTACATCACCAAATTTCTCAGCGTCAGCGGTTGCACCAATACCGAATGAGTCTAGTACTAAAATAAATGCTCTTTTCATTGCTCGTTCCTTAGGCCCACTCGGCTTTTTATTATGGTTGAGTAGGCCTTGTGTAATTACTTGTTCTATTAAATATCTTCTGCACGAATTTGGCGGTAAACCTCTGGAGTAGGTGTGTACTCACCACCTACTTTGATTGCACTGCGCAGTGCTTTTGCCGCTTCTTCCCACTGCTCTTCGCTGCGAGCGTGGATAACGGCAAGAGGTTTATCGCTATCTGCAACTTCACCCAAGCGGATGAACTCGTCGAAACCTACGGCATAATCGATTTCATCAGTAGCAACACGGCGACCACCACCCATAGCAACGACAGCCATGCCAATCGCACGCGTGTCCATTGCTGAAACAATGCCCGTTTCCGTCGCGTAAACTGGCTTGATGATTTCCGCTTTTTCTAGGTAGTTATCGTAGTTTTCTACGAAGTCTGCAGGGCCACCAAGACCCGCAACCATCTTGCCGAAGCATGCTGCTGCTTTACCGTTGTCTAGCGCTTCCATCAGTTTTGCGCGTGCGTCTTCTGTGTTCTCAGCCAGTTTGCCAAGTACCAGCATTTCTGCACAAGAAGCCATGGTGACTTCAAGTAGGCGTGGGTTACGGTATTCACCAGTTAGGAAACGAACCGCTTCACGAACTTCCACCGCATTACCTGCCGAAGAGGCCAATACTTGGTTCATGTCTGTCAGGATTGCAGTGGTCTTAGTACCCGCACCGTTTGCTACTGCTACGATTGATTTCGCTAGCTCTTCAGACGCTTCGTAAGTTGGCATGAATGCACCAGAGCCGACTTTAACGTCCATCACTAGCGACTCCAGACCCGCCGCCAATTTCTTAGAAAGAATGGAAGCCGTGATCAGAGAAATGTTGTCTACGGTTGCGGTAATATCACGAGTCGCGTAAACACGCTTATCCGCTGGAGCAAGGTCACCAGTTTGACCGATGATCGCCACACCAGCGTCTTTAGTTACTTGCCCAAACACATCGTTGCTTGGTGTGATGTTGTAGCCTGGAATAGACTCAAGCTTATCTAGCGTACCGCCTGTGTGGCCAAGACCACGGCCAGAGATCATTGGTACGAAACCGCCGCATGCTGCCACCATAGGGCCAAGCATCAAAGACGTTACGTCGCCCACACCGCCGGTAGAGTGTTTGTCGACAATTGGGCCACCAAAGTTCATGTGGCTCCAGTCGATAACCATGCCCGAATCACGCATTGCACACGTTAGGGCAATACGCTCATCCATGGTCATTTCATTGAAGAAAATTGTCATAGCAAACGCCGCGATCTGACCTTCAGATACGGTGTTATTTGCTACGCCTTGAATAAAGAAGTTGATTTCGTCTGCGGTAAGTACTTCACCGTCACGTTTTTTACGAATGATTTCTTGTGGTAAATACATTAGTGCCTCCCATGCTCTCAGTGAGCCATGGTTAAGTAGGATAGAAGAGGTTTGGTAGCACCCGTTTAGGTGCTACCGTTCAGACATATTATTGGGATTAGTACGCTGCTGGATCAGCGGTTTCGTCTGTCACTTCTAATGTATTTAGTAGGTTAGTTAGCAGGCTAGACGCACCAAAACGGTAGTGACGAGCATCAACCCAGTTATCACCTAGGATTTCGTCAGCCATTGCTAGGTATGCAGCTGCATCTTCAGCAGTGCGCACACCACCTGCTGGTTTGAAACCAACAGTTTCTGCAACACCCATGTCACGAATCACTTCAAGCATCATGCGTGCATATTCTGGTGTTGCGTTTACTGGCACTTTACCAGTTGAAGTTTTAATGAAGTCAGCACCTGCTTCAATACAGATTTGAGATGCTTTCTTGATTAGTGCTTCTTCTTTTAGTTCACCCGTTTCGATGATCACTTTAAGAAGAATATCACCACAAGCCTCTTTACATTGCTTAACTAGTTCGAAGCCTACTTTCTCATCACCCGCCATTAGCGCGCGGTATGGGAAAACAACGTCAACTTCGTCTGCACCGTAAGCAACCGCCGCTTTTGTTTCAGCAACAGCGATTTCGATGTCGTCGTTACCGTGTGGGAAGTTCGTTACTGTTGCAATGCGAACCTCTGGCGTACCTTGCTCACGAAGTGTCTTCTTAGCAATAGGAATAAAGCGAGGGTAAATACAAATTGCAGCTGTGTTGCCTACTGCTGTTTTCGCGTCATGACATAATGAAATCACTTTTGCATCAGTGTCATCGTCATTCAACGTAGTTAGGTCCATAAGTTTAAGTGCACGTAGCGCTGCTGCTTTTAAATCGCTCATTTCTATCTCCGATCAATATTCAAAAAATTCACTACTCAGCCTTACATCACGTCTCTAACTATAATCAACAAGTCGAGACAATGTGAGTAAATGGCTAAACAGTCTATTAATGAACGGACTTGGTTCCCTGAAGACTCGGCATATACAGCGAAAATTTCATATGCCAATTGCTATCCTTGTCACCGCACAGTACCAGTTTGGCCTATGGCACAACAATCTATGATTGCGGTGTCTTTAATATCACATCACACAGCAAAACGCCTATTAGATCTGATATTGCTGGGCAAGTCATTTGCCCATCGATTATGTAATATTCATTACGTGATTAAGTATCAACCTTAACCACTATCCTGTGATTAATACATTATAGAGTTTCACCGCAAAACTGTAGCACCAAATAGAGCGCAAACGGTTTGTATCTCAAAATTTCCTAGCCCCTATTCCATCGGCTGCGTAACTCATAGACTGAGGTCGGCACCCGGTGAGATTTTGGAGCCCGAAAAACGAAAAATGCCCCGCAGCAATCTCTTGCTACAGGGCATGATGTAAAACGGCGTCTATATATTAAGAACCGATTCTAATTATAGTGCTGCAAGGCTTAAGCAGAAGCCTGCAATTGTCGCTGCCATAAGGTTAGACAACGTACCTGCAAGAACAGCTTTAACACCCATGCGAGCGATGTCACTACGACGGTTTGGTGCAAGGCTACCTAGACCACCAAGTAGAATCGCGATAGAAGAAAGGTTCGCGAAACCACATAGTGCGAATGAGATGATAGCTGTTGTCTTCTCAGACATTACTTCACCAGTTGCCGCGATTACTTGAGCGTTTTCACCTAGGTATGGTGTGAAGTTCAAGTAAGCAACGAATTCGTTCACTACGATTTTCTGACCGATGAATGAACCAGCAGTTACTGCTTCAGCCCATGGAACACCGATTAGGAATGCTAGTGGAGAGAATGCGTAACCTAGGATTAGCTCTAGCGTTAGTTCTGGCATGCCGAACCAACCACCGATGCCACCTAGCATACCGTTGATCAGCGCGATTAGACCAACGAATGCGATTAGCATTGCACCTACGTTAAGCGCAAGTTGTAGACCAGAAGCCGCACCGCCCGCTGCTGCGTCGATTACGTTTACTGGTTTGTCGTCGCCGCCGTCCATCGCTTCTTCGATACTTTCGTGAGGCTGGTCAGTCTCTGGGTGAAGGATTTTAGCGAATAGTAGACCACCTGGTGCCGCCATGAATGATGCTGCTACTAGGTACTCTAGTGGAACACCCATTGAAGCGTAGCCCGCTAGTACACCACCAGCAACAGAAGCTAGACCACCACACATTACCGCGAATAGCTCTGATTGAGTCATTTTTGGAACGAATGGACGAACAACTAGAGGTGCTTCTGTTTGACCTACGAAAATGTTTGCTGCTGCTGACATTGATTCCGCACGTGAAGTGCCCAGCGCTTTTTGTAGTGCGCCACCAAGAATCTTGATAACCCATTGCATAACGCCAATGTAGTAAAGAACTGAAATCAGTGCAGAGAAGAAGATCAGTGTAGGAAGAACACGGAATGCGAAGATGAAACCGCCGCCGCCGAATACTTCGAACATCTTGTCAGAAACAAGACCACCGAACAGGAATGATGAACCATCGTTACCGTAGTTGATAACGTTAGAAACACCTGAAGAGAAACCGTTTAGTAGATCACGGCCCCAAGGTACATACAGAACAAATGCACCTAATGCGAATTGGATAGCGAATGCGCCACCCACAGTTCTTAGATTGATAGCTTTTCGGTTATTAGAAAATGCCACTGCAATCGCAAGAAGCACTACCATACCGATTAGGCTCATAAACAGGCTCATAGTTTATGACTTCCTTATAAGTTATTTATTGGCGTGTTACAAAATGGAGCTATAAAGCGGGAGCAATTATACTCATGCAGAATCAATTAAAGTAATGCCAGCCTCACACTTTCCTATAAGATTCATGATTGATTCAGCCAGCTTTGTGAGTTAATTCACAATAAGCAGGAAAGCGTTTTCTATTTCAAACCACATCTTTAGATTTTATTCACATATCGAGAAAGCAAAATTGCTATTTTTCCATAACTGAGAGGCAATCGATTGCTTTGAGCCGTTATGCAACTCTACGAGCTCATTAAAGACGTGAATGAGTTTGGCTGGGTGATTCGACTCCCCTTGATACCCAAGTATAGGCATATCCGGTGCATCTGTTTCGATCACGAGATGTTTGAGTGGTAATTTTTGAATTGCGTCGCGCGTTTTCTTCGCTCTTGGGTAGGTGATGGTTCCTCCTACTCCGATAAAAAAACCTAATTTGACCCACTCCATTGCTTGCTGATAACTCCCAGAGAAAGCATGTAGCACACCGCCCCGAGGGAGCTTCGCCGCTTTAACCATTTGAATAAGGCGATTGTGCGCTTTTCGGCTATGTAAAATAACTGGGAGTTCGAAGCATCTAGCCAGTTCAAATTGAACTTCAAGTGTCTCTTCTTGCAACTGTGGGTCAACATCAATGGCAAAATCTAGCCCACACTCTCCTATTGCCACGCACTGGGGAGCATTTTGTTTTAGATAATGTTCCAATTCAGCAAAGTGCTGCTCGACGTTATCTTCAAGAAAATACGGATGAAACCCAAGGGCGTAATACAAATTGGCATGTTGATCTGCCAAGGTTTGAATACGAGCCCAGTTTTGAGGTCCCACTGAAGGAATCAGAATTCTTGTCACGCCTTGCGTTTGAGCTAGCTCAAGTTGATGTGCAAAGTCACCTTGGAATACATCAAAGTCAAAGTGACAATGGGTATCAAAGAGCTTCATCTTGAGACTTTTTATCTGTACCGACAAACTGAGAATCAGAAAATAGCAGAGCTTCACTGGTCTCTTCATTTTGATGGGCAGGATCTTTTCGATACGGAACGCAGCTGCGTTTTTGATCAGGGGTTAACCCCATCTCCTTGCACCAGTCGTCGTAACGCTTCAATCCTCGTTTAAACCAGTTCATACCTCATCCTTATAAAAAACGCCCTTGGCTAAGTTTATAGCCAAGGGCGTTTTAAAATCTAGTTTGCGTTAAAGCTTACCCAAACCGCTTTTTGATTAGTGCTCACGCGTCGCACGGAAATCAATATCAGGGAAACGCTCTTTCGCCAAGTTTAAGTTAACCATTGTTGGTGCAATATACGTTAGGTTATCACCACCATCCAATGCTAAGTTTGCTTGGTTCTTACGTTGGAACTCATCCAGTTTCTTCGCATCATCACACTCAACCCAACGCGCAGTTGCAACGTTAATGCCTTCATAAATCGCTTCAACGTTATATTCAGACTTCAAACGAGCCACAACAACATCGAACTGAAGTACACCAACGGCACCAACGATCAGATCGTTGTTTTGTAGTGGACGGAATACCTGTACCGCACCTTCTTCTGATAGTTGCACCAAGCCTTTTAGTAGCTGTTTCTGCTTTAGTGGATCTTTCAGGCGAATACGACGGAACAGTTCCGGGGCGAAGTTCGGAATACCAGAGAACTTCAGTGACTCACCTTGAGTAAAGGTATCACCAATCTGGATAGTACCGTGGTTATGCAGACCAATGATATCACCCGCGTAAGCGTGTTCTGCACGTGAACGGTCACCAGCCATAAAGGTTACTGCATCAGAGATACTCACCTGCTTGCCAAGACGAACGTGGTTCATCTTCATACCCTGCGTGTAAGTACCCGATACAATACGCATGAATGCGATACGGTCACGGTGTTTCGGGTCCATGTTTGCTTGGATCTTGAATACGAAACCAGAGAACTTCTCTTCTGTCGCTTCAACTTCACGCTCAACCGCTTGACGCGTTTTCGGTGCTGGTGCCCACTCTGTTAGACCGTCTAGCATGTGGTCTACACCGAAGTTACCTAATGCGGTACCGAAGTAAACTGGCGTCAGGTCACCTGTTAAGAACATTTCCAAATCAAACTCAGGGCAAGCACCCATAACAAGCTCAAGCTCTTCTCGAACACTTTCCGCAAGGCCTGCACCGACTTTTTCATCAAGCTCTGGGTTATCTAGACCTTTGATGATTCGAACTTCTTGAATCTCATGACCGTGACCAGATTCGTATAAAATCGTTTCATCACGGTGAATGTGGTACACACCTTTAAATTCTTTACCACAGCCGATTGGCCACGTGATAGGCGCACACATCATGCCCAATTCGTTTTCTACTTCGTCCAATACTTCCATTGGATCACGAACGTCACGGTCAAGTTTGTTCATGAAGGTCACGATTGGCGTATCGCGTAGACGGGTTACTTCCATCAACTTACGAGTACGATCCTCGACACCTTTCGCAGCATCGATAACCATCAAACACGAGTCGACTGCCGTTAGAGTACGATATGTATCTTCCGAGAAGTCTTCGTGTCCAGGAGTATCAAGTAGGTTTACCAGGCAATCATTGTAAGGGAACTGCATCACAGACGTGGTTACCGAGATACCACGTTCCTTTTCCATTTCCATCCAGTCTGATTTTGCGTGCTGTGCATTACCACGACCTTTAACCGTACCTGCTTTTTGAATCGCGTTTCCGAATAAAAGGACTTTTTCAGTAATGGTGGTTTTACCCGCATCCGGGTGAGAAATAATAGCGAACGTTCTACGTTTAGACACTTCGCTTAGAAAAGGTGTATTTGACATGAAACTGGTCTTCTTTGATGTCTGAATGCTTGCTCGAAAAGCAAACACGCTTTTTAGATTCAATATTGCGCGGTATTCTCGCTTATTATTGCCTCAGGGGCAACTGATCGCTTTAGGAGCGACTTCCCTTATGGGATGCGTTAACGTTAGTGAAAGAAGAGATAACTCATGATGATCGCATCTTCTTTTCCCGTGCCAGTTTTCGCAGGGTAATAGTTATGACGTCGATCAACTTCATTGAATCCAGCTTGTTCATAAATATAAATAGCAGGCTTATTACTCTCTCGCACCTCAAGCCAAGCACTCTCCGCTTTTGATTGCTCACAATGTTCTAAGAACGCATCCAACAGTTTTTGACCATAGCCTTTACCCTGAAGATGCGGCGCGATAGCAATATTCAGCAACGTAACTTCACCGACAATATTCTGCGCATAGAAGTAGCCAATCACCATCTCGCCATCGAGCATCACATGATGACATGCTCCACGGCTGGATAAATCACGTACCAAAGACTCTGCCCACGGATGCGAGTGTGCTTGCTGCTCAATTTGCCAAACTTGATCTAAGTGCTCAGCGCACATTGGTAAGATTTTAGTTGTCATTATTTACCTAGGGGTTCATGTGCAATACCAATTGCAGTAAAACGGGGATTAATGCTTATTTGCTCGAATTGTTGTAAGAACAAATCTGTTGCCAAAGTGCACGTTTTTGTTGGGTATTCCCATCCACATCTTGCAACAATGGCGATGTCAGCGGTTTAGTGTCAGGCAATACTTCGGCTTCACACCCAGCAAACCAAACCCACTCAAGCTCGTGCTGGCCAAGTAATGGAAATCGCTCTGGCTCAATATGTAACGCTTGGTCAAGCGTTAACTTCATACTCTTTAGGATGTTTTCAAACAAAACCGCCGTCTCATTCTCTGGACATACCGGAGAGATCAACAGGAGTTTGCAAGAACTTTGCAAATCGATTTTTGGCGATTGGTAACCTGCCAATCTATCTGGGTGTACCAGCTCCCATGTGCTGATGCCCATTTCGTGTAAATACTGTTTCTCGTTAATTGACATTTTCCGTCACCTATTTGAACGAGGGCAATCCTAACAAATAATCGTGATTATACCTAAAGGACTTCAAGGAACACCTCAATACATTGGAATGATTGAACTGTTCTGCCTATGACAATGGCCATACCGTAGGTATAACATATGAGGTACATTATGAAATTCTTACCTACACTGCTGCTTTGCGCACTGGTAGCCGCCACCAGCATGAGTGTTTTTGCTAATAGCAGCGATGAGTGGGAGCTGATTGCAACGAAAACCGTCAAATTCCAAACAGAAACGGATACCGTGACACCAAATAGCCTATTCCGAAATCGCAGCTTCAGTAAAATTAAACTGAAATGTGTGCAGGGCACGGTAGACATTAACGACTTAAAAGTCGTGATGACGGACGGTAGTGAGAAAAAGCTAACCTCTATGGGTGTGCTAACAAGTGGATTATCGACTCGTGCATGGAGCCTTCCTGGCTCAAAAGAAGCGAAGCTAAAACAGATTAAAATGACTTACAGCAGTTGGGGCAGCAGAAAACTCAATGTTTTAGGGCTAAGTAAGAAAGCAAAAATAGAGGTTTGGGGTAAGAAGAAAAGTGACCAGTCATCCTAATCTCCCTATCTCAGTTTTCAATGAACTAAGAAAGAAGCCCACTGAGTTAGTGGGCTTCTTTCATTTACAGTTCAGAGAACTCTGGCGCGTAATCTATGCGTCCGGAGCGTCCGGCACATTGACCTTCGACCAACTCTGCGATACGAAATGCACCTTTAGGAACATCCCAAGCGCATTCGAATCCCATCTCGTCGCATGATTGAAAGCCCTGGCGCGCGTAATAATAAGGATCGCCCAACACCACACACACTGGATAGCCAAAATCACGAAGTGAATCAAAACCTTCTTTGATCAACTCTGCAGCGATACCTTGGCAACGGTAATCTTCATGAACAGCCAATGGCGCCAGCCCTTGCCACGACAAATCTTCACCATTTAAGGTCACTGGACTAAATAAAGCATGGCCTATCACCTCTCCCTCATCTGTACACGCGACTAAGGAAAGTGTGAATTTGCTGTTTTCGCGCAAACGCATCACAAGCTTAGCTTCAGCTTCCGTCGGGAAGGCGTGTTTCAATAAGCGGTCAATGGTAAGAATGTCCGCAGGGGCTTCAGTTCGAATAAGCATTCGCTACTCCGGTTGGTTGTGCAGGCGCTTGAACCCCTTTCTGAACAAAATCAGCCAATTGATTCAAAGCGACTTGCATTGCTTTCGGTAACTGCTCTAAGTCGACACTGTCCATTAAGTTTTTCACTTCTAAGCCAAGCTCAGTATCGCCTTCAATTGAAAGGCGACGTTGGAAGAACAGTGTGTCAGGGTCTTCTTTACGACCAGCAATCAGTACTAGGTCGTTTAGATTACCACTAAAACTCACATCTTCCTGAACTGGTTTTTCAGCTACCACTAATTTTTCGTCTTGATAGCTGATGTACCATGCTAAGTTCAAGTCTTTAATCGCAACTTTTAACCACTTGTCTTCAAGGAACTCAAAGTCACCATCTTCCAAGGCTTCTTTAAACACCATTTTTAGCCCCTCCAGCAATGCTTTTTGCTGAATTGGCTGTGGTAATAACTGGACTGGAGAACGCAAAATGTTAGCTGCGTTCTTTACTAGTTGACTGCGAATCTTGTTTAACACGTTCATTATCCGTTACTTTGTCATTAGGTTGCCTATATTAAGCAATCGTGGCAATGAGATTACTGTTATGTATCAATAAAGTGCTTATTTTAGATTGGTGGATTATTGTTCACTAACGCTTCTTTTTTTGAAGTTACGTGTATTATTGATGCGAACAGGTGGATAAACACTTTTACAACCGTATTTTCAAAGTTATAGTTATCTGAGCGTATCCATGTGATTGTCAACTGTAAAGTTAAAACCGCGAGCCCTTTAATGGCAAGCGATACTGTGACTTGATAGTAGACCGCCGCAGGCTTATCAGGGTGTCGCTTTTTATACACGGACGAATAATCTGGCTCATTG
This sequence comes from Vibrio sp. A1-1, assembly GCF_021728175.1. Classification (NCBI taxonomy): domain Bacteria; kingdom Pseudomonadati; phylum Pseudomonadota; class Gammaproteobacteria; order Vibrionales; family Vibrionaceae; genus Vibrio; species Vibrio sp. A1-1. The sequence continues at coordinate 667,186 of NZ_JAKKCL010000001.1, forward strand.
GAGATCGGTAATACCCTAATGCCTTCCCAGCAATTAAAACATTGGTTTGCCACGCTAACCTCAAATAGCCCTTTCTTCTTTGCCATTCTTGATAAAAAACACAATTATCGAATGGTAAGTGACCGTTACTGCGATATCGCAGGTTTAAGTCATGAGGAAATCATCGGCTTAAACGATTGCCAGGTACTGGGCGAGCAGTTTTATAAAAAGCTGGCGCCCTACTATCAGCGTGCATTCAAAGGAACGCATGTCGAAGCCGAAATCACCCTCGATGAAACCGACCTTGAAACCAGCCTGCACTTTAGTCTGTCACCGGTTTTTGAAGGTAACGAAATTCGCTTTGTCGTTTTTCACGCTGTGGATACTTCAGAAAAGCAGATCCTCGTACGCTCCTTAGAGGAGTCCGAAAGTAAATTTGCGAAATTGACACAACTACTGCCTGACGGTCTGCTGCTTATCGAAGATGACATTATCATCTCTGCCAACCCTGCATCAGCACGCCTTCTGGGACTGAACTCTCCCCATGAGTTGCTAGGCGAGGAGCTCAGCCGTCTATTCATCGATGAAAACAGCAAGAAAGTGTTTAGTCATCGTTTGAGTGCATTAATTTCTGACAAGCCGTTTGTTTGCTTAACCAGCGCGAGATGTGGCTTTGAACGAAAAGTTCAGTTACACGCAGATTCTACGGCGATATTAGGCAGCGAGTCTCAAATCATCTTGATCCAAGACGCTGACGATACACCCAAGAATTTGTCTTCTGCATCGAATGAAGACATACACATTGATTCGCTCACCAAACTCTACAACCGCTTTGGCTTCACCAAACGTTTGGAACAGCTGATCAAAAAGCAAACACCGCTTCTGGTGTTCTATTTGGATATCGATAACTTCAAAAATATTAATGACTCACTTGGTCACCACATTGGCGATAAAGTGATTCAAGAGGTATCGGCCCGTCTTAAACGATTACTGCCAAATCAAGCGATTATTGGTCATTTGGGTGGCGATGAGTTTGGCGTCATTCTGCCAGAACCAGAAAATACCCGCATGGCTGAAATTTTGTCAGATCGCATTATCTCGTTGATCAACCAGCCTTTCGATTTACACCACTTCAGCAAACGCCTTGCGTGCTCAATTGGTAGCGTTCGTTACCCTGAAGACGGGCAAGATGCGAGAATCCTGCTACAAAATGCTGATACGGCGATGTATGAAGCCAAAGATCGTGGCCGAAATCGCCTGATCAAATTTAACGACCAGATGAACAAAGAAGCGCGCATGCGTTTGTGGCTTGAAATCGAACTGCAAAAAGCATTGCAGCAGAACGGTTTAGAAGTGTGGTATCAACCAAAGGTTAACGCGCGTGACTTCAGTATCAACGGCGCCGAAGCGCTCGTTCGTTGGAAACACCCTGTCGAAGGTTACATTAGCCCAGGTTCATTCATTCCTGTCGCCGAGCGTGCAGGGTTAATCGAACACCTTGGACGCGTCGTGATGCGTGATGTTTTCAATACGGTAAAACGTTGGAAACAACAAGGCATACTGCCAGGTCGTGTCGCTATCAACCTCTCTCCCGAGCAATTTGGTAACCCACAGCTGATCGACTTTATGGAAAAGTTGCTTCGCACTACCGAGCTTGATCCAAGCTGCATTACCTTCGAGCTAACCGAAAGTGCCGTGATGAGTGATAGCGAACATACACTGCAAATGCTGAATGCGATTAAGAAACTAGGCTTCGCCCTCTCTATCGATGACTTTGGTACTGGTTACTCTTCCCTTTCCTACTTAGCGCGCTTCCCTATCGACGAGCTGAAAATCGACCGCGCGTTTATTAACGATATCGACACGCTACCCAAACAGGTCACTGTGATTGAAAACATCATTAATCTGGGTAAGTCACTCGACTTGACGGTCGTTGCCGAGGGGGTGGAAACCCACCAGCAAGCTACTTTGCTCTCTAACCTTCAATGTAATGCGATTCAAGGATTCCATTTTTATCGCCCACAGCCAAAACATGAAATTGAAGAGCTGTTTGTACAGAATCGTCGTCACAAGAACTAACCCCGACTCGATACCCTTACTCTCAAGGGGTAAATATCGACTTTATTGAGCTAAACCTAACTTAGGTCAATTTCGCTATTCATAATTCTTCATAAAATGCGGACACCTTTTTATTCTCAATGATTGTGAGCATATGGAACTCTTGTGTCCCGCGGGTAACCTGCCTGCGTTAAAAACTGCGATTGATTGCGGTGCCGATGCCGTCTACATTGGCTTCAAAGATGATACCAACGCCCGTCACTTTGCTGGCCTCAACTTTAACGGCAAAAAGTTAGAAAAAGCGGTGCAATACGTTCACGACCGCGACAAAAAAATTCATGTCGCGTTGAATACCTTCGCTCATCCCAATGGCTTTGAGCGCTGGACGAACGCGGTAGACAATGCAGCGGCATTGGGTGTGGACGCGCTGATTGTTGCAGACATTGCAGTTCTGGAGTATGCAGCTCGCAAATATCCCGATCTGGAACTACATCTTTCAGTGCAAGCATCAGCGACCAACATCGCAGCCATTGATTTTTATAAACAGAACTTCAACGTAAAACGTGTGGTGCTGCCTCGCGTCTTATCGATTCATCAGGTGAAGCAGCTTTCGCGCAACATCACTAGCGATGTCGAGCTAGAAGTCTTTGCTTTTGGTAGCCTTTGTATTATGTCCGAAGGCCGTTGTTATTTGTCATCATACATGACGGGTGAGTCCCCAAACACTGTGGGTGCCTGTTCTCCTGCCAAATACGTTCGTTGGCAAGAAACTGATCAAGGCCTTGAGTCTCGTCTAAATAATATCCTAATTGACCGCTACTGCGCAGGAGAAAACGCAGGCTACCCTACGCTCTGTAAAGGTCGTTTTGAAACAGAAATTGATGGTGAGAAAAAACGCTATCATGCTCTGGAAGAGCCAACCAGTTTGAACACCCTTTCGATGCTGCCAGAACTGTTTGCCGCTAATGTCGCATCTGTAAAAATTGAAGGGCGCCAACGCAGCCCAGCTTACGTAGAGCAAGTCACTCGAACATGGCGAGCCGCGATCGATCGCTACCAAGCCAACCCAGAAGCTTACCAAGTTGAAGCCGCATGGGATGCGACGCTCGCAAATGTGTCGGAAGGAACGCAAACCACCTTAGGTGCTTACCACCGTAAATGGCAGTAGAGGTTAAGATGGATAACTCAATGAAATACGCACTTGGCCCACTACTCTATTTTTGGCCAAAACAAGATGTAGAAGCCTTCTACCAACAAGCAAAACAAAGCTCTGCAGACATTATTTACCTGGGTGAATCGGTTTGCTCTAAACGCAGAGAAATGAAATCAGCCCACTGGTTGGAAATCGCTAAAGACTTATCTGCCTCTGGCAAGCAAGTCGTTATCTCTACGATGGCGCTACTGGAAGCACCGAGTGAAGTAAACATCATGAAGAAGTACATCAATAACGGTGACTTCGCCATTGAGGCTAATGACGTATCGGCGGTTCAATTAGCATCAGAGCATAAAGTGCCTTTCGTCGTTGGTCCTGCAATCAATACTTATAACGCACACACGCTCAACTTATTTTTGAAGCAAGGTATGGTTCGCTGGTGTATGCCTGTCGAGCTCTCTCGCGAATGGTTAAACGATACTTTAGTTCAGTGTGACGAGCTTGGTATTCGTAACAAGTTTGAAGTTGAGGTATTTAGCCACGGTTATTTACCTTTAGCGTATTCCGCTCGCTGTTTCACAGCCCGAGCTGAAAACCGAGCGAAAGACGATTGCGAAACCTGCTGTATCAAATACCCAACAGGAATCCAGGTCAGTAGCCAAGAAGGGCAAGAAGTCTTTAACCTTAACGGTATTCAAACACAATCAGGGTATTGTTATAACCTGATCAATGACTTACCAAGCATGCAAGGGCTAGTTGATGTGGTCCGCTTAAGCCCTCTCGGTGTGAGTACACTTTCTGAGTTAGAGCATTTTCGCTCAAACGAGCATGGCGACAACCCTGAAAAACTCGAAAGCCGCCAATGCAATGGCTATTGGCATCAGCTAGCTGGCTTAGAAGTAAAAAACATTTAGCTCTCCAAAAAAGAAAAGCGAGGCCCAACCTCGCTTTTCTCTATCAGCCATTGTTAACAGGCTTGCACTGTTGGCTCAGCCGAAGTTTCGTTTAGCAGCTTTTTCACGTCCCGCCACAACATACTGACCACGACTAAACTCAGCGCAATATTGGACAATGGGAAAGCCAGCCAAATACCTGTCACGCCAAACAGTTTCGGCATAACGAATAAAAACGGCAGTTGAACCAACATGTTGCCTAATGTCACAAACATGGCTTTGCTGCCTTTGTTTACCGATTGGTAGTACGCAGCCGCCACGACTAAAAAGCCATCTAGGAACAACGCAAACATGTGTAAACGAATCCCGATCACCGTGCTATCAATCAACTGTTGATCAGCATTGTTAAACACCGAGACCAACTCGTACGGGAAAAGGTTCATCAAACCAACAAACGCTACACCACCAAGCACAGATGTCCCCATTGCGACTTGCAGTAATTTTCTGACGTTCGCCTGGTTGCGCGCCCCGTGATTGAAACTCACTAGAGGTTGCATACCGTTCGCGATTCCCTCTGCAATTAGATAGTAAACCGTCACGATGTACCCCAAAATGGCGTACGCTCCGATCAACATTGCACTTCCGTACTGAGCAAATAATGCGTTGTGCATTGCCACCATCACAGAGCCGTACGCGTACATAAAGAAGCTAGATGTACCGATCATTATAATCTTTGGTGCAACATCAACTTGAACCTTAAAGTCACTGATTCGAAGGCGTAAGGTCGCTTTTGAAGTAAAGAAGTAACCAATACCAAGCACGGTTACCACCAATTGTGCCAGCGCTGTAGCAATGGCCGCTCCGGTTAACTCCCACCCCAACCAAGCAATAAATACGTAGTCTAATACAATATTAATGACAGCACCGATGACCATCAGCATCGTTGCTAAGTTCGGGCTGTCGTCATTGCGTAAAAGAAATGGAACCGCGATAGAGCCTAGCGTAAATACGCACGCGACAATCAGAATATGCAGATATTGCAGCGCGAGTTCAAACACTCGCCCTTCCGCCCCCTGCCAGCGAATAAATTCATCGGCAAAATAGAACAATATGGTAGCAACGACCGGCATCAATATCGTTAACAACCCCAATCCGGTTGTTAAAATACGCTTCGCGCCTTCATGATCGTTTTCTCCTTGCTTAATCGACGTTAGCGCACCAGTCCCCACGCCAATCATCATCCCTATACCAAGGATGGAACCGATGATCGGCCACGCAACATTGATCCCTGCTAATCCGTCAGCACCAACATAACGGCCAATAAAAATGCCATCAACTATTTGATATAAACCGTTCACGAGCATTGCTGCGACGGTTGGAATCGTATATTTCCAAAACTGTCTATAAATTGAGTTTTGCATGACTGCCACCAGTAGTTAGCAAAGCTAACCATTTAATTAGCAAGACTAACTAAATAGTTAAATTAAATAAAAGAAAAATGAAACACCAAAGGCTAATGCGTACAGCGGAGGCCTTTGGTTTAATTTAAAATGACTTATTGCTCAATGCTTTATTCAGTAAAGCTTGTAACTGCTCAGCTTCTTGCTGATTTAATTGTTGCATCATTTGTTCAGAGATATCTTTGTAAACCACCTGCTCCAAAGACATTTTTTCTGCGACTTCTTCTGTCAGCAATACACGCTTAGCACGGGCATCCTCATTACATGCGATGCGTTTCACTAAACCCTTTTTTTCCAAACGAACAACCATTGTCGATGCGGAAGGCTTAGTCACTTGCAACTCTTCTGCAAGATCGGTTATTCGTACACCCTCAGGGTAAACCTGAATCACACGTAAATAGTCGAACTCATTAAAGCTTAGATGTGATAACGGATCTTCTTTGGCATAAACACGCCAAGCTTTGGCGCAAAAACGCTCTAAATCAATCAAGCTTTCTTCTAGTGCCACAAAATCCACCACTACTTAGTTAGCAAGGCTAACTATTTTAAATGAGTCACTCATCAAGTTCAATCATAAAAAAGCCGCTCTCATCGAGCGGCTCTAAATCAATCAATTTCCTGCTTCTTAGCGGCCTTTAGCTTGGCCAATCTGTCTTGCTGTAATTGATCGTAGATTTGTGCCAGTTCTAAGAAGGAATACCGGTGCTCAACATAATCATAAACGTTGAACGAAATCGCGAGCTTATAAAGTGAGATGGCACTTGCGATGTCACCTTCAAGCTGATTACGCTTTCCAAGGTAGAAATACGTTTCCGTCAATCGTTCAGCTAGGCGATAGTTCTCTCTCGTTCCATCCATAATTGCTTTAAGAGCGTCTTCGTCCGAGACGTCTCGCAGCATGATGGCAACAAGAACCCATCCCCACTCTTCACTACGATCTCGTAAATAACGCTGTTGAAGATTGGCTTTTGCTTGCTCTGGATTTTGCTCAGCTTCGATGATGTACAGCCATAATGAACGAAAAGGATCCGTTGGCATTTCTTGATAGTGCTTGGTCATATCTTCTAAAGCGAGATCGATTCGGCCACCATAATACAGTGCAATCGCACGGTTGCGTTCAGCATAGGTATTATCCGGAGCCAACTCTATGGTCGAGTCAAACGCTTCATAAGCCGCGTCAAACTCCCCTACTTGGGTGAAATACACCCCCAAAAGATTGAAGATATCCGGTTGAGCAGGATTCAACTGCAAAGACTGGTTAAAGTCCAAACGGGCAAGATCACGCAAACCAACGCTATCGTAGTAGCTACCGCGCTCATAATGCATTTTAGCGCGTACTTCATCACTGAGATCAGGACGTTGTAGCAACTGCGATAAACGCGCGATTTGTACTTCTTGTTGAACGCTAGGCTGAAGTGGCACCGCCATCGGTGGATATAGCCACTTTTGTGCTGATTGCTGAGAAGTATTTGCACAACCGGTCAGCGCGATAGCAACACATAAACTTGCGGTTTGAAACCATTTCACTAATTGATACTCCTGTTTGGACCGCTCAAAATTTATTTCTCTTAATGCAATATAGGCGATAACCTCGTTTGAGGTTAATGCGTCGAAATAAACCAAAAAAAGGGGAGCGAAAATGCTCCCCTTTTATAACATGCTTTCAGGCCCTTAATCTAATAAAAGGCTGAAAGTCTCATTTTGTCTTACTCGTCTTTCGCAGCTGGTGCTTCAGCAGCAGCTTCTTCAGCTGGCTTTTCTACCGCTTCTTTCATGCTTAGACGTACACGGCCTTGGCGGTCGATTTCAAGAACTTTAACTTGAACTTCTTGGCCTTCAGCTAGGTAGTCAGACACTTTCTCAACGCGTTTTTCTGCGATTTGAGAAATGTGTACAAGACCATCTTTGCCTGGAAGAACCGTTACGAATGCACCGAAGTCAGCTAGACGTGCAACTTTACCCGTGTAGATACGGCCAACTTCAACTTCAGCAGTGATCTCTTCGATACGGCGGATAGCTTCTTTCGCAGCAGTGCCTTCAGTTGCAGCAATCTTGATAGTACCGTCGTCTTCGATTTCGATAGTTGTACCAGTCTCTTCAGTTAGAGCACGGATAACTGCACCACCTTTACCGATAACGTCTTTGATCTTCTCTGCGCTGATCTTCATTGTGTGAATACGAGGAGCAAATTCAGAGATGTCTTCACGAGCACCAGAGATAGCTTCATCCATTACAGATAGGATGTGCTTACGTGCACCTTGAGCTTGGTTAAGCGCAATTTGCATGATCTCTTTAGTGATACCTTCGATCTTGATGTCCATTTGAAGTGCTGTGATACCAGTGTTAGTACCCGCTACTTTAAAGTCCATGTCACCTAGGTGGTCTTCGTCACCAAGGATGTCAGAAAGAACAACGAAGTCGTCGCCTTCTTTAACAAGACCCATTGCGATACCCGCAACAGAAGACTTGATTGGCACACCTGCATCCATAAGAGCAAGAGAAGTACCACATACAGAAGCCATTGAAGAAGAACCGTTAGATTCAGTGATTTCCGATACAACACGTACTGTGTATGGGAATTCATCAACAGAAGGCATTACTGCTGCGATACCGCGTTTAGCCAGTTTACCGTGACCGATTTCACGACGCTTAGGAGAACCTACAAAACCAGTTTCACCAACACAGTATGGAGGGAAGTTGTAGTGCAGTAGGAAGTGATCTTTACGCTCACCTGTTAGCTCATCAATGATTTGAGCATCACGCTGAGTACCTAGAGTTGCCGTCACGATAGCCTGAGTTTCACCACGAGTGAATAGCGCGCTACCGTGTGTGCGAGGAAGAACACCAGTGCGTACATCTAGTGCACGAACCATGTCTTTTTCACGGCCATCAATACGAGGGTTACCCGCGATGATGCTACGACGTACGACTGTTTTCTCTAGATCATGGAAGATAGTGTGAATTTCTTTTGTATCCGCTTCAGGATCTTCAGCAAGAAGAACTTCATTTACTTCCGCAGCGATCTCATTGATACGGTCGTAACGAGCCATCTTCTCAATGATTTTGTAAGCCTCAACAAGCTTCGCTTCTGCTAGCTCAGCAATCTTATCTTTAAGTGCTGTGTTTTCTTCAGGAGCAACCCAATCCCAAGCAGGAGTTGCTACTTCTGCTTTGAATTCGTTGATAGCTTTGATAGCAACTTGTTGTTGATCATGACCGTAAACAACCGCTGCTAGCATTTCTTCTTCAGTTAGGTTGTCCGCTTCTGATTCAACCATCAGTACGGCTGACTCTGTACCTGCAACAACAAGGTCAAGCTTAGAAGTTTCTAGTTCAGTTTGGCTAGGGTTAAGTACAAGCTGACCATCGATATGACCAACACGCGCCGCACCGATAGGGCCGTTGAATGGAATGCCAGAGATAGCAAGAGCAGCAGAAGTACCGATCATTGTAACGATATCTGGCTGAACATCTGGGTTTACAGACATTACTGTCGCGATAACCTGAACTTCGTTTTTAAACGCGTCTGGGAATAGCGGACGGATTGGACGGTCGATTAGACGAGCTGTTAGCGTTTCGCCTTCAGAAGGACGACCTTCACGCTTGAAGAAACCGCCTGGGATTTTACCTGCAGCGTAAGTACGCTCTTGGTAGTTAACCGTTAGTGGGAAGAAGTCTTGACCTGCAACGGCTTCTTTTTTACCTACAACAGATACGAATACAGACGTATCATCCATTGTGACCATAACTGCTGCTGTAGCTTGACGTGCAATAACGCCAGTTTCTAAAGTAACTGTGTGGTTACCGTACTGGAACGTTTTAACAACTGGTTTTTCGAACATTGTTATTCCTTGTTTCTAATCTTCCTTTAGTGCTAAAAGAAATCTTAGATGTGTTAATTGACACTCAAGACATTACGAATCGCGACTAGTAAAAAGAAACTCGGAAATTCCTTTTGAATAGTCGCGACCTTTTGGTCGACGTGGTTGACTGTAATGCTATGAGCTTTTGAGAAAACCTCTTACGAGGTTTAGCCGCCAGTATTATAACGGCATAAGTCTAATTTGGCTAAATTTAGGCAACAAAAAAGGGGCATAAAGCCCCTTTTTAGACAAACTGCTATGCAGTCGCTGATTAGCGACGTAGGCCTAGACGTTTGATTAGGTCTTGGTAGCGAGCTAGGTTTTTACCTTTTAGGTAATCTAGAAGCTTACGACGACGAGAAACCATGCGTAGAAGACCACGACGGCTGTGGTGATCGCCTTTGTGCGCTTTGAAGTGACCTTGTAGGTGGTTGATAGAAGCTGTAAGTAGAGCTACTTGAACTTCTGGTGAACCAGTGTCGCCTTCGCCTTGTGCGTATTCTGCAACGATTGCTGCTTTAGTTTCTGCATTCAGAGACATAATTCTCTCCTAATAAGAGTAGGTTTAAAGTTGTAGCAGCCAATCTCTGATTCAGCCGCTACGCGAAGCGCGGATTATAGGGAAATTTCCTATCTCGTGCAATATAAAAATACCGACACTCAGGTCGGTATTTTCAATCATTTACTTGGATGCGACGTCATCTCGAAACACAACCAATCGCTTAGGAGCGATTTTGCCATCTTCGTTCATTTCGCCAACGCCAATAAACAAACGCTCTTCACCCATGGTAAGGCGAAGTGAGCCTTCGGTAGGCGCACCAAATACTTGAACAGGTTGCCCATGCTGAACCATATCCGCCAGTTCAGGCACTAAGTTGACTTCTGGTAAATCTTCTACCGCTGTATCCATTGGTAACAGCAATGGGTCCAGTAGTTCTCGAGGAGCGCGTTCTTCACGGTGTGCTTGCTCTAGTAACTCATTCAGTTGCTCAAGTGTCACCATCTTCTCGTAAGGGTATTTCGCAACACCAGTGCGTCGAAGCATAGTTACGTGCGCACCACAACCTAACATTTCGCCTAGGTCATCCACGATGGTACGAATGTAGGTGCCTTTTGAGCAATGAACTTCCATCTCGACTTCATCGCCTTCAAAACGGTGAAGAACAATCTCGTATACCGTGATCTTACGAGATTCACGCGGAACTTCGATGCCTTTGCGAGCGTATTCATACAAGGGTTTCCCTTGATATTTCAACGCTGAAAACATGGAAGGTACTTGATCAGATTCGCCACGGAACTTCTCAATGCACGCTTCTAGCTTGTCTAACGTAACATCGATTGGACGTGTCTCTACGACTTCACCATCCGAGTCAGACGTGTTGGTACGTTCACCAAGCTTTGCGATCACACGGTAGCGTTTATCAGAATCTAGAAGAAACTGAGAAAACTTCGTCGCTTCACCCAAGCAAATTGGCAGCATGCCTGTCGCTAATGGGTCCAAGGCACCAGTGTGGCCTGCTTTCTCAGCAAAGTAGATTCGCTTTACTTTTTGCAGTGCATCATTGGAAGAGATGCCTGTTGGTTTGTCCAACAGTATAACGCCATTAATTGGACGACCTTTACGACGACGAGCCATTATTCTTCGTCCTCACGACCAGAGTCTTTTTGCTTTTTCTTGTCTGAGCTTACCACTTCAGACACTAGGTTAGACATACGCATACCTTCAACAAGCGTATTGTCATAATGGAAGCGGATTTCTGGCGTTAGACGTAGGCGAATGCGCTTACCTAACATCATGCGAATGTGCACTTCGTGCTCACGTAGCGCTGCTAGACATGATTCTGGTGTTTGCTCGCCCACACATAGGAAGGTCACAAATACTTTTGCGTAAGCTAGGTCACGAGAAACTTCTACGTCTGAGATCGTCACCATGCCAAGGCGAGAGTCACGAACTTCACGTTGAAGGATCATCGCTAGTTCTTTTTGCAGCTGCTGTGCAACACGCTGCGTGCGGCTAAATTCTTTTGACATATCTTTACTCTTATATAGAAAGAATGGGGGGTTGGTCAAAGCCAGCCCCCCATGGTGTATTCAACAACCAATTACTACTTATCTTTCAAAGATAATATTAGTAATTTTAGTCAATTAGTCTAGAGTACGTTTAATTTCAACGATTTCGAAGACTTCGATTTGGTCACCAACGCGAACATCATTGTAGTTCTTAACGCCGATACCACATTCGTAGCCATTCTTAACTTCTTGAACGTCATCTTTGAAACGACGTAGTGACTCTAGTTCACCTTCGTAAATAACAACGTTATCACGTAGTACACGGATTGGGTTGTTACGCTTGATCACACCTTCTGTAACCATACAACCAGCGATAGCACCCAGTTTCGGTGACTTAAACACGTCACGAACTTCAGCAAGACCAATGATCTCTTGCTTGAATTCTGGAGCAAGCATACCACCCATTGCTTGTTTCACTTCGTCAATCAATTGGTAAATGATTGAGTAGTAACGTAAGTCAACAGCTGCGGCTTCAACAGCACGGCGAGCAGAAGCATCTGCACGAACGTTAAAGCCAAGGATGATAGCGTTTGAAGCTTCCGCTAGTACTACGTCAGTTTCCGTAATACCACCAACACCAGAACCAACGATGTTCACTTTAACTTCGTCAGTAGATAGCTTAACTAGTGAGTCTGCGATTGCTTCTACAGAACCTTGAACGTCTGCTTTAAGTACAACGTTAAGTTCAGCAACTTCACCAGCAGTCATGTTAGAGAACATGTTCTCTAGTTTAGATTTCTGCTGACGAGCAAGTTTCACTTCACGGAACTTACCAGCACGGTAGTTAGCTACTTCACGCGCTTTACGCTCGTCACGAACTACTGTTGCTTCATCACCTGAAGATGGTACACCTGAAAGACCTAGGATCTCTACAGGGATAGATGGGCCAGCCGAAGTAATTTCTTTACCTAGCTCATCACGCATTGCACGAACACGGCCGTATTCTTGACCACAAAGAACGATGTCGCCTTTGTTTAGTGTACCTGATTGAACAAGTACTGTTGCAACTGGACCACGACCTTTATCTAGGCGAGATTCAACAACAACACCAGATGCCATGCCTTCAGCTACAGCTGTAAGTTCAAGAACTTCAGACTGAAGAAGGATTGCTTCTAGAAGACCATCGATGTTTGTACCCTGTTTAGCAGAGATGTGAACGAACATGTTCTCACCGCCCCACTCTTCAGGAATAACGTCGTATTGAGCAAGCTCGTTCTTAACGTTATCTGGGTTCGCGTCTTCTTTATCGATCTTGTTCACAGCAACAATTAGAGGAACGCCTGCCGCTTTCGCGTGCTGAATCGCTTCTACTGTTTGTGGCATTACGCCATCGTCTGCTGCAACTACAAGAACAACGATATCTGTTGCTTGAGCACCACGAGCACGCATTGCAGTAAACGCTGCGTGTCCAGGAGTATCAAGGAACGTGATCATGCCGTTGTCTGTTTCAACGTGGTACGCACCAATGTGCTGAGTAATACCACCCGCTTCGCCAGAAGCAACGTGTGTGCGACGGATGTAGTCAAGTGTTGACGTTTTACCGTGGTCAACGTGACCCATGATAGTAACAACTGGAGCACGTGGAACTGCTTCCGCGTTAGTGTCACGGTCAGATAGTACCGCTTCTTCCAGTTCGTTCTCTTTACGAAGAACTACTTTATGGCCCATTTCTTCAGCAACAAGTTGTGCTGTTTCTTGGTCGATCACTTGGTTGATAGTCGCCATAGCGCCCATCTTCATCATTACTTTGATAACTTCTGTCGCTTTAACCGACATCTTGTTAGCAAGTTCTGATAGAACGATCGTTTCGCCAATTACAACGTCTTGCTTAGCAACCGTTGCTGACTTATCAAAGCCATGCTGCATTGAAGTCGGTTTAGCAAGTTTGCCTTTACGACCTCTACCGCCACGTTGGTTGTTACGGCCACCGCGAGCTTGGTCGTCTTTACCTGAAGCTTTTTTCTTCTTACGACGACCGCTCTCTACTTTGCGATCTGCTTCATCTTCGGCTTCACGTGCGTATTGTGAAGTCGTTACATGGTAATCTGTATCTTCCATATCACCCTTTTTCTCTTCTGCAGCAGACCAACGCTCTTTATTCTTTTCAGCCAATTCGCGAGCTTCTTCAAGCTTGCGCTGACTTTCCTCTTCAGCCTTACGCTTAGCTTCTTCTTCCTGACGACGTTTAAGCTCGTCGGCCTCTTTTCGCGCTGCTTCTTGCTTAATTTTCTCTTCAGCATCACGCTTTGCTTTTTCTTCAGCATTACGTTGTGCATTCGTATCTACGTCTCGCTTCGCTTTTTCTTCAGCTTCACGTTTCGCTTTTTCTTCCGCTTCACGTTTTGCTGCTTCTTCAGCTTCACGTTTTGCAGCTTCTTCAGCTTCACGTTTTGCAGCTTCTTCTGCTGCACGTTTTGCTGCTTCTTCTGCTTCACGTTGTGCTGCTTCTTCAGCTTCACGTTTCGCTTCATCTTCAATTGTGCTGCGCTTCACGTATGTACGTTTTTTGCGCACCTCAACCTGAACATTCTTACTCTTACCACCACCCGCGTTCACACTAAGTGTACTACGAGTTTTACGCTGAAGCGTAAGGCGAGTCGGCTCTGAATCACCTGATTTATCACCGTGTTCTTTCTTTAAATGAGAGAGAAGCTTCTGTTTCTCTTCATCAGTAACATTGTCAGAGCTCGCCTTTTTAATGCCAGCGTCAGCAAGTTGTTCAATCAAGCGGTCGACTGGCGTACCAATCTCATCACTCAGTGCTTTAACTGTTAATTGTGTCATGCCGCTTCCTCCTTGCCGAAAATTATGCTTCTTCGCCGAACCAACAGATGTTACGTGCGGCCATAATTAGCTCACCTGCACGTTCTTCGGTCAGGCCTTCGATACCTTCTAAATCGTCAATACCTTGGTCAGCAAGATCTTCCAGTGTCGCTACACCTTTCGCTGCCAATTTAAATGCCATCTCACGCTCAAGACCTTCAAGTGCAAGCAGATCTTCAGCCGGTTCTAGACCTTCAAAAGACTCTTCTTGTGCTAGTGCGATCGTCGTTAGTGCATCTTTTGCACGTCCACGAAGCTCTTCGATTAGTTCTTCATTCAAACCATCGATTTCTAGTAGCTCGTTAACTGGCACGTATGCGATTTCTTCTAGCGTTGAGAAACCTTCTTCAACAAGAAGTTGAGCGAAGTCTTCTTCAATATCTAGGTACTTCATGAAGTTTTCAATAGATGCTTGTGATTCTTCAGCGTGTTTCTTCTGAAGATCAGCAACTGTCATAACATTCAGTTCCCAACCTGTTAGTTGAGATGCTAGACGCACGTTTTGACCATTACGACCGATAGCTTGCGCTAGGTTGTCAGCTTCAACTGCGATGTCCATTGAGTGTGCATCCTCATCAACGATGATAGAAGCAACATCAGCTGGCGCCATTGCGTTGATAACGAATTGAGCTGGGTTATCATCCCAAAGCACAATATCGATACGCTCACCACCAAGTTCGCCAGAAACAGCTTGTACACGTGCACCACGCATACCAACACACGCACCTACAGGGTCGATACGTTTGTCATTTGTTTTGACAGCGATCTTAGCACGAGAACCAGGATCACGTGCCGCGCCTTTCAACTCGATAATATCTTCAGCGATTTCAGGCACTTCAACACGGAATAGTTCTGCCAGCATTTCAGGCTTAGAACGAGTGATGAACAGTTGGAAACCACGTGCTTCTGGCGCGACTTTGTAAAGAAGGCCACGAACGCGGTCGCCTGGACGGAAGTTTTCACGAGGAAGTTGGTCATCACGTAGGATTACCGCTTCAGCGTTGTTACCAAGGTCAAGCACGATAGTGTCGCGGTTTACTTTTTTCACAACGCCAGTGATTAGATCACCTTCATTGTCGATGAACTGCTCAACGATTTGTGCACGTTCAGCTTCACGAACTTTTTGTACGATAACTTGCTTAGCCGTTTGAGTCGTAATACGGTCAAACGTTACTGATTCGATTTCGTCTTCTACGTAGTCGCCAAGTTCGATTGAGTCATCTTCGTACTGTGCTGCTTCTAATGAGATCTCTTTTGTAGGGTTCTCAACATCATCAACAACTAACCAACGACGGTAAGTCACAAACTCACCAGTTTTACGGTCAATGGCAACACGTACGTCGATTTCGATTTCGTATTTTTTCTTTGTAGAAGTTGCTAGAGCAATCTCAAGAGCCTCAAAGATACGCTCACGAGGTACCGCTTTTTCGTTCGATACCGCTTCTGCTACCGCTAAAATTTCTTTACTCATTGTATTTAGCCTCTAAGCTTAAACTTTTTTAGGGAACTAAAATTTAGGGATCAGGTTAGCTTTGGAAATGTTACTTAGAGCAAACTCTTCTTGCTGACCGTCTACAGTAATTGTCACTGTTTCGCCATCAACGCCGTGGATAATACCTTTCCACTTACGACGGTTTGCTACAGCCATTTTCAATACGATGCTGACCTCGTGACCAATAAATTGCTCGTAATGTGCTGCTTTAAAAAGTGGTCTTTCTAAACCTGGAGAAGACACTTCTAGGCTGTAAGCAACAGAAATTGGATCTTCAACGTCTAAAACCGCACTAACTTGGTGGCTAACTTCTGCACAGTCGTCCACGTTAATACCATTTTCATGGTCAATGTAGATGCGTAACGTTGAGTGCGCGCCTGCACGAATGAATTCTAATCCAACCAACTCATAGCCTGATGCCTCTACTGGTGCTTCAAGCATTTCAGTAAGTTGTCTTTCTAAACCAGTCATTTAACCACTCCAGAAACAAAAAAAGGGCTCAGAGCCCAATCAAAAAACCAAGCAGTCTCTGAGCTATTTCAAAAAGCTCAGATAACAAAAAACCCCGATAGTCGGGGTTTTATGCTGCTGGACCCTGATACGTTAAGAATAGCCAACAAATGCTTCTCTTAACTCGTAGTGTGGTTAGCACTACGCAAACTTGCCAATCTACGATTTCTTCTTAAAGAAAGAGATTGGTTGCGGGGGCCGGATTTGAACCGACGACCTTCGGGTTATGAGCCCGACGAGCTACCAAGCTGCTCCACCCCGCGTCCGACTTGCTGAGCATTATACTCGCAAACAAGTGATTTACAAGTTTGTAAATACATGGTGCCGAGAGAGGGACTCGAACCCTCACACCTAAGGCACTAGCACCTCATGCTAGCGTGTCTACCAATTTCACCATCTCGGCATCAAAACCTTACAGCTTATTGAGGAATTTCATCACCCGCAGGGGCTGGAACTTCACTCGCTGCATCCTTAACTTGTTCAACAACTGGTTGACCTAATGTTGGGTCTACCCATTGTGATTCAATCTTGTGCGTAGACATACGACCAAGCAACAAGCTAACGATAAAGAATACGGTTGCTAAAATAGCAGTTGTTCGGGTTAAGAAATTACCTGAGCCGCCAGCACCAAACACTGTGTTTGAAGCACCAGCACCGAACGAGGCTCCCATATCTGCGCCTTTACCTTGTTGAATCAACACAAGGCCAATCACACCAAGCGCTGCCAACAGGTAAATCACAAGTAGAACTGAAAACATTTTTTCCACCTATGTTCCAAATTGTTGAGCCAGCGCCGTTCAAGAGAATAAATCATAATTGAACAAGGCTAGCGACCTCCTAACGGGAGGCGGAGCAATACTAGCGAAAGCCGGTAACGCTGACAAGGGAAAATTAGTAAAAAATCAATGCCAATGCGCTAAGCGCTCAAAAAAAGGGCAAAAGATGCCCTTTTCATACACTGCACACTTTAACGCAATGATTAACAACTTGCTTTTACAGCTTCGGCAATTTTCAATGCAGAGCTTTGAACTAACTCGCCATCCTCACCTTCCACCATAACGCGAATCAAAGGCTCTGTGCCAGATTTACGCAGCAATACACGTCCTTTATCACCCAGCGTAGCTTCTACTTCGGCGACGGCGTTTAGTACTGCTTGAGCTTCAAGAGGATTACTTTCCCCTGCAAAGCGGACATTTTCTAGAACCTGAGGATACAACGTCATGCCTTGCGATAGCTCATGCAAAGACATATCGCTGCCAACTACAGAAGCAAGCACTTGCAGTGCTGCAACAATCGCATCGCCCGTGGTGACTTTATCTAATAAGATCACATGGCCTGAGTTTTCAGCACCAATTTTCCAGCCTTTTTCTAGCAGTTGTTCCATGACATAACGGTCACCAACAGCGGCACGAACGAATGGAATGCCTAGCTGCTTTAAGCCATTTTCCATGCCCAAGTTAGTCATCAACGTACCAACTACACCACCCTTTAGCTCGCCACGACGAAGAGCATCACGAGCAATAATGTAAGCAATTTGGTCGCCATCGACTTTGTTGCCAAGGTGGTCGACCATAATGATACGGTCACCATCACCATCAAATGCTAAACCAAGGTGCGCTTGCTCTTCAACGACACGCTTTTGAAGCGCACGAACATCTGTTGCGCCCACTTCTTCATTAATGTTGATGCCGTTAGGCTCTACGCCCATTGCAATAACTTCTGCGCCAAGCTCTTTGAAGACATTTGGAGCAATGTGGTACGTTGCACCGTGCGCACAATCTACTACGATTTTAAAGTTTGCAAGACTCAATTCAGATGGGAAAGTACTCTTACAGAATTCGATGTAACGGCCAGCAGCATCATTTAGACGAGTGGCTTTACCAAGTTCTGCAGACTCAACGCATTCAATGTCTTTATCCAGCTCAGCTTCAATCGCCAACTCGATATCGTCAGGTAGCTTAGTACCTTCAGAAGAAAAGAATTTAATGCCGTTGTCGTAATATGGGTTATGCGATGCAGAAATCACAATCCCCGCCTCTGCGCGGAAAGTTTGAGTTAAATATGCCACTGCTGGGGTTGGCATTGGACCAGTAAATGTTGCTTTAAGTCCCGCTGCAGCAAGGCCTGCTTCTAATGCAGATTCAAGCATATAACCGGAGATACGCGTATCTTTACCTATAATAACTTTCTTTGTGCCTTGTTTTGCTAGTACACGACCAGCAGCCCAGCCAAGCTTAAGTACGAAGTCCGGAGTGATTGGGTATTGTCCTACTTTACCACGCACACCGTCAGTACCAAAGTAACGTCTTTTATTCGACATAAACTTTCCTTTATTATTTTTAAATATTGCTTTTCGTCATCTCAACAACTTTCATTGCTTCGATTGTCTCTTCAAAGTCATGCACACGAATGATCTGCGCGCCTTTCATTGCTGCAATCGTAGCGCAAACGACACTCGCATTTGTACATTCAGCCGCTGGCTTATCCAACAACTTAAAAATCATTGACTTACGAGACATGCCAGCCAAAATTGGCAGGCCGAATTCATGAAACTTTTCAAGATGAGCGAGCATATGATAATTGTGTTCTATCGTTTTGCCAAAGCCAAATCCAGGATCGAGAATCAGTTGAGATTTATCAATCCCTGCTGCTTCACATGCCGCGATACGTTCTTCTAGAAAGGCTGATACGTCGCTCATCACATCATCATAATGAGGTGCAACTTGCATGGTTCTAGGTTGACCTTTCATATGCATCAGACAAATTGGAAGCTTTGCTTCTGCTGCGACTTCGAGAGCACCAGGCTCTTGCAAAGATCGAATGTCATTGATCAAGTCAGCCCCAGCATCAATTGCTTGACGCATAACTTCCGCTTTACTGGTATCGACCGAAATCCACACATCGTACTTTTCACGAATGGCCTTGATTACTGGGACAACACGTCGAAGTTCTTCTTCTAGAGACACATCTGGCGCGCCAGGCCTTGTCGACTCCCCACCAACATCAACAATGCTTACACCAGCCTTTATCATTTTATCAACTTGAGCAAGGGCGAGTTCAATCGAGTTGTATTTACCACCATCGGAAAAGGAATCCGGAGTCACATTTAGAATGGCCATAACATGTGGACGGGAAAGATCTAAAGATTTGTTATTTGCTGTAATCATCATCATAAACACAAAAACCCCGAGATAACTCGGGGTTTATTATTATCAACACTCTTTATTCAGAGTCTTTCTTTTCAGGCGCTTCGCTAGAAGTCGCTTCTGGAGAGCTAGACTTTTCTGCATCTTTCGCAGCGTCCGTTGCTTCTTCTTTAACTTCTGGCTTTGCTTGAGGCTTCTCGCTGTCTTCAGGTTTGCTAGTTGAGTTATCACTCCAACCCGCAGGCTCACGAATTTCAGCTTTGCGCTCCATTAAATCATCAATTTGACGAGCATCAATGGTTTCATACTTCATCAGCGCATCTTTCATCGCATGCATGATATCCATGTTTTCTTGAAGAATCTTCTTCGCACGGTCATAGTTGCGGTCAATGATTTGACGAACTTCATCATCAATCAGCTTCGCCGTATCATCAGATACATGCTTAGTCTGAGTCACGCTACGACCAAGGAACACCTCACCTTCATCTTCTGCATACAGTAGAGGACCAAGCTTTTCAGAGAAACCCCATTGAGTAACCATCTTACGAGCAATATCAGTTGCACGTTCAATATCGTTTGACGCGCCTGTTGAGACTTTATCAGCACCGTAGATAAGCTCTTCCGCTAGACGACCACCGTACAAGCTAGAGATCATAGACTCTAGATGCTGGCGAGACATGCTGACACGGTCTTGCTCTGGTAGGTACATAGTCACACCCAACGCGCGACCGCGTGGAATGATCGACACCTTGTACACTGGATCGTGCTCAGGTACTAAACGACCAACAATTGCGTGACCCGCTTCGTGATAAGCCGTTGACTCTTTTGTCTCTTCAGACATAACCATTGAACGGCGCTCGGCACCCATCATGATTTTGTCTTTCGCTAATTCGAATTCAACCATAGAAACGTTACGCTTGTTACCGCGCGCAGCAAATAGCGCCGCTTCGTTGACTAGGTTTGCTAAATCAGCACCAGAGAAGCCTGGTGTACCACGAGCGATTAGAGAAGGCTCTACGTCACCTGCTAGAGGGACTTTACGCATGTGTACTTTTAGAATCTGCTCACGACCACGTACATCTGGCAATCCAACCACCACTTGGCGGTCAAAACGACCAGGACGTAGCAATGCTGGGTCAAGAACGTCTGGACGGTTAGTAGCAGCGATTACGATGATACCTTCGTTACCTTCGAAACCATCCATCTCTACTAGCATTTGGTTTAGTGTTTGTTCACGTTCATCGTGACCACCACCAACACCAGCACCACGCTGACGACCTACCGCATCGATTTCATCGATGAAGATAATACAAGGCGCTGCTTTCTTAGCTTGTTCGAACATGTCACGTACACGAGATGCACCGACACCCACAAACATTTCTACGAAATCTGAACCCGAGATGGTAAAAAACGGTACTTTTGCTTCACCAGCAATGGCTTTCGCTAAAAGCGTTTTACCAGTACCGGGAGGACCTACCATTAACACACCAGTAGGAATCTTACCGCCCAGTTTTTGGAAGCGGCTTGGATCACGCAAGTAGTCCACCAGCTCTTTCACGTCTTCTTTTGCTTCGTCACAACCTGCAACGTCAGCAAAGGTGGTCTTGATTTGCTCTTCGCTCATCATTCGAGCTTTACTCTTACCAAAAGACATGGCGCCTTTACCGCCGCCGCCCTGCATTTGACGCATGAAGAAAATCCATACACCAATCAGTAAGATCATTGGGAACCAAGAAATGAAAATAGTACCAAGCAAGCTCTGCTCTTCTGGAGGCGTGCCCTGTACTTTCACGTTTTGGTTAATTAGGTCATCTAGAAGCTTTTGGTCATACACTGGCATGTAAGTGACCATTTTGGCACCGCCGCCACGACGAACAAAGCTAATTTCACCGTCTTTAAAAGTTGCTTCTTGAATCTGGCCTTGGCCAACTTCCTGTACAAACGTGGTGTAATCCACGGTTCTGCCATTGCTTTCTCCAGGGCCAAAGCTCTGGAATACCGACATCAATACGACGGCGATAACAAGCCACAGAATTAAATTTTTTGCCATGTCACTCAAGGTGTAAGCCTCTCGATAACTAATTGTAATTAAAGGTAGGGTACTACAGTTCATTCACTGTAGCTATAGTGTTAACACGCTCTCAAGAGAGCAAAATGGTTAACCTTTGTAACCAGTGGCTACAACAAAGACTTCTCGAGAGCGAGCTCGCGATGAGTCTGGTTTTCTAATTTTTACGGCTTTAAACATGTCTCGGACTTCTTTCACATACTGATCGAAGCCTTCCCCCTGGAAAACCTTTACGACAAAGCTACCATTAGGCGCTAGAACTTGTCGACACATATCTAAAGCCAATTCAACTAAATACATAGCACGAGGTTGGTCAACAGAGTTATTTCCCGCAATATTAGGTGCCATGTCAGACATTACTACGTCTACCATTGAAGGTTGGATTCTTTCTAGCAAAGCTTCCAATACAGCATCATCGCGAAAGTCGCCTTGTAAAAAGCTGACACCCGCAATCGGGTCCATAGGAAGCAAATCACACGCAATGATCTGACCACTGTCTCCTACTATCTTAGCAGCATATTGAGACCACCCGCCCGGTGCCGCACCCAAATCGACGACTGTCATCCCAGGCTTTAACAATTTATCTTTCGTTTGAATCTCATCGATCTTGAAATAAGCACGTGAGCGATAGCCTTTTTTACGAGCCTCATTCGCGTATTTATCATCAAAGTGTTCTTTCAACCAACGACCAGAACTAGCCGAATGTTTTTGTTTACTCATTTTAATCCCAACAAGGCGCAAATTGGAGCTATTGTTTTAATAGGCGCTACCTATTACTCAATAAATTATAGTCTTCAGCAATAGATGGCGTTAAAATAGCTTTTTTCAACCCTTATTTTAAAGAAAATTGGCCGCGTAATGAACCTAAGCACCAAACAAAAGCAGCACCTTAAAGGCCTAGCTCACAGTTTAAAACCTGTCGTGCTAATGGGCGCAAATGGACTTACAGAAGCCGTGCTAGCAGAAATTGAAATCGCTCTTAACCATCACGAACTGATCAAAGTAAAAGTTGCTTCAGAAGATCGTGAAACAAAACAGCTAATCATCGACGCTATCGTACGTGAGACGGGCGCAGAAAAAGTTCAGACTATTGGTAAAGTGCTTGTGCTGTACCGCCAGTCTGAAGAGCGTAAAATCGAAATCCCTCGTAAGTAATTCTACTTACGTTGCTGAAGAAAAAAGGTCGCCATTGGCGACCTTTTTGCGTTTTATTGGAGTAACAGACTACTCTCAACGACTTAGATGTACTCTACTCGGTCGATTTCGAAG
The DNA here is from genome assembly GCF_021728175.1 of Vibrio sp. A1-1. Classification (NCBI taxonomy): domain Bacteria; kingdom Pseudomonadati; phylum Pseudomonadota; class Gammaproteobacteria; order Vibrionales; family Vibrionaceae; genus Vibrio; species Vibrio sp. A1-1. Next base: position 689,970 of record NZ_JAKKCL010000001.1, read on the forward strand.
TCTTTCGCGCCACCCGGAGTTTGAATAGCAACCTCATCGCCTTCCATCTTACCGATCAAGCCACGAGCAATTGGTGAGCTTACTGAAATACGGCCAGCTTTAATGTCTGCTTCGTCATCACCAACAATTTGGTATGTTTTTTCTTCTTCGGTGTCGATGTCAATCAAGGTTACGGTTGAACCAAAAATAACTTTACCCGTGTTCTCCATCTTCGTTACATCAATTACTTGAGCAACTGACAGTTTGTATTCAATGTCACGGATTTGTGCTTCACAGATACCCTGCTCTTCTCGAGCGGCGTGATATTCTGCGTTCTCTTTTAAATCACCTAACTCACGAGCTTCAGCGATTGCCTCTGAAATTTGAGGACGTAGTTTAAGTAGACGATCGAGTTCTGCACGTAGCTTTTGCTCGCCACGTAGTGTCATTGGAACTTTTTCCATTTTATAACCTCAAGCCCAAATGGGTCTTTGGACAAAAAAAGCCCACCCTGCCATAGGGCTGGGTAGTGCGCTTAAAGATGTATTTCATTTAGTGTAAACAAACTCCCGGACGAAATCATCTTAATTCGAAAGGCTGTAAGACTATGCATTTTCGGCATAATGATATAAGTCACTTTTAGAACGATTCTAGAGTGCATCACTGTCGCAATTTGTTGAAAAACAACACTGTTCATTACACAAAAAACATCAAAAAAGATAAAAACTAATCAATGTCAGACGAATGTTACAACCAAAAAATCTCACTCAAAACAAAGAGTTAAACCAAAAACTAGAGCAATCGAACAGTGTTCATAGATACGATTTATATCATTTTACTAACTCATACGGAAACTTTAGAAGTAAAACATGTCCAGCGAGTTGTTAGATCAAAGGCTTACAAGGGCGAATTATACCGCTCATTGGCCGATTATAGACCAACAACTTGTGAGAGATTACCTCTCCCCCATACAACAATGATTATGGACAGCTAACTAGGACAAATAAGATGAAAAAGACTCTAATTGCTCTTTCTGTATCTGCAGCAGCTATGGCAACTGGCGTAAACGCAGCTGAACTTTACAACCAAGACGGCACTTCTCTAGAAATGGGCGGCCGTGCTGAAGCACGTCTATCTATGAAAGATGGCGACGCTCAAGACAAATCTCGCATCCGTCTAAACTTCCTTGGTAAACAAGAGATCAATGACAACCTATACGGTGTTGGTTTCTGGGAAGGTGAATTTGAGACTGCTCAAAACGGTACTGTAGACGGCGACGACAAGAGCGATCTAGAAACTCGTCTTGCTTACGCTGGTCTTGGTGGTGCTTACGGTGAGTTCGCATACGGTAAAACTGAAGGTGCACTAGGCGTTATCACTGACTTCACTGATATCATGGCTTACCACGGTAACTCTGCAGCAGACAAACTAGCTGTAGCAGACCGTACAGACAACATGATGGCTTACAAAGGTCAATTCGAAAACCTAAGTGTTAAAGCAAGCTACCGCTTCGCTGACCGTACAGAGCTAAAAGCAGACGGTACTCCTGCTGGTGAAAACGATCGCGTTGATCACTACTCAGACAACAAACAAGACGGCTACTCTCTATCTGCAATCTACGCAGTAGCAGACACAGGTCTTGAGCTAGGTGCTGGTTACGCAGACCAAGACGAAGCTAACGAATACATGCTAGCTGCATCTTACACTATGGGTGACCTATACTTCGCTGGTATCTTCACTGACGGTGAAAAAGCGAAAACTGAAGGTGACTACACTGGTTACGAACTAGCTGGTGCTTACACTCTAGGTCAAACAGTATTCACAACAACGTACAACAACGCAGAAACTAACAACGAAACTTCTGCTAACAACTTCGCTGTTGATGCATCTTACTACTTCAAGCCTAACTTCCGTGGTTACGTTTCATACAACTTCAACCTAATCGACTCTGGCGATAAACTAGGTAAAGTTGGTGGCAACACTACAGCATCTAAAGCTGATGCAGAAGACGAGCTAGCTCTAGGTCTACGTTACGACTTCTAATTCCGGTCTTTGACTAGAATATCGAATGCCCGCTTCAAGCGGGCATTTTTTATACTCCATTTTAAGCCGCGCGCCTTTCTCTCATGTCTCATTCCTGATGACATATAAAGCATTTCTTTAGTTACCTAGCATATTGAAAGGACTTGCGTATACTCAATCACATAACTCACCTTAGAAAGTATCATTATGCGTTTACGTTGGCCCTTGCTCATATTCTCTTCATTACTTTCTGCTTTTTCACAAGCGTACCCTCATCAAGAAGTGTTGCCGGAAGGCTCTCGCATCAGTTTAGTCGCGGAAAAACTCAGTGAGAATGCTGAACTTGACGGTGTTCATCCTACCGAACAATTATTCCCACCAGCCAGTACATTAAAAATCGTCACAGCATTAGCGGCGAAGTTAGAGCTGGGTGATAACTTCCGCTTTCGAACCAAGCTAGAAGCGTCGAGCTCAGACGCAGTGATTTACTTTGTCGGCGATCCAACGCTCCAAACCAACGATTTAAAATCACTTCTTACCCTAGCCAAGAAAAATGGTTTAAAACGTATTGACGGTGACTTATGGCTCGATAACAGCGCATTCACTGGTTACAACCGTGCAGTAGGCTGGCCGTGGGATATCTTGGGAGTTTGCTACAGCGCTCCGGCATCGACCATCACACTCAACAACAACTGTGTGCAGGCTTCTATCTATACGCAAAAAGACGGTGGGACTCGAGTCTACGTACCTGAGCATCAACCTATTCGTGTAACAAGTACTGTCGAGACCGTTTCTAAAACCATTAAGAAAAGTCGTCATTGCGATTTAGGCTTAGTCGCAAACCCTGATAACAACTACAAACTAACTGGATGCTTAGTTGAGAGGGAGAAACCATTGCCACTTAAATTTGCCATTCAAGATCCTGAACTTTATACCAGCCATAGATTGGCAGCTTTGCTTAAGCAGCTCAATATTGAGTTATCAGGAAAGATTAGGATCGGTTCGGCTCCGGAAAAACAGCGCAAGCTAATCGCCATGCATCAATCAGAGGCATTACCAGACATTCTGGAAGAGATGCTTAAAAACTCTGATAACTTGATTGCAGATACATTAACCAAAACACTTGGCGCTACGTTTTTTGTTCAGTCAGGTAGCTTTGCCAACGGTACAGAGGCGATCAAGCAGATCATTTTCGCCAACACTGGTATTGATATTCGTAATGCGCGCCTGGAAGACGGCTCAGGACTTTCGCGAAACAACCGTATTTCCGCCACCAAAATGGCGGAAATTCTTCGTTATATTTGGAAGCACGAAGACGAGCTTAAACTGATCGCCATCATGCCGAAGTCAGGTGAGTCAGGCACACTAAAGTACCGACAAAGTATGCGAAAGTTGCCTATTAAAGGACAATTGATCGCCAAAAGCGGCTCCCTCTACGGAACTTACAACATGGCCGGATATGGCTTGGATAAAAATGGTCAACCTAATACCGTTTTTGTTCAGTTTGTTTCAGACTACTTCCCAGAAAAAAGGGACGATAACAAACCTGTCATCGCCCCTATTACACATTTTGAGCAGCTTTTTTACAATGATATTGTGAACTTTAGTCAGGCAATACCTAAGAAATAGTTCACCACGTTAAAGTAAATCCACATTCCTGAAATATCGACGATAGACGCAAGAACTGGACTCACCAATACGGCTGGGTCCAACTTGCAAGCTCGTGCAATAATTGGCAACAGCCCGCCCAATGTTGTAGAAATGGTGACTTGAATGAACAGCGCAACTGCTATTGCCAGTGCGATATCGGTAAGTTCAAAGCCCCCTGTTGATTGACCGGCACTAAATAACATAATGCGTCCAATCATCACGATAGCGATAGCTAACGCAATAAATAGAGCAACGCGGCTCTCTTTCCACAAAACTTCTAACCATTGGCGTTTTTTTAGCTCTCCAGTTGCAAGAGCACGAATCACCAAAGTTGCAGCTTGTGTTCCTGTATTACCACCAGCCGCAGCGATCACAGGCATGTACACCGCAAGCAAAACGAGCTGGCTAAGGGTGTCCTCATACTGAGCAATGATCAAACCCGACACAATCCCTAAAAGGGCCAGTGCAATGATCCACCCAATACGCTGCTTCACGTGCCCCAAAACACTAGTCGATAAATAACCATCAGGTGTATCAACTTCAGACATATGCAAACCCAATTGGTGAGCATAATGACGTGCGCGTTTGTCATGGCCTGCTTGCTCAAGTTGAGCAATAAGACTATTCACATAACCGACAGAGCAATGCTGCAAAATACCTACCGCCTCATCAATCGGCATGATCGTAAGCAAATGGATTTGTTGCTCTTGCTCATACTGCAAAAATGCATTGCGAGCTGCACCAATTTCTACTTCAGAAAAGTTTGGTGTTGTTTCAATAAAAGTGTTGTTCATTACCGTCATGGCGAATCTCCCGATTGGCATTGGTAACGACCATCGACAAGGCACGCAAAGTCAATCTTGCATACTTAAAGTCACACAACAATTAAGATGCACAGAGAAAACCAATGCGGATGCACTGTCTATTCAGAATGTATGAAGGAAATAACGAGAAGAAAATTAGAAAAGATGCCTCACCACTTAGGTAAGGCGGAGATTGCCAATACCGAAGCGGGTTATTTCGCTCCCTTGCTCTTACTCACCCAACGACTGGGAGGATGGTCGGTATTGTTCATGTAAATCTCCGATAACGCTGCCATTATTGGCAGCGTGAGTATAGTAGCAAAGTTCAACATGTTTGGAAGTTTTACTTTGTCTTTTTCGCTAAATTTTTATACAAAAAAAGCGCCCATCAGGCGCTTTCATTTGCAGCGATTATTGATTACTGAATAGTAATACGTGCAAATTTACGTTTGCCCACTTGGAACACGTAAGTACCCGCTTCTGGAGCAAATTTGCTGTCCGCAATTTTTTCACCATCCATCTTCACTGCGCCCTGCTTAACCATACGCATCGCATCTGACGATGATGGGCATAAGCCAGCTTCTTTCAACAAATTGCTCACTGGGCGACCTGCATCAAAATCAAATTCTGGCATTTCATCAGGAATTTGATTCTTCGCAAAACGGTTTACGAATTCTTGCTCTGCCGCATCTGCATCAGCTTCACTGTGGAAACGAGCAATAATTTCTTTTGCTAGCAATACTTTGATGTCACGAGGGTTTTTGCCCGCTTCTACATCAGCTTTGAATTGAGCAATCTCTTCCAGAGGACGGAAAGATAGCAGCTCGTAGTAGCTCCACATTAGGTCATCAGAAATAGACATGATTTTACCAAACATTTCGCTTGGCGCTTCGCTGATACCGATGTAGTTGTTTGCTGACTTAGACATCTTCTTCTCGCCATCAAGGCCCACTAGAAGAGGCATCATCAGAACAACCTGTGGTTTTTGACCGTGAGACTTTTGCAGTTCACGACCCATTAGCAGGTTGAACTTCTGGTCAGTACCACCAAGCTCAACGTCAGTTTCCATTGCTACTGAGTCCCAACCTTGTAGAAGTGGGTACATGAACTCATGAATAGCAATTGGCTGACCACCCGCGTAACGCTTTTTAAAGTCATCACGTTCTAGCATACGAGCAACGGTTTGGTTTGCAGCAAGACGAATCATACCTTCTGCACCAAGCTCAGATAACCACTCAGAGTTGAACTGAATCTTAGTTTTTGCAGGGTCTAGAATTTTGAATACCTGCTCTTTGTAAGTTTCTGCATTACGCAATACGTCTTCGCGGCTTAGCGGTGGACGTGTTGTGTTTTTACCTGTTGGGTCACCAACCATTGCAGTGAAGTCACCAATTAGGAACGTCACCTCATGACCTAGCTCTTGGAACAAGCGAAGCTTATTGAAAATAACCGTATGACCTAGGTGAATATCTGGAGCCGTAGGATCCGCACCCAATTTAATACGTAGAGGACGGTCTTCTTTTAGTTTTGCGATAAGCTCTTCTTCTGGAATCAGCTCTTCAACACCGCGCTTAATCTCGGCTAGTGCAGCTTCAATGCTCGCCATTCTTGTTCACTCCCACAGATTTGGCAAAAATATAATAGCTGAACATATTACTTGAATAGCGATGCATTTTGAAACACGTTAGACTAGGTAGTTGTCAATTTTTCCGTTTAATTTAGCAATCAAGTACCTCATGCATTCGATTTTTGTCCGACTTCCACTCTTGCACAAAGTATTGATCGGTTTTTTTAGTGCGCTGATTATCTTCGCGCTCTTCTTTTTACCTGATCCGCAAGACCTAGACCCGCAGCAGAGCCGATTAAAAGTTGGTCAACATTATCCTGTGCCAGTTTCCCTAGAACTCAGTGCACTAAACAGTTCGTCTCCAGCGTCCTCCGCTGTACTGCGTTGGGAAACATACAAAGTGAAAAATGGTGAGAGTGCCGCCATCTTGTTTAGTCGCGTGGGGCTTTCTGCCCGCCTATTGCATGAGCTTGTCTCATCAGACAAAGAAGTGGAAAAGCAATTAACCCGGCTTCGACCTGGCGATCGATTGCAATTCGGTTTTGATGAAAACAACGACTTAGTACAGTTAAGAAGAACATTAAGCGCATTCGAAACTTTTCGTATCACGTTAAAAGACGGCAAATACGTCTCAGAAGTCGATAAAAAAGAAGTCGACTTCCAGTACAACTACGCTGAAGCCACCATCAAATCAAACTTTTGGAATGCGGGAATCTCTTCGGGATTAAATGGCAACCAAATCATGGAACTGGCCGGCATATTTGGCTGGGATATCGACTTTGCTTTAGATATTCGTAAGAACGACAGCTTCCGAGTGCTTTACCAAGAGGAAGTGGTAGAAGGTGAAGTGATTGGACGCGGAAAAATCATTGCTGCGATATTTAAAAACCAAGGCGATACTTTCACCGCAATACTGGATCAGAAAAGTGGCAAGTATTATGACGAAAATGGACGAGCAATGAAAAAGGCGTTCTTGCGCGCACCGTTGGATTTCCGTCGAGTTTCGTCTAACTTCAACCCACGCCGCTTACACCCTGTGACGGGACGCGTTCGCCCTCATAGAGGCACGGACTATGCGGCACCAGTCGGCACCCCGATTTGGGCGGCAGGCGATGGTGTCGTTCAAAAATCGTCTTACAACAAATTTAATGGTAACTACGTTTTCATTAAACATAGCAATACTTACATTACCAAGTACCTGCACTTAACCAAACGTACGGTACGAGCGGGTCAACGCGTTAAACAAGGTCAAACCATTGGTACGCTTGGCGGAACAGGTCGTGTAACAGGCCCTCACTTGCACTATGAGTTCCTTGTGAATGGTGTCCACAAAAACCCGCGTACGGTGAATTTGCCACAGTCTAAATCCCTAACAGGCAAAGCGAGACAAACTTTCATGGCAAACGCAAAAATTAGCATGGACAAGCTTGAGCGCTACAGCAAACTGTTAGCAATGAAGTAAATTGATGCATTGAAAAGGGCAGCTCAGCTGCCCTTTTTGTTTCTTTAATATCATCACGATGAAGCTTACTTTTCGGAGTGATGCTCTCTCCCGAGCATGAGCAAGCATGGTGTCAGAACCAGTGTTAGCAAAGTCGCAAACGCCAATCCACCCGCGACAGCCGTCGCAAGTTGAGACCACCATTGAGTGCTTGGCGCGCCAAATTCCACTTTTTGGTTAACTAAGTCGATGTTCATTTCTAGCACCATTGGCAATAAGCCTAGTATGGTGGTCACCGTCGTGAGTAAAACGGGTCTTAAACGCTGCACACCTGTACGCAAAATCGCCTCAGATTTCTCTAAGCCACGTTTACGCATCTGATTGTAAGTATCGATTAATACGATGTTGTTATTCACAACAATACCTGCAAGCGCAATCACCCCTATTCCCGACATGATGATGCCAAATGGCTTTTGGAAAATAAGCAATCCAGCAAAGACCCCAACGGTAGAAAACAACACAGCACTGAGGATTAAGAAAGCTTGATAAAAGCTATTAAACTGCGTAATTAAAATCAGAGCCATCACACCAAGCGCGACAATAAAAGCATTTTGTAAGAATGCTGATGAGTTTTCCTGCTCTTCATTTTGACCCCGAATCTTATATTCAATGCCTTCCGGTAAGTCGAGCTGTTCCATTCCAGCGGCAATCTTCGGTAGCTCAAGCGCTAAATTGTAACCTTCCACCATGTCTGCTTTGATATTGATAACTCGATGGCCGTCTACACGACGAATGGTATCTTGCTTATGATCTGGCTTAATTTGAGCAAAGTTCGTGATTGGCACCAAACCAGCCGCCGTTTTCACTCTCAGTTGGTCAAATCGACCAATATCGCGCTTATCTTGTGGATAGCGCACCAAAATATCGACTTCTTCATCCGCATCATCGGGCAAATAATCGCCTATTTTCAAACCGTTTGTAACAAACTGAACAGTATTCCCGACTAAGGTCGCATCCGCTGCAAAGCGAGAGGCGTCATCTCGCTGGATGTCAATTTGCCAATCAATCCCTTCCTTATTAGTGGTATCACTCAAATTGGTCAGTGCAGGATTACCATCAGCCCAGTGTCGGACTTGTTTGGCCGCTTCATCTAACGCACTAACACTCAAGTTTCGTGATGACACTTCAATCACGAGATCATGCTCGACAGGCGGTCCTGCGTCCGGGAATTTATACTCAAGTTCAACACCATAAAAGCGATCTGTCGTCTCTTTTAGTTCCTCAATAATGGTTTTCACTTTTCGTCGATACTGCCAATCCACAGGTGTTATCTGAATCTGGCCGATTTCATCCCCATTATCACTTGAGCCTGTACGCGTGTAGACACTTTCAAACTCGTCATGACCGAGCATCACCTTCTCGATTTCACGCATAACAACATCTTTTTCGTGAATAGACAGGTCACCATAAGAACGAACTTTAACGGTAAAAAAGGCAGGGTCCACTTCAGGGAAAAACTCTGCACCCAAGCCAGCTTTGTTGTAAGTGAAGCCGACACCTGCCGCTAGCAGTATCGCGCTGAGTAAGACTTTCCATGGATGACGAATCGCTACCGACAGAGTCTGGTAATAAAGCTTGGTAATGCCTGTCGCTTTTTCAAAGTTGCCGTTATGCAGCTCAACCATTTCTCGCTGAGCTTTCTGATTGACTACTTGATGCTTGCCAATGATCCCACCAATGACAGGAACGAACAGCAACGCCATCATCAGCGAAGCGGCCAAAGTAGCAATTAAAGTGAGTGGTAAGTACTTCATGAACTCACCGGTGATGTCAGGCCAGAAAAGCAGCGGAGCAAACGCTGCCAATGTGGTTGCAGTGGATGCGGTAATTGGCCATGCCATCCGCTTTGCTGCATCTCGATAGGCTTCTTTACGTGGCGTACCTTCTTGCATGCGCCTGTCAGCAAACTCTGTCACCACAATGGCACCATCCACCAACATGCCCACCGCCATAATTAAGGCAAACAGTACGACGATATTGACCGTCAACCCAAATACCGATAACACCAACAACCCAGTCAAGAACGATCCCGGAATAGAAATACCTACGAGAAGAGCGGTCCTAACCCCCAATATAGCAATAATGACGATCACGACGAGGATAATTGCGGATAAGATATTGTTTTGTAGATCACTGAGCATCAATTTGACATCGTCGGATTGATCCCAAGTGTATTTGACTTGCAAATTGTCGGGCCACTCGGCTCGCTGTTGTCCCTGAGCCAGTACTTCTTTTACCAGCTCGACCGTTTCAATGATGTTTTCCCCTGCCCGTTTTTTTACGTCCAAAACGATGGCAGATTCACCATCTAAACGAGCAAAACTTTCAGGATCGCGAAATGCACGTCGTACTGTCGCCACATCGCCAAAGGTGATCACCTCTTTGCCATTCACTTTGATTGGCAGTTCAAGCACATCTTTCAGTGAATCAAACACCGATGGGACTTTTACCGAAAAGCGTCCATACCCAGTATCGACAAATCCCGCTGCAACCACTCGGTTATTCAAGGCGATTAAATTATAAATATCCGCTTGATCGAGACCGTAGCTTTCCATCAATAGCGGATCGACAACTATTTCCACGATGTCTTCGCGATCCCCTGCGATTTCAACCTCAAGAACCTGACGGAAACTCTCCAAACGATCACGTAGCGTTCTGGCAATCTGTACAATGGTCCGCTCTGGTACGGTGCCATATAGAACAACAGTCAAAACAGGCTCTTCAGATGCAAACGTGACTTCATTTACCGTTGGCTCATCACTGTCCTCTGGTAATTTTGGCTTCGCAAGATCAACGGCGTCTCGGACATCTGCCATCGCTTTATCAAGATCCACTCCAACACTAAATTCCAGCGTCACCGAAGCATGACCTTCTGATGCCACAGAGGTCATCTCTTTTACGCCTTCAATAGAGCGCAACTCTTGCTCTATTGGGCGAACTAATAAACGCTCGGCATCGACGGGAGAAATGCCTTGATGTCCAACGGAAACGTAGATAATAGGAATGGTAATATCAGGGCTCGATTCCTTGGGGATAGTGACGTAAGTAATGACACCGGCAATTAAGATCATCACCAATAATGTCAGCATAGTGCGAGCGCGAGATAACGCAGCATCAATCAGAGTGTACATAGGTGCTCCTTACTGCTCACTAGCCGCTTCAACAACTACGTCATCAACTTTGTTGGCCAGTACTTGATCGCCATCGCGTACAAACCCTTGCCCCAGTACGATAATATCGGCTCGCTCTCCTAACCCAGAGAGCCAAACACCATCATCCTCGGCCTTAACGAGCTGAATCGGAACAAATTCAACATGCTCATTACGCAGTGTTTTAACACCTAAATTACCTTCTTCATCGAGTGCTAGCATTGCAGCCGTAATCTTTACCGCTAACACTTCACTCAACGGCAACTGTACTTCAGCGCTCATACCGGCCGGAATTCTTGCGTCTTGGTTATCAATTTCGATTTCAATTGGAAAGGTGTTAGTAGAAGCAGAAGAAACACGCCCAATGTAGCGTACCCGACCTTGATAATGCTGTTGGTTAATGGTTCTTACATCGGCTTGTAAGCCTTCCTTAAGATATTGTATATGCCGCTCACTGACATCGGCTTCAATCACCAAAGTGTCCAAATCAATGACCGTCGCAATAGGATCACCAATCCCTACAAAGTCTCCTAACTCAACAAAGTGGTGATCAACAATGCCATCGAATGGTGCTTTCACCTCGGTATTTCTTAATGCCGTTTGCACGTTGCTCAAGTTCGCTCGAGCATCCACCAATGCCGCTTGTGCTGTCGCAAACGCAACTTCGCCCTGTAGTCCGCGACTTTTTAGCGATTTAGCTGCATTAAACTCTTTCTCTTTAACCAACAGCATCGCCTGAGCCCGCTTGAGCTGAATACCAAGATCGCGCTTGTCGATGCTTGCGATCACTTGCCCCTGCTTGACTGTTTGACCTTTTTCTATAGTGAGGCTGACTATTTTACCCGCGACTTCAGCGCCAAGGCGCGCTTGACGATTGGGGGCAGTCCGTCCATACAGTTCGATGGTTTTACTTGTGGGTTCAGCAATAAAGGTGTCGAACATTACCTTTGCAAGTGGCGTGGTGTTCGTTGAAGAGGATGAAGAATTGAGATTATCATCTTGTGCTTTCAGTTGACCGATTGCCAGCCATGCAACAAGAAGCAATATGAGGATAAGAGATACTAGCCACGGGCGCTCGACAATGCGACGTCCGAAAGACGATCCAGACATATAAAGTCCTTTTTATTATTTCTCTGCATATTCTGCGAGAGCGACTTTACGTGACATCCTTCTACGTAAAGTTCAGGCAGCCACTGGCTGCCTGATTGGTGTTAATTACACACTAAACGATGCACCACAACCACATGTTGTCGTTGCATTTGGGTTGTTTACAAAGAAGCGCGCTCCTTCTAACCCTTCTGTGTAGTCGACAATGCCGCCAACGAGATATTGCAGACTCATAGGGTCTACAACCAGTGTTACACCACTGTTTACGATTGTCGTATCGCCTTCGTTTACATTTTCATCAAAAGTAAAGCCGTATTGGAAGCCGCTACAGCCGCCACCAGTAATGTATACGCGCAGTTTCAATGCTGGGTTTTCTTCTTCAGCAATCAATGCTTTAACGCGAGATGCTGCTGCGTCAGAAAAAGATAATGGTACGTTTACTTCGCTCACGAAGACCTCTCTCACTCGTGTAATGCGTCAAGCCTGAAGCAAGACGTCAAATTTGTGCTAATTGAGACGATTATCCAATACCTGACAAACTCGTTCAAGTATTCACCGCCGATTCTTTATAACAGATGCGGATATATAAGATTACACTGCGAAACAACACATAAATTAAGCAAAACGTTTCTAACTTGATTATAGCTAGGTACAATGCGCTCCACTTGGTCCGAGCAATCAAAAGAGGATAACCCCATGACCAAATCATCAGAGCTGTATCAAAAAGCTCAGCAAACCATACCTGGCGGTGTCAATTCACCAGTTCGTGCATTCAACGGCGTTGGCGGCTCTCCGCTATTTATCGAACGAGCAGACGGTCCACTGATTTTTGATGCCGATGGTAAAGCGTACATTGATTACGTTGGCTCTTGGGGTCCAATGATTCTTGGCCACAACCACGCGGTTATCCGCGAAGCCGTCATTGACGCAGCGCAACGTGGCCTTAGCTTCGGCGCGCCGACAGAACTTGAAATCGCGATGGCAGAGTTAGTTTCTGAACTTGTTCCATCAATGGAGCAAATCCGTATGGTAAGTTCTGGTACCGAAGCGACTATGAGCGCGATTCGCCTTGCACGTGGCTTCACTGGTCGCGACAAGATCATGAAGTTTGAAGGTTGTTACCATGGTCACGCAGACAGCTTACTAGTAAAAGCGGGCTCTGGTGCACTGACCCTTGGTCAACCAAGCTCTCCTGGCGTTCCTGCAGATTTTGCTAAGCACACGCTAACAGCAACATTCAACGACCTAGATTCTGTACGTGAGCTATTCGCTGCTAACAAAGGCGAAATCGCTTGTATCATCGTTGAGCCAGTTGCAGGCAACATGAACTGTATCCCACCAGTGGAAGGCTTCCACGAAGGTCTACGTGAAATCTGTGATCAAGAAGGTGCCCTACTGATTTTTGATGAAGTAATGACAGGCTTCCGCGTGGCACTTGGTGGCGCACAAGCGCACTACAACATCAAGCCAGACCTAACGACACTGGGTAAAGTGATCGGTGGTGGTATGCCAGTGGGTGCTTTCGGTGGTCGTAAAGAAGTAATGCAATACGTTGCGCCAACGGGTCCGGTTTACCAAGCGGGTACGCTTTCTGGCAACCCTGTCGCAATGGCTGCAGGCTATGCATGTTTGAACCTTCTTAAAGAAGAAGGCAACGAAAAGCGCCTAGCTTCAAAAACCAAACAACTAGCAGATGGCTTTAAGTCTCTAGCAGAGAAACACGGTATTCCTCTGGTTGTGAACCAAGTGGGCGGCATGTTCGGCTTCTTCTTCACTGACCAAGAAAAAGTGACTTGCTACAAAGACGTAACGAAGTGCGATGTGGAACGCTTCAAACGCTTCTTCCACTTAATGCTCAAACACGGTGTCTACCTAGCGCCTTCAGCGTTCGAGGCGAGCTTTACTTCCCTTGCTCACGGTTCAAAAGAAATCGATGCCACGCTAGAAGCGGCTGACCGCTGTTTTGCAACTCTTGCAGAAGAAGCAAAGTAATCGCTTAAAAGCTGCGATAACTAATTTAAAAAAGGACCATCACGGTCCTTTTTTATTGCCAATTCAATATAACCAATACTGCTAAAACACCAATAACAATGCCAAACCACGGTATTCGTTTGGCTTTTTTCTCGGTTTGACACTTTTTATCACCGTTGCAACAACCCATAGTTCATCTCTTGATTGATAACCGACTGATTTGTGGTCATTATAACAAGGTATATTGCTCTGCTCTAATTCGGCATTGTCATAAGCTTGAAAGAGTTAAGAGTGCAAAGTAATAAAGGTTCAACGCCATCTTTGAAGGCGCAAACCGTAAACGTCACCTGTAAGTTGGACTAATCTCATGCCAAATAATGTAAAAATAACGTCGAGTCACCGAGTGCTAATGGTCGCTTTGCTCGCCGCTGCTTTTGCTTGCTACTTATTGGTTGAGCCATACATCAATTCCATTGTGATGGCTTTTATCATTTCTTTGCTCATGTTTCCGGTACACGAATGGTTTGAGCGAAAAATTCCCAAGCACCCCAATATGGCCGCACTGCTGTCATGTGTCGTCTTGACGTTTATTATCGTTATCCCACTGCTATTTGTGTTTGCAGCCATTGTTCAACAAGGCTCTGTTTTTTCACAAAATACGTACAACTGGGTCACTAATGGCGGAATCCAAGATATATTCCAACATCCTTTTGTTATCAAAGGCTTATCCATAGTTAATGAGTACTTACCTTTCGATAAAATCGAGCCAAAAGCCATTGCTGAGAAAATTGGTCAATTTGCTACATCGTTTGGCTCTAACTTAGTTGCTATCAGCGCCAAGATTTTAGGAGACGCCACCAACTTCCTAATGAACTTCTTCCTGATGCTGTTTGTGCTGTTTTTTCTGCTTCGTGACCACGACAAAATTATCTCTGCGATTCGTCATATTCTGCCACTCTCACGTAGCCAAGAAGACCGCATATTGACAGAGATAGAGCAAGTTTCTAAATCAGCCGTGATGGGCTCATTCCTAACGGCTATCGCACAGGGTCTGGCTGGCGGTATCGGTATGTGGCTCGCTGGCTTCCCGGGGTTATTCTGGGGAACGATGATGGGCTTTGCATCATTCATTCCAGTGGTCGGAACCGCACTGATCTGGATTCCTGCAGCAGCGTACTTGTTCTTAACAGGCGATATGACTTGGGCTATCTTCTTGACGGTGTGGAGTGTGGTCGTCGTTGGCTCTATAGATAACCTATTGCGTCCGCTGCTAATGCAAGGCAGCGCCGGCATGAACACCCTAATGATTTTCTTCTCGTTACTGGGTGGCCTGCATCTATTTGGATTGATCGGCCTGATTTACGGTCCACTGATTTTTGCCGTGACAATGGTACTGTTTAATATCTACGAAGAAGAATTCAAAGACTTCCTCAACCAGCAAGACAACAGCTAGTCACAGCTTAATCACTTCAAGCTTGGGGCAGATTGTGCGAAAATCTGCCCCAATTATTTCTGATGAACCCAATTTATGTCTGCTTATATCGCTCCTAGCCAAATCGCTCAGCGTCAGCTCGAGTACTTCAACGGAAAACATGTTTTAGTTGCAGGTGAAGTCGAAGATCTCTTTCCACTTGAACTGAGCAAACACTGTGAATCTGTAGAAGTCTTCACATCAAACTACAGCTTCTACCGTCAAATTCGCACTCATCACAAGGTTAAAAGCCATTTTGGTTCTGAGTTTAATACTGAGACACAAGCAGACATGGTGCTTTTGTACTGGCCTAAAGCCAAAGCCGAAGCCGAATACCTTCTGGCGATGTTGATGGCGAAACTAGGCGTGAACACTGAAATTGTAGTGGTTGGCGAAAACCGCTCAGGTGTTAAAAGCATCGAGAAGATATTCAAAGAGTATGGCCCAGTCAATAAATACGATTCCGCTCGTCGCTGTTCATTTTACTGGGGCACTTGCCTCAATGAACCAAAGCCGTTCAATCAAGCAGACTGGTTTAAAACCTATGCGGTCACACTTGGTGAGCAATCACTGACTGTTAAGAGCTTGCCTGGAGTATTCAGTCATGGCGAATTCGATTTAGGTAGCCGCCTATTACTCGAAACCCTACCTACTCTATCAGGTAAAGTCCTCGACTTTGGATGTGGTGCTGGGGTGTTAGGTGCTTTCATGGCAAAAGCCAATCCAAAAATTGCGATTGAGATGTGTGACATTAACGCGTATGCCATCACATCGAGTCAAGCCACACTAAAAGCCAATGGATTAACCGGCCATGTATTCGCCTCTGATATTTACTCAGACACTGCCGACGATTATCGTTTTATCATCAGTAACCCACCTTTCCACAGTGGTTTAGATACGAACTACAACGCAGCAGAAACACTCTTGGGTCAGGCTCCAAAGTATCTAGATAGCCATGGTGAAATGATCATTGTCGCGAATAGCTTCTTAAAATATCCACCAATTATTGAGCGAGCGTTTAATAATTGCGAGACGCTAAATAAGACCAATAAGTTTTCTATCTACTACGCGAAAAAGTCATAATCTTCCCTCGCGCAGGTACAAACCTGCGCGATTTTTTCTCAAAAACTCAATACTCATAAGAAAAACTGCGTCACCCTGCACGCTTTACAACTAACTTTCTTGTCAAAGAAAAAAAACTCGTTAATTTTGTTAATTCTATCTAGTTGAACTTCTTATCCGTTTTTAACGAGAACCTCGGCAGCGAAGTACATTTTAGAACTGCCCTTTATGAGTTGTAATCTTATCCATGTTTAAATTCTACAAAAAACAGAAATTTAAGCGCCTTCAGAGTACACTGATGACCGCATTTCTGGTGCTCAGTATCACACCTCTTACTATTACTGCGATCTTTTTCCTACAGTCCCACAGTAAAGATCTGCAAGAGCAAAGCACCTCACACTTGTTGTCTGTTAGAGATACAAAACAACAGCAAATTATCGACTACTTTGAGGCGCGGGAAACTGAAGTCATGGGCTTTGTGCGCTCTGAACTGGCTTACGCCAGTGGTGGTCGATTCTACGGTCTCGTCAATGCTTTTAGTCGTTTAGGCAATGACATTGAAGAATCTCGTAAAAATGCCCAACAGCGCTACATTGAAGGCAGCGGAGATCAAATCAAAACGTCAACGTTACCCGAGTCTTCCAACTATGTCGGAAGTGAACGTTACCGACTCTTACATAAACGTTACCACTGGGCCTACTTGGAGCTCCTCAAGCGCTCTGATTTTAATGATATTTTGCTGGTCGATATCAACGGTAATGTCACCTACTCGATCAACAAAGACGATAACTACGGAACAAACTTATTATCAGGCCCCTACAAAGACTCAGCACTTGGCAAAACCTTCAAGCGTCTAGCTGATGACGTCACTGAACGCCGTAAGGTGAATGAAGACTACACCCCTGTGATTGTGTCTGATTTCGAACTGGAAGGTGGTAAACAAGTCGCTTGGTTAGGTGCTCCAATTGTTCAGCAAGGCTACCTACACAGCTATGCTATGTTCCGCTTACCAAATAATGGCATCACGAAGTTAGCCGCAGACGCCAACCGAGAGTCATCCATTAATACCTTACTGGTTGGAAATGATCACCAACCTCGCACAATTAACACCAAGCAAGATGACATTAAGAACAGCTTAGAAGTGATCGATAAAGCACTCTCTGGTGCATTTGGCGTCGGCACTTACACGAACGGTTTAGGTGAAGAGATCATCGCTGCTTATGCACCGATTGAAACGCGTGGTGTTATTTGGGCACTCGTCGTGCAATTACCAGAAAACGAAGCTTTCGCTCGTATTCATCAACTAGAAAAACTGTTTGTTATCGCCATGCTGATCGCCATCATTCTAGTGGTAATCGCTTCCCATTATTTATCAAACTTTATTACTTCTCCGTTGCTGAAGTTAACTTGGGCTGCCGAAAAAGTGTCTGCCGGAGATCTTGATGACACCACCTTTAATACGGTTCGCAAAGATGAAATTGGCCGTCTTGCGCTGAGTTTTGAACGAATGCAACGCTCTATTCGAGAGAAAATTCAAACCATTAAGAAGCAAAATGAAGAGCTCGAGAGCAACATCCAGATCATTCAAAAACAAAATGATGAACTGCAATTGGCCGACAAACTTAAAGATGAGTTCTTAGCCACCACTTCTCATGAACTTCGCACACCATTGCATGGCATGGTCGGAATCGCTGAGACCTTAGCGTCCGGCGCTAACGGTGCTATCCCTGCTAGCCAAAAATATCAGCTTGATATCATCATTAAAAGTGGGCAACGTCTCGCAAACCTTGTTGATGACTTATTGGATTATCATAAAATGCGTTACGGAAGCATGGATATCCAGAAGTCAGCGGTGAGTTTAGCCAGTGCAACGCGACTGGTACTAGAGCTTTCCAGTCATTTACTTGGAAATAAAACCATCCGTATCATCAACCAAGTACCAGCGGACTTGAAAGCGGTGTCTGCCGATCCTCAACGCCTTGAACAAGTGTTATATAACCTGATCGGTAATGCGATTAAGTACACCTCAGAAGGTAAAATCGTTATCTCCGCCAATGTGGTTGATGATCATGTTCGTGTGCAAGTTGTGGATACTGGGCAAGGTATTCCCGCAGAACATCTTGAACATATTTTCGAACCACTTATCCAAGCAGGACAAGACGCAAGTCGCTATCGTCAAGGTGCAGGGCTCGGGCTTTCGATTAGCCGTCAATTGATTGAGTTGATGGGTGGCTCGTTATACGTCAGCAGCCAGCCTATGGTCGGCACCACCTTCAGTTTCACGTTACCACTTGCCAGTGAAGAAGAGATCCAAACAACTCAAACCCTTGCAGCGCACGGACACTTCCAGATTCCTGAAATCGATGTAGAGAACAATGAAGACTTATCACTGCCAGAGAATCCAGACGGCCCGTTATTGTATGTCGCTGACGATGAGCCAGTAAACCTGCGTGTGCTTGAGAGCTTCTTACGTTTAGAGGGCTATCGCGTACGTACCGTCTCTGATGGACCAGAAACATTAGCACTCGTTGAGCAGGAAAAACCGGAACTCCTATTATTGGATATCATGATGCCAGGCATGAGCGGCTATCAAGTCTGCAGTGAATTACGTGAAACTTATGACCATGCCGAGCTACCTATCATTATGCTCACCGCGCTTAGTCAAACAGAAGATCGTGTGCGAGGCTTTGAAGCAGGAGCCAACGACTATTTATCTAAGCCATTGAATAAACAAGAGCTAGCTGCGCGCATCCAAGCGCACTTAACGGCAAGCCAAGCTGAAATGCGCCATATGGAGAATAAAATACTTGAATCTGAACTTCGCCAACGAGCGGCTGTAGAGGCAAGCTTATTAGAAACTCAAGGGCGATTGTTGGAACAACTGGAATCGGCTCCTGAAGCGATTATCTGTTTACGTGAAGATAAACGTATCCGGTTTGCTAATGAAGCTGCCTGCAAACTATTCAAGCGTAACTTAGAACAATTAAAACGTTCATCTGCCGATGAATTGATTGCACCTAAGTATCTGACCGTCAAACAACCTCATTACTGTGGCAAGATTGATATCTATATTGAAGATATTCGTCAAAACATCGAAGCAGACATTCTTAAACTACCTGAAGGCTCAGGCTTAGATGTCATGTATATCTTTAATGTTGGCGGAGGAGCCAATGCCGCTCGCATACACAACCTAGAAACCGCCGTAGAGGTGCTTTCAAGTTATGCTTTTGATGGCGATAAAGACCAGTTGCAGAAGCTGAAAGAACTCGGTGGAGAGTTTACACGCCTTGCAGACAAAGCGCTTGGTAACAAAAAAGACAAACAAGAGCTAATGCGAGAAATTCTGGTCGACGCAATGACACACGCCTTAGAGTATTGGGAGTCAGTCACTGGTGAAAGTAAATTCGCATTTGCCGAACAAAGTGGCTTATGGCGCGTTTATCTTGACCGTAGCACTCTGCAAACACGCACTTTGGATAAATACATGCGTATAGAAACTCTGCCGAAAACGCCACGTTGGAGAACGGTATTGAGCTCGATAGAATTCATCCTTGAACACTGTAAAGAACAGAGTCCTGAGCGTGCGTACATCGAAGCTCAACGAGATAAACTACAGCGACTGTTGACCAGCTAATACCTATCAAAAAAACTAGCCCAGCGCATACGCTGGGCTTTTTATTATCCAAGCCTTCTCTTTCTCTAAAGACGAACAATACAGCGACTCTCTACCGTTACCACATTAAAATGCCGAATAAGCCTCTGGACAAAGTTGTCCATGGCAGGCATTCCAAACATACGCTTCTATCGCTCTAACCTGCCCAAATTAGGTTGAGTCGAGCGAATAAAACACTTCATTTTCACAATAAAAAAAGAGCAATAAATGAGAGAAAACTGTCGATAAAAGAGACTATTTTTCAGATAACAAACGGTTTTTAACCAACAATTGACAGAGATTGCGAACTCAATCACAACAGAACGGCAGATTAATTTTTAGCTAATTAATTAACACATTTTCTGCATGTGAGCGAGATCTCCGAACTAGGAAGAGAATCATAAGGCTTTTATTTTAAATAGATTATAGGTTAGCAATTACTAACACTCACTATTAACAAGGATATAAACTGCGACGCATATCAACGTTTATTTTTTGGTCTATCTCTAGTCAAAATTAGCCAAAATAACGTTTATAACGGAGAGTGACGATATTTTAACGTTTTTAACGAGAATCGAGTTTGATTATTTTATGGATAAAGTGTTTTCTTACTCCTGCCTAAGGCCTACAGGCCACTCTTGGCGAAACTCAATGTTGTAATGAGTAATGCATAAACAAGAGGTAGGTCTTGGAGAGTGTTTATCAATTGATGACATTCAATTCCATTTAGTGAAATGAAAGCAAATAGTAAGGAACAGCTATGCTTGCCAATATTAAAAAAACAGCACTAGCAACAGCAATTATTGCAACGGCTACTACAGGTTTTGCATCGGTAGCTACTGCGGCTGAACGCAGTGAACTGACTATCCACCCTAAAGAGTTTACAACTTTCGTTCGTAACTTTAACCCTTTCTTGGGTGCAACTAACCTGCACACAACAACCGACTTTATTTACGAGCCGCTCGTTGTTTTTAACGAAATGCACGGTAACACGCCAGTATTTCGTCTAGCAGAAAACTTTACCATGGCTGATGACCTAATGAGCGTGACCTTCGATATTCGTAAGGGCGTAAAATGGTCTGACGGCAAAGCGTTTACCGCTGATGACGTAATTTATTCTTTCAACCTAGTTAAAGAGAAACCAGAGCTAGACCAGTCTGGTATCAACTCTTGGGTTACTGGCGTAGAGAAAGTTAACGACTACAAAGTTAAATTCCGTCTAAGCGAAGCAAACTCAAACGTTCCTTACGAAATTGCGAAAGTACCAGTTGTACCTAAGCACGTATGGAGCAAAGTGAAAGATCCAGCAACATTCACAAACGAAAATCCAGTAGGTAGTGGTCCATTTACCGAAATCGACACTTTTACACCGCAACTATACATTCAGTGTGAGAACCCTAATTACTGGGATGCTGATAACCTAGATGTAGACTGTCTACGAGTGCCACAAATCGCGAACAACGACCAATTCTTGGGCAAAATCGTTAACGGTGAAATGGACTGGACGTCTTCATTCGTACCAGACATCGACCGCACTTACGCTGCAGCAAGTCCGAATCACCACTACTGGTACCCACCAGCGGGTACTCAAGCGTTTGTAGTGAACTTCAAAAACCCAGACGCGGCTAAAAACGAAGCACTTACTAACGTTGACTTCCGTCGTGCGTTCTCTATGGCGCTAGACCGTCAAACGATTATCGACATTGCATTCTACGGTGGCGGTACAGTAAATGACTTCGCTTCAGGTCTAGGCTACGCATTCGAAGCTTGGTCTGACGAAGAGACGCACAACAAGTACAAAGGTTACAACACATACAACGCCGAAGGTGCGAAAAAGCTTCTTGCTAAAGCAGGCTTCAAAGATGTAAACAAAGATGGCTTTGTAGATACACCATCAGGCAAGTCTTTCGAGCTTCTCATTCAATCGCCAAACGGTTGGACTGACTTTAACAACACTGTACAACTAGCTGTTGAGCAACTAGCAGAAGTAGGCATTAAAGCACGTGCTCGTACTCCAGATTTCTCGGTATACAACCAAGCAATGCTAGAAGGTACATACGACGTTGCTTACACCAACTACTTCCACGGTGCGGATCCACACTTGTACTGGGACAGCGGCTACAACTCGAAGCTACAGTCTGGTGACGGTATGCCTCGCTTTGCAATGCACTTCTACAAAAACGATAAGTTAGATGGTCTTCTTAACAGCTTCTACAAAACCGCTGATAAGCAAGAACAGCTAGAAATCGCTCATGGTATCCAGAAGATCATTGCTCAGGACCAAGTAACCATTCCTGTGCTATCTGGCGCGTACATGTATCAATACAACACAACTCGCTTCACTGGTTGGTGGAACGAAGAAAATCCTAAGGGCCGTCCAAACATTTGGGCTGGTATCCCAGAGCGTCTACTTCACGTACTGGACCTAAAACCAGTTAAATAAGTAGAAGTTCATTTCAAGCGGCATACATCCCGTGTGCCGCCTATAAAAATCCCTTGTTAACGAAACCAATATGTGGCGCTCGTCGTCAGGGGATTTTTCGCTCTAAATTTCGCTAGGAGCGACCTGAAACCAGAAACAGGGAAAAAATCTGGGTGAGTAAGGTGTGAGTTATGGGTTATTTTTTAAGACGTTTGTCGTTCTATCTTGTCGCGCTCTTAGTTGCAGCGACGTTAAACTTTATTATTCCGCGAGCAATGCCTGGTGACCCAGTCACCATGATGTTTGCTAATGCTTCTGTACAGGTGACGCCAGAACGAATCGCAGCAATGAAAGAACTGCTCGGTTTCGTTGATGGGCCGATTTACATTCAGTACTTTTCGTACATTAAAAACATTCTAAGTTGGGAGCTAGGGACATCAATCCAGTTCTACCCACTTTCAGTTAATTCTTTACTAGGTAGCGCATTTGGCTGGTCACTATTTCTAGCTGGTACTGCGGTTGTACTTTCTTTCTCCATCGCTTCTGTCCTTGGTATTTTTGCCGCCTGGAAGCGCGGTAGTAAGTACGATGCATTCGTAACGCCTGGTACATTGATCATTCAAGCTATTCCACAAATGGTTATCGCAATGTTAGCGCTGTTTACCTTTGCGATTGGCCTGAAATGGTTCCCATCTGGCTATGCTTACACGCCAGGTACTATTCCTGATTGGACAAGCTGGGAGTTCATCAAGAACCTGGGTTACCACGCTGTACTCCCTCTATTCTGTGCAACCATCGTTCAGATCGGCGGCTTCCTCGTCAATATGCGTAACAACATGATCAACCTTCTCGCCGAAGACTACATCACGATGGCGAAAGGCAAAGGGCTGAGCGAGAACCGTGTCGTCTTCAATTACGCCGCACGTAACGCGCTACTTCCAAGTGTAACCGCGCTATCTATGTCTTTGGGTATGGCCATTGGTGGTCAATTGATCATCGAGATGATTTTCAACTACCCAGGTTTAGGCACCGTGCTACTTAACGCAATTCACGCTCGTGACTACCAAGTACTTCAAGGTCAGTTAATTATCATGACGATGTTCATGCTGTGCTTCAACTTAATGGCTGACATGCTGTACATGATTCTAGACCCTCGCCTACGTACGGGAGGCAAATAATCATGAAAGAACTATTCAAACTTATTTTAGGTAACTCATTCGCTCGAATCGGTCTTGGTATTGTTACCGTATTCGTATTCGTTGCGATCGCAGCTCCTTTACTTACGAAACATGCGCCAGACAAGCGAACCGGTAATCCACACGAATACCCTAGCTTTGTCGTAAAACAAGCGCAAAATAATCCTGATGGCTGGGTAGCTAAAAATCTAGCAGATGATCGTCGTACGCTGATTATGTCGAAAAAGGCTGATCACGTTCTGGGAACTTCACGTATGGGTCGTGATATTTGGTCACAAGTGGCTTACGGTGCTCGCGTATCGCTAGGTGTCGGCTTTGGTGCTGGCATCATCGTATGTTTCCTAGCGACGGTCATTGGTATCTCGGCAGGTTACTTCGGCGGCAAAGTGGATGACATATTGAGTGCAGCGATGAACATCATGCTGGTAATCCCTCAATACCCATTACTCTTTGTACTGGCAGCCTTTATTGGCGAAGCAGGTCCACTCACCATTGCCTTGATTATCGCTGGTACCTCTTGGGCGTGGGGCGCACGTGTTGTCCGTTCTCAAACCATGGCTCTGCGCGAGAAAGAGTTTGTGAAAGCCGCTGAAGTATTGGGCGAGTCTTCATTCCGCATCATCTTCGTTGAAATTTTACCAAACCTAATCCCGATTGTCGGTGCAAGCTTCATCGGCTCAGTAATGCTCGCTATCAATACTGAGGCTGTAATCTCGTTCTTGGGCCTGGGCGATGCCAACACCATCAGTTGGGGCATCATGCTCTACAACGTGCAAACCTCATCAGCAATGTTGATTGGCGCATGGTGGGAAGTCTTAGCACCTTGTATCGCCTTAACTCTTTTGGTGACCGGTCTTGCTCTACTTAACTTTGCCGTTGATGAAATTGCTAACCCACAGCTTCGTTCTCACAAAGGCATGAAACGCTGGAAGAAACTGGCAGAGAAAGACAAGAAAGAGCGCGCGCCTGAAATGGCACCACAAAATGCACTATGGAGCGGAGATAAATAATCATGACTGCACCACTAATTTCTATCCGTAACCTATGCGTAGATTACATCACAGATGCGGGTGATGTCCGCGCCTGTAACAACGTTAGTTTTGACATTGCGCCTGGAGAAGTCTTTGGCCTGGCTGGTGAATCTGGCTGTGGTAAATCCACAGTTGCTTTCTCGCTCATGCGTCTTCATAAGCCGCCAGCATTCATCACTGGTGGTGAGGTCATCTTCAACGGTGAAGACATCATTAAGTACAGCGATGAACGTATGCAATCATTCCGCTGGAGCGAGATGTCGATGGTGTTCCAAAGTGCAATGAACGCATTAAATCCGGTGCTTACGATGGAAGAGCAGTTTTGCGATGTCATCATGCGCCACACCAACATGACACGTGAACAAGCGAAAAAGCGCGCCGAAGGATTGTTGGAAATCGTTGATATTCATCCAAGCCGCTTGAATGACTACCCACACCAATTTTCTGGTGGTATGCGCCAGCGCTTAGTCATTGCGATTGCTCTGGCTCTCAATCCAAAGATGATCATCATGGATGAGCCAACGACGGCACTCGATGTTGTGGTTCAGCGTGAAATCTTACAAAAAATCTATGCACTGAAAGAAGAGTTCGGCTTCTCGATCCTTTTCATTACCCACGACTTGTCACTCATGGTCGAGTTCTCGGATCGAATCGGCATTATGTACTCCGGTGAGTTGATTGAAGTTGCCCCTTCTAAGCAAATTCTGGAAAGTCCTTACCACCCTTACACCAAAGGTTTGGGTAGCTCTTTCCCTCCACTAACTGGTCCTAAAACCAAATTAACTGGTATTCCAGGCAACCCTTTGAACCTATTAGAGATTCCTCAAGGCTGCCGCTTCCAAGCTCGCTGCGACCGCGTCCACGAAGCTTGTACACGAGTACCAACTCAGCTGCGTCAAATTGAACCTGGTCGTTTTTCAAATTGCCACTTATACGGCGACACGATTGCTCAAGCTAAGGTTTAACAACAAAAAATAACGCTAGCTAAGAACAAAATTACACTGGAGAGAATTATGAGCAAACAACTCGGCGAACTGCTGATTGAGGGTAAACATGTCGTTAAGGACTTCCCGTTAAATAGTAACTCAATCAAGCAGTCAAAAATGCGCGCGATCAACGACGTGTCATTCAAGATGTACAAGAGCCGCGGTTTGTCAGTAGTAGGTGAATCAGGCTCTGGTAAATCTACTACCGCTAAAATGATTGCAAAAATGTACGCACCTACCGAGGGTGTAATCGAATACAGAGGTCGTGATATCCAAGATATTACCTCTCGACATGACTTGATGACATACCGTGAAGGCGTACAAATGGTATGGCAGGACCCATTTGGCTCACTAAACCCTACACACAATATCTTTCACCACATTGCTCGCCCGTTGCTAATCCATAAAAAGATTGCACCAGGCAACAAAAAGGAACTGGAAGAGCGTGTGTATGACCTACTAGAACAAGTTGGTCTGATTCCGCCAAAAGAAACCGCACAAAAGTTCCCACATCAGCTGTCTGGCGGCCAGCGTCAACGTGTAAACCTAGCTCGTAATATCGCTGTAGGTGCAGAAGTGGTATTGGCAGATGAGCCAACATCAATGCTGGACGTATCAATTCGTGCAGGTGTTCTTAACTTGATGGAAGAGATGAAGTTCGAGAAACAAATGTCTCTGCTTTACATCACTCACGACATCGCAACGGCGCGTTACATTGCTGAAGATCTCGCGGTCATGTACGTAGGTCACATGGTTGAATGGGGCGATACTGAAGAAATCATTCACGATCCTCAACACCCATATACGCAACTGTTGGTATCTGCGGTTCCAGATCCATCGAAGTCTATTCACGAGAAGCTGAAAGGCAACAAAGGGGAAATCCCACTTTGGACACCAGAATCTGTCGGCTGTCCATTTGCAGGACGTTGTGTACACGCTACCGACAAATGTCGCGAAAGACTACCGGGCGTCACTCAACTGTCCGACAACCACTTTGTCCGCTGTTACTTATTTGAAGATTAATCATAACGAGGGTCAGGTTCAGCCTGGCCCATTCCTGTTTTTATCGTTTCCCGGAGACATTGAATGCTGCTACTGACTAACCACATTGGTTATGAACGTCTGGGTCCCAAAAAAGCCATTATCCAGACCGAACAACCACACTTGTCTTCTTACACCGCTCAATTGATTTGTGCCACTAGCGAGCAAACCGTGGCAACTTTTGCGGTTGAAGAACAGGGTAAAGTGGCGAACTGGCATCAGGGCTATTTCTACCTCATCGACTTTTCATCTTTCACAGATTCAGGCGACTATTTCCTGCAAGTGGAAGATTCGCGTTCTTCTTATTTCACTGTTGGCGAACATATTCTGTTAAATCAAACCCTGTCAGATGTGATCCACTACTTCAAATCACAACGTTGCGGTGGGGTTTTCGATCAACAAGATCGACAAGTGCCAGTGCTCAACGCCAATCAAACAGTTGATGTTCACGGTGGCTGGTACGACGCATCTGGAGACGTTAGTAAGTACTTAAGTCATCTTTCATACGCTAATTATTTGAACCCTCAACAAACTCCAATGGTGGTTTGGAACATACTAAAAGGGCTTTCATTGCTTGAAGGAAGCGAAGACATTGCAGCCTTCACACGCACACGTCTTATTGAAGAAGCCCTGTTCGGTGCAAACTTCCTTGTTCGTATGCAAAACGAAAAAGGCTTCTTCTACATGACGGTCTTTGATAAGTGGAGCAAAGATACTGCGCAACGAGAAATCTGTGCCTACGAAACGCAACTTGGTCACAAATTTGACGACTACCAAGCAGGCTTTCGACAAGGTGGCGGTGTCGCCATCGCAGCTCTGGCCGCGGCGTCGCGTTTAGGTGTTCACGGCGAATACGATCAACAGAAATACCGCAACGCTGCTGAAAATGGTTACTGGCACTTAAAAGAGCACAATACGCAGTATCTCAATGATGGTGAAGAAAACATTATCGACGAATACTGTGCGCTACTAGCTAGTGTAGAACTGTTTAAAGCCACCAAAGAAACTCGCTACTTGGAAGAGAGCCGTTTGTGGGCACAACGCTTAGTTGCCCGCCAAATGAGCGACGAGCAGATTCAACACTTTTGGTCTGCAAACCAAGACGGCAGTCGTCCATACTTTCACGCAGCTGAAGCTGGCCTACCCGTTATTGCCTTGTGCGAATATCTATCAATTGAAGACGACTCCGTACAGACAGAATCTGTAAAACGCATCGTTAACCGAGCGTGTGAATTTGAGATCAAAATATCGAATAAAGTGACCAACCCATTCGGTTACCCTCGCCAGTATGTTAAAGGCGTAAATGAGTCAAAACGCGATGCATTTTTTGTCGCACACAACAATGAATCCGGCTATTGGTGGCAAGGCGAGAATGCTCGATTGGGCTCACTCGCGACCATGGCGTATCTTGCTCAACCGCATATAGCGTCGCAAGAAATACAGCAACAACTTTCCGTGTTTGCTCAAGATGCATTGAACTGGATTGTAGGCTTAAACCCATACGACATGTGCATGCTTGATGGCCACGGTCGTAACAACCCTGATTACCTTCCTCAATATGGTTTCTTCAACGCTAAAGGCGGTGTGTGTAACGGAATCACTGGCGGCTTTGAAGACGAGGAAGACATCGCATTTAACCCACCAGCACAAAAAGACGACATGTTACAAAACTGGCGCTGGGGCGAACAATGGATCCCGCATGGCGCTTGGTACTTACTCGCGATAATGAGTCAAGCTCAGCATATTTCTCAGTTGGCAACCTCTAAAAATATTAAGGAACAATAATCATGGGGATGTATTTTGTTGGTATCGATGGTGGCGGCACGTCATGTCGAGCCAGGATTAAAGATTCACAAGGTAATTTTCTTGGCGAGGCCAAAAGCGGCAGCGCCAACATAATGCTAGGCGCTGAAATTGCAATGGCTTCGATTCTTGAATCCATCACTTCAGCTGCCGAGCAAGGCGGCCTGACACAACAAGATTTCGCATCGATGCACGTCGGCTTAGCCCTTGCAGGTGCTGAGCACAAAGCATCTTGGCAAGCCTTCATGTCTCTTCCTCATCCGTTTGCCAGTATGACTCTTAATACTGATGCTTACGGCGCGTGCGTTGGTGCACACAATGGCGAAGATGGCGCAATCATGATCGCAGGAACAGGCTCTTGTGGCATCTATCTTAAAGGATTGGAGCAGCACGTTGTCGGTGGTCGCGAATTCCCGATTTCGGATCAAGGTGGCGGCGCAGTGATGGGGCTTCGCCTAGTTCAACAAGTTTTGTTAGCAGAAGATGGCATCAGAGAGAAAACGCCTCTAGCACAACACGTCATGGCGCATTTCGAAAATGACGTTGATAACGTGGTGGCTTGGTCTAAACAAGCGCTTCCTCGTGATTATGGGCAGTTTTCTCCTGCAATTTTCCAACATGCAGAACAAGGTGATGCACTGGCAATTGAAATGCTGAAACAAACTGCAGCTGATATAGAAATGTTTCTCGTGGCATTAAACAAGCGCGGCGCAACGCGTATTTGTTTAATGGGCAGCATTGCTGAACGTATTTTACGTTGGCTTTCGCCACCCGTTCAGCAATGGGTTGTTGAACCACAGTTTGACGCGATTGAAGGCGCAATTATGTTTGCAGGTAAGCCTGAACACAACCTTTACTCGCTCAATGCGGCGTAGGAGTAGATATGGAATATCGTGTTGATCTCGTCGTCCTATCAGAGCAAAAGCAAAACTGCCGTTTTGGACTGACGTTTCATAATTTAAGCGATCAAGATCTCCACAATTGGAGCCTGATTTTTGCTTTTGATCGCTACATTCTGCCGGATAGTATTTCGAATGGTCAGCTCAAGCAAATTGGCAGCTATTGCACTCTCAAACCAGAAGGGTTGGTGCTGGCAGCTAACCATCATTTTTACTGCGAGTTCAGTATTGGTTCGAACCCATTCCGTTACTATTCTGATGGATTCAATGAAGCCTTGGTCAACTTTGAAGTCAACGGCAACCTTCAGCGAGCTCAAGTCGATGTCACGCCGATCGTATTGGCTTCACCGTACCGTGAACGTAGTGAGATCCCTTCCAGCTTGACGCATGCGCAGCCTTTATTGCCAAAACCAAACCATATAGAAGTCAGCGATCACTGCTTTAGCTTTAATCATCAAGCTGGCGTTGCGGTTTATTCAAACCTAGCCAATTCAGCTAAAGAGTGGTTACTTGAAGAGCTTAAGCGCATTCATCAATTTGAGTTCGCATCAGACAATGGCAGTCAGATCATCTTCAAAGGCAACCCAACCTTGGATGAAGGCGCTTACAAGCTGAAGGTAGCAGAAGAGTCGATCAAAATTGAAGCAGGCTCTTCGTCTGGTTTTACCCATGCTTGTGCAACGTTATTGCAACTGATCAAAGTTGGCGATCAACCAGCCTCAATGGAAGTGGTTTGCTGTTCAATCAAAGACCGACCTCGTTTTCGTTACCGCGGTATGATGCTAGATTGTGCTCGCCATTTTCACTCCGTTGAGCAAGTCAAACGTTTGATCAACCAGTTGGCTCACTACAAGTTCAATACATTCCATTGGCACCTTACCGATGATGAAGGTTGGCGAATTGAGATCAAATCATTGCCTCAACTAACCGATATTGGTGCATGGCGTGGGCTGGATGAAACCAATGAGCCACAGTACACGCACCTTGCTGAGCGTTACGGCGGTTTTTACACTCAAGAAGACATCAAAGACGTGGTTGCATTTGCTTCTAAACGAGGCATCACTGTTATCCCTGAAATCGATGTACCAGGCCACTGCCGAGCTGCCATCAAGTCGTTACCACACCTATTGGTAGAAGCAGAAGATACCACCGAATACCGCAGCATTCAGCATTACAACGACAACGTCATTAACCCAGCTCTGCCGGGGAGCTATGAGTTTATCGATAAAGTGTTGGAAGAAGTCTCCGCGTTGTTCCCTGCCCCTTATGTTCATATCGGTGCGGATGAAGTACCTAACGGCGTATGGTCAAAAAGCCCTGCATGCCAAGCACTAATGGAACAACTGGGTTACAGCGACTACAAAGAGTTGCAAGGGCACTTCTTGCGTCATGCCGAAGACAAACTGCGCAAACTTGGCAAGCGCATGCTGGGTTGGGAAGAAGCACAGCATGGCGACAAAGTCAGCAAAGACACAGTGATCTATTCGTGGTTAAGCGAAGAAGCGGCGTTGAACTGCGCGCGCCAAGGTTTCGATGTGGTGCTACAACCTGCGCAAACCACCTACTTAGATATGACCCAAGATTACGCACCAGAAGAACCGGGCGTGGATTGGGCTAACCCATTGCCGCTAGAAAAAGCTTACAACTATGAACCACTCGCTGAAGTGCCAGCCGACGATCCAATACGTAAACGCATTTGGGGCATTCAAACAGCATTGTGGTGCGAAATCATCAACAACCAGTCTCGTATGGACTACATGGTCTTCCCGCGCTTAACCGCAATGGCAGAAGCATGTTGGACAGACAAGCAACACCGAGACTGGACCGACTATTTATCACGTTTGAAAGGACACCTACCGCTGCTTGATTTGCAGGGAGTGAATTACCGTAAACCGTGGAAGTAATACAGAGCTGATGTAGAAGCATCACGCTTGAAGAGTTTTTAAATTTTGGCTGCAGACGCAGCTTTGTAAAAAGGAAATACACAAATGAAATACGGCTATTTCGATAACGAGAATCGTGAATACGTCATTACTCGCCCTGATGTACCTGCTCCTTGGACCAACTACCTAGGTACAGAAAAATTCTGTACCGTTATCTCGCATAACGCAGGTGGCTATTCGTTCTACAACTCTCCAGAATACAACCGTGTTACTAAGTTCCGTCCAAATGCGACATTCGATCGCCCAGGACACTACGTTTACCTACGTGATGATGAGACGGGAGATTACTGGTCAATCTCTTGGCAACCAGTTGCCAAAAGCCTAGACGAAGCGAACTACGAAGTTCGTCATGGTTTGTCGTACTCTAAATTCAAGTGTGAATACAGCGGCATTAGCGCAACCAAAACGCTCTTTGTACCAAAAGGCGAAGATGCAGAAATTTGGGATGTGGTCATCAAGAACACCTCTGACAAACCGCGTACGATCAGTGCATTCTCATTTGTTGAGTTCTCGTTCAGCCACATTCAATCAGATAACCAAAACCACCAGATGTCTCTCTACTCTGCTGGTACGTCATACAACGAAGGTGTGATTGAATACGACCTGTACTACAACACTAACGATTTCGAAGGCTTCTACTACCTAGCGTCAACGTTTGATCCAGATTCATACGACGGTCAACGTGATAGCTTCCTAGGTCTATACCGCGACGAAGCAAACCCACTAGCAGTAGAACAAGGTAAGTGTTTTAACACCGCACAAACGTGTTACAACCACTGTGGCTCTCTGCACAAGCAATTTACTATCCAACCAGGAGAAGAAGTTCGCTTTGCTTACATTCTAGGTATCGGTAAAGGCAACGGTGAGCGTCTACGTGCTAAGTACCAAGACCTTGCAGAAGTCGACAATGCATTTGCTGGCATCAAAGCACACTGGGATGAGCGTTGTGGCAAGTTCCAAGTGAAATCGCCAAACGAAGGCCTAGACACCATGATCAATGCTTGGACGCTATACCAAGCAGAAACATGTGTGGTTTGGTCTCGCTTTGCTTCGTTCATCGAAGTGGGTGGTCGTACTGGTCTTGGTTACCGCGATACGGCGCAAGACGCAATTTCCGTTCCTCACGCGAACCCGAAAATGACTCGTAAGCGCATCGTTGATCTACTGCGTGGTCAAGTAAAAGCAGGTTACGGCCTACACCTATTCGATCCTGATTGGTTCGATCCTGAAAAAGCAGATGTTAAACCATCTAAGTCTCCAACGGTTGTTCCTACTCCGTCCGATGAAGATAAGATCCACGGTATTGAAGACACTTGCTCTGATGATCACCTATGGCTAGTACCAACCATCTGTAAATACGTGATGGAAACCGGTGAGCACAGCTTCTTCGACGAAGTGATTCCTTACGCGGATGGCGGTGATGCAACCGTGTATGACCACATGAAAGCTGCGCTAGACTTCTCAGCTGAATACGTGGGTCAAACGGGCATCTGTAAAGGTCTACGTGCCGACTGGAACGACTGTCTAAACCTAGGTGGCGGCGAGTCTTCAATGGTGTCTTTCCTACACTTCTGGGCGCTACAAGAGTTCATCGACCTTGCAAAATACCTAGGCAAAGAAGCTGACGTTGAGAAATACACCGAGATGGCAGCAAACGTGCGTGAAGCGTGTGAAACACACCTTTGGGACGAAGAAGGCGGCTGGTATATCCGTGGTCTAACGAAAAATGGCGACAAGATCGGTACTGCACAACAAGCAGAAGGTCGAGTACACCTAGAGTCAAACACGCTAGCGGTTCTGTCTGGCGCGGTTTCTCAAGAGCGCGGTGAAAAGGCAATGGACGCGGTCGACGAGAACCTCTTCTCTGAGTACGGCCTGCACCTAAACTCGCCATCATTCGCTACGCCAAACGATGATATCGGCTTCGTAACTCGCGTTTACCAAGGCGTAAAAGAGAACGGTGCAATCTTCTCGCATCCAAACCCATGGGCTTGGGTAGCTGAAGCGAAACTGGGTCGTGGTGACCGTGCAATGAAATTCTACGATGCACTCAACCCATACAACCAGAACGACATCATCGAAAAACGTATTGCAGAACCATACTCATACGTTCAGTTCATTATGGGTCGTGACCACCAAGACCACGGTCGTGCAAACCACCCATGGTTAACAGGTACATCTGGCTGGGCTTACTTCGCTGTGACCAACTTTATCCTTGGTGTGCGTACCGGCTTCGATGGTCTGACTATCGATCCATGTATCCCAACGGACTGGCCGGGCTTCGAAGTGACTCGCCAATGGCTAGGTGCAACGTACAACATCAAAGTCGTTAACCCAGACTCAGTAAGCAAAGGCGTGAAGTCGATTACTGTGAACGGTAAAGCAGTAAATGGTGCCTCTGTACCAGTTCAAGCGGAAGGTTCAGTAAACGAAGTGATCGTAACACTAGGTTAATCGCTTCAAAACGTCCCAATTCACTTTTGCTTTTTAGCTTGTGCATTGGGCTCGCTAGCAAAATTTTAAGGCGCGGTGTATTGCCGCCCTTATTGAGGTTCGAATCATGATCAAATTTGGTACAGGCGGTTGGCGCGCATTCATCGGTGAAGAATTCACTAAAGATAATGTTCGTTTGGTTGCTCAAGCAGTTGCAAACATTACGAATAACGAATCTGTTGCTGATCGCGGCTTTGTCATTGGCTATGACCGACGTTTTCTGTCTGACAAAGCTGGCCGTTGGTTTGCCGAAGTTTTAGCAGCAAACGGCATCGTCGTTAGCTTTATCGATAAGTTTGTTCCAACGCCTATCGTAATGTTTAAAGCGAAGGAAATGGGCTGCGCTTACTCTGCATGTATTACGGCATCGCACAACCCGGCCGATTACAACGGCATTAAAGTCTTCATTGAAGGCGGTCGTGATGCAGATGAAATCATCACCCAAAAAATCGAATCACAAATCGATACGCTCACTGCACAAGATGTAAAAAGTGTCGATTTTGAACAAGCGGTTGAAGATAAGCTGATTCAAATTATCAACCCGATGAACGAATTCGTAGATTCGATCATTAACTTTATTGATATCGAGTCGATCAAAAAAGCCAACCTACGCGTTTTGATTGACCCGATGTTCGGTGTTGCAAAAAATGCGCTGCAAACCGTATTAATCAATGGCCGCTGTGACGTTGATGTGATTAACGATGGAAAAAACCCAGACTTCGGTGGGTTAATGCCTTCGCCAAGTGCTGCAACACTCTACCGTTTGATGCACCTAGTAAAAGAGCAAGGTTACGATATTGGCATCGGTACCGATGGCGATGCGGACCGTCTTGGTATTATTGACGAAAAAGGTAACTTCATTCATCCGAATGAAGTCCTGATTCTACTTTATTATTACTTATTGGAGTACAAAGGTTGGACAGGTTCCGTGGTACGTAACATCGCGACGACTCATCTTCTTGATAAAATTGCTGAAGACCACGGTGAAAAATGCTTTGAGGTACCAGTAGGCTTTAAGCACATCAGTTCTCAAATGGAAGCGGATGACTCACTGATCGGTGGCGAGAGTTCTGGCGGTCTAACCATTCGTGGTCACATCAAAGGTAAGGATGGCGTCTTCGCATCAAGCCTATTGGTGGAAATGATTTCAGTAACAGGCAAGAAATTGTCTGAGCTACTGGATGAAATCTATGGCAAGTACGGCTACGCGTACATGGCAGAAGGTGATTGCAAGTTCAAACCGGCGCAAAAAGAAGTCCTGTTCAACAAAATTTATATTGAAAAGCAGTTGCCTGAGTTTGAGTTTGAAATCGAAAAAGTCAGCTATGAAGATGGTGCGAAAGTCTACTTCAAGAACGGCGGTTGGATCATCGCACGCTTCTCTGGTACTGAGCCGTTACTACGTATTTTTGCAGAAATGCACGATAAGGACACTGCGGAACGTGTTCTTCAACAGTTTAAAGACTTCTTATCTTTATAACTGACCTTGTGCCCGCTTCGAGCACAATGATGAGAGTCGACGCTGTCTGAAAAGGCGCTCATCAACAGGAGAAGAGCACTTGCCCGGCATCACTGCCGGGCTTTTTTGTATCAACAAATCGAGAATGGATTCGCAATCCCTTATGCAGAGACATTAAGCGAATGCCAGCACGCCCTGCGTTTCAATTTTCACAGCAACAGACTCACCAATATTTAATGCCTGCGATGCTGTAGCCAACAAACGGTCGCCATTCGCATCAATCACGTAACGGCAATGGTCGCCCATAAAGTGCTGCTCCAGCACCGTTACTGAGCTCTCTTCATCGGATTGAATTTGCACATGTTGCGGCCTTAGCAACAAAGAGCATTCAGACTGCACTGGGATCTCTTGTTGGGCTGTGGCTTCAACCACACCCAAGTGGGTTTCATATTCTGAATCCGAAACTCGTTTAGCGGCCAGATAGCTACCACCACCTAAGAAATCCGCAACAAACTTACTTGAAGGCTGGTAGTAAAGCTCAGATGCCGTACCATACTGCTCGATAACACCATTGTTCATCACTGCCATTTTATCCGCGAAGGCAAAAGCCTCTTCACGGCTATGCGTAACAAAAATGGCAGTCACGCCTTGCGCCTTAAAAATCTTACGGATCTCACTTATCAGCTCATGGCGAACTTGCGTATCAATATTAGAGAACGGCTCATCCAGCAACAATAAGTCTGGGCTGTAAGCTAATGAGCGAGCAATCGCAACACGCTGCTGCTGTCCACCAGACAACTGATGTGGATAACGATCGCCATAGCCTTGCAAATGCACGAGCTCGAGCATCTCTTGAACTTTGCCATTTTTCTCTTTTGTCGAGTAATGCTTTAAGCCAAAGGCAATATTTTGCTCCACCGTCAGGTGAGGAAAAAGCGCATAATCTTGGAAAATCATCCCGATATTACGCTGTTCTGGTGGCAACCAGTTCTCCCCATCATCAATCGTGACGCAATTTAAGCTCATTTCGCCTGACGTTAATGGCAATAGCCCTGCAACGGCTTTTAATAGTGTTGTTTTTCCGCAACCACTTGCACCTAGTAAACAGACAATTTGCCCTTGTTCCACCTCAAGAGATAATGATTCGAGTACGGTTTGATCATCATATTGGCAAGTTAGGTTTTTAATTGATAATGCGCAGCTCATCAGTGATTTTGCTCCAGTGAACGGTTAACAACAACAAGCGGGATCAACCCAACAAGAACCAACAGAACCGCAGGCAAAGCGGCCAATTCTAAATGCTCATCCGAGGCGAAGTTATAAACGTATGTGGCTAGTGTTTCAAAGTTAAATGGACGAAGTAATAGAGCCGCATTGAGCTCTTTCATCGACTCGATAAACACTAACAGAGCCGCAATCAGTGCACCACGTTTAACCAGCGGAAAGTGCACACGCCACAGCATGGCATTAGGCTTACAACCCATGGTGCGAGACGCCATATCTAACGAAGGCGAAATTTTATTTAAATTACTTTCGATACTACCAATCGCCACCGCTGAAAAGCGCACAACCATGGCAAAAACCAGGGCGAACATGGAGCCAGAAAAAATAAGTCCCGGTCTTCCCCATTCCATGGCTTTAGCAAGGTCGTTGACGCGGTGATCCATAAACAGTACTGCGACCATCACACCAATCGCTAATACGGTTCCTGGCACTGCATACCCCATCGAAGAAAGACGCATAAATGCCAAGCTTTCGCGTTTGCCATTGACGCGATGGGTAAAGTTAACGATCAGTGCGACAGCAACACCAATAATGGCGGCAATAACCGACACGACCAAACTATTCCATGCGTATTCACGAAACTCGGGGGTCCAACTCTGCGCAAAGTAAGTTATCGCATAATCAATCAGCTGTAGTAATGGCAAAATAAACGCGACCGAAACCAAGCCCCAACACCAAACCAGCGCGGTCCACTTTTTCCAGCCCGTCAACTCATAACGAAAATCTTCGTGACTGTTAAATTGGCTTTGAAAAAGCTTTTGTTTACGACGACTGTAGCGTTCGGCACTGAGAAGCAATACTACGATGACGAGCATCATGGCAGAAATCTTGGCTGCTGCATTAAGATTAGAGTACCCCAACCAAGTATCGTAGACCGCTGTGGTTAACGTATTCACAGCGAAGTAACTTACAGTACCAAAGTCACCGATAGTCTCCATTGCCACCAGCGACAAACCCACAGCGATAGAAGGTCGCACTAGTGGCATCGAGATGCGCCAAAAGCTTTCCCATGGAGAGCATTTGAGCAAACGCGCGCTTTGCAACAAAGAGACATTTTGCTCCATAAATGCAGCTCGACACAGCAAATACACGTAAGGGTACAGCACTAAAGCCAACACAAAGGTCGCGCCAGGCAAGGTGCGAATATCAGGGAACCAATACTCGCCAGGTCCCCATCCGGTTACATCACGCAAAAAGATCTGAATCGGCCCTGCAAAATCAAACCAATCAGTAAAAATATAACCAATGATATAACCTGGCATCGCAAGAGGTAGCACCAATGCCCACTGCAACCATTTTTCGGTCGGCAGTTTACACATGGCCATTATCCAAGCGCTTGGTATACCAAGAATTAAGGACAACACCATTACGCCAATAGTGAGCGCAACCGTGTTAAAAATATAAGTCGGCATGACTGTCGCCATTAAATGGGCAAACAAATCATCCGTTTCACCAATTGCGGTGTAGAAGATCGCTAAGATCGGCAAAACCAGTAACAGAGTTATTACCCCACTACTGGTTTTCCATAAAGAGTGTTTATCTTTCATCGCCTAATTACTGCAAGGCTGTATGAAATACAAATGCTGTTGCAAATACATCTCATATCCTTTAATCAAATGGGGGTACTGTTATACCCCCACAAGGAATTAAAGGTCAAATTTCACTTCGTCTAATAGCTTAATTGCCGCTTCGTGGTTGGCTGCAATATCGTCTAGAGAAAGCTTGTCTGCTTTAAAGTCACCCCAAGATTCCACAAGTTCAGAACGCTTCACGCCTTCTTTAACAGGGTACTCGTAGTTAACTTCTGCGTACATCTGCTGCGCTTTGTCACCCGTTAGGAATTCCATTAGCTTCACAGCATTGTCTTTGTTTGGAGAGTACTTCGCCATCGCCATACCAGAGATGTTTACGTGAGTACCTGTAGTCTCTTGGTTAGGGAAGTTGATGTAAACTGCATCTGCCCAAGCTTTTTGCTCTTTGTCGTTAACCATTTTACCTAGGTAGTAGCTGTTACCTAGAGAAACATCACATAGACCTTCTTTGATCGCTTTAACTTGTGCACGATCGTTGCCTTGTGGTTTGCGAGCAAGGTTTGCTTTCACGCCTTCCAACCACTCTTTGGTTTCTGCTTCGCCATTGTGAGCAATCATTGCTGAAACTAGAGAAACGTTGTACGGGTGCTTACCGCTACGAGTACAAATTTTACCTTTGAACTCTGGCTTAGCTAGATCTGCATAGTTGAAATCTGCGCCTAGTTTACCTACGCGATCACGTGAAGAGTAAACACTACGTGAGCGTAGAGTTAGGGCAAACCACTCATTCTCTTTATCTTGGTATTGAGCTGGTACGTTTTCTTCAATGATTTTGCTATCTACTTTCTGAACTAAACCTTTGTTTGTCAGTTCAGCTAGACGACTGATGTCTGTCGTAAGGATAACGTCAGCTGGGCTGTACTCGCCTTCTTGAGCTAGCTTTTCTGCTAAGCCTTTTTTAGCAAATTTTACGTTTACTTTGATGCCAGTTTCTTTAGTGAACTCGTTGAACATAGGTTCAACTAGGAAAGGTTGACGGTAAGAGTAGACGTTCACTTCTTCAGCAGCCATTGCTGTTGGAGCTAAGGTTGCGCAAGTTAATGCTGAAAGAGTTAGCAGTTTTTTCATTGTTTAATCCTTTACCATGCTAATGATAACGTTTATCAGTTGCGTTATTATATGTATGTTCAATAAGAAGACAATGACAAATATTAAAAAACCTGCTCATCGGAGCAGGTTTTTATATGTTGAGAGTGTAACTATTTATTACAGGCTATTGATTACTTCACAGTGACAAATTCTGGGTACGCACCGACGCCACAATCATGCATGTCCATACCTTCCATTTCTTCATCTTCCGTGACGCGAATTCCAACGGTTGCTTTCAAGATAGCCCACACAACTAGGCTGGCACCAAATACCCAAGCAAAGATAACGACAGCACCTAAAAGCTGTGCACCGAATGTAGCATCGCCGTTACTTAGTGGCACAACCATCAAACCAAAGAAGCCACAAACACCGTGCACTGAAATCGCACCGACTGGGTCATCAATTTTTAGTTTATCCAAACCAATAATGCTGAATACGACTAGCGCGCCAGATACTGCACCGATAGCAACTGCATATAATGGCGATGGTGATAGAGGATCTGCAGTGATAGCAACCAAGCCAGCTAGCGCACCATTGAGAATCATCGTTAAGTCCGCTTTGCCCCAAGTTGTTTTACATACAAATAGCGCCGCAATAGCACCTGCAGCAGCTGCTGCGTTGGTGTTTAGGAAGATCTGACCTACCGCTGTTGCATTCTCAAAGTCTGAAACCATCAACTGAGAACCACCGTTAAACCCAAACCAACCAAACCAAAGGATGAAAGTACCTAGTGTTGCCAAAGGCATGTTTGAACCTGGAATCGGGTAGATTTCACCGTTTTTGCCATATTTACCTTTACGAGCACCAAGCAATAACACACCAGCGAGAGCTGCAGAAGCACCAGCCATATGTACGATACCTGAACCTGCAAAGTCGCTAAATCCAGCTTCTGCTAGGAAACCACCGCCCCATGTCCAATAACCTTCCATTGGGTAGATAAATGCGGTCAAAATCGCAGAGAAAACCAAGAAAGACCAAAGCTTCATACGTTCAGCCACCGCACCAGAAACGACGGACATTGCAGTTGCAACGAAGACGACTTGGAAGAAGAAATCAGACTCTAGAGAGTGATCAGCCCCTTCTCCTTGGGTACCAATCAGCGCACCAAATGAAGGTAACCAGCCTCCTTCTCCGTTGTCGACATACATGATGTTGTAACCAACGATTAGAAACATCGTACATGCAATTGCGTACAAACAGATGTTCTTCGTAAGAATTTCTGTTGTGTTCTTAGAGCGCACAAGACCAGCCTCTAGCATCGCAAAACCAGCTGCCATCCACATTACCAACGCACCGGAAATGAGGAAGAAAAAGGTGTCAAGTGCGTAACGTAACTCGGTTACTGTTGTTGTTAATTCCATAATAAGTTTCTCCAATCCCTTGAATTCTTAAAGTGCTTCTGCGTCCATTTCGCCCGTTCGGATACGCACCGCTTGGTTCAGGTCGTAGACAAAAATTTTACCGTCACCAATCTTTCCTGTTTGCGCAGCTTTTGTAATCGCTTCAACCACTCGCTCAACATTATCCGCGTGAGTAGCGATTTCAATTTTCACTTTTGGTAGGAAATCGACCTGATACTCAGCGCCGCGATACAGTTCCGTGTGGCCTTTTTGACGACCAAACCCTTTAACTTCTGATACCGTCATCCCTTCGATACCGACGTTAGCCAATGCTTCTCGCACATCGTCTAATTTAAACGGCTTAATAATGGCATTGATTATTTTCATTCAATTCTCTCCGAAGCTTTCATCCTGAAACACTTCTAATAATCCAATCTACGTGCCAAGTTTTTAAGTCATTGAATAATAAAAACTAACGTCAATTTACATATCTATAAACAAAAAGGGCGCACCATATCGGTGCGCCCTTTTCACAAATTTAAAGCAACAGAAGGAAAGTTACCCAAAACTGTGCACTAAATGTTCAAAAAGTCTTTCCATCGCTCGATAAGAATCATGAAGTCCTCTATTCCACAGCTTGCTGTACTTTCTGCATTGTAGAAATCGAATTCACTTTCCATCTCAACATCATGGTCATGGGCCAATGCGTTTTCTTGCACTAGGACTTCATCGCCCTGAATCATCAAGCTAATTTCTGTACCTGTTAGGTTATGCTCTTGAGAAGGCGCTGAAAATGACTGCTCAATTAGCTTTTCAACCTGAGCAATCTTCATAGGATCTTTGCCAATTTCTTCTTGTAGCCAGCGCCCAACAATCTCATGCCCCATGCTGCATTTTACGTAGTACTCGCCCATCAACGTGTTACGGATGAATTCAAATTCCATCGAGATTGCCTTTTCGTATCAATTTGGTGCGGAGTATAGCGAATTGCGCCCATAAAAAAAGCACCTCGTTTGAGGTGCTTTTTAATTGTGCAGTTAAACTTATGCAGGCTCTTGGAAGATCACTTCATCCGCTTTCTTGGTGTACTGATCCATTTTATGGAAGTTCAAGTAGCGGTAAGTATCTGTAGCGGTTGCATCAATTTGCTTCGCATACTCCAAGTACTCTTCTTTAGTTGGAATCTTACCAAGGATTGCACCTACGGCAGCTAGTTCCGCAGACGACAGGTAAACATTCGCACCAGTACCTAGACGGTTCGGGAAGTTACGCGTTGAGGTCGACATCACTGTTGATTTGTCTGCAACACGCGCTTGGTTACCCATACACAGTGAACATCCTGGTGTTTCGATTCGAACCCCAGCACGGCCAAAGATACCGTAATAACCTTCTTCCGTTAGCTGATCCTTATCCATCTTCGTTGGCGGAGCGATCCATAGGCGAGTTGCAAGCTGTCCATTGAACTTATCTAGCAGCTTACCAGCAGCGCGGAAGTGACCGATGTTCGTCATACAAGAACCGATGAACACTTCATCAATCGCTGTGCCTTGTACTTCAGACAACAAGCGAGCGTCATCCGGATCATTCGGTGCACATAGTACTGGCTCGTTGATTTCAGCCATATCGATTTCAATCACATGTGCATATTCAGCGTCTTTATCCGCTTGCATCAGCTCAGGATTTGCTAGCCACTCTTCCATCGCTGTAATACGACGTTCGATAGTACGGCGGTCACCGTAACCTTCAGAGATCATCCACTTCAGCATTACAATGTTAGAGTTTAGGTACTCTTCGATCGACTCTTGCGACAGTTTCACAGTACAACCTGCCGCAGAACGCTCAGCAGAAGCATCAGAAAGCTCAAATGCTTGCTCAACTGTTAGCGTTTCTAGGCCTTCAATCTCAAGGATACGGCCAGAGAATTCGTTGATCTTGCCCGCTTTTTCTACCGTTAGTAGACCTTGCTGAATCGCGTAGTAAGGGATGGCATGAACAAGGTCACGTAGTGTGATACCCGGTTGCATTTCACCTTTAAAGCGAACCAAGATTGACTCAGGCATATCTAGTGGCATAACGCCTGTCGCAGCAGCAAAGGCAACCAACCCCGAACCTGCTGGGAATGAAATACCTAGCGGGAAACGAGTATGTGAGTCACCACCCGTACCGACTGTATCCGGCAGTAGCATACGGTTTAGCCATGAGTGGATAATACCGTCACCCGGGCGAAGAGATACACCACCGCGGTTCATGATAAAGTCCGGAAGTGTGTGGTGCGTGTTAACGTCTACTGGTTTTGGATACGCAGAGGTGTGACAGAAAGACTGCATAACCAGATCAGCAGAGAAGCCCAAACACGCCAAGTCTTTAAGTTCATCACGAGTCATAGGGCCGGTAGTATCTTGCGAACCTACTGTCGTCATCTTCGGTTCACAGTAGGTACCAGGGCGAATGCCTTCTACGCCACACGCTTTACCAACCATTTTCTGTGCAAGAGTGTAACCCTTGCCAGAATCTGCGATTTCACCAGGTTTACGGAATACATCCGAAGGCTCAAGACCTAGCGATTGACGCGCTTTGTCTGTCAAACCACGACCGATGATCAATGGGATACGACCGCCAGCACGAACTTCATCAATCAGTACTTCCGTTTTCAGCGAGAACTCAGCTAAAACTTCACCTGTTTCGTGATTACAAACTTTACCTTCATATGGGTAAACATCGATAACATCGCCCATGTTGAGCTTAGTCACGTCGACTTCGATTGGTAGTGCGCCCGCATCTTCCATTGTGTTGAAGAAGATAGGTGCAATTTTACCACCAAGCACATAACCACCAGCACGTTTGTTTGGAACGTAAGGGATATCATCTCCCATGAACCAAAGTACTGAGTTGGTTGCAGATTTACGTGAAGAACCAGTACCAACAACATCACCAACGTAAACCAATTGGTGACCTTTTTCTTTCAATTCTTCAATTTGCTTGATCGGACCAATATTGCCCGGTTGATCAGGATTGATGCCTTCACGCTCGTTCTTCAGCATCGCAAGTGCGTGCACTGGGATATCAGGACGAGACCAAGCATCAGGTGCAGGTGAAAGGTCATCCGTGTTCGTTTCACCTGTTACTTTAAATACAGTTAGAGTGACTTTTTCTTCAAGCTTAGGCTTAGAAAGGAACCACTCAGCATCAGCCCATGACTGAAG
Source organism: Vibrio sp. A1-1 (assembly GCF_021728175.1). Taxonomy (NCBI): domain Bacteria; kingdom Pseudomonadati; phylum Pseudomonadota; class Gammaproteobacteria; order Vibrionales; family Vibrionaceae; genus Vibrio; species Vibrio sp. A1-1. Next base: position 733,685 of record NZ_JAKKCL010000001.1, read on the forward strand.
TACTTTCTGTGCATGCGCATTGCCTGCTTTTGCTTTCTCTTCTACATCATAGAAAGCATCAAACATCAGAAGTGTATGAGACAGTGCTTCTACAGCAATCTCTGCCAGTGCTTCGTCATCAAGTAGCTCAACTAGCGGCTCGATGTTGTAACCACCTTGCATAGTGCCTAGCAGTTCAGCCGCTTTTTCACGACTCACTAATGGTGATTTAACTTCACCTTTTGCTACTGCTGTTAGGAAACCCGCTTTAACATAAGCGGCTTCATCTACACCTGGTGGGATGCGGTTTTCAAGTAGGTCAAGAATGAACTCTTCTTCACCTTGCGGGGGATTTTTCAGAAGTTCTACAAGTCCAGCAACTTGTTCTGCGTCTAGCGGTTTAGGAACAACTCCTTCAGCAGCACGCTCTTCGACGTGTTTACGGTAGGCTTCAAGCACGACTTTTTCCTCTCATTGCGGTTCCTCCTCTATTATTACTATTGTTAAAGTAAAGGAGTGAACATCCTTGGAAACTTGGCTCTCCATTGCCCTTGTTTTCATTCAATTATGATTGAGAAACAGCGCCGTAGAGGCCAAACTGTGGGCAAAATAATAGCAAATTTAACCTTAAATTAAAATCTTATCATTTTGACCAACATAGCAACTTACGACTAAAGTTCTGCTAGTTTTGACCAAATATGCCAAGTTTTTGCTTTCTTATACCCGGTTAATTAAACGACGTTCCTACGATCAAATACACAGCATCCATATCCTGCTCAGTACGACCATAAGCCAACATAATTGGCCCGATTGGTGAGTCAACACCAAAGAAAATAGAGCCAGCATTGTAAAGTGGCGCTTCATTCAGCTTCAGATCATTATCTGACCAAACTCCACCGTATTCCACTGATGCACCGAGGTAGACTGGCGCTTCAAATAGTCCAAAGTCATTGTCGAACCATTTGTATCGGTACACCAAGCTACTAAAAAACAGGTTCTGTCCAATCAAGCTATTTCTTGGGATGCCAGATAGGTTTAAAAAGCCGCCTAACTCTCTCGGATCAAGTGGAACCGATGAATTTTTACTTTCTACAAAGCTATATTCTGCATGTCCGACTAAAGTATGACGCTGATGACTGACCGCACCTTTGAATCGCGCGGAGATTTCATACACAGTATCTTCAATCATCTTTTCCGTGTCGAGCAGAGTGATGCCTTCCGGACTCTTGTCATGAGATACGAAATATTCAAGATCGACCAGCAGTCCGCGAGTAGGAAATGCAAAATCATCAAGCGTATCGAGTCGATAGCTCGCAAATATACCTTTGCGCTCGAAGTCTAGCTGCCCTGCCGAGGCCAAGGTAGACAGCTCAATATCTCCTGTAGAGTAACGAGCACCAAGGCGCAACTCTTGCCATAACGTAGGTTGAATGCCAATCGCCAGTTCTGAAGCAAAGTCATTATAGGAAACGGGTAAGAAGTCGTTAACTGAGCTGAGGTCCGGGTTTTCAAACTCGCTAAAAGGTAAGTTTCTATCTTCACTGCTGTATCCAACACGGCCAGCAACAAAAAGCGTTTGGCTAGATAAAACAGGCGAATACAACTCAGCTTCTATCAGCTTATCCGTGCCCATTTCTACGTTGAACGCCAACTCTGCACCATGCGAGTTTAAATTAGTAAAATTGGTCGACATACCGATGCCGTATTGGCTATCCGTATCGAAGTCATCTTCAAGGAAAAATCGAAAGTTAACGTAATTCGGCCCCCACGACTTTTCGTTAACATCAAAAACCAACAATGTCTTACCATCAACATCTTCAAAGTGGTAAGTGATTAACTCAAAACGATCCAACGCATAGAGATTTTCAACGGCTTTTTCTATTTCAGCCGTTGGAATACGACGACCTGTTTTCAATTGGATACGGTTGGTAAGTAATACATCACTGTAGTGGGTGTTATTCACTATCACAATGTCATCAACAATGCGTTTATCACCGTAAACCAGCGTCTTACGTACCTCTTGCTTGTGATCAATGTACTTTTGGTATTCTGCGTTCGATAAACTTAGACCAAGCAGCTTATCTTCAAGCTGCTTGGTAATATCGTAGCCCGCTTGAAAAGCCCAAGGCATTTTGTCGAACTCGACCGTTTCCATGGTGCCTACATTGGGACGAATATAAATATCTTGTGGTTCAAGCTCGTCCACTTGCTGTTGCGTACTGCGACGAACTAGGTAATTAGAAAGTTGATCCGCTACAGTAAACAGCCCGGTAAACTCATCTTCGGTTTTGTAGTCGGTGCTAATATCAACAGCAATAACAACATCAGCCCCCATGGCGCGAGCCACATCGACAGGCATGTTATTGACCACGCCGCCATCGACAAGCATATGGCCATTGAGCTTATAGGGAGGAAGCGCTCCTGGTACAGACATGCTAGCCATCATGGCGTCCACAAGGTAGCCATTGCCAAGAACCACTTCCTCCAGCGCAAGAATATCTGTCGCCACAGAGCGATAAGGAATGGCAAGATCATCAAAAGAATCGAATCGCCCTAAGTTCCCTGTAGTCTCACGCAATACGCGCAACATGTTCTGGCCTTGCACGACACCCGTTGGGGCACGAACCTCACCAAATCTTAAGCCGAGGTCAGTGTTAATTTGATAGCGGTCTTCATACTCTTTATCACGAACTCGGCGTTGACTACGGTCGACACGATCTCGATAACCACTGCTCCAATCGACGGTGTAGATAAAACTTTCAATTTCATCAGCGCTCATCCCCGTTGCATAGAGGCCACCAACATAAGCGCCCATACTGGTGCCCGTTACGATATCGACCGGGATCTGCATCTCTTCTAACGCTTTGAGGACGCCGATATGCGCAGCGCCTTTTGCTCCGCCACCGGCGAGCACAACTGCCACCTTTGGACGAGGCTCCACGTCATCCGTTTTTGCTAGAGAGTTGGCGAGGGAAACTGAAGGAGTGGTGATCAAAAAGGCACTAACCCAAAGCGCGAAATGGCGAGTCGACGGGCTTGATAACAGCTTTTTGAACATTCACTTCTTCCTTTGTTGAATTTCTTATCAAGTAGGGCGTGCTAGCAGCACCGCACTAACACGCCCTAATATGTACTAAGAATTGACCAGAGAGACAAGCTAATGTTGTTGATTTGGCGATGCTACCAATCAAATAAGCTGTTAAGCCAGTTTGATTTCTTCTCACACTGCTGCTTTATTTGACCCGTTTTATCCCAAACTGGCAGTTTATAATCACTACGACAGTTCATTTCTAAACCACCATCTGATGTCGGCTTAAATCCTAACGTGGTGATCTCTCTTGGCCATGGAAGCTCTAAACGCTCAGGAATGCGTTGCTTCAAATACTCTGCGTACACTCGTAATGCACCGCTCGATCCCGTTAGATGAACCGGTTTGTTATCGTCGCGGCCTAGCCAAATTGTCGTCACTTCACGGCCATCAACACCAACAAACCAGCTATCGCGGTTATCGTTACTGGTACCCGTTTTTCCTGCCAGTGCAGCCCAACCAAACTGGCTTTGTAAGAAGCGGCCTGTACCTTGAGCAACCCCCTGTTTCATCGCGTAGGTCGTTAGCCATGCTGCTTGCTCATCCACGGCTCTTGATGAACGAGGCAAGGATTGATACAGCACATTACCTTCCATATCCATCACTGAACGCAGAGCGGTCAGTTTCGCACGTTTGCCTGAGTTCGTCAGTGTCTGATACATCTGCGCGACTTCAAACGGCGTCAAAGAAAACGAGCCCAAAAACATCGAAGGCACTGGGCGGATTTCGTCTTTGTTGACGCCCAAACGTTCTAAAGTATCGGATACTTCGGGGATACCAAGCGCCATGCCTAAGCGCACGGTTGGCACGTTGAGCGACTTCGCTAAAGCAATATAAAGTGGCACATCACCACGGTATTTTCGGTCGTAGTTGCGCGGTGTCCATACATTACCTTTACTGCTTTTCAGGCTTAGCGGCGTGTCGTGCAGCGTCGTGCCTAGGTTATATTTTTCCGGTTGTTCTAGAGCCGTCAAGTAAATCGCTGGTTTAACTAAAGAACCAATTGGACGACTGGCATTGAGCGCGCGGTTAAAACCTTCATAACCAACACGTTTACCGCCAACCATGGCACGGATTTCACCACTATGACGATCAACCGCGACTGCAGCGGCTTCTAATTCTTTACCGCCTCGTTTAGCTAGCTCCGGGATCTTTTTCGCGATGGCTTGCTCCATTTTGCTTTGCGATACCGGATCCAGAGACGTAAACACGCGCAGTCCGGTTTCCGCTTTAAATCGCTCCCCCACTTTTTCTTTCAATTCAATGCTCAATTGCTGGAAATAAGCGGGCTGACGGCTCGCGATACGTGGTTTGCTCTGCGTATCAAGCGAACGACTGACGGCTTGCTCATACTGCTCTGAAGTCAGCATGTTTTGCTGCATCAACAAACGTAATACAAGATCGCGGCGCTCTTTCGTGCGCTCGGGGTAACGAATTGGGTTGTAGTAAGACGGTCCTTTTACCATCCCAACTAACATCGCCAGTTGATCGATTCGCAGCTCTTGGATCGGTTGTCCAAAGTAATAACGCGATGCCAAGCCAAACCCGTGGATCGCTTCACCACCACTTTGCCCTAGATACACTTCGTTAAGGTAGGCTTCCAAAATACGATCTTTGCTGTAACGGTAATCCAAAATTAACGCAATATACGCTTCTCTAACTTTGCGCCACAGCGTCTTATCACGGGTCAAAAACAGGTTTTTCGCCAACTGCTGAGTTAGCGTACTACCGCCTTGAACAGTACGACCCGCTTTAATGTTTGCAACCATTGCTCGTGCAATCGCGAGTGGAGACACCCCATCGTGTTGATAAAAATCCCGGTCTTCGGTCGCAAGCAGTGCATCAACTAAAATTTCTGGGAACTGATCACGACGCAAGAACAGACGCTGCTCATCTTGATCTTTCTCCAGCATACCCAACATCTTAGGCTCTAAGCGTAAGTAACCAAGATCGCCTCGGGACTCTAAAGACTGAATACGCTGTAAGCCAGAATCTGAAAAATGGAGCATCACGTGACGATCCGGTTCAGGACCATCGGCAAATTCAAATGGACGACGGATCAGCTCAATACGAGTGGAAGAAGAAGAGTATTCACCAGGATAGCGAGGCTGACTTACCTTACGGTAATTCAGTACATCCAGCTCGTTACGAAGTTCTTGAATGGTGATATTTTCACCCGGATTTAAGTTCAAGATGCGAGCATAAACCACCGTTGGCAGTTCAAACAGCTGGCCTTCAAAGCGCTCTTTCACAACACTATCTAAATAAATACCCACAAACAGCAAAACAGCGGCAAGCGCAACACCGGCTTTCCAGCTAAATGACCACAAAACTTTCAGCCACGAACGTTTCTCGTTAGCCGGCTTTTTACTCGGTGTGCGTCGAGTCTGTTTTGTCGTTCCTTTATTGGTTGTACTTTTCTTCGCTGGCGCTTTTTTCGCGCTAGGCTTCTTGCTGTTAGTCATTATTCAATTGTCTTTTTGTTTTCGTAGTTGCTACATGATTGGCAGGGTCATCTGGCCAAACGTGTTTTGGGTAGCGCCCTTTCATCTCTTTTTGAACGTCTTTATAGCTTCCGTTCCAGAAAGCCGCCAAGTCAGACGTCACTTGCAGCGGACGTTGTGCCGGCGAAAGCAGTTCAAGCACCAAACGCTTACGACCAAGTGCTACCGTAGGAGAGCCACTCTCACCAAATACCTCTTGCATACGCACCGATAGTTTCGGCTCATGGCCATACTGGTAACGGATACGCTTCTTTGAACCTGTCGGCAGTTGGTAATGCTCTGGTAACCATTCATCCAGCTGTTGATTGAGTGGCCAACCTAATCGAGCGTTCAGCGCTTCGACCAAGTTTATCTTGCTCAAATCGTTAACCGAACTGACGGACGTCATGTACGGCTCTAACCACTCTTCTAATGAATCCAACAAACTGGCTTCATCAAACATTGGCCATGATTGCTCGGGTAACCATTCCACCGCACAACGAATCCGAGCCAACAAGCTCTCCGCTGCCGGTGTCCAGTTTAGACTCTGTAAGCCCTGGCGGCGGACATACGTGAGTAAAGCTTGTGTCATTTTTTCTTTGCCAGGGCTTGGCAAAGGCTCGCGTTCAACCACCAGCTGACCGAGTTTTGTTTGTCTCTCAGCCATTAGACGCCCTCTTTTTTCATCCCAGTCTACAACTTCTTCAGACGAAAATAGCGCTTCAAAGGTCGCTCGCAATATATTGACATCCAATTCACATGCCGAATGAATTTGACTGGAGTTAGAATGAGAACGCATTAAGTCAACGGCAACCAAATACTCACAGCCACCTAGCATGTCTTCCTGACGACATTCTGCACCATGACCATTAGCCAAAGTAAATCGCCCAAATTGATTTGTGCGCTGCTGCGCAATGCGATCTGGAAATGCCAAACTTAACACCAGCGGTAATGCCTCTTCATCCACGCCTTTCAGGTCAAATACCGTATCTAATTTGTACGCCAGAGATTGAGCACGCTTGAACAACATCGACTTTTTTGGATGAGTACCAACAAGCCAACGATGCAAACTATGAGCGATATTGGTGACGTTTCTTTCTGGCTCTTCAATCAGTGCGACCGCCGCCAAAGCAGCATTTAACATCTTATCACTGTAAGATTGCGCTTTAATTAGCATCGCAGCCGCACGAGGCTCAACGCCTAGTTCATGCGCCTGTTTTCCTTCGGACGTTAATTGCCCTTTTTCCGTCAGTAGTCCCAATGACACCAATAGCTGCTTCGCTTGTTCCAATGACGCATTAGCGGGAACATCAAGCCACTTGAGATCGTTGATATCACTCGCTCCCCAAAATGCGAGCTCCATAACTAAACTAGCCAAATCGGAATGCAAAATTTCGGGCTGGGGAACCAGAGGTTGCTGCTTGAACTGACTTTCAGAATAGAGGCGAACGCAAATGCCCTCTTCTATTCGTCCCGCTCGTCCTGCACGCTGAATCGCTGAAGACTGTGCAATGCGTGTTTGCTCTAAGCGTGTTAAACCGTTTTTCAAATCAAACCGGGCAATACGCTCTAACCCAGAATCAACCACAAGGCGAATGCCTTCAATCGTCAGTGAAGTTTCTGCGATGTTGGTCGCGAGTACGACTTTACGCTTGCCGTGTTCTGCCGGCGTGATGGCTTTTTGTTGCTCAGTAAAGCTCAGTTGCCCATAAAGCGGACACACTTCAATATCATCCGCCAAATGAGATAAACGTTCTTCGACTTGTTTAATGGCCCCAACGCCCGGTAGGAAAGCCAACAAAGAGCCGGACTCTTTGTTCATAAGACTTTCTATTGTTTTTGCCATACTCGTAGGTAAATGATCATTCACACCTAACGGTTGGTAACGCATTTCTACGTCGAAACTGCGTCCTTCTGATTCAATGTAACTGGCTTCCGGCAACAACGACTGTAAGGCTTGTTGATCAAGCGTTGCCGACATTACCACCAGCTTGAGATCGTCTCGCAATGCCTCTTGAACCTCTAAACTGAATGCCAAAGCGGTATCGGCATGAATGCTGCGTTCATGAAACTCATCAAAGATCAGCAGATCAACACCATCCAGTTCAGGGTCAGTTTGAATCATCCTAGTCATGATCCCTTCAGTCACGATCTCCAACTGCGTTGCAGAACTTACCTTTGCCTCGCCACGAACTCGATAACCCACGCGTTGACCAACTTGTTCTCCCAATTGCTCAGCAAGATAACGGGCAATGTTACGCGCCGCGAGTCGTCTTGGTTCGAGCATGATGATTTTTCCAACAACCGAATGGTTTAAGAGGAGCTGTAAAGGGAAGTAGGTCGACTTACCGGCACCAGGCGCCGCTTTTAAGATCACTTGATGTTGATTTTTGACCGCCGTCAGCAACTCAGGCATCACGGCTTCAATCGGCAATTGTGACAAAGGAAATACCTTATGGTGTAATGGTGGCAACATTGTACATAAAAAAATTTTTGTCTAAATAAGCAAATGCATTTCACACCCGCTTTAGAGTCCGCCACTCTACTCAAACGCTATAAACGCTTTCTTGCCGATATCGAACTCGATACCGGTGAAATTCGTACTATCCACTGCGCAAACACTGGCGCTATGACAGGTTGTGCGACACCGGGAAACAAAGTTTGGTATTCCACTTCCGACAACCCGAAACGAAAATATCCCAATAGTTGGGAGTTGAGTGAAACAGAACAAGGCCACCGTATTTGTATCAATACCGCGCGCGCCAACCAACTGGCCGTTGAGGCTATTGAAAATAATGTCATTTCAGAGCTTTGTGGTTATGACACACTTCAAACTGAGGTGAAATACGGTAATGAAAATAGCCGAATTGATATCTTGCTCAGCGCAGACAACAAGCCAAAGTGCTATATAGAAGTGAAAAGCGTCACTCTTCTTGATGAGACCGACTCTACTGGACAAGGATACTTCCCAGATGCGGTCACGACTCGGGGACAAAAGCACCTGAGAGAGCTCACAGAAATGGCACAAAATGGAAGTAGAGCCATACTTTTATTCACTGTTTTACATTCAGGTATTGAAAAAGTATCCGCGGCGCACCATATAGACGCGAAATATTCACTATTACTCAAACAAGCACAAGACGCTGGAGTGGAAGTTCTCTGCTACAAAGCTGAACTGAGCGATACTGGAATGAAGCTGATTTCCGCTATTGATTTTATCAATTAAGAGAAAAAATGATGTCGTCTTCACATTGACGATAACTTTGCGATTCAGTATTTGCTTGCACCGCCTCTTTTTGCTATAGATACCCGCCTTAAATTGACTGCGTAGCAGTTGACTAGGTGTAAGTAGGAGATGCTGTATGCCAGAATCAAAGAAGAAAACGATAGGCATCCTAGCCATTGCCGGCGTGGAGCCATATCAGGAAAAACCTGGTGAAGAGTACATGTCACCAGAGCAGGTTGAACACTTTACGAAAATCTTAACAGCTTGGCGCGACCAGCTGAGAGCTGAAGTGGATCGTACCGTTCACCACATGCAGGACGAAGCAGCAAACTTCCCAGATCCAGTTGACCGCGCCTCTCAAGAGGAAGAGTTCAGCCTAGAACTGCGTAACCGCGACCGCGAACGCCGTTTGATCAAGAAGATTGAAAAGACTTTGGATAAAATCAAAGAAGACGATTTTGGCTTCTGTGAGTCTTGTGGCGTAGAGATTGGCGTTCGCCGTCTTGAAGCACGTCCAACCGCTGACCTATGTATTGACTGTAAAACACTTGCAGAAATCAAAGAGAAGCAAATGCAAGGTTAATCAACCAAGCATTATGATTATTGAAGGGAGCTCAGGCTCCCTTTTTGTTTTGACTACCTTTGCATCCCATTTGTTTACTAAATTCGAGATACACGCATGACACGCTATGTAGGTCGATTCGCCCCATCTCCTTCTGGTCCTTTACATTTTGGTTCACTGATTGCCGCTCTTGGCAGCTATTTTCAAGCGAAAGCACACAACGGAACCTGGTTAGTACGTATTGAGGACTTGGACCCACCAAGAGAAATGCCAGGTGCGGCGCAACTTATCCTAGATGCGCTCAAAGCCTATCAGCTGCATTGGGATGGAGAGGTGGTATACCAGAGTGAACGTCATGACCTTTACCAAGCCCAAATAAACACATGGCTCGAAAATGGTGAGGCCTATTATTGCCAATGTACTCGAAAGCAAATTAAAGAGCATGGCGGGTTTTATCCTGGCACTTGCCGCGATAAAAACTTGAAAGACGGCGCGATTCGCCTAAAAATGACCAAGCCTGTCGCTCATTTCTTCGATCAGAAGCGTGGAACAATTAAAATTCCAGAGCAACTCGTTAATGAAGATTTCATTATTAAACGTCGAGATGGATTATTTGCTTATAATCTTGCGGTAGTATTGGACGACATCGACCAAGGCGTCACCGAAGTCGTGCGTGGTGCAGACTTAATCGAGCCAACAGGGCGTCAAATCAGTCTGTACCAGATACTTGGGCAGCCTGAAGTCAGCTACTTGCATTTACCATTGGCGATGGACAACAACGGCAATAAACTGTCGAAACAAAATCACGCGACGGCTATTGATATAGAGACACCAAAGCCTACTCTATTACGCGCCATGACATTTTTGGGCTTCGAGATACCTGAAGCCATAAAAGCGGCCAACATAGAAGAGATTCTTCGTTGGGGCTGCGAAAACTGGCGCTTGGAACAGCTTCCAACAGAGATCGAGATCACAGCGTGATTCTCAAATGGCATTGTGTAGGCTATCATTAGCCGCAAATTAGGCCCTAGAGGCGCAAAAACTAACCAAAGCAAGATTGGACTAAACCCAGTTATTGCCAGATGCACATGAATACAAACGACTATACACCAAGCGAACCTGCCACTATTCCAGAGCTCGCTCTCAATGTAATAACTCGTGAAGAGCACAACATTTCGCGTAAGCAGATCAGTGATAATGCACTGAAGGTACTGTACCGCCTAAATGGTGCTGGTTTCGATGCTTTTCTTGTGGGTGGCGGGGTTCGAGACTTACTGCTTGGACAGAAACCAAAAGATTTTGACATTGCGACCAACGCAACGCCGGAACAGATCAAACAGCTATTTCGTAACTGCCGTTTGATTGGTCGCCGCTTCCGCTTGGCTCACATTATGTTTGGCCGAGATATCATTGAAGTAGCGACATTCCGCGGTCACCACCAAGAGCAAAAGAATAAGAGCATCTCTCAGCAATCGAAAGAAGGAATGCTGCTGCGTGACAATGTCTACGGCACCATCGATGAAGATGCTGAGCGCCGTGATTTCACGATTAACTCGATGTACTACAACATCGCGGATTACTCGATTCACGACTACGCACGTGGTATTGAGGATTTAGAAGATCGCCTCATTCGACTGATTGGCGATCCAGAAACACGCTACCGTGAAGATCCAGTACGTATGTTGCGTGCAGTTCGCTTCGCGGTAAAACTGGACTTTGATATTGAAGAAGACACCGCGGCGCCAATCGAACACATGGCACCGTTGCTCGGTGACATTCCGTCAGCGCGTCTTTTTGAAGAGTCACTCAAGTTATTGCAATCCGGTCATGGCTTAGAAACCTACCACCTACTGCGTGAGTACAACCTATTCCAGCAACTATTCCCGACGATTGCAGCGCACTTTACAGAAGATTACTCCTCTCACACTGAGCAGATGTTGGATCTCGTGTTGGATTCTACTGACATGCGCATCGAAGATGGGAAACGCATCAATCCAGCATTTATGTTTGCTGCAATGCTGTGGTACCCACTGTGTGCGAAAGCCGATGAGCTGATGGAAGAGCGCAACCTAGGCCATTACGACGCCATTATGGAAGCGAGTAACATCATTCTTGATGAACAAGTTCGTACAATTGCCATTCCAAGACGCCATACCGCAACCATTCGCGAGATTTGGCAGCTGCAGCTTCGTCTTCCACGACGCAACGGTAAACGTGCATTCCGCCTGATGGAGCTCAATAAATTTAGAGCTGGCTTTGATTTTCTTGAAATGCGCGGTGAAATTGAAGGTGGTGATACTCAGAAGCTTGCCAAGTGGTGGGAAACTTTTCAAAATGCAGGCCGAGAAATGCGTCAAGCAATGGCTGCCGACCTAGACGGTCAATCACCGAAGAGTGGTCAGCGCCGCCGTAAAACCTATCGCAAGAAAAAGAGTAAGCCTAAGTCATGATCACAGCGTACATTGCGGTAGGCAGTAACTTGGCTGATCCTGTCAGCCAAGCGAAACAAGCGATTGAAGCGTTAAAAACGCTGCCTAAATCAGAATTTGTTCAGGCTTCTTCGCTATACAGCAGCACGCCAATGGGACCACAAAACCAACCGGATTACATCAATGCGGTTGTGTCGATTAACACCAGTTTGACGCCTCTTGAGTTGCTCGATTGCACACAAGCCATTGAGCAAGAACAAGGGCGTGTCCGTAAAGACGAACGTTGGGGACCAAGAACCTTGGACCTCGACATTGTTCTTTATGGCAATGAGGTGATTAATTCCGAGAGGCTGATCGTTCCTCATTATGGAATGAAAGAGCGTGAATTCGTACTCTACCCTCTTGCGGAAATTGCACCAAGTTTACAACTCCCCGATGGGACCGAGGTATCTAAACTACTGGAACAAGTAGATAGAAACGGCCTCAGTATCTGGCAGTCATAGCCAACTCCTAGTAAGGATAAAACCATGAAAAAAATGACCATCAACGACCTAATCAAGTGGAAGCAAGAAGGTCGTAAATTTGCTACTTCAACCGCTTATGATGCGAGCTTTGCCCAACTGTTTGAAAGCCAAGAAATGCCAGTACTTCTTGTTGGTGATTCTCTAGGTATGGTTTTGCAAGGTCACAACGATACTCTGCCAGTAACGGTCGATGATATCGCTTACCATACTCGTTGCGTACGCGCAGGTAGCCCAAATTGTTTGTTGATGGCTGACATGCCATTCATGAGCTACACCACGCCAGAGCAAGCTTGCGAAAATGCGGCTACACTGATGCGTGCGGGTGCCAATATGGTGAAAATTGAAGGTGGTGACTGGCTAGTCGACACTGTAAAAATGCTCACTGAACGCTCGGTTCCAGTTTGTGCTCACCTTGGTTTAACTCCTCAAGCCGTGAATATTTTTGGTGGTTACAAAGTCCAAGGTCGCGATCAAGAAAAAGCGGACCGCATGGTGAAAGATGCGTTAGCACTGCAAGAAGCAGGCGCTCAAATCGTCTTACTAGAGTGCGTGCCTGCTGAGCTTGCTGAGCGTATTACGCAAGTGCTCGACGTGCCTGTTATCGGTATTGGAGCTGGTAACGTGACAGATGGTCAAATTCTCGTGATGCATGATATGTTCGGTATCTCTGCCAACTACATGCCGAAATTCTCCAAAAACTTTCTTGCTGAAACAGGTGATATGCGCAAAGCCGTTGCTAAATATATTGAAGATGTAGCCAACGGTGTATTCCCAGACGACGCTCATACCATTGCCTAGAGGATAAATGCATGCAAACTTTTGCGGAAATCTCAGCAGTTCGTGAACACCTTAAAACCTTTAAACGTGAAGGTCGTAAAATTGCGTTTGTCCCAACCATGGGCAACCTTCACGAAGGTCACTTAACTTTAGTGCGTAAAGCACGCGAATACGCTGATATCGTTGTCGTAAGCATCTTTGTTAACCCGATGCAGTTTGATCGTGCAGACGATTTAAATAATTACCCACGTACGCTAGAGGAAGACTTAAGCAAGTTGACCTCTGAAGGGGTCGATGTGGTATTTACGCCAACACCAGAAGTTATCTATCCTGAAGGGCTTGATAAACAAACGTTTGTTGATGTTCCGGGTCTATCGACAATTCTTGAAGGGGCTTCACGCCCAGGTCATTTCCGTGGCGTCACAACCATCGTAAACAAGCTATTTAACATCGTTCAGCCAGATGTGGCCTGTTTTGGTGAGAAAGATTTTCAACAACTTGCGGTTATCCGCAAGATGGTTGTCGATCTTGCGATGGACATTGAAATCATTGGTGTACCAACCGTACGTGAAATGGACGGGTTAGCTATGAGCTCTCGCAATGGCTTACTCACGCTGGATGAGCGCCAGCGTGCGCCAGTGCTTGCTCGTACAATGCGTTGGATCAGTAGTGCCATTCGTGGCGGCCGTGATGACTACGCATCGATCATCGAAGATGCGAGCGACCAACTTCGAGCTGCTGGTTTGCATCCTGATGAGATCTTCATTCGTGATGCTCGTACTTTACAAGTGATCACGCCAGAAACGACACAAGCCGTCATTCTGATGTCTGCGTTCTTAGGCAAAGCTCGTCTTATCGATAACCAAACGGTAGATATGGTTGTCGAAGCGAAGGAAGAAGTAGAGTCTAGTAATACAAACTCAGAGAGCGCAGAGTAAGCTCTGAGCCATCAAGACGTAAAAAGGTCGACTCTTAGTCGACCTTTTTTATGTTCTACATATAGACGCAATCTAATCCTTCAGGACGTGTTTTAAACCGCTTGTGCAGCCACATCCACGCTGGAATATCACGTTTTATCATTTTCTCGAGTTCTTGATTCAAGATACTTGCCGCTTTAATCGCATTACGCCTCTCGAAACGCTCACTGATATCTTTTCCAATATACAACGTGTAATGGTGATTCTTGCTCACTGTGACGCCAGATATGACCGCGCACTTTGTTGCGTCTATAAGCACACTTGAGCCCACGGTACTCGCGGCTTGTTCAACAGCAAAGAATGGTGCAAAAACAGAATGGCTGACGCCATAATCATGGTCGGGCAAATACCAAAGTCGATGACCATTTTTCAGAACTTTGAGCATTGATTTAACGTCTTTTCGATCAATCATTTGATGCCCAAAACGAGTTCGACCTCGATGTTGAATAAACTCATAAGCAGGATTCGAATTTGGGCGATAAACGCCATAACCTTTGGCAAACTGGCTAAAAATACGAGCGGTTATCTCCAAGTTTAAATGGTGACTGCACACCACCAACACACCACGGCCATTCTTTTCCTCAGCGAGTAAACGATCTTTTCCAACAGTAGAGGTTATCCGACGAATCCGCCAGTCTGGCCAAAACCACGCTATGCCCGTTTCGATGATCGCCATTCCCGTATATTGAAAGTTTTTTCGTACTACGTCCTTACATTGCCAATCCGTAAAATCAGGGAAACACAGCTGGAGATTACGCAGAGCGATCTTGTGTCGGCGCTTCATTACATGCATCGCAATATAACCGATGCCTCTACCTAAAACTTTCAACACCACGTAAGGGAGTAGATTTACAATGACCGCTAGAGAGCCAAATGCTAGCCAAACAGGCCAATACTTGGGCTTAAGTAACTGATAGGAGAAAGGCGGCGGCGGGACAATATTCATAGGATCACTCATTTATTACAAATGATTGAAACCTAACATGATAAAAACCGAAAGATTGTATGGGAGTGTATTGTTATGCATGCCAAAGAGCAGCATGATTCGCTGCTCTTTGTTGTGTGGGAGAGTCTTAGCTTCTTAGCCCAATACCTTTCGTTACTAAGTAATGAGCCACGGCATACAGCGCTATCACAAACACCGCAAGCACACTGAATGAGGTGACAATACCCACATCCGATACGCCTAAAAAACCATAACGGAACGCATTCACCATGTAGACGATTGGGTTAATCTTAGAGACACCTTGCCAGAATTCAGGCAGTAAGCTGATGGAATAAAAAACACCACCCAAGTAGGTTAACGGGGTCAACACAAATGTAGGAATGATCGAAATATCATCAAACGTTTTTGCATAGACCGCATTGATCAACCCGCCTAGAGCAAATACAACGGATGTCATGAAGACGGTCGCAACAATAATGCCCCAGTGTTCAACTTGCAGATCCACAAACAATAGAGACACACAGGTAACAATAGCGCCTACTAACAAACCTCGAGTCACACCGCCCATTACGTATCCAGCAATGATCACGTAATTTGGCACTGGTGCCACCAGCAGCTCTTCAATGTTCTTCTGTAGTTTTGCACTAAAGAACGAAGACGCCACATTCGAGTATGAATTGGTGATCACCGACATCATGATCAAACCTGGAACTATGTACTCCATGTAGCTAAAGCCGCTCATCTCACCGATTCGAGAGCCAATAAGATTACCGAAAATGATGAAATACAGTGTCATTGTGATTGCAGGCGGAACTAAAGTTTGCACCCAAATACGCGTAAAACGGGTGATCTCTTTGCTCAGCAAGCTACGAAATGCCGTCCAATATAAACCGTACATTTACTTACTCCCTTCTCTTACAATGCTGACAAACAACTCTTCCAGTCGGTTGGCTTTGTTACGCATTGAAAGAACTTTAATACCATGCTCTGTTAACTGACTGAACACTGAATTCAATCCTTGGCTTTTATCTAGCTCTATCTCTAAAGAGCCATCAACAATACTTTGTCGATTGACGCCTTCAAGCTCAGGCACCTCGCCTTCAGATTCAATGTCTAGGATAAATGTCTCGACGCTTAACTTACCTAGCAACGCCTTCATGGTGGTGTTTTCAATCAACTCACCCCGGTTGATAATGCCGATATTTCGACACAGCATCTCCGCTTCTTCTAGGTAGTGCGTCGTCAAAATAATCGTAATCCCTTGCTCTTGGTTGATCTCTTTCAGAAATTCCCACATTGAGCGGCGTAGTTCAATGTCCACCCCAGCCGTTGGTTCATCCAAAATGAGCAACTGCGGCTCGTGCATCAAAGCTCGGGCGATCATCAAACGGCGCTTCATCCCGCCAGATAAATTACGGGCACGCTCTTTACGTTTTTCCCATAAATCGAGTTTTTTCAGGTACTTTTCAGCTTGTTCTTTGGCTAATACTTTAGACACACCGTAATAGCCCGCTTGCTGCATCACGATTTGTTCAACAGTTTCAAACTGATTGAAGTTGAACTCTTGTGGCACCAAGCCTAAATTCTGTTTGGCCAACTCAAGGTCGGTATCAATGTCATAACCGAAAACTTTCGTCGTCCCAGAAGTTTTGTTCACTAAGGAAGAGATGATGCCGATCGTGGTCGATTTTCCTGCACCATTGGGACCCAGAAGCGCGTAGAAGTCACCCTTTTTCACTTGGAGACTAATACCTTTTAATGCCTCAAAGCCACCTGCATACGTCTTGCGCAGCTGTTCAATTTCTAATGCGTACATAAGGTCGTGATTGCCGTTTGTTTGTGATTACTAATACCGACTCGATGTTTATCAGCGGTTTACTACGAAATCGCCTTGGGTATTGTACTGGAGGTCCATCAGTTTATCGTTGAATAACGATGATTACAATTAAACCTTTCGATAGTATTGGAAATATAGTCCCCATCAACGTAAAGGTTATCTGCAAGTAAGGAAAAGTTAGGGAATAAAAAACGCAACAGAGCGCTGTTGCGTTTTTAACGATCAGAGTGATTACGCCGTTATACGCTGATACTGGTCCGCCTCGACATGTGCTACCGCCGCATTCAATGCTTCATAACGGAATTGGTACATATTGTCATTCGGGACAAGATCAATAACGTGGAACTTTTCTAGCTGTTCTCGCGTGCGCTCATTTGGACACAACAAATACACGGCACAATTAGCATCGAGCGCATCTTTAATCGCGTTTTCTAACGCTAAACCGACAGTAACATCAATCATAGGTACATCGGTAAGATCGAGAATCATCACATCATAATCCGAAATACTGGAGTGCTGGCGTGAAATTGCCTTAGAAACACTGAAGATCATTGGGCCCGAAAGATAAAAGAACAGTACTTTGCCATTGGCGCGATCAAGCAAGCCACGCTCGCTGTCAGTTAGCGGCACATCGTCTTCATCCGCGTCACTGATCGCTTTCACTTGCCTCGCCTGTTCTCGGCTCAGACGCTCAATGATAATAATGTTGGAAATAAAGACGCCCAAGCCCACGGCAACGATAAGATCAACAAACACTGTGAGCAACATAACGCCATACATTACCGCCATTCCGGAAAAGCTAACCTTGTGTGCTCGTTGAATAAAACTCCAATCCAAAATGTTAAAGCCGACATATACTGCAATGCCAGCCAACACAGCCATTGGGATCGGCTCCGTTAATCCACCAGCAACCAATACGACCAATGCAAGCATAAGTGCACGAATCACACCGGACAATGGCGAACGAGCCCCAACTTGAATGTTAGTCACCGTGCCCATCGTTGCGCCCGCGCCAGGTAGTGCACCGAACAAGCCTGAGATCATGTTGGCAAGACCTTGGCCTCGCAGTTCTTTGTCTGAGTCGTGCTCTTTACGAGTCAAGGAGTCACCGATAACCGCCGTCAACAAAGTATCGATACAACCTAAGGTGCCGAGCACCAATGCATCAATAACCATCTCAACAAACATATCTGGATCAATATGAGGTGCAACGAGAGAAGGCAATCCTGCCGGGATTTCACCGATACGACGAATGTCTTCCGTATCGAAGAACATCACAGACAATAAAGTCACCGCAACCAACGCCACGAGTTGCGCTGGTACATATTTTCGATATTGCTTAGGGAAGAAAAAGAGAATCCCCAAAGTCAGTAGACCTAAAAACAGTTCACTGAACTTGAGGTTAGAAATGGTCTCCGGCAAAGCAGATAATGTTCCGAGCACTCCTCCGGAAGGAGCAGCATGCCCCATCAAAGGTGATAGCTGCAAAATGATAAGAATCACGCCAATCCCTGACATAAAGCCCGAAATCACGCTATATGGCATCAAGGTAACGTATTTACCCAGTTTTAACGTCCCTAATAGGATTTGGAACGCGCCAGCCATCATAACAACCGTGAAGGTCATGGCCATGCCCGTTTCTGGATACTTCGCCATCATACTGGTTAACACAGCGGTCATGATTACCGTCATTGGCCCTGTTGGTTCTGATATTAACGTATTAGAACCACCAAACAACGAAGCAAACAAACCGACCATTATTGCGCCCCAGAGGCCTGCTTCTGCCCCTGCACCGGATGCAACACCGAACGCTAACGCCAAAGGAAGAGAGATAATCGCCGTGGTTACCCCGCCAAATACATCCCCTTTGAAATTAATATCTTCAAAACGACTACCGAACACTGCTGATTTCCCTGCATTCAATTTTAAAAAGTAAAATGTCATTACTTTAACGAGCCAGGCGAAAATTTAAACCATAAATAGATTAAGGCTAAATTCACACCACAAATAATTAGGCCTAATTTTACGTTTTTATTGATGAAAACTAGTCAGATGAGTCCTGTCTGACGAATATTTAACGGGATCGAAATTGTAACATTGTGTATAGTTACAACACTGATCGCTTGCATGTTCATATAAGCGGCAGCGCTTTTGTCTTTTAAGGGAAGTAGTTTGCAAGATGCCGGAAATTAAACAGTTATTTGAAAACAATTCGAAATGGTCTCAAGAGATCAAATCTGATCGACCTGAATACTTCGCAAAACTCGCAGAGGGTCAAAAGCCTGATTTTCTTTGGATTGGCTGTTCTGATAGCCGTGTCCCTGCCGAGCGACTAACCGGACTATACTCGGGTGAACTATTCGTTCATCGGAATGTTGCAAACCAAGTCATCCATACTGATCTCAACTGTCTGTCCGTCGTTCAATACGCCGTAGACGTTCTTAAGGTTAAACACATCATTGTCTGTGGACACTATGGCTGTGGTGGCGTGAACGCAGCCATTGATAACCCTAAGCTAGGTCTTATTAATAATTGGCTGTTACATATCAGAGATATCTATTTCAAACACCGCACTTACCTAGATCAAATGCCGCAGCAAGATCGAGCGGATAAACTAGGCGAGCTTAATGTCGCAGAGCAAGTGTACAACTTGGGTAACTCAACCATCCTGCAAAACGCTTGGGAGCGTGGGCAAGATGTTGAAATTCATGGCGTGGTATACGGCATTGAAGATGGTCGTTTAGAGTACTTAGGCATTCGTTCTAACTCTAAGGAAACCGTAGAAGCGTCTTATCAGAAAGCCCTTTCGACGATTCTAAATACAGATAACAAGCTGCTTTGTCGCTAAGCTACATCTAAGATGTTGAACAAAAAACGCCCATCTGAGATGGGCGTTTTTTTATATTTTTAATGCTGCTCTCAATGATTATTCTTGAGGTACAACTTTACCGATGTATGGTAAGTGGCGGTATTTCTGCGCGTAATCAATACCCACACCAACGACAAACTCATCTGGGATTTCAAAACCAATCCAATCCACAGGAACATTCACTTCACGACGAGATGGTTTATCTAAGAGCGTACAAATCGCGATAGACTTCGGCTCACGCAGCGATAAGATCTCACGGATTTTATTTAGTGTGTTACCTGTATCAATGATGTCTTCAACAAGCAAAATGTCTTTGCCTTTGATGTCATCATCCAAATCTTTCAAGATACGAACGTCACGTGAACTTTCCATTGTGTTGCCGTAGCTTGACGCTGTCATAAAATCAACTTGGTGAGTCAGTTCGATAGCACGTGCCAAGTCTGCCATAAATACAAATGAGCCACGCAATAAGCCTACCAACACAAGATCTTCACTACCTTGATAACGCTCTGTAATTTGTTTGCCTAATTCACGAACTCGTTCCTGAACTTCTTGCTCAGAAATCATGACTTCTATTGTATGTTTCATACTGTGCTCAATCTAATTTGTGGGTTGAGGTAAGTCGCACGCAAACGATCACCTAATCTTACGGCGTGTAGTGTATCACCACGTTCATTGGGTTGAAAGTCACATCCTGTTGCCAAAAAATCTTGGAAGAAGGTCTTAGTTTTATAAAGTTCATAGCTAAATTTATCAATAATAATGACATTACTGTATATAAATTGTTCTACAGATGTTGACCTTGTTGATATGCACCATTACACTCATCACTGCTTTAAGCAACTATTAAAATAATCAATTAGGGGGTTACCCCCAATATCAACTCAAATGGCAAGGAAAATGGATATGGACTCAATTGCAAAGAGACCAAGAACTAGGCTTTCCCCGATTAAGCGTAAGCAACAGTTAATGGAAATCGCATTGGAAGTGTTTGCGCGCCGCGGCATCGGTCGTGGTGGTCATGCAGATATCGCAGAAATTGCTCAAGTTTCTGTGGCGACCGTTTTTAACTACTTCCCGACTCGTGAAGACTTAGTGGATGAAGTACTCAACCACGTCGTACGTCAGTTCTCGAACTTCCTATCGGATAACATTGACTTAGACCTACACGCGCGTGAAAACATCGCCAATATTACTAATGCGATGATCGAGCTTGTCAGCCAAGATTGTCACTGGCTAAAAGTTTGGTTCGAGTGGAGTGCTTCAACACGTGACGAAGTATGGCCATTGTTTGTTTCAACTAACCGTACTAACCAGTTGCTGGTACAAAACATGTTCATTAAAGCGATTGAACGTGGCGAAGTGTGTGATCAGCACGATTCAGAACACTTGGCAAACTTGTTCCACGGTATTTGTTACTCACTGTTTGTCCAAGCGAACCGTGCAAAAAGTGAAGCGGAACTTAAGCACCTTGTTAGTTCATACTTAGACATGCTTTGCATTTACAACCGTGAACACTAAAGCTTAACTCGCAATATATGTCAGCCCACCCGTTTGGTGGGCTTTTTATTGTCTGCTGTCAGCCGAGCACACGTTTATATTCCTACCTAACAAGCATAAAAAAACCGCTGCAATGCAGCGGTTTCTATCATTAAGTCAGGAAAAAGCTTACTTCTTCTTAACTGCTTTTTTGTTTGGCAGGTCAGTGATAGAACCTTCAAATACTTCAGCAGCTAGACCTACAGACTCGTGTAGAGTTGGGTGAGCGTGGATAGTCAGAGCGATATCTTCTGCATCACAGCCCATCTCAATTGCAAGGCCGATTTCGCCTAGTAGTTCACCACCGTTAGTACCAACGATAGCACCACCGATTACGCGGTGAGTTTCTTTGTCGAAGATTAGCTTAGTCATGCCGTCTGCACAGTCAGATGCGATTGCACGACCTGATGCTGCCCATGGGAATGTTGCCACTTCGTACTTGATGCCTTCTTCTTTCGCTTCTTTTTCAGTCTTACCAACCCAAGCTACTTCTGGCTCAGTGTACGCGATTGAAGGAATAACTTTAGGGTCAAAGTAGTGCTTCTTACCAGAGATAACTTCAGCAGCTACGTGACCTTCATGCACACCTTTGTGAGCAAGCATTGGTTGACCAACGATATCACCGATCGCGAAGATGTGAGGAACGTTAGTACGCATTTGCTTATCAACGTTGATGAAGCCACGCTCGTCAATTTCTAGACCCGCTTTTTCACCGTCGATTAGCTTACCATTTGGTACACGACCGATAGCAACTAGAACCGCATCGTAACGCTCAGCTTCAGCTGGCGCTTTCTTGCCTTCCATTGAAACGTAGATACCGTCTTCTTTTGCTTCAACTGCTGTTACTTTCGTTTCTAGCATTAGCTTGAACTTGTCTTTGATACGCTTAGTAAATACTTTCACGATATCTTTGTCTGCTGCAGGAATTACCTGGTCAAACATTTCAACAACTTCAACTTTAGAACCTAGAGAGTGGTAAACCGTACCCATTTCTAGACCGATGATACCACCACCCATGATAAGCAGTTTTTCTGGCACTTCTTTTAGTTCAAGAGCGTCAGTAGAGTCCCAAATACGTGGGTCTTCATGCGGGATAAATGGCAGTTTGATTGGACGAGAACCAGCCGCAACGATTGCATTGTCAAAGTTAACCACAGTTGGCTCACCTTCGCCTTCTACAAGGATAGAGTTAGGGCCAGTGAACTTACCGTAACCGTTAACTACTGTAACGTTACGCATCTTAGCCATGCCGCTTAGGCCGCCAGTTAGTTGGTTAACAACTTTTTCTTTCCAGATGCGGATTTTGCTGATGTCTGTTTGAGGCTCACCGAACACAACGCCGTGGTCAGCCATCGCTTTCGCTTCCTCAATTACTTTAGAAACGTGAAGCAGTGCTTTAGATGGGATACAACCCACGTTCAGACATACACCGCCAAGCGTGCTGTAACGTTCAACTAGTACAGTTTCAAGACCTAAGTCCGCACAACGGAATGCAGCGGAGTAACCAGCAGGACCAGAACCAAGTACAACAACTTGGGCTTTAATTTCTTTGCTCATTTTGACCTCTTGTAGTCATTATCCCTAACAGGCTGAGTGGGTATCGATTTTTTATGTTTAAGAGAGATTTGTTTTAAACAGTTATTTTCAGACCGCTAACAGTTTACAGAGATGTTAATGGTGTGAAAAGTAAATCAATTTAGCCTGTGAGCTAGACAACAATTCGATTGTGAAAACCCTGAACGAAGCAAGGCTGATAACCAAATTGTCGGTAATTATGATTAGCAGAGGCGGCTAAGTTGCCGCCTCTCATTCATCTAATTTCTATTACAGAACTAGACGACGAATGTCAGATAGACATGAGTTTAGGTAAGTGATGAAGCGCGCACCTTCAGCACCATCGATCACACGGTGGTCGTATGATAGAGATAGTGGAAGTTGTAGACGCGGTTCGAACTCTTTACCGTTCCATACCGGTTTCATTTCTGACTTAGACACACCTAGGATACCAACTTCTGGCGCGTTTACGATTGGAGTAAACGCCGTACCGCCGATACCGCCTAGGCTAGAGATAGTGAAACAGCCACCTTGCATGTCTGCCGCAGTTAGCTTACCAGCACGTGCTTTCTTAGAAACAGCCATTAGCTCTTCAGATAGCTCGTAGATGCCTTTCTTGTTCACATCTTTAAATACCGGAACAACTAGACCGTTTGGTGTATCTACCGCGATACCAACATTCACGTATTTCTTCAGAATTAGGCTCTCACCGTCTTCTGATAGAGAAGAGTTGAACGCTGGGAACGCTTCAAGCGCTTTAGCTACCGCTTTCATGATGAACACAAGTGGTGTGATCTTCATGCCAGTGTCTTTCTTCGCTTCAATCGCGTTTTGCTCTTTACGGAATGCTTCAAGAGCCGTGATGTCTGCGTTATCCCACTGTGTAACGTGCGGGATCATTACCCAGTTACGGTGTAGGTTTGCACCAGAGATCTTCTTAATACGAGATAGCGGTTGAACTTCTGTCTCACCAAACTTGCTGAAGTCCACTTTTGGCCATGGTAGTAGACCAAGAGCCGCGCCGTCGCCTTTGCCAGATGCTGCTGCACCTGCGCCAGACTCAAGACGCTTAAGTGCATCTTTCACGTAAGCTTGAACGTCTTCTTTTAGGATACGGCTCTTACGACCAGAACCTTTAACCTTAGAAAGGTTAACGCCAAATTCACGCGCTAGACGACGAACAACTGGAGACGCGTGAGCGTACTCGTCGTTCTCTTTGAAATCGCCAGTCGCTGCTGGAGCTGCTGCCGCTGGAGCTTCTGCTTTAGGAGCCGGAGCCGCAGGTGCTGCTGCTTGAGCTGGAGCCGCTGCAGGAGCTGGAGCTGCGCCCGCCACTTCGAATACCATGATTAGTGAGCCAGTAGACACTTTGTCGCCAGCTGCAATCTTGATTTCTTTCACTGTACCAGCAAATGGTGCAGGAACTTCCATAGAAGCTTTGTCACCTTCAACAGTGATTAGAGATTGCTCTTCTTCCACTGTGTCGCCAACGGCAACCATGATCTCAGTAACTTCAACTTCGTCGCCGCCGATATCTGGAACGTTCACTTCTTTTGCCGCAGACGCTGCTGGAGCTGCTGCCGCAGGAGCTTCAGTTGCCGCTGGTGCTGCTGGAGCGCCTGAACCTGCTGTTTCGAACACCATGATAAGTGAGCCAGTCGATACTTTATCGCCCGCTGCAACTTTGATCTCTTTTAGAGTACCTGCGAATGGCGCTGGAACTTCCATAGAAGCTTTGTCGCCTTCAACAGTTAGAAGAGATTGCTCTTCTTCGATGCTGTCGCCAACGGCAACCATGATTTCAGTAACTTCTACTTCATCACCACCGATGTCTGGTACGTGAACTTCTTTTAGTTCTGCCGCTGCTGCTGGAGCTGGAGCTGCTGCTGGAGCTGCTTCTGCCGCAGGAGCAGGTGCAGCGTCAGCTGCACCCTCGGCTTCGAAAATCATGATTAGAGAACCAGTAGAAACCTTGTCGCCTTCTGCAACTTTGATTTCTTTAACGATACCCGCTTGAGAAGCAGGAACTTCCATAGAAGCTTTATCGCCTTCAACTGTGATCAGAGACTGCTCTTCTTCAACCTTGTCGCCAACGCTTACAAGAATCTCAGTAACTTCAACCTCATCCGCACCGATGTCTGGTACATTAATTTCGATTGCCATTTCTTATCTACCTTCTTAATTAAGCGTATAGCGGGTTTGTTTTCTCTGTGTCGATGTCGAATTTCTTAATTGCTTCTGCAACTACAGATTTCTCAACTTCGCCACGTTTCGCTAGTTCAGTTAGCGCTGCTACTACTACGTAACCTGCGTTCACTTCGAAGTGACGACGTAGGTTTTCACGGCTGTCTGAACGACCGAAGCCATCAGTACCAAGAACTTTGAAAGACTCAGCAGGAATGTATGCACGAACCTGCTCTGCGTAGTTCTTCATGTAGTCAGTTGCTGCGATAGCAGGTTCCGTACCCATTACTGTTTGGATGTAAGGTACTTTCGCTTCCGCTTCTGGGTGAAGCATGTTGAAACGCTCTGCATCTTGACCATCGCGAGTTAGTTCGTTGAATGACGTTACAGAGTAAACATCAGAAGCAACACCGTAATCTTCGCTTAGGATTTGAGCTGCTTTACGTACTTCATTCATGATAGTACCAGAGCTCATTAGCTGAACTTTCGCTTTGTCGCCAGTGTAAGTTTCTAGCTTGTAGATACCTTTACGGATGCCTTCTTCAGCGCCTTCTGGCATTGCTGGCATTGCGTAGTTTTCGTTCATTAGCGTTAGGTAGTAGAACACGTTTTCTTGTTCTGGACCGTACATGCGACGGATACCGTCTTGCATGATTACTGCTACTTCGTACGCGAATGTTGGGTCGTAAGAAATACAGTTAGGAACCGTACCCGCCAAAATGTGCGAGTGGCCGTCTTCGTGCTGTAGACCTTCACCGTTCAACGTTGTACGACCCGCAGTTGCACCTAGTAGGAAACCACGTGCTTGTTGGTCACCAGCCATCCACGCCATGTCGCCAACACGTTGGAAGCCGAACATTGAGTAGTAGATGTAGAACGGGATCATTGGTAGGTCGTTTGTCGAGTATGAAGTCGCAGCAGCAACCCATGAAGACATAGCACCTAGCTCGTTGATACCTTCTTGTAGAACCTGACCTGAAGTCGCTTCTTTGTAGTAAGAAACAACGCCACGGTCTTCTGGTGTGTAAGTTTGGCCGTGCGGGTTGTAGATACCGATTTGACGGAACAGACCTTCCATACCGAATGTACGCGCTTCGTCAGCAATGATAGGAACGATGTTCTTACCAATGTTCTTGTTCTTAAGTAGAACGTTTAGTGCACGTACGAATGCCATAGTAGAAGAGATATCACGCTTCTGTTCTTCTAGTAGTGGCTTGAATTCTTCTAGCTCAGGAACGATGAATTCTTGAGTGAATTTTGGTAGACGCTGTGGTGTGTAGCCGTGTAGCGCTTTACGACGAGCGTGTAGGTATTCGTACTCTTTTGAACCTTCTTCAAGTTTCAGGTACGGAAGCTCTTTCACTGCTTCGTCAGTTAGGATGTCTTGAAGACCTAGACGATCACGTAGGTGTAGTACGTGAGTCATGTCCATCTTCTTAACTTGGTGCGCGATGTTCTTACCTTCAGCCGCTTCACCCATGCCGTAACCTTTAACAGTCTTAGCTAGGATTACTGTTGGACGACCTTTAGTTTCTGCCGCGTTTTTGTATGCCGCGTATAGCTTAGAAGACTCGTGACCACCACGCTTAAGTGCGAAGATTTCGTCATCAGTCATGTCAGCAACAAGTGCCGCTGTCTCTGGATATTTACCAAAGAAGTGCTCACGTACGTACGCGCCATCTTTAGATTTGAATGTTTGGTAGTCGCCATCGATCGTTTCGTTCATAAGCTGTAGAAGCTTACCAGAAGTATCTTTAGCTAGTAGTGAATCCCAGTTGTTACCCCAGATTACCTTCACTACGTTCCAACCAGCACCTTTGAACAGACCTTCAAGTTCTTGAATGATCTTACCGTTACCCATTACAGGGCCATCTAGACGCTGTAGGTTACAGTTGATTAGGAAACATAGGTTGTCTAGTTTCTCACGCGCAGCGAAAGAGATAGCACCACGTGATTCTGGCTCATCCATCTCACCGTCACCTAGGAACGCGTAAACGCGCTGCTCTGAAGTATCTTTAAGACCACGGCCTTCTAGGTACTTAAGGAAACGAGCTTGGTAGATAGAAGCGATTGGACCTAGGCCCATCGATACTGTCGGGAACTGCCAGAATTCAGGCATCAGTTTAGGGTGCGGGTATGAAGGAATACCTTTGCCGTCTACTTCTTGACGGAAGTTGTCTAGCTGCTCTTCAGTTAGACGACCTTCAACGAATGCACGTGAGTAGATACCTGGTGAAATGTGACCTTGGTAGTAAACTAGGTCGCCACCATCCTTCTCGTTTGGTGCACGGAAGAAGTGGTTGAAACATGTCTCGTAGAACGCAGCAGAAGACTGGAAAGACGCCATGTGGCCGCCTAGCTCTAGGTCTTTCTTAGATGCACGTAGAACGATCATGATAGCGTTCCAACGAATAATTGAGCGAATACGACGCTCAAGTGTTGTGTCACCTGGGTATGCTGGTTCTTGGTCTGCAGGAATCGTGTTGATGTAGTTAGTTGTGATACCTGTTGGCATATCAACACCGTCTAGACGTGCTTTATCTAGAACTTGCTCTAATAGGAACTGAGCACGCTCTAGACCTTCTTCACGTACAACTGACTCAAGCGCTTGTAGCCATTCTTGAGTTTCCAGTGCATCTACGTCATGCTTCATATCAGACATGGCGATCTATCCTTCTGTTGGTTGGATCTACTTATTTAAGTAACGCTCTTACGAGTCGTTACCCTGCTGAATTCGACGTAGAGAACGCTCTCGTCGAGACTCTTCTCGAGTCAAATCCAACAATGTTTCTTCGATGTAAGCCAAGTGCGAGTGGGACATTTCTCGCGCCTTTTCAGGCTGACCAGAAACAATCGCATCCACGATATTGGCTCGGTGTTTACTGACTTTCTCGACCGCTTCTGGGCGGCGACGTAGTAATTTAAAATTTTGTAGAATATTTTGCTCAAGCAAAGGTGCTAAGCTTCGAACAATGTGCAACAAAACCACGTTGTGCGCGGCTTCGGTCAAAGCGATCAAAAATTGCATCACTTCCGCAGATTCAGCTTCGATATCGTTGTTTGCTTGCTCTTGGCTAATGCGTTCAAGGCAACCTTGAATACGCGCAAAATCTTCTTCGGTACCACGTAAAGCTGCAAAGTAAGCTGAAATTCCTTCCATTGCATGACGAGACTCAAGCACATCAAGCTGGGTTTCAGAATGACTAGACAACAAATTCAACAAGGGATCTGAAAAGCTCTTCCAGATATTCTCACTTACGAATGTTCCGCCACCTTGGCGACGAGTTAACAAACGCTTCGCTTCTAAGCGTTGAATGGCTTCTCGGACTGAAGGACGAGACACATCGAACTGTCTTGCCAGTTCACGCTCTGGAGGCAGTTGTTGCCCCGGAGACAATGTTCCTTCCACTATCAACCTTTCTAACTCTTGTTCTATAACATCAGAGAGTTTTGGCTGACGAATCCTTTGATAAGCCATAATTTATTGTTCTTCTACTCTTGCAGGTAATTGGTAATACCAATTTTAAGTTGGTGCAGAAATTAACATAATTAAAACGCCACTGTCCAGCCGAAAATTGACCTAAATCATAGAACGAGCTTACTTCCAACACTCTGATAACAATCGACTGTTAAAACAGCAATAGAATTGGTATGACCAATTACATAAAGCATACAAATGGGAAGTCGACGTGCTAGCAATTTTGGAAAAGAAATACAGAAAATGACAAAATTATCAGTCTATTTCTTCACCAAAACGGCGTATACGAGCGTAAAAATGTAGTTAACTTTTAACAATCATTAATATTTCTGGTATCAAAAAAAGGCATACCTGATCGTATGCCTTATTTATTTCGCTTTTTTGAATTTACACTTTCGCTACAAATCAACGCTGTATAAGCTGTCTATATTTCACCCAATCAAAGCTTAGACCAGGATCGCTTTTTCTCAAGGGCGCAATATATTGATGACCGGTAATTCGTGGCAGGGTGATGTGGGGATAAGACTGCATAATCACCTCAGTGATCTCTGCAAGTGATTGATATTGCGCATCTGTGTAGGCAGTAAATTCTGTCCCTTCAAGCTCGATACCAATGGAATAGTCATTACAACGCTCCCTGCCCGCGAAACTGGATTGACCGGCATGCCATGCTCTATCGAGAAAAGAAACAAATTGAACAACCTCGCCGTTTCTCTTAATCAAGCAATGTGCAGAAACGCCCATTTTGTGAATAACTTCAAAAAATGGATGTGCGTTTGGGTCTAGCTTGCCAGTGAAGAAGTCCTCTATAGAAGGTCCACCAAACTGCCCAGGAGGCAAACTGATGTTGTGTACCACCAGCAGAGAGATG
This sequence comes from Vibrio sp. A1-1, assembly GCF_021728175.1. NCBI lineage: Bacteria > Pseudomonadati > Pseudomonadota > Gammaproteobacteria > Vibrionales > Vibrionaceae > Vibrio > Vibrio sp. A1-1. The sequence continues at coordinate 763,008 of NZ_JAKKCL010000001.1, forward strand.
TCGTTTATATCAGAGCGGGCATCAAAAAATGGTGACGGAACATGCTTTGCCTGTGTCAGCCAGCCATTCTCGATAATTGGGCGCATATCAACCTCTCTTCTTTGCAAATTAACTGCTGAAATTATTGACACCGGAGAGTATCATCCGTTGCCATCTCCCTTTCAAGACAAGATTTGCGATGAAGAACACACACAACATTCAAGAACGCCTAGAATACCTTAAACAACAACTCCCTTTAGAGATCACTCGCTCTGTCGCTGATACCTTAAAAGAAGATCTAGGTGGCAGTGTCGACGTAGATAACGACATTACTGCATCTTTGATCCCTGCCGAGGCAGTTAATACCGCAACGATTATTACTCGCGAGCATGGTGTGTTCTGTGGTCAAGCATGGGCTGATGAAGTTTTTAAACAGCTCGGTGGTAAGGTCAGCATTGAATGGCACGTAAAGGACAGCGATAAAGTCGAACCTAACCAAACCCTTTGTACGCTGACAGGCCCTGCTCGTGACTTGTTAACTGGTGAGCGTAACGCAATGAACTTCATCCAAACGCTGTCTGGCTGCGCAACAGTTACCGCAGAGTACGCTGAAAAAATCGCGCATACTGAGTGTCGTCTACTAGACACACGCAAAACCATTCCTGGTCTGCGTAGCGCACTAAAATACGCCGTGACGTGCGGTGGTGGCTTTAACCATCGCATCGGTGTGTTCGACGCTTACCTTATTAAAGAAAACCACATCATTGCTTGTGGCGGTATTACTCAAGCGATCCAAAAAGCGAAAGAGCTTAACCCAGGCAAGCCAGTAGAAGTAGAAACGGAAAGCTTAGAAGAGTTGAAACTAGCTATAGACGCTGGTGCCGACATCATCATGCTCGATAACTTCACAAAAGAAATGATGCGTGAAGCCGTAGCGATTAACGCAGGTCGTGCTGCTCTAGAGAACTCTGGCAACATTACGCTAGAGACCATCGCAGAATACGCAGAAACCGGTGTCGATTACATTTCGGTAGGCGCGTTGACTAAGCATCTAAAAGCGATGGATCTTTCGATGCGCTTCAAATAATAAAAGCAACACAATCTAAATTACTTCAACTAACTCAGTGAGTTGTGAGTAATTCATCATTAAAAAGGGCCAATAGGCCCTTTCTTTTTATCCATTTAAAAAATAGTACTACTCGCAAAACTCTGCATGCAATATGCAACTTTCTACCAAAGAGTTTTATCTCACTCGAGAGCCCATCTCTTCCCCATTTTCAACCCACCTTAACTCTCCATAATCTTTCGCTAATGCAAGAGCATTATTAATTTTTAGGAAAGGGTTAAAAATGAAAAACAGTAAACAGAAGAAACAACAGGGTTTTACTCTGATCGAATTGATGATTGTAGTGGCTGTGATTGGTGTCTTGGCATCCATAGCTATTCCACAGTACCAAAAATATGTGGCAAAGTCTGAGGTTGCTTCTGCACTCGCGACATTAACAGGTTTAAAAACAAACGTAGAGGCGTACGCAGTTGAAAATGGCGCATTCCCTGCAAACGGAACAGAAGAGGAGCTAGGTGCACCAAAAACAATTCCATCAGGGGATATTGACTTTGCAGCTACCAATACATCCGGGGCAACCGGTACCATCACTTTCAAATTTAAATCTAGTGGTGTCAGTAATCTAGTTACTGACAAGAGTTTCGCTTTAGCAAGAGATGCTAACGGCACATGGACTTGTGCAGGTTCTAGTCAGAAGCCTGTCGAAACTGATATTTTACCAAAAAACTGTCGTTAACATTAATGCTCACCAACCTCTCAACAATTCTTCGCCAGGCCGGATTACTAACATTTTTCCAAGAAGAATCGTTGCTTGAGCAAGTCAAAGCTTCTGGCATTTCGATGCCGGAAGCTTTACTCAGTTCTGGATTCTTCACGTCAAGTGAGCTCGCTGATCACTTAAGTTCTCTCTTTGGTTTAAATCAGCCCGAGTTATCTCAGTACGAGTATGCTTCGCTTTGTCAACAGCTCGGTCTACGTGAATTAATCACTCGACATAACGCACTCCCACTCCAGCGTACGCCTTCAACGTTGTTATTAGCCGTTGCCGACCCCACGAACCAGCAAGCAGAAGATGACTTTCGTTTTGCGACTGGTTTACAGATTGAATTGGTGTTGGCGGATTTTCGTCAACTCAGCGCGGCAATTCGACGCTTATATGGTCGTTCATTGAGTCATGAGAAGTCCGGGTTAAAAGAGATCAACCAAGAAGAGTTAGCCAATCTGGTTGACGTGGGCGCAGATGAAATCGACAACATTGAAGACTTGAGCCAAGACGAATCTCCTGTTAGCCGTTACATAAACCAAATTCTGTTGGACGCTGTGCGCAAAGGCGCATCCGATATCCACTTTGAGCCTTATGAAAAGATGTACCGCGTTCGCTTACGCTGTGATGGCATCTTAATTGAAACACAGCAGCCACCAAGCCACTTAAGTCGCCGCTTATCCGCTCGTATCAAAATCCTCTCTAAGCTTGATATTGCAGAGCGACGTTTACCACAAGATGGGCGTATTAAGCTCAAGTTGAATCAAGACACCGCGATTGATATGCGTGTATCCACGCTACCGACTCTATTCGGAGAGAAAATTGTATTACGACTGCTCGACAGCAGCTCTGCGTCACTGGATATCGACAAGCTTGGTTATAGCGAACAACAAAAACAATTGTACTTGGATGCGCTCCGTCGCCCACAAGGCATGATTCTGATGACAGGCCCAACTGGGAGCGGGAAAACCGTTTCTCTGTACACTGGGCTGAGTATTCTCAATAAACCAGAAATCAACATTTCCACGGCAGAAGACCCAGTAGAAATTAACTTATCGGGCATTAACCAAGTTCAAGTTCAGCCTAAGATTGGTTTTGGTTTTGCCGAAGCCCTGCGCTCTTTCTTACGTCAAGACCCCGATGTAGTAATGGTCGGTGAGATTCGTGATTTAGATACCGCCGAAATCGCTATCAAAGCATCGCAAACCGGTCACTTAGTACTTTCAACCTTGCATACCAATTCTGCGGCTGAAACGGTGATTCGTTTATCAAACATGGGCGTAGAAAGCTTTAACTTGGCCTCATCTCTTAGTTTGATTATTGCCCAGCGCTTGGCCCGAAAACTGTGCTCGCACTGCAAACAGTCGCAAGAGCTTACCGTTCAGCTACAACATCTCGGAATTCAAACAAGCGACAACATTTTTAAAGCCAATCCCGATGGATGCAATGAGTGTACCCATGGTTATTCCGGCCGAACGGGGATTTATGAAGTGATGCGCTTTGATGAATTTCTTTCCGAAGCTCTTATTAAAGGCGCGTCGGTACATGAACTAGAAAAACTCGCCATCGCAAATGGTATGAGCACGTTACAAATGTCGGGCATAGAAAAACTCAAACAAGGGATCACAAGTTTTAGTGAACTACAGCGCGTACTTTATTTTTAATCCTTTAATCAGCAGTCACCTCTATGAAAACCACTACACCACAACTTAAAAACTTCCGCTGGAAAGGCATCAACAGTTCAGGCAAAAAGACGTCTGGACAAACCCTCGCGATGACAGAAATTGAAGTACGCGAGCGTCTAGACGCACAACACATCAAGATCAAGAAGTTAAAGAAAAGCAGTATCTCGTTTCTCACTAAACTCAGCCATCGCGTGAAAGGCAGAGACATCACGGTGTTTACCCGTCAGATTTCGACGATGTTGATAACCGGTGTGCCCTTAGTTCAGGCTTTAAAGTTGGTCTCAGAAAACCATAAAAAAGCAGAGATGAAATCCATTTTGATGAGCGTGACACGCGCCGTTGAGGCAGGTACACCCATGTCAAAAGCCATGCGCACTGCAAGTGAACACTTTGACCCACTCTATACCGACCTTATCGCAACAGGTGAGCAATCCGGTAACTTAGCGGAAGTGTTCGAGCGCTTAGCCACCTACCGAGAAAAAAATGAGCAGCTTCGTGCGAAAGTGATCAAAGCACTGATTTACCCAGCCATGGTAGTGCTAGTAGCGTTAGGCGTGTCGTTTATCATGCTCACCAAAGTCATTCCCGAGTTCGAAAAAATGTTTGTTGGTTTTGGTGCTGACTTACCTTGGTTTACCAGGCAAGTGTTAGATCTTTCCGCCTGGACACAAAACTGGAGTCCGTTTATCGCACTAGGCTCTATCAGTCTATTCATCTCGGCGAGAATCCTCTCTAAGCGTTCAGATTCTTTTCGCTTAATGCTCAACCGCTCTGTGCTTAAATTTCCTGTCCTTGGGCCTGTATTATCAAAAGCCGCTATCGCCAAATTTAGTCGAACACTCGCCACAAGCTTTACAGCGGGTATTCCAATTCTAACCAGTTTAAAAACCACATCAAAAACCTCAGGAAACTTACACTATCAACTCGCCATAGAAGAAGTTTACCGTGATACCGCCGCAGGTATGCCAATGTATGTTGCCATGCGTAATTGTAATGTGTTCCCTGAATTGGTGTTACAAATGGTTATGATCGGTGAAGAGTCTGGTCGACTTGACGATATGCTCAATAAAGTTGCAACGATCTACGAGTTTGAAGTCGATAACACCGTCGACAACCTTAGTAAAATTCTAGAGCCGCTAATTATCGTTTTTTTAGGCATCGTTGTTGGCGGATTAGTGACAGCAATGTACTTGCCAATCTTTAACTTAATGAGTGTATTGGGCTAGAATGAGCTGTTAACTCCTTTAAAACAGCATCTTGCTGATTTCACTCATCGCTCAAGAGACAAATATGGAAGTATTCCAGTACTACCCTTGGCTATTCGTTGTGTTTGCCACCATCTTCGGTCTGATCGTGGGTAGCTTCCTCAATGTGGTTATTTATCGACTACCTAAAATCATGGAACTAGAATGGCGACGCGAATGTGCCGAGTCATTTCCTGAATACAAAATAGAACCTCCTAAAGAAATGCTTACCTTGAGCGTCCCACGCTCCTCCTGTCAGAAGTGCGCAACGCCGATACGTGTTCGAGACAACATTCCTGTGATTAGCTGGCTGCTTTTAAAAGGCAAATGCCACAACTGTCAGACAGCCATTAGCGCACGCTATCCACTGATTGAACTGCTCACTGCGTTCTGCTCAGGCTTTGTCGCTTACCACTTTGGTTTTAGTTACTTTACCGTTGCCCTACTCTTTTTCACTTTTATCTTAATCGCCGCAACATTTATCGATCTCGATACTATGTTGTTACCTGACCAATTAACATTACCATTAACTTGGGCTGGCATTGCCTTAGCATTAGTCGAAATAAGTCCTGTTACTCTACAAGATTCTGTCATTGGTGCTATTGCTGGTTACCTATGTCTCTGGTCCGTTTACTGGGGCTTTAAGCTACTTACTGGTAAAGAAGGAATGGGATATGGTGATTTTAAACTACTAGCAGCACTAGGGGCTTGGCTGGGCTGGCAGTCACTGCCGATGATCATTCTACTTTCTTCTGTGGTTGGCATCGCATTTGGCATCATTCAACTACGCTTGCAAAAACAGGGAATTGAAAAAGCTTTTCCTTTCGGTCCGTACTTAGCAATTGCTGGTTGGATAAGCTTAATTTGGGGCGACCAGATTTTAAACTGGTACTTTACTTCAGTTCTAGGAGTGTAAATGGCTTTGGTTATTGGTTTAACAGGTGGTATCGCTAGCGGTAAAACAACCGTCGCGAATCTGTTCAAACAACAATTTAAAATCGATATCGTCGATGCCGACATTGTAGCAAGAGAAGTTGTCGAGCCAGGCACTCCCGGCCTAAACGCGATTATTGAACATTTTGGTCACGATATCGTTCGTGAAGACCAAACTTTAGATCGCGCAAAGCTGAGAGAGAAAATCTTTTCAAACTCAGATGAAAAAGCATGGCTCAACGCACTGTTGCACCCGATAATTCGTGAAAAGATGATCGAAGATTTGCAGCAAGTCACCTCAGAGTATGCGTTACTTGTGGTGCCGTTGCTCGTAGAAAACAAGCTAGACAGTTTGTGTGATCGAGTTCTTGTCGTCGATGTAGAACCGAATACACAGATATCTCGCACGATGAAACGAGACAATGTGAGTGAAGAACAAGCTCGCGCCATCCTTGCCTCTCAAGCATCAAGAGAGCAAAGACTCGCGCTTGCAGACGATGTGGTTAAGAATAATCCAAGTGACCCAGATCTTTTGCTTCAAATCACAGATTTGCACGAAAAGTACCTAGCCATGTGTAAGAAAAATCTGCGAAAATAGGAACGAAACTCACAAAGGCTTATGTCGATGACCACGCACAAATTTGAACATCCGTTAAATGAGAAAACTCGTATTTATCTAAGAGTGGAGTCTCTGCTGCGTCAGGCTCACTTGGCTTCTGGGTTTAGCGAAAATCACCAGTACCAACTGTTTTTCCGTGCGTTATTCGATATGGTTGAGATCTTCGAACAGATCCAGCTGAAAAGTGAACTGGCCAAAGATTTAGAGAAACAACGATTGTCGTACCGCCATTGGCTAAATGTTGATGGCGTCGATCAAGACGCATTAAATACCCTACTACAAGAGATAGATGTCGTTCATAGCCAACTGATGGGTGCAGAGCGTTTTGGTCAAGCACTAAAAGAAGATCGCTTCTTAAGCTCTATCCGCCAACGCTTTAATCTACCGGGTGGTTCATGCTGTTTTGATTTGCCAGCGTTACATTACTGGCTTCACCTACCCATTGAACGTAAAAAGCATGATGCACAGCAGTGGCAAGTAAGCTTAAAGCCCTTATCTGATGCGCTTTCGCTATGGTTGAAACTCACCAGAGAGACCGGACATTTCAAAGCTCAAATCGGTCGTGCGGGTTTCTTCCAAAGTGACGCTGATGAAGCCAATATTCTAAGGCTCCACATCCCAATGGAATATGGCGTTTATCCTATGATTTCTGGCCATAAAAACCGCTTTGCGATCAAGTTTATGTCGTTTGAAAACGGTCAAGCGTGCACACAAGATATTGAGTTTGAACTTGCTGTGTGCAGCTAAGACGGTACTAAGCCTCACCCCCACAATCTAAAATTCAACGCTTTATTGCGCTTATATTGGATAAAATTTCGTAGCGGCAATAGCGCGTTGAATAAGCCATCTTGAATTCATTTAGGTATACTACCCTTTAACACCAATTAGTAATGGGACGCTCAACTATGTCTAAAATTACCATCGTTCAATGCCCACAATGTGGCGCCGACGTAGAATGGGGAGAACAAAGTCCTCATCGCCCTTTCTGCAGTAAACAATGCCAAATGATTGATTTTGGTGAATGGGCAGATGAAGAAAACACCATCCCAGGCGCCCCCGATATGTCCGACAGTGATGGCTGGTCTGAAGACCAGTATTAATTGAGGCACTAGGGTAAAGGAATATCCTAGGCTCCTTCTTGGGGAGTCTGAATCACGCTCTTTCGTCGCTGTCCAGAGTGACGAATTTTAACCGCGGAGCCCTGTAATCTTTGGTCATCATTTGCCGTCATTCCGAGGAGCTATAGCGGCATCAAGAATCTACTCATAGCAAGGATGAAGCTAACAACTTAAACAATTGCATGCTCGACTAGTAGATTCTGAATCACGCTCCTTCGTCGCTGTCCAGAATGACGAATTTTAATCGCGGCGCCCTACAATCTTTGACCGTCATTTCTCGTCATTCCGAGGAGCCATCGCGACATCAGGAATCTACTCACAGCAAGGACACTTCTGAAGTTGACTACTTAAACACTAGTGCTTTCGGCTAGTAGATTCTGAATCCCGCTACTTCTTCGCTATCCAGAATGATGAATTTTAACCGCGGTGCCCTGTAATCTTTGGCCATCATTTCCCGTCATTCCGAGGAGCCATAGCGACATCAGGAATCTACTCACAGCAAGGATGAAGCTAACAACTTAAACACTAATGCTCTCGACTAGTAGATTCTGAATCCCGCTACTTCGTCGCTATCCAGAATGATGAATTTTAACCATTGCGGTCTGCAATCGGTATTCATTCCCCTCTTTTCAACTCTGACTATTTTGATGATCTAGCAAAGCTATTTTTATTCGAGCAAGGCGGAAGCGTGGAGAGTATGCCAGTGCATGAGCATCGACAGTACAGGTCGGGTGAAAAGAAACGAGCAAGCTAATTACACAAATAAAAAAACGGAGCCCTAAAAGGACTCCGTTTAAGATGAGAACGCTAGTTATAGCATTACTTCTTAGCAAGTTTCTCTTTGATACGAGCAGACTTACCAGAACGCTCACGTAGGTAGTACAACTTGGCACGACGTACTGCACCACGGCGTTTAACTTCGATGCTATCAACGATTGGAGAGTGTGTTTGGAACGTACGCTCAACACCTTCACCGTTAGAGATTTTACGTACAGTGAAAGCAGAGTGTAGACCACGGTTACGGATTGCGATTACAACGCCTTCGAAAGCCTGTAGACGCTCACGGTCACCTTCTTTTACCTTAACTTGAACTACAACAGTGTCACCTGGTGCAAATTTAGGTAGGTCTGATTTCATTTGCTCTTCTTCAAGAGCTTTGATGATGTTACTCATTTTTTAAATTCCTAGAATAAACTGATACTAAATAAATTAGGTTACTTTGCGTTATGTTCACTAATGAACTCAGCAAGTAATTGTTCCTGTTCGTCAGTCAGAGCTAGGTTTTCCAGGAGCTCTGGTCTTCTAAGCCAAGTTCGGCCCAGCGACTGTTTTTGTCGCCATTGACGAATGTCCTTGTGATTGCCTGACATCAGTACCGCTGGTACTTCTTTGTCATCCAATACTTCTGGACGCGTATAGTGAGGGCAATCTAACAAGCCATTTGCAAAAGAGTCTTCTTCTGCTGACGCGAAATCCCCTAGTACACCCGGAACAAACCGAGAGACAGAGTCGATTAACGTCATGGCTGGTATCTCACCACCCGTCATCACAAAATCACCAATCGACCATTCTTCGTCGACTTCAGATTGAATGATGCGCTCATCTACCCCTTCATAACGACCACAAATCAGAAGCAAGTTCTCATTCGTTGCCAGTTCTTCCACTCCTTTCTGGTCGAGCTTGCGACCTTGAGGAGAAAGGTAGATGACTTTCGTCTTGCCCGGTGAGGCTGCTTTCGCGGTATGAATGGCATCGCGCAAAGGCTGAACCATCATTAACATACCAGGGCCACCACCGTAAGGTCGGTCATCGACTGTGCGATGTTTGTCGTGAGTGAAATCTCTAGGATTCCAAGTCTCAATCGACAAAAGACCTTTTTTAACCGCTTGACCTGTTACTCCAAAATCAGTAACAGAACGGAACATTTCTGGAAAAAGGCTAATAACGCCAACCCACATGTTTATCTCGCTCTGTAATTTTGGAGATTAGAATCCAGGATCCCAGTCAACTTCGATCCGTTGAGCTTCGCGATCAACATTAATGATCACTTGCTCTTCAAGGAACGGGATTAATCGTTCCTTCTGCCCGAAAGCATCTTTAAGATTTGCTTTAACAACCAGAACATCGTTTGAGCCAGTTTCTAGCATGTCAGTAACGACACCTAGATCGTAACCTTTAGTGGTTACAACTTGCATCCCAAACAATTCGCGCCAGTAGAACTCATCTTCTGACAATTCAGGAAGTACCGCAGGGTCAATAGCAATTTCAAAGTTCGTCATTAGATGCGCGTCTTCACGAACATCCATGCCTTCCAGCTTAGCCACCATACCTTTGTTATGGCGCTTCCAGCTTTCTACTTTGTACTCAACCCACTTGCCCTTTTGGTTAATATACCAAGGGCTGTAATCGAAAATGCTTTCAGCATTGTCTGTGTAGGAAAAAACCTTAAGCCAACCTCGAATGCCGTAAGTAGCACCAAACTTGCCTACAACAATCTTTTCGTTGCTCATTGTTTCTTTACCTTTCATCGACATAAACTAGTTTCTACTTTTCAAGTAAAAAATTAAGCCGCTTTTTGAGCGTCTTTAACTAGCTTAGCAACGCGGTCAGATACAGACGCGCCTTGACCAACCCAGTGGTTAACGCGGTCTAGGTCTAGACGTAGACCTTCTTCTTGACCTTTAGCAGTTGGGTTAAAGAAACCAACTTTCTCGATGAAACGGCCAGTTGCAGCGTTGCGGCTGTCCGCTACTACGATTTGATAAAATGGACGCTTTTTAGCGCCGTGACGTGCCAAACGAATGGTTACCATGTCGTCCTCTTTGCTTTCTCAAAAATAAAATTAACCCCAAAAACCATTCAAGAAATTAAATAGTTTGGGGTCTCGTGCCAAAATAAAGCTCCGGAATTTTACTCTTCTCCCGGAGCAATGCAAGGAGTTTAGTTACTTTTTCACCAACATAAATTGAATTTAAAGTTTGTGACGTACCTAACACCCTGAATCTATGCGTGATCGATTAATTAACGACCAAATGGGTTGAAGCCACCGCCTCCACCCATGCCGCCCATCATGCCTTGCATGTTGCGCATCATGCCTTTCATGCCACCTTTTTGCATCTTTTTCATCATCTTCTGCATTTGGGTGAACTGTTTTAGTAAGCGGTTTACGTCTTGAACCTGCACACCAGAACCAGCCGCAATACGTTTCTTGCGTGAGCCTTTGATAATCTCTGGGCGTTGACGTTCTTTCATTGTCATGGAGCTGATGATCGCTTCCATCTGCTTGAACATCTTGTCATCGACTTTGTCTTTCACATTGTCTGGTAGCTGAGACATGCCAGGAAGCTTATCCATCATGCCCATCATGCCACCCATGTTTTGCATCTGGCCTAGCTGTTCACGGAAATCTTCAAGGTCGAAACCTTTCTTCTCTTTGAACTTCTTCGCCAGCTTTTCTGCTTTTTCTTGGTCAACGTTGCGTTGTAGGTCTTCAATTAAAGACAGAACGTCACCCATACCAAGAATACGTGAAGCAACACGATCTGGATGGAACGGTTCTAGCGCGTCAGTTTTTTCACCGACACCCAAGAATTTGATTGGTTTGCCCGTTACATGGCGTACTGACAGTGCCGCACCACCACGAGCATCACCATCAACTTTAGTTAGAACTACACCGGTAAGAGGTAGCGCATCGCCAAAGGCTTTTGCTGTATTTGCTGCGTCTTGACCCGTCATAGCGTCAACAACAAATAGCGTTTCTACTGGGTTGATAGCTGCGTGAAGATCTTTGATCTCCCCCATCATCTCTTCATCAATCGCCAAGCGACCTGCGGTATCGACAATCAATACGTCGTAGAATTTTTTCTTCGCATGGTCAATCGCTGCATTGGCGATATCAATAGGCTTCTGGTCTGGTGATGATGGGAAGAAGTCAACACCGATGTCTGATGCCAGCGTTTCAAGCTGCTTGATTGCAGCAGGGCGGTAAACGTCGGCAGACACAACCAAGACTTTCTTCTTGTCACGTTCTTTTAAAAGCTTAGATAGCTTACCTACCGATGTGGTTTTACCCGCACCTTGTAGACCCGCCATAAGAAGCACAGCAGGTGGTTGAGCGGCAAGGTTTAGCGCCTCATTCGACTCACCCATTACGGCTTCAAGTTCTGTTTGAACGATCTTGATAAATTCCTGACCTGGAGTCAGAGATTTAGAAACTTCTACACCTACCGCTTTTTCTTTAACGCGGTTAACAAATTCACGAACAACCGGAAGCGCAACGTCAGCTTCAAGTAAGGCCATTCGTACTTCACGTAGGGTCTCTTTAATGTTGTCTTCGGTCAGACGACCTTTGCCACTGATATTTTTCAGCGTTTTGGATAATCGATCCGTTAAATTCTCAAACATCTTTGTCTCTTCGCTAAAATGGCGATTAATTAGTGTGAGTATACATTAGCCAAGGTCTGAGTCATACCCGTACCGCTGCTCTATTCTTGTCTCTATTTCTATATGGTGCGGTAACTTATTAATTTCAATATCTCATCTCTCACGATTGATGTCGGATATAACGTAGCCCCAAAGTGTAATGCAAGGTATAATTTCCTCATTGTGCACAATAATATTTAGGATTCATGGATAGCTTAATAGCCATCGCGGCCGCCATACTTTATGTTTTGGCGATTGCGACCATCATACCCGGACTCTCACAGCAGTCAGGAATCAAAGCAAAAACAGTGTTTGCTAGTGCTGCCTGTGCGCTTGTTTTTCATGCGTGGATTTTGAGTGATCTGATTTTTGATGGTGCAGGTCAAAACCTTAGTATTCTCAACGTAGCCTCTTTGATCAGTTTTATTATTTCTCTGGTCATGAGCCTTGCTATGTTGAAAAATCGGTTGTGGTTTTTATTGCCTGTCGTTTATAGCTTTGCTGCCATCAATTTATCTGCTGCCACATTTTTGCCAAGCACGTTTATCAAGCACCTAGAGAATGATCCTAAGCTACTCATTCACATTTCTTTTGCGCTGTTCTCATACGCAACTTTAACTATCGGTGCACTCTACGCACTTCAGCTGGCTTGGTTAGATCACAAACTGAAAACAAAAAAATCTTTGGCGATTAACCCAAACCTGCCGCCTTTATTAATGGTAGAGCGTCAGCTATTCAAAATTATTTTGATCGGTAATTTATTGTTAACTGGCACGCTCATTACTGGCTTTGTCTTTGTGCAGGATATGTTTGCTCAAGGTAAAGCGCATAAAGGCATTCTTTCTTTCATCGCTTGGATTGTGTACTCAATACTGCTTTGGGGTCATTATCAAAAAGGTTGGCGTGGTAGAAAAGTTACTTGGTTCGCTGTCGCAGGGGCAACGCTGTTAACTCTGGCGTATTTTGGCAGTCGCTTTGTGAAAGAAATCATCTTGAATTAAGGAGCTCTAGGGCTCCTATCCTTTATATTTTAGGCTAGATAAAATACAGTACGCCTTAACCCTTTGACTTAACGGACTTACTCAACCGTTATATAACCCAATACTTACAAGGAACAGCAACGTTTTGGACGACATCTCTACGGGTATCTTGTTTGCGCTACTCGCGTGTCTTATCGTCATATCAGGTTACTTTTCCGGCTCAGAAACAGGGATGATGTCTCTGAACCGTTATCGCTTAAAGCACTTAGCCAAAAATGGGCATAAAGGCGCTAAGCGAGTCGAAAAACTATTAGACCGTCCAGATCGTTTGATTGGTCTTATTCTTATCGGCAACAACCTCGTTAATATTCTCGCGTCCGCCATCGCGACCATTATTGGTATGCGTTTGTATGGTGATTTAGGTGTCGCTATCGCAACCGGTGCACTGACTATGGTTGTATTGGTTTTTGCTGAAGTTACCCCAAAAACAATTGCAGCGCTGTACCCTGAACGCGTGTCTTACGCGAGCAGTATCCTACTGACCATATTGATGAAGTTACTATCGCCTTTGGTGATGCTCGTTAACTTTATTACGAATGGCTTTATTCGTTTACTTGGCGTAAAAGCCGATCACTCAGTAGAAGACCATCTTAGTTCCGATGAGCTGCGTACCGTAGTAAACGAAGCTGGCGGATTGATCCCTCGCCGACACCAAGACATGTTGGTATCTATTTTGGATCTTGAGCACGTCACTGTGAACGATATCATGGTGCCACGTAATGAGATTACCGGTATCGATATTAATGATGACTGGAAATCCATCGTTCGTCAGCTTACCCACTCACCACATGGACGCATTGTTTTTTATCGTGACCAAATTGATGAAGTGGTTGGCATGCTGCGCCTGCGTGAAGCTTACCGCCTGATGCTAGAAAAAAACGAGTTCAATAAAGAGACGCTATTACGTGCTGCGGATGAAGTCTATTACATCCCGGAAGGTACGCCACTGAACGTGCAAATGTTAAAGTTCCAACGCAACAAACAGCGTATTGGTCTGATTGTTGATGAGTATGGCGACATTATTGGCTTGGTGACATTGGAAGATATTCTGGAAGAGATCATTGGCGAATTCACGACCTCGATTTCTCCAAGCCTTTCTGATGAAATCAGTCCTCAAGGTGACGGAAGCTTCCTCATTGAAGGCAGCACCAATATCCGAGATATCAACAAAGGCCTGAAATGGGATTTACCAACGGATGGCCCAAGAACGTTAAACGGTCTTATTTTGGAGCACCTGGAAGATATCCCAGAGAGCCATTTAAGCGTGAGAGTGGCTGGTCATCCAATGGAGCTTGTTGAGATTGAAGAAAACCGCATCAAGCTCGTTCGTGTTTATCCTAAAAAGAAAAAATAGCCACCTATCTACAAACCACGATGAGAAAAACTCACGATAAGAAATAAAAAGAAAAGAGCCTGATCATGTCAGGCTCTTTTTAGTTCTGGATAAATATGCTTCTTGATAAGTTTTTAGCAACTAGTCGATGCGTAGCTCTTTTAGCATCGATTCAGGCAAAGCAAGTTCATCATTTTTGTTCACCGATACACCAGCATCCAAAATGCTCTTTGCGATCTGTTGTGCTTCTTCTAAAGAGTGCATCGCTGCCGTGCCACATTGGTATTCGTTGAGTTCAGGGATCTTGTTCTGGCTTTCTACCTTTAGTACGTCTTCCATGGCCGCAATCCAAGCATCCGCTACTTGCTGCTCTGATGGAGTGCCAATCAGGCTCATGTAAAAGCCCGTGCGGCAACCCATAGGCGAAATATCGATGATCTCAACAGAATCGCTGTTTAGGTGATTGCGCATAAAGCCTGCATAAAGGTGCTCTAGTGTATGAATACCTTTTTCAGAAAGGATGTCTTTGTTTGGCGCGGTAAAGCGTAAATCGAAGACAGTAATCGTGTCCCCTTTTGGGGTCTGCATGGTCTTCGCCACTCGCACTGCCGGTGCATTCATGCGAGTGTGGTCCACGGTAAAACTATCGAGTAAAGGCATTACATCTCTCCTGATTGTAACTCCAATACCTCTCGGTACTGGATAAATGTCATTCATCCCTTCAGCACATAAACAGGCTGTGGGTTAAAAGAACCAGCTGCTGTTGTCTTCCAATTCCTGACGACATTGCTTCAGCTGCCAGCCATAAGTTTTTGCAGTTTGTTCAACACGTCGAGCGACTTTGATCAAACTGGGCTTTCGCTTATAAGTACCTCGCTTGTACCCACCTCGACCTTCATGATAAGCCAGATATTGACTGTATGGGTCCCATAACGAAATCCCTAGTTGGCGCCTCGTTTCGTGAGTATACCAACCGACAAACATCATTGAATCATCAAAGTTGGTACGAGAACCGCCCTGACCCGTCGCATCTTGGAAATCTTCCCAAGCAGGATCTTGAGCTTGAGCGTAACCATACGCACTGCTAACTCGTCCCCAAGGGATAAATCCCAATAAATAGTCTTTGGGTGGTTTCGCATCGTGCCGAAAGCTGCTTTCTTGTTTAATGATAGCCATAGCGACATGAATGGGGGTTCCCCACTTTTCTTCCATATCTTTGGCATCATCATACCAGCCGGATTTCTCTCGAAATATCTCACATAAATTATTCTGCTGCTTTGGCGGTGCCGTGGCACAACCTGTAAGTAACATGCTTCCGAGTACCGATACTACTAACGGTTTAATGTTCAATCCCACCCAACCTTTACCTATTCACTACTGCTTCAGATAAGCAAAGTAATCTTCCAAAAAATCATCAAAAGATAGCGTGTCACTTTGTTCCGCTTGCTTTTGCTTTTCTACTGACGACGCCACTTCCGTTTCCATCGTATCTTGCGAGTAGTACTGATAACCGTGAGCTAGATTTTCCTCGCGGTACTTCATGCCAAGCGCACAGCCGACTTTACCTAACCCACCAAGCTCTTTCGTCAGCTCTAATAGTTGACCTGAAATCGTTAGTTCTGGGTTATCAATCCATGTCTCGAGTTTATTACACACATCTTGGTATGCACTGCCACCAGCAGCCATATCCATTTGCTGTGCTATCTGACGCAGCTCGACAAACACTCGATGCGCCCAATCTTGCAGAGATAGACGTTCACCTTGGCAACCAATTTGAAGCATTAGCCCTTTTTCACGACCAGAAACAATGACTTTGTTCCAGTTGTCGCGCCAACACTCTAATTCACAGTTGTCCATTGGATCCGAGTCTGACAAGGCCGCCCAAGTCAGGAAGAGATCAAGGAATCGTACTTGCTCTTCATCCAACCCCACTGCGCTGAATGGGTTAACGTCTAGAGAGCGAACTTCAATGTACTCAACCCCACCGCGTCGTAACGCATCTGAAGGCTTCTCACCACTTTTCGACACGCGTTTCGGGCGAATTGGAGCGTATAGCTCGTTCTCAATTTGTAAAATATTGGAATTAAGCTGGCGGTATTCACCGTCCACTTTGACGCCTATTTTCGCAAACTCTTCTGATGGGTGACGAATCGCATCGCTCAAACCATCCAGATACTGATCAATGCTGTTAAAGCCAATTTTCAGTACACTTTGCGCACTATTGGTGTAGCCCAGATCGCTCAAACGCAAAGACGTCGATTTCGGCAAATACAAAGTGCCGCCAATTTTCTCGAATGGCAGATCGGTTTCACGACCTTGAATAAAAGAGCCGCATAACGCTGGCGATGCGCCGAAGAAATACGGAATCATCCAACCAAAACGGTAATAGTTACGGATCAGCGCAAAGTAGGCATCAGACTTAGCATCTTGGCGGGCTTGTTCATCTTGCTCGCCGTATAGCGCATCCCAAAATGTCTCAGGGAACGAGAAGTTAAAATGCACACCTGAAATGATTTGCATCAGGCTGCCATAGCGGCGTTTTAGGCCTTCTCGGTACAGGGTTTTCATTTTTGCTGCATTCGAAGAGCCGTACTGAGCAAGCTGAATATCCTCTTCCGAGCCAACATAACATGGCATAGAAAGAGGCCACATCTTTTCTTCACCCATTTTTGTCTGCGTGAAGTGATGGATATCTTTCAGTTGTGCCATCAGTTCTGGAATTTCATGTGACACAGGAGTAATGAACTCTAACAATGATTCAGAAAAATCAGTCGTGATCCATTGGTTTGTGAACGCTGAGCCTAACCCTTCTGGATGAGGTGTTGTTGCTAGATGTCCATCCTGACGATAGCGCAAAGTTTCTCGCTCAACACCGCGTCCAAACTGCTTAAATACTTCGGGGTTTGATGCAACTTTTTTTAGTCGCGCAGCAAAATCAGTCAAAATGAGGTTCGCTTATATTGGGAGCAGGACACTTATCACAAAGGACAAGCGTAAGCTAAGTTATTGATATTTAATGCATCTAGATAAATAACCCACGAAAAGTCGCTTATCTAGATGAATAGCGGAGAAACGTTTCTCCGCTATTAAATGTGTACTCTATCGAATGATTTCAAGCTCTTCTACGTCTTTCCCCAACTTTTCTAATTGAGGACGCAGTGATTTAGCATCACCAACGACGATAATTTGATAGTCATTTGGATCAAACCACTTTTGAGCCAGTGCATTCAAAGTCTGCTTATCGACTTTTTCTACGATAGCGTTTCTTTGCTGCAAGTAATCTTGATCGAGGTTGTACTTAAGAATATCACTGATGAGTTCCGCTTTTTGTGTTGGCGTTTCATATTTCAGTGCATCTTTTTGACCGACCGCTTGACGCATAAATTTCATCTCTTCATCAGTAATTCCTGACTGCGAGTATTCATTTAGCTCATTTTCCATCTCAATGATCGAAGCAACCGTTGCATCCGCTCGTACTTGCGCGGTGAAAACAACCGAGCCAGTTTCTGGATTTCCAGAGAAGTAGCCGTAAGCGCCGTATGTGTAACCCTTGTCTTCACGTAGGTTTTGGTTAATGCGGCTATTGAAGTTTCCAGCTAAGTTGAAGTTTGCCAGTTGGCTTAGGTAAAAATCGCCCGTTGCATCGTAAGGCATACCCTGACGAACCATCATGACCACACTTTGTGGTGCACCTGGTTTATCAACAAGATGGATCTTTTGCTCACCTAATGCAGCGATGCTTTGCGGTGCATACAATGGCGCAGCTTCATCCTGCCAGTTTTTCCAGAACGTCAGTTGCTGTTCAATTTCCTGTTGATCAATGTCACCAACAACGACGATTTGCGCACTTTGTGGCGTGTAATGCTTCGAGTAGAATTCACGGACATCATCCAACGTTAGTGCACTAACACCTGCTTGCGTGCCGTCTTTTGGTCGAGCAAAGACAGAGTCCCCATAAAGCACCTGGCGAGTCGCTTGTGATGCCATCCAACTTGGGTTTTGATGCTCATACACAAGACCTTCTAGCGCTTGCATCTTCACACGCTCGAAGTCTGCTTGCTTAAATGCAGGAGACAGCAACATCTCTTCGACAATTTTCAACGTCGGCTCTAAGTTCTTTTCTAAAGCAGAAACGCTGATGTTTGTTGTGTAGCCCGTTACATTCACGGAGATGACACTACCTAGTTTATCGAGCTCAGCTTGAATCTCTTCGACACTACGTTTCGTTGTGCCTTCTTGCAACATCGCGGCGGTCAATTGGGCAAGACCTTCTTTGCCCTTTTCAACAAAACGTGTTCCCGCGGGTAAACTAAACTGCATCATGACCGTTGGTGTTTCATCGCTAACCGCGCCAAGCAATTCCGAGCCATTATTGAAATGAAGCTCGTACAACTCAGGCATCGTCGCTTTCACTGGCTCCCCTACAGGCGGTTGCACAGAGCGATCGAAGTTATCGGTCGCACGACGATACGCCAATTGATCATCAGTGATCTTCTCGTATTCTGGTAGCGTACGCTTTGGCGTCACAAAGGTCGCTGGTTTTACGACAAGGTCAGTTTTTCCTTTTGGTACCACGCTTAGGGTCACTTTGTTCTTACCTTGGATAAAATCCGTATACGCTTTTTCTACCGATGCAGGTGTCACTGCGCGGATCTGCTCAAGTTGTTGCTCAAGACGGTCTGGATCGCCGAAGAATGTCTCGTTGGATGCCAACTGCGTTACTTTGCCTTTAACACTTTCTAATGCAAAAATAGCATCCGCTTCCGCCTTACCCTTCAATTGTTCAAGGCGATCTTCTGTCACGCCTTTTTCAGCAAACTGATTGAGTGACTGTAAAAGCTCGTCGTACAGTTTTGATAGATCGCCTTTGTCCCCAGAGTCACCCATTGCATAAACGTAAAAGTTACACGCCAGTTCTGCACAGTCATGGAATGAGCCCGCATCGACGGCTTTTTGAGTCTTGACTAAGTCTTGGTAGAGCACGCTGTTTGTACCGCCACCTAGCACTTCAGATAGCGTATCGAGAGACGCTTGGCTTTCTTCGCCGTTGTAAGTTGTTGGCCACGCGATCATCACCATCGGTTGTTGAATCCGATCTTCTAGCGTGATGTATTTGTCTTCTTGCAGCTTTGCAGGTTGTTTCGGCGCATTTTCAACCTCTGGCCCACGAGGAATCGAACCGAAGTACTTATTTACCCACTCAAGAGTTTGTTCAACGTCTAAGTCACCACCGATCGTGATAGTCGCATTGTTTGGGCCATACCAACGCAAGAAAAACGCTTTGAGGTCGTTCACATCAACACGGTCAAGATCTTCAACATAACCAATGGTTTGCCACGAATACGGATGACCTTCAGGATATAGCGCTTCAGACATGCGCTCCCAAATTAAGCCATAAGGACGATTATCGTAACGCTGAGCTCGCTCATTTTTTACAGTAGAACGCTGAATTTCAAATTTGCGTTGAGAAACCGCATCCAGCAAAAAGCCCATACGGTCAGACTCTAACCACAGCATTTTCTCTAGCTGGTTAGCCGGGACAGTTTCAAAGTAGTTAGTACGATCACGGTTTGTCGTACCATTTAACGTACCGCCAGCCTCTGTAATGATTCTGAAGTGCTCTTGGTCACCAACGTTCTCTGAACCTTGGAACATCATGTGCTCAAAGAAATGCGCAAAACCAGACTTACCCACTTCTTCACGAGCCGAACCAACATGGTAAGTCACATCCACATGGACCAATGGGTCAGAATCTTCAGGAGCTAAGATCACCGTTAAGCCATTATCGAGTTTATACTTTTGGTAAGGAATCTTAACTTTGCCTTCTTCAGCTTTCGATGACTCAACGAAAGTTACCCCTTTCGGCAGTGATGAAACTGGCGTATTTGATGCACAGCCCGTGATCACCAATAGTGAGCACGTGCCAACCCAAAACATCTTCATGTACTTTCCTTAAAATAATCCGAGATAGATGGCCGCAAGTAAGCTATACCTAGCAGCCTTTCCTAAAAATATTAAAATCACGCAAGGCAGAAACTTCATTCTTAGCCACCCTGCGGCTAAACACAGCGGGTCTCCAATTACAGGTAACCAGCTAAAAAACAATCCCCAATAGCCATACTTAGAGAGCCACTTTAATGCGGTATGACCGTGCTTTTCCTCTTGTGCTTTGTTGGGAATCCACAAGCCAAGCCAATAATTTGTTAAGCCACCAAGCGTATTGCCGATAGTGGCGACCATAATAATTGACGAAACGGAATATTGATTTAATGAGAGAGTGGCAACTAAGCCCGCCTCAGAACCACCAGGTAACAAAGTGGCACTGAGAAAACCGGTCATGAAAAGCACCCATAATGCTGAATCTGAAAACCAAAGCGCTAAACTTTCAAAGCTCGTATTAAATGCTTCTAGCATGTCATATCAAGCAACACCTTGCCTCTGGTTCTTCCTGATTCGACCTGCTGGTGAGCACCAATTACATCACTCATAGGATAAACCTGTTGAATTTCAGTCTTCAGTAAACCAACGCCGACCATGTACAACAAGGTATCTAACTGCGCAGGATCTGGTTCAACCAACATGCCACTAGCCTCAAAGCCTAGGAGTTTGGCTTTTTCACAAATCAGCTCAGCTGTTATGGTTGGAACGGTGATGACTCTCGCATTGTCTTTCAGGCATTTAAGCGCGTCTAACGCAGCATCTCCGCCTACTAAATCAATCAAAACATCAACATCTTCAACACGTTCTGACACTGGTGCAAATTGATAGTTCACTGCGTGAGCGCCAAGGGTAGCCAGGTAGTCTAAATTTCGTTCACTGCAGGTTGTAAAGACTTCCGCTTTAGTCGCGACCGCGATTTGTACCGCTAGGTGTCCAACGCCACCGGCTCCTGCGAGGATAAGTACGCGATCGTTTTCTGTCACATTGGCTTTGCTAAGTGCTTGTGCCGCAGTTTGGCCAGCCAACGGTAATGCTGCGGCAGCCTCTAAAGTAACTGAACTAGGAACATGACTTAACTCAGCTTCTGGAACACATACGTACTGACTGTACCCACCGCCTCGGACTGGGAAACCGATAAATCCAGCCACCTCATCACCATCATTAAAACGCGACGCCCCGTCTCCACAGGACACGACTTTTCCTGAGATGTCGTAACCTGGTACCCAAGGTAAATTATCCTTGTTTTGCGCAGCTGCCCAACCGAGTCCGGCTCGAGTTTTAACATCAATAGGATTTACGCCTGAAAAAGCGACTTTTACTAAGACTTCACCAGGCTGTGGTGATGGTGTAGAAGCATGTTGAATCGCGAGTACGTTGGCATCACCAAATTCAGTGATAACGATCTGTTTGTGTTCCATAAACCATTCCCTGCAAGAAAACAAAAAGGGATGCGAAAGCATCCCTTTGACTATAAACCATTTTGTTAACCGAAGTTAATCGTGATTTTGTAAATTGGTTGATCATTCCATTTTCGGTAATGACTAGCCGACAAGTGCTAGCAAGATACCAGCGGCAACCGCTGATCCCAATACACCAGCTACGTTTGGTCCCATCGCATGCATCAACAAGAAGTTTTGCGGGTTAGCTTGTAAGCCGACCTTGTTCACCACACGCGCGGCCATTGGTACCGCAGAAACGCCAGCCGCACCGATAAGTGGGTTGATGTCTTCTTTTGAGAACTTGTTCAGCAACTTAGCCATTAGCACACCAGCACCCGTGCCAATACTAAACGCAACCGCACCAAGCCCTAGAATGCCTAATGTTTCTAAGTTCAGGAATTGATCCGCTTGCAGCTTCGAGCCAACCCCTAAGCCCAAGAAGATCGTCACGATGTTGATCAGCTCATTTTGTGCGGTTTTCGATAGACGATCGACCACACCCGCTTCACGCATTAAGTTACCAAGACAGAACATACCGACAAGAGGCGTTGCTGAAGGTAGGAAAAGAATCGTCATGAGTAATACTGCCATCGGGAACAATACCTTTTCCCATTTACCCACGTGACGCAGTTGCGCCATTTGAATCTCACGTTCTTCCTTAGTGGTTAGCGCCTTCATGATTGGCGGCTGAATGATTGGCACTAAAGCCATGTAGCTGTACGCGGCTACAGCAATCGCACCAAGCAGGTCTGGTGATAACTTACTTGCTAAGAAAATCGCCGTTGGGCCATCCGCACCACCGATGATGGCGATAGACGATGCATCCGCCATGGAGAACTCCATACCAGGTACATAGTTGAGCAAAATAGCGCCAAACAGTGTCGCAAAAATACCAAACTGAGCTGCCGCACCTAGCCACAACGTTTTTGGGTTTGCGATCAAAGCACCAAAGTCGGT
The DNA here is from genome assembly GCF_021728175.1 of Vibrio sp. A1-1. NCBI lineage: Bacteria > Pseudomonadati > Pseudomonadota > Gammaproteobacteria > Vibrionales > Vibrionaceae > Vibrio > Vibrio sp. A1-1. Next base: position 785,546 of record NZ_JAKKCL010000001.1, read on the forward strand.
CATCGCACCCACACCCATGAAGATCAACAACGGGAACACACCCGATTCAATCCCAATGTAGTAAACGTAGTAGAGCAAGCCGCCAGGCTCAGTAAAGCCAGCATTTGGAATATTCGCCAAGATAGCACCAAAACCAATCGGCAATAACAGTAAAGGCTCAAAGCCTTTTTTGATTGCCAAAAACAGCAAGGTACAACCAACCAGCATCATACAGATTTGGCCGAACTCGAAGTTAGCGATCCCTGTTTCTGCCCAAAGGGTTAACAATCCGTCCATGATACTCCCTTACGCCAGGCTCAACAGAGGCGCACCTACTGTGACAGCATCGCCTTCTTTAACGTTCAACTCTTGAACCACACCACCACGCGCCGCACGCACTTCTGTTTCCATCTTCATTGCTTCAAGAATCAGTAGTACATCGCCTTCAGCCACTTCAGCGCCAGGCTGAACATTCACTTTAAAGATGTTACCGGCAAGAGGAGCAGGCACCGCTTCAGCAGATGCGCTAGAAGGTGCGCTAGGTGCCGTCGATTTTGCAGGCGCCGCAGAAGGAGCGACAGAGGTTAGCTCGCCTTGAGGACCAACTTCCACCTCATACACCTGTCCGTCAACACGTACGCTATAAGTTTCTACGCCGCCAGTTGCTGGTTGCGCCGCAGGTACGGCAGGCTTCGCGGCTTCTAGCGTTGGTGCAGGTTCAAATGCTTCTGGGTTGTCACGATTCTTAAGGAACTTGAGACCAACTTGAGGGAAAAGCGCATAAGTAAGTACATCATCAACACGCTCACTTGCTAGCTTAATACCTTCTGATTTCGCTTTCTCCATCAGATCAACAGTAAGCGTCTCCATTTCAGGCTCAAGCAAATCGGCAGGACGACAAGTAATAGGCTCTTTGCCATCAAGTACTTTAGCTTGCAGCTCTGCATTTAACTCGGCTGGCGCTTGACCGTATTCGCCTTTCAATAGACCAGCAGTTTCCTTAGTAATGCTCTTATAGCGTTCGCCAGTAAGCACGTTAATCACCGCTTGCGTTCCGACGATCTGCGAAGTTGGAGTCACCAATGGAATGAAACCAAGATCTTCGCGAACACGAGGGATCTCTTCTAAGACTTCATCAATGCGATCCGCCGCGCCCTGTTCTTTCAACTGGCCTTCCATGTTAGTCAGCATGCCGCCAGGCACTTGAGCAATCAGGATGCGAGAGTCTACACCTTTCAACTGACCTTCCCACTTCGCGTACTTCTTACGTACTTCACGGAAATACGCGGCGATAGGTTCTAGTTGCTCGAGCTTCAAATTCGTATCTCGCTCGGTTCCTTCTAGCATCGCGACTACCGTTTCAGTCGGTGTGTGACCATAGGTACAACTCATTGAAGAAATCGCTGTATCGAGAATATCAATACCAGCTTCAACTGCTTTTACCGCTGTCGCAGTAGACAAGCCTGTCGTCGCGTGACAATGAAGTGCTAATGGCACATCACAAGATGCTTTGATACGCGTGATAAGCTCTTCCGCTTCATAAGGCTTGAGTAAGCCAGACATATCTTTAATACACAGTGAATGACAACCTAAATCCTCTAGGCGTTTTGCCAAGTCAACCCAAGTGTCTGCGTTATGCACAGGGCTTGTTGTGTAAGACAGCGTACCTTGAGCATGTGCGCCAACATCGACCGTTGCTTTAACGGCCTTCTGGAAGTTTCGCACGTCATTCATTGCATCAAAGATACGGAACACGTCCATACCGTTAGCATGCGCGCGTTCAACGAACTTCTCTACTACGTCGTCGGCATAATGGCGGTATCCTAAAAGGTTTTGACCACGCAGTAGCATTTGCATTGGCGTATTGGGCATCGCTTTTTTCAGCTCACGTAAACGCTCCCAAGGATCTTCCCCTAAGAATCGAATACAAGAATCAAACGTTGCGCCACCCCAAGTCTCTAGAGACCAGTAACCAACCTTATCCAACTCAGCTGCGATAGGCAGCATATCCTCAATACGCATACGCGTAGCAAATAGTGATTGATGGGCATCACGAAGGACCACATCTGTAATAGCTAGTGGTTTAGACATGCTCTTAAACTCCTTTTTAATCCTGGTTCGGCTACTTCGCGAATGAGGCGCGATGTTTATGAATCGCAGCCGAGATCGCCGCCACTACTTGTGGACTAACAGCTGAAGAGGTTGATTGAATATTAGTATTTGTTTTTGGTGCTGCGATCGGCTCTGGTACTTCTTCTGGTACCAATTTCGACATTAGCCGAACGAGATAAACAAGAATAGTGAGGAAAATAAATACGACCGCCATCCCCGTTAGCATCAGGGTGGCCGCATCTACTAGCAGGCTTCCTATATTAGTCATGTTGCTTCCTTTCTTTGTCATCCTGACAACGTGCAGGACTTTAATAGCGTCAAATCCCGACCAATGGATTATCTCGATTGGTTAAATTTTGTCAATTTTGTTTAAGGAAGGTTTGTAATAATCCTGATAAATGATTATTTATTCACTACCCAGATCACAGTTCATGACAAAATAATTACTGCGAATCTGCTATCTCCTTACGAACAGAGTAAAGGAGGACATAAATAAAAACTGCGATTTGGATTTCAAAACCAAATCGAGATTTACACATAAAAGCTAATAAAAACAAAAGGGTGCCATTTAGCAACAATTAACAAACAAATAAAAAACAAAGAAGTTACATTTGAACAGTTAAAGTGAAAGAAACGGAAATCAATATACAGGAGAGATAGTAAGGGTGGATTCACAAACTACAGCAGAAACTTTGTTCCAAATTGCTTAGATAAGCACATATTCGCTTTTGGAAAAGAAGGGCATTGCCTCTAACAACTCTAGGCTATAGTTCCTGATGTCCAGATACAAAAAAACCTCGCAATTACGAGGCTTTTTCAGTAAATGGCGCGTCCTGGAGGATTCGAACCTCCGACCGCCTGGTTCGTAGCCAGGTACTCTATCCAGCTGAGCTAAGGACGCGCAATTTTCGATATCAACTTTCGTCAACATCAGGGCATTACCCTTCAATAAGTGGCGCGTCCTGGAGGATTCGAACCTCCGACCGCCTGGTTCGTAGCCAGGTACTCTATCCAGCTGAGCTAAGGACGCGCAATTTTCGATATCAACTTTCGTCAACATCAGGGCAATACCCTTTAATAAGTGGCGCGTCCTGGAGGATTCGAACCTCCGACCGCCTGGTTCGTAGCCAGGTACTCTATCCAGCTGAGCTAAGGACGCGCAATAATCTTATTTTACTTTGTATAACCCGTTTATCAAACGAATTATTAAATAGTGGCGCGTCCTGGAGGATTCGAACCTCCGACCGCCTGGTTCGTAGCCAGGTACTCTATCCAGCTGAGCTAAGGACGCGCAGATCTTCTTGCTAGGAAGTTGTGAAGCAAATCACATTCATTTCTTACGAAACAAAAAAAAGGCCATCGGGCCAGTCAATGAATGGCGGTGAAGGAGGGATTCGAACCCTCGATACGGGATAAACCGTATACTCCCTTAGCAGGGGAGCGCCTTCAGCCTCTCGGCCACCTCACCGTTTTCATTGTTATATCTCAAAAGAGATATGGCGCGTCCTGGAGGATTCGAACCTCCGACCGCCTGGTTCGTAGCCAGGTACTCTATCCAGCTGAGCTAAGGACGCACTTTTTTGTTGATTTCTCAACGTTGCAAGAATGGCGGTGAGGGAGGGATTCGAACCCTCGATACGGGATAAACCGTATACTCCCTTAGCAGGGGAGCGCCTTCAGCCTCTCGGCCACCTCACCGTCTTGCGGAGGCACATATTACGTTTTACCGAAAATATGTCAAACACTTTCTTTGAAAAAATCCACGAAACTGACTTAACCGTTGCTGATTTAATCAAAGTGACTATTAAACGAACTTTACCACTCTATTATGATGAAAAAAAGAGAGTCTTCCCTGAAAAAAAGACATTTATTTTCAAACAACTTCCTGGTGTTCGATTCAACAATATTGACGGATTCACGGCCACACTCAACACAATGGTTTCCGCAAATCTTCAAAAACATTAAAGACTAAAAAGGCCAACCCTTCGGTTAGCCTTTTTCATTCAAACTAAGCTCTGTAAACAGGAGCGACTTAGTAGTTACCTGAAGCAACGTTGCCATTGCCTTTTTCAGCTTGAATGCGCATGTAGATTTCTTCACGGTGAACTGAAACCTCTTTCGGAGCGTTAACGCCGATACGTACTTGGTTACCTTTCACACCTAGTACAGTTACAGTCACTTCATCACCAATCATCAGTGTTTCGCCTACGCGGCGAGTCAAAATTAGCATTCTTTGCTCCTTGAGTAATCTCTAAATTTTCTTGCTACAAAGCTATTATCCAACAAAAGTTATATTTTCGTAAACTACCTTGTTAGCGAAAATCAGCCTAAAAAGGCATGTTTTTGTTGAATGTTTAATGCTTCACTAGACGTAATGTAAGCATCATGCAGAATGTTTGCTGCTGTATCCACACATTCGGGTGCTAAAACTAGCATCATAGTGAGTGCATTCGTTGCGCTGAAATTGATCTCAATATCTCGCTTTGCCAACAAATCGCATGCGTGCTCTACCATTCCATTGGCCTCAAGCCCCACTGCGGTCAACAGGCTTACCACTTCACTATTACGGATTTTGTCGCTGAACACCAGATCGAACTTGGCACATGCATCTTGTTTTATCATGATACCTGCCCGTTCTGCTTCCTCGATCACATTCCAAATGTCTATACCCAACATCTGACATTGTTTTGTAGCACTAGATAAATGTTCTTTATCGACTTCGATAATGGCAAGGTCACGTTGAATGGCTATACCAGAGACGGCTTGATTGCCTGACTCCCCCTTTACCAAACTGCCTTCATTAACATCAAATGTCGAAAGCACGCGTAGTGGCACATTATTCTTCCATGCAAATTGCACTGAAGGTAAATGTAATACTTTTGCGCCTCGGCTTGCCATCGCTTCCATTGAAGGAAAATCGATAACCGCCAATTTGCGCGCATTTTTCACTACACGTGGGTCACAAGTATAAATACCATCAACGTCGGTAAAGATTTGACACTCGTCAGCGCGCAATGCGCCCGCCAGTGCCACAGCGCTCGTATCTGAGCCACCTCGACCTAATGTGGTGATATCCCCGTTCTCATTCACACCTTGAAAGCCCGCAACAATCACGATTTGGTCTTGCTCAAGCAATCCCATAATTGTCGTGGTATCAATGTGTTTAATCGTTGCGTCATTGTGTTGATTATCCGTCACAATATTCGCCTGTGCTCCGGTAAGCGAGCGCGCAGCATGACCCATTTTATTCAAAGTCATGGCTAACAGTGCCATTGACACTTGCTCACCAGCAGAGAGCAAAACATCAAGTTCTCGAGCTGTAGGTACGCTATCTATCTGTTTAGCGAGATCCATCAGTCTGTTTGTTTCGCCTGACATTGCAGACACGACAACAACAACTTGATTGCCATCATTTTTCGCCTTAATGATGTGTTCAGCGACTTGGTGGATTCTTTCAATTGAACCCACAGAGGTTCCGCCAAACTTTTGCACGATAAGGGGCTTTTTCACCAGTCTTCACCTTCCCAAGACCGAAGTCTCTTTAGAACTGCTTACATCTTAAATATTTCCTTTGAGAAAAATTATATAAGCAGTAGTTACAACAAAAACCAAGCAGCTTAAATGACTCGGTTAACTTTTGGTCAATTAAACCACTTGGTTGCTAAAAAAAATTACGCTCAATCAAAGAAACTTGATTGAGCGTAATTTTATTAGTTAAGAGCTTATAAACGCTCTTCTAGCCAAGGCTGAACTGTTTTGATTGCCTCTGGTAGTGCTGAAACATCAGTACCACCGGCTTGAGCCATGTCTGGACGACCACCGCCCTTACCACCGACTTGCTCTGCAACCATTTTAACCAGATCACCTGCTTTTACTTTACCAGTGAGATCTTTAGTCACACCAGCAATCAAGCCAACCTTGTCACCCGTTACGTTTGCAAGCAGTACAACACCAGAACCCATTTGATTCTTGATGTCATCAACCATGGTACGTAGGTTCTTGCTATCAGCACCTTCAAGGGCCGCAACTAGAACTTTTGTGCCATTTACTTCAACCGCTTTGCCCATGATGTTAGCGCTTTCTGCGGCTGCCATCTTATCTTTTAGCTTCTGCACTTCTTTCTCTAGTGCTTTTGCTTTTTGAGCCGATTCCGCCAGTTTTTCTTCGTACTTCGCATTTTGAGCTTCAATGGCGTCTAATGCCGCCTCGCCTGTTACCGCTTCAATACGACGAATACCGGCTGCAATACCGCTTTCTGATGTGATTTTGAATAGACCAATATCACCCGTGCTTGATGCGTGAATACCACCACAAAGCTCAGTAGAGAAATCGCCCATAGATAGCACGCGAACTTCGTCATCGTACTTCTCACCAAACAATGCCATTGCACCTTTCTTCTTAGCAGACTCAATGTCCATCACATTGGTTTCAATCGTGTGGTTACGACGAATTTGTGCGTTTACTAGACGCTCAACTTCTTTCAGCTCTGCTGCAGCTACTGCTTCTAGGTGTGAGAAGTCGAAACGCAGGCTGTCAGCTTTCACTAATGAACCTTTCTGCGTTACGTGCTCACCAAGAACTTGGCGTAGTGCTGCGTGTAGCAAGTGCGTCGCTGAGTGGTTAAGAGAGATAGCTGCGCGACGCTCTGCGTCAACGATGGTTGCCACTTCGTCACCTTTCGCTAGCACGCCTTCTGCCATTACACCGTGGTGTGCGATTGCGTTACCGAGTTTTTGAGTGTCTTCAACGCGGAACACACCAGACTCAGTACGGATTTCACCCGCGTCACCACACTGACCGCCTGACTCTGCGTAGAATGGCGTTTCACCAAGCACGATGATAGCTTTATCGCCTGCAGATAGTGAATCTACTTCGTTGCCTTCAACGAACATCGCTGCGACTGAGCTAGAACCTTTAGTACCTGTGTAACCACAGAACTCTGTTTGCGTATCAACTTTGATTGCTGCGTTATAATCTGTACCGAATTGACCAGCTTCACGCGCACGTTGACGCTGCTCTTCCATCGCTTTTTCGAAACCCTCTTCGTCGATCGCGAACTCACGCTCACGTGCAACGTCGTTAGTGAGGTCTGCTGGGAAGCCGTAAGTATCGTAAAGCTTGAATACCGTTTCGCCGTCTAACACTTTGCCATCTAGGTTATCTAATGCTTCGTTAAGAATTACCATACCGCGCTCAAGTGTACGACCGAAGTTTTCTTCTTCGATACGCAGTACTTTTTCAACCACTGCTTGTTGACGCTTCAGCTCTTCGCCTGCTGTACCCATCACTTCTGCTAATACGCCAACAAGCTTATAGAAGAATGCACCTTGTGCACCTAGCTTGTTACCATGACGTACGGCACGACGAATGATACGACGTAGTACGTAACCACGACCTTCGTTTGAAGGCATCACACCATCAACAATCAAGAATGAACATGAACGGATGTGGTCAGCAATAACGCGTAGCGATTGGTTCGATAGATCTTCATAACCAATGACTTCAGCCGCTGCTTTGATAAGAGTTTGGAATACATCGATTTCGTAGTTTGAGTGAACGCCTTGCATGATTGCAGAGATACGCTCGATACCCATACCAGTATCTACCGATGGTTTTGGTAGCGGTTCCATAGTGCCGTCTGCGTGACGGTTGAACTGCATGAATACGTTGTTCCAGATCTCGATGAAGCGGTCACCATCTTCTTCAGGCGTGCCAGGACGACCACCCCAGATGTGTTCACCGTGATCGTAGAAGATTTCAGTACATGGACCACAAGGACCAGTGTCGCCCATTTGCCAGAAGTTATCAGACTCGTAAGGCTTGCCACCTTCTTTGTCACCAATGCGCACGATACGATCAGCAGGCACGCCAACTTTTTTGTTCCAGATGTCGAATGCTTCGTCATCGGTTTCGTAAACGGTTACCAATAGACGATCCGCAGGCAGTTTAAGAACTTCGGTTAGGAATTCCCAAGCAAATGAAATCGCATCTTCTTTGAAATAGTCGCCAAAGCTGAAGTTGCCTAGCATTTCAAAGAATGTGTGGTGACGAGCGGTAAAGCCAACATTTTCCAGGTCGTTGTGTTTACCACCAGCACGTACACAACGTTGAGCCGTAGTCGCTCGAGTATAGGCTCGTTTTTCTAAGCCTAAGAAACAATCTTTAAATTGGTTCATACCTGCGTTTGTGAACAGCAGGGTTGGGTCGTTATGTGGAACTAACGATGAACTTTCTACGATTTGGTGTCCTTTGCTTTCAAAGAACTTGAGGAACGCGTTACGAACCTCGTCAGTGCTCATGTACATGCAGCTCTTCCTGAAAATAGTCGAGTTAGAATTTTGCCGTATTGTAGATCATGCAAACAGCTGAGACTAGTTTTCTTGAGGAAAAGAGGGAGCAGAAGAAAAAATTTGAAGCAAAACAAAAATCAGCGCAATTGGATCAACGCTAATCTTGGTCTTCAAAGGCAAGCGCATAGCTAATTTGGTCGAAACTGTAGCCTCGGTATTGTAGAAAACGGACTTGTTTTGCGTATTCTTTTTGGTCCTTGGCTTTGACGCCTTTGAATTTCTTTTCTGCCGCCTGCTTAGCAAGTTCAAACCAGTCTTGTGGTTCTTCAGCCATGGCTTGCTCAATCACCGATTCCGCAACACGTTTCTGGTTTAACTCTTGGCGAATTCGACGCTCTCCATGTCCTTTGTATACATGCTGCCGAATTTGGCTCTTCGCATAACGTAAATCATCTAAATAGTTATGGTCTAAGCAAAAATTAATCGCGATTTCGATGTCTGATGCTTCATAGCCTTTCATCGACAGTTTTTGGTACAGCTCATACTGACCATGATCGCGACGGCTAAGCAGTTGGATAGCCGCCTCTTTGCTCGATAATGTTGGTGTCTGGCGCTTTTGGTACATGGTGATCCTAAAAGTATTTTTGCTGTACAGACTCTCAATGGCCTTTGTGATGATTCGATTTTTGATGTCAATAAATACAACAAAGCCCCGCATTGCAGGGCTTTATCACTTTTTAATCTGTGAAGGGATTAAAACTCTTCAGCTTGCTCAGGCGCCTCGCCTGCTTCAGGAGCTTCCGCAAGGGCTGGCGCTAACAACATTTCACGCAATTTAGTATCGATGGTTTTAGCCACTTCAGGATGCTCACGTAGGTAGTTGCATGCGTTCGCTTTACCTTGACCAATCTTATCGCCTTGGTAGCTGTACCAAGCACCAGCTTTTTCAACCAGTTTGTGCTTCACGCCTAGATCTACCAGCTCACCTTCGCGGTTAAAGCCTTGGCCGTACATGATTTGCGTATTGGCTTCTTTAAACGGTGCAGCAATCTTGTTCTTAACTACTTTGATGCGAGTTTCGTTACCAACGACTTCGTCACCTTCTTTGATTGCGCCAGTACGACGAATATCAAGACGAACAGAAGCGTAGAATTTAAGTGCGTTACCACCCGTGGTCGTTTCTGGGTTACCGAACATCACACCAATCTTCATACGGATTTGGTTGATGAAGATACACATACAGTTAGACTGTTTTAGGTTACCTGTTAGCTTACGCATCGCTTGAGAAAGCATACGTGCTTGCAGACCCATGTGGCTGTCGCCCATTTCGCCTTCAATTTCTGCTTTTGGTGTTAGCGCCGCAACTGAGTCAACAACCATTACGTCGATAGCGCCAGAGCGAGCTAGTGCATCACAAATCTCTAGTGCTTGCTCACCAGTGTCTGGCTGAGAAACCAAGAGCGCATCGATATCAACACCAAGTTTCTTCGCGTAGACAGGATCCAGAGCGTGCTCTGCATCGATAAACGCACAAGTTTTACCTTCACGTTGCGCAGCAGCGATAAGCTCAAGCGTTAGTGTTGTTTTACCTGAAGATTCTGGACCGTAGACTTCTACGATACGACCCATTGGCAGACCACCTGCACCCAAAGCGATATCAAGAGAAAGAGAGCCTGTTGAGATGGTTTCTACGTCCATTGCTCGGTTATCACCAAGGCGCATGATAGAGCCTTTACCGAATTGCTTTTCAATTTGACCTAGCGCAGCGGCGAGCGCTTTCTGTTTGTTCTCGTCCATTACTTTCTCCGATTTATTCATCTTCTTTGGGCGACGAATAGTAATTCATTTTTCTTAAGCAGCTAACCTGCTCAGCAATGAAAGTTATTATACTGTTGATTCATACAGTGTCTATACCTGTATAGAAAAAATTTAGTTCACTGCTTCTAAGGATTGGCTCTAACCCTTATCAATTCTGGGCTAAGACAGTGTAAGAAATTCTAAATTAAATGTTGATACAATCGAGTCAATGCATGCATCACCGCTTGTTGACGAACTTCCGCCCTGTCACCAGAAAAATGCATGGTCTCAACAAAGAGCCAGTCGTGCTTATCCGCAAAAGCAAAGCAGACGGTTCCAACCGGCTTTTCATCACTGCCTCCTCCCGGTCCAGCAACACCACTGATGGAAACCCCAATAGTGGCATTCGAGTGTTGAAGCGCACCTTGCACCATTTCAATCACAACAGGCTCACTCACGGCACCATGTTCCTCTAAGGTTTCCACTCTCACACCCAGCATTTCCATTTTGGCTTCGTTGCTGTAAGTGACAAAAGCTCTATCTAACCAACCTGAACTGCCTGCAATATCTGTAATAGCGGTCGCAACACCGCCACCCGTGCACGATTCTGCCGTCGTTAAAACATGACCATACTTTGCCAATAATGCGCCTAAATCTGCGCTCAATTTTGTTGTTTTTTCCATAGCCAAAATGCCCTTTGTCTCTTTTTACTTGATAGGGATTCACGTATCCTAAGCCGCTACGGAAATAAACAAAAGAATTTACCTGTGAAAGCTGAACAAAAACACACTCCGATGATGCAGCAATACCTCAAGCTAAAAGCTGAGAACCCTGAGATTTTGCTGTTCTACCGCATGGGCGATTTCTACGAACTCTTTTACGATGATGCAAAGCGAGCGTCCCAACTGCTTGATATTTCGCTAACTAAGCGCGGTTCGTCAGCTGGAGAGCCTATTCCTATGGCGGGAGTGCCATTTCACGCAGTAGAAGGCTATCTAGCAAAACTTGTTCAGCTTGGTGAATCAGTCGCAATCTGCGAACAAATTGGCGATCCAGCCACCAGCAAAGGTCCGGTAGAACGTAAAGTTGTGCGTATCGTGACACCAGGTACTGTGACGGATGAAGCACTGCTTTCTGAGCGTGTCGATAACTTAATCGCAGCAATTTACCATCACAACGGTAAGTTCGGTTATGCGACGCTGGATGTCACTTCTGGTCGCTTCCAACTGACAGAACCAGAAACCGAAGAAGCAATGACAGCCGAGCTTCAACGTACCGCACCACGTGAGCTGCTATTCCCAGAAGATTTTGAACCTGTACATTTAATGGCGAGCCGCAACGGTAACCGTCGTCGCCCAGTATGGGAGTTTGAGCTTGATACGGCTAAGCAACAACTCAATCAGCAGTTTGGCACCAAAGATTTGGTTGGTTTTGGCGTAGAACATGCGTCCTTAGGGTTATGTGCTGCTGGTTGTTTGATCCAGTATGTGAAAGATACACAACGCACTGCTTTGCCTCATATTCGCTCTTTAACGTTTGATCATCAGGACCAATCCGTAATCCTTGATGCCGCTACCCGACGCAACCTGGAAATTACTCAAAATCTAGCAGGCGGAACCGATAACACACTCGCTGCGGTACTCGACCATTGTGCGACGCCGATGGGCAGCCGAATGCTGAAGCGTTGGTTACATCAGCCTATGCGTTGCATTGAAACGTTAAACAATCGTCTTGATGCGATTGGTGAGATTAAAGAACAAGCGCTGTTTGCCGATCTTCAACCAACGTTAAAACAAATTGGTGATATTGAACGTATCTTAGCACGCCTTGCACTGCGCTCTGCTCGCCCTCGCGATATGGCTAGACTTCGCAATGCCATGCAGCAGCTACCAGAGCTAGAATCTGTCACCGCTTCTTTGACCCATCCATATCTAGCAAAACTGGCGCAATACGCAGCTCCGATTGACGAAGTATGTGATATGTTAGAGCGTGCAATTAAAGAAAATCCGCCAGTTGTTATTCGTGATGGTGGTGTGATCGCTGAAGGCTATAATGCCGAGCTCGATGAATGGCGCAAATTAGCAGACGGTGCAACAGAATACCTTGAGCAGCTTGAGCGAGATGAGCGTGAACGACACGGCATCGATACGCTTAAAGTCGGCTACAACAACGTACATGGCTTCTTTATTCAAGTGAGCCGTGGCCAGAGCCATTTGGTTCCACCGCACTATGTGCGTCGCCAAACACTCAAAAATGCCGAACGCTATATCATCCCAGAGCTCAAAGAGCACGAAGACAAAGTACTTAATTCGAAATCGAAAGCGCTGGCACTTGAAAAGCAGCTGTGGGAAGAACTGTTTGATCTATTGATGCCAAACTTGGAGAAGTTGCAGAATTTAGCTTCTGCTCTGTCTCAACTGGATGTACTACAAAACCTAGCAGAACGTGCAGATTCCTTGGATTACTGCCGACCAACGCTTGTGAAAGACGCTGGCATTCACATTCAAGCGGGTCGTCACCCAGTCGTAGAGCAAGTAACAACAGAACCGTTCATTGCTAACCCAATAGAGCTTAACCCAGCTCGTAAGATGTTGATCATCACCGGTCCAAACATGGGTGGTAAATCCACCTACATGCGTCAAACTGCGCTGATTGCATTGATGGCACATATCGGCTCTTATGTACCTGCAGAATCTGCACAAATTGGTTCTTTAGATCGTATATTTACTCGTATTGGTGCGTCAGATGATCTTGCATCTGGTCGTTCGACCTTCATGGTAGAAATGACGGAAACCGCTAATATTCTGCACAATGCGACTAAAAACAGTTTAGTGCTAATGGATGAAATCGGTCGTGGTACCAGTACTTACGATGGCCTCTCTTTAGCTTGGGCAAGTGCGGAATGGCTCGCAACACAAATTGGTGCGATGACACTATTTGCAACTCACTACTTCGAATTGACAGAGTTGCCAAACCAACTGCCAAACTTAGCGAACGTTCACTTGGATGCGGTAGAGCATGGAGACAGCATTGCCTTTATGCACGCAGTTCAAGAAGGTGCGGCAAGTAAGTCTTACGGCCTAGCTGTTGCGGGCTTAGCCGGCGTACCCAAAACGGTCATCAAAAATGCGCGTAACAAGCTATCTCAGCTAGAGCAACTAGGGCAAAACAGTGACGCACCACGTCCAAGTGCAGTAGATGTTGCTAACCAATTGAGTCTAATTCCAGAACCTAGCGAGATCGAACAAGCCTTATCTGGTATTGATCCTGACGATTTGACTCCACGCCAAGCACTTGAAGAGTTGTATCGTTTGAAGAAGATGCTTTAAATCGATTCACGTAAGTGAGCGCAAAGAAAAAAGGCTATGGTTCCCCATAGCCTTTTGCGTATCTAGTGAAATACGGATTATTTAATCATCTTCGACGTTAAATAAGTTTTCCATATTCAAACCTTGCTTGATTAAAACCTCACGAAGACGACGTAAACCTTCTACTTGGATTTGACGTACGCGCTCACGTGTCAAACCAATCTCTCGACCAACTTCTTCAAGCGTCGAAGGCTCATAACCTAAAAGACCAAAACGTCGTGCAAGTACTTCTTTCTGTTTTGGATTCAACTCTTCTAACCAATGAATCAGCGATGATTTGATATCGTCATCTTGAGTCGAGACTTCTGGATCGGAGTTGTTTGCGTCGGGAATAATATCCAACAGCGCTTTTTCACCGTCACCACCGATTGGTGTGTCGACAGAACTGATACGCTCATTGAGACGTAGCATTTTGCTTACATCTTCGACTGGAATATCTAACTGAGCAGCAATTTCTTCTGCGGTAGGTTCGTGATCGAGCTTCTGAGAAAGTTCACGCGCAGTACGCAGATAAATGTTCAGCTCTTTCACGACATGAATAGGTAGACGGATCGTACGAGTTTGGTTCATCAACGCACGTTCGATCGTTTGTCGGATCCACCAGGTCGCATAAGTAGAGAAGCGGAAACCACGCTCTGGATCGAACTTCTCGACCGCACGGATCAAACCAAGGTTACCTTCTTCAATCAGATCGAGTAGTGCTAGACCTCGATTACTGTATCGACGAGAGATCTTGACCACCAAACGTAGGTTACTTTCGATCATACGTTTACGTGCCGCTTCGTCGCCACGCAGGGCTCGTCGAGCATAAAGCACTTCTTCTTCGGCAGTAAGTAGAGGTGAGAAGCCAATTTCACCTAGATACAACTGAGTTGCGTCTAAGCTTTTACTGCTCGCGTCAAATTCTTCACGCGCAGCCGTTTTGCTTTCTGTGGATGATGATTTTTCGAGTTCGTTATCAATGGTCTTCACTGACGCATTGTCAAATGCAAACTCTTCAACTTTGGTTACTGTGTTGCTGATACTCATAACGCCTCCCCCTGGCGAGTTAGCAAGACATGACAACTCAATATGTCGCTAAATGATGTCGCAAGTTGTTTTTCAAAGTTTTAAGGCAAATAGCGTTTTGGATTCACCGATTTACCTTGATAGCGAATTTCAAAGTGTAGCTTGACTGATTTTGCACCTGAACTACCCATGGTGGCGATTTTCTGTCCGCTTTTTACACTTTGTCCTTCTGATACCAGCAGTTTGTCATTATGTGCATAGGCGCTTAAATAATTGTCGTTATGCTTTACTATAATTAAGTTGCCATAACCTCGTAGCGCATTGCCTGAATAAACAACGGTGCCGGCTGCGGTTGAAACGATAGGTTGACCACGCTGTCCTGCGATGTCGATACCTTTATTTCCCTGTTCTCCCGCCGAAAAGTTCTTGATTACTCTCCCTTTTGTTGGCCACAACCACTTAGAAACTTTATCATTCTTCGCCGTGGTAACTGGCGCTTTTTGCTTCACTTTTTGGTTATCTTTTGAACCAACATACTCCTTTGTTTTCGATTGTTCAACCTTCTTTGGAGGCTGTTTTTGTACGACTTTAGGCTTAGTCTCTGTAGGTTTTTGACTAGAGTTTTTACTTGAAGTTTTCGGTTTAGAGGCTGTTGATGTTTTCGTCACTGGGGCTGGTGGCGTCGTAACAACAGGAACCACAACGGGTTCAACTTTTTGGCCATATTTAGGGGCGACATATTTCGGAGCCCAAAGTTTTAGCCTCTGTCCAGGGTAGATGGTGTAAGGCTGAGTTAACTCATTGTAACGGACAAGATCATTTACATCTTTATCTGTGACATAAGCTATGAAGTAAAGTGTATCGCCTTTTTTTACCTCATAATAACTCCCTCTGTAACTTCCTCTTTCAAGGCTTGAATAGTCTTTCTTTAAGCTAGAGACAGGTGCAGGAGAATGCGCTGCACAACCAACTAGTCCTGCAGCAAACACAAAGCTAATACCAATATGACGTAATAACTTACTCACCTATCCCTAACCCTTAAGCTAAATCACCCGCAACCAGAGGTACAAATCGAACCATTTCCACAACAGTAGAGAGATATTCATCTCCCTTACGTTCAATTTTTAGTAACTGTTGCTCCTTATCTCCAACAGGAATCACCATCTTACCGCCATCTTTTAATTGTGCGAGAAGTGCTTGGGGGATCACTTCTGCAGCTGCAGTAACAATGATGGCATCGAAAGGACCACGAGCTTCCCAGCCTTGCCATCCATCAGCATGCTTGGTTGAAACATTGTAGATATCCAATTGTTTCAGACGGCGTTTTGCTTCCCATTGCAACGATTTAATTCGCTCAACGGAGTATACATGGTCAACAATTTGCGCCAGTACTGCGGTTTGATAACCGGAACCCGTTCCGATTTCCAGTACGTGACTCGTTGGCTCTAGTTCGAGTAACTCGGTCATACGAGCAACAATATAAGGTTGAGAAATAGTTTGTCCCTGACCAATCGGTAACGCATTGTTATCGTAGGCTTGGTGCATCATCGCTTGAGAGACAAAGCTTTCTCGTGGTAAGCGTTGGATAGCATCCAGAACTCTTTGGTCTTTGATGCCACTGGAGATAAGAAACGCTATCAACCTGTCAGCATGTGGGTTACTCATTACTTCTCTTCCTTTAACCAACTATCCATTGCACGCAGCGACTCATGAGCAGTGAGATCAACTTGCAGAGGCGTCATTGAAACTCGACCATGTTCAATCGCATAAAAGTCGGTGCCCTCCCCCGCATCTTGCTCTTTTCCTGGAGGCCCTAGCCAATAAATATCATGACCTCGCGGATCTTTCTGCTTAATCATATTCTCTGCGTGATGACGCGCACCTAAACGCGTGACTTCGATTTCGCCCAGGTTTTCTGCTGGTAAGTCAGGCACGTTTACGTTCAATAACCGATTCGTTGGAATCGGAGACGCTAAATGCTGTTGCACAATTTGACGTGCAATTTTTGCGGCAGATTCGAAATGACGCTTACCCACCAGCGAAAAAGCAACCGACTGAACACCAAGGAAATGCCCTTCCATTGCTGCAGCTACCGTTCCTGAGTAAAGAACGTCATCACCCAAATTTGCACCATGGTTGATGCCTGATAAAACAAGATCGGGCAAATCATCTTTCATCAGCTCATTCAGCGCGAAATGTACACAATCTGTAGGCGTTCCTTGCACTGAATAGATATTTGGGGCAATTTCAGTTACGCGTAATGGTTGCTCTAGTGTCAGTGAGTTCGAAGCACCTGAACGATTTCGGTCGGGTGCGACAATGGTCACTTCAGCGATATCTCGCAACTCATCAGCAAGTGCATGAATCCCTTGCGCATGTACGCCATCGTCATTGCTGATTAAGACTCTTAGGGGCTTCGCGTTTAGTGAATCCTGTTCCATTAGTATTCTCTTTCTACTTCAACCTCATTAACTAACTCACGAACGATAGATGTTGCAAAAGATCCCGCATCCAGTGAGAAAGTCAGCGTAATGTTGTTACCTTCAACCGTCCAAGATAAATCTTTTGGCTTCAGCGCAATATCGCGACGGTCGTGGCGCATGCGATTACCACGAATCAGCGCCATGAGATCAGGCTCTTCATCTAAGAACGGTTGTTCTAAAGTAAGCGCATCCGCTTGAGTTGGAAGCGCATTATCGCCAGCAAGCGCAGCGGTAATTGCCACTTCACCAGCAGCAAATTGTGCTTGTAGATCTGCGATATTGCTTGCATCAACCAACTGAGTGCCAGAACTTGTCTGTGCAATATCACCATCGATGAATTTATCAAACACACCACTTTCTAGACGAGCAGAAACGATACGATTGAAGATCCACGAACGCGCCGCTGATAAATACATGCTGCGCTTATTTTGATTACGGGTACGAACGTTTTCGCGTCCCCATCGACGTGCTTCTTCAAGGTTGTTGCCATCATTGCCAAAACGCTGACTACCAAAGTAGTTTGGCACACCAACTTGTTTCACTTTTTCAAGGCGTTGCTCTACATCTTCAACGTCAGTCACTTCAGACAAAGTGACAACAAACTCGTTCCCTATTAAGTCTCCAGGACGCAGTTTTTTGTTGTGTCGATCAGTCGCTAAGATTTCAATACTCGGATATTGAGCTAGGAATGCCGAGAAGTCCGGCGTTTCCCCTTTCGGTAAATGGACACTCAGCCACTGTTCCGTCACGGCATGGCGGTCTTTAAGGCCCGCCCAGCTAACGTCTTTCGACTTTACGCCACAAGCTTTCGCCAACTCATTCGCAACAAAACTGGTATTTTCTCCAGTTTTTCGAATACGCACCATTAGGTGCTCGCCTTCGCCCGTAAAGGCAAAACCTAAATCCTCACGAACCTGAAAATGTTCTGGTTGCGCTTTGATTTTTGCCGATGCAACAGGCTTACCCGTTAGATAAGCCAATGAAGATAAAATATCTGACATGATGTTTTTCCGCTGTTTACACAGCATTAAGGAGCAAGTTGGTTAATTATTGCTTGAACAGAAGCACCACGGCTTCCGTTGCAATGCCTTCTTTGCGTCCAGTAAAACCGAGACGCTCTGTCGTCGTCGCTTTTACGTTAATGTTACTAATATCGGTTTCTAGGTCTTCCGCAATCGCCGCACACATCGCGTCAATATGAGGTGCCATCTTAGGTGCTTGTGCCATGATGGTGACATCGGCATTACCAAGGCGGTAGCCTTGCTCTTTGACACGACGATAAACGTCTTTCAACAATTCGCGGCTATTAGCCCCTTTCCATTTATCGTCGGTATCCGGGAAGTGACGACCAATATCACCCGCAGCAATCGCGCCAAGCAGCGCATCAGTCAAAGCATGAAGAGCAACATCACCATCTGAGTGGGCTACTAAGCCCTGCTCGTAAGGGATAGCAACACCACCGATAATGACCGGGCCTTCACCACCAAATTTATGCACGTCAAAACCGTGACCAATTCGAATCATTTTTTATCCTTTCTTTTTTAGCCGCGCTCACGGCTCAGATAAAACTCGGCTAACGCGAGATCTTCTGGCTGAGTAATTTTTATGTTATTCGCATTACCCTGGACTAAAGCAGGCGTTTCGCCCAACCACTCTAAAGCCGATGCTTCATCCGTGATGGCTACGCCTTGTTCTAATGCGTCAGCCAGTGCTCGAGTCAGTTGTTGAGTTTTAAACATTTGTGGAGTTAATGCATGCCACAATGCTTCTCTCTCTACCGTATGATCGATATCTTGTGCTACGTTTGCTCGCTTCATTGTATCTCTCACAGGAGATGCGAGAATGCCACCCGTTGGGTGAGCGCAGCAAACATCAATCAAACGGTCAATGTCGGATGTTAATACACATGGCCTTGCAGCGTCGTGGACTAATACCCACTCGCTTTCCAGATGTTCATTGACATAGTTTAGCCCTGAAAGTACGGAATCAGCGCGCTCTTTGCCACCCGCGACTTGAATTACATCGGGATGGTTCGCGATGGTTAACTCAGGAAAATAAGGGTCACCTTCGGTAATGGCGACAACCACTTTCGAAATTCGTGGGTGCGACAGCAACTTTTCTACAGTGTGTTCCAGCACCGCTTTTCCGTCGATCAATAAATATTGCTTAGGGCGGTCAGCCTTCATTCGACTACCGACACCGGCAGCAGGAACAATTGCGACATGCGATGAGTTCACATCCAACATTTTAATGATTTTCCTCACCTATAATGCGGTAGAAAGTCTCGCCATCTTTAACTAAACCAAGCTCATGACGCGCACGTTCTTCAATCGCATCAAGACCTTGCCTTAAGTCATCAATCTCAGCAAACATTTCATTATTGCGAGCTTGTAGCTTGCTGTTCACTTGTTGCTGAACTTCAATTTCATCTTTTACTGTGTAGTAGTCAGACACTCCGTTTTTACCAAACCATAGAGTGTATTGAAGCAAGCCAAACAGTAGCGTAAGGGCTATAACAAAGATTCGCATATCGCTGCTAACATTCTGTACCGAAAGGAATTAGATAAGGTGACATATATAGCATAAATGCGAGGTTGCCTCTAGGGGAGAAAGGGAGACTCACACGCTCCTTACAAGAAATAAGCAGCAAAATGAAACAAAGACATATGAAGCTATTCTTAGCACTCACCAAAGTAAGACCAAGAAATACAAGCCTATAGATACAAAAACACCCCGCAAAATCAGGGTATTTCAAAGCTTCAATCTAAGCGGTTAATCCAATGAAGAACTAAGCTTGAGCTTCTTTAAGACCGCTTCTTTGAAACATGGAGGAGCGTGCTCATCTAGAGCTTCCTCGATGCAGATAAATGGGTTGCTTTCTTTAGGTATGGCAAGCAACACGGCCAGAACGGTTCATCGCTCTTAAATAAAAAACGCCCCACCGAAGTGGAGCGTTTCTAGAAAGCTATTTAGCTAAACTTATTCAATTAAGAATTAAGCTTGACCTTTAACTTCTTTAAGACCGTTGAAAGGAGCTCGCTCACCTAGAGCTTCCTCGATACGGATTAGTTGGTTGTACTTAGCAACACGGTCAGAACGGCTCATAGAACCAGTTTTGATTTGACCTGCAGCAGTACCTACCGCTAGGTCAGCGATAGTTGCATCTTCAGTTTCGCCAGAACGGTGAGAGATTACTGCTGTGTAACCTGCGTCTTTAGCCATCTTGATTGCAGCTAGAGTCTCAGTTAGAGAACCGATTTGGTTGAACTTGATAAGGATAGAGTTAGCTACGCCTTTCTCGATACCTTCAGCAAGGATCTTAGTGTTAGTAACGAATAGGTCGTCACCTACTAGTTGAAGTTTGTCACCTAGTAGTTCAGTTTGGTGCTTGAAGCCATCCCAGTCAGACTCGTCTAGACCGTCTTCGATAGAAACGATTGGGAATTGGTTAGCTAGCTCAGCTAGGTAGTGGTTGAACTCTTCAGAAGTGAAAGTTTTACCTTCGCCTTTCATGTTGTAGATGCCAGCTTCTTTGTCGAAGAACTCAGATGCTGCACAGTCCATAGCTAGAGTAACGTCTTTACCTAGTTCGTAACCAGCAGCTGCAACAGCTTCTGCGATAACTTCTAGAGCTTCAGCGTTAGATTTAAGGTTAGGAGCGAAACCACCTTCGTCACCAACTGCAGTGCTGTAGCCTTTAGACTTAAGAACTTTAGCTAGGTTGTGGAATACTTCTGCACCGATACGTAGACCTTCTTTAAGAGTCTTAGCACCAACTGGTTGGATCATGAACTCTTGGATGTCAACGTTGTTGTCTGCGTGCTCACCACCGTTGATGATGTTCATCATTGGTAGAGGCATAGAGAACTGACCAGCTGTACCGTTTAGTTCAGCGATGTGCTCGTATAGAGGCATGCCTTTAGCTGCAGCAGCAGCTTTAGCGTTTGCTAGAGAAACAGCTAGGATAGCGTTAGCACCGAATTTAGATTTGTTTTCAGTGCCGTCTAGTTCGATCATTACTGCGTCGATTGCAGCTTGGTCTTTAGCGTCTTTGCCAACTAGAGCTTCAGCGATTGGGCCGTTTACAGCTTCAACTGCTTTAAGAACACCTTTACCTAGGAAACGTGCTTTGTCACCGTCACGTAGCTCAAGAGCTTCGCGAGAACCAGTAGATGCGCCAGATGGAGCTGCCGCCATACCTACGAAACCGCCTTCTAGGTGTACTTCAGCTTCTACAGTTGGGTTACCACGTGAGTCGATGATTTCACGACCTAGAACTTTAACGATCTTAGACATTAATGTTTCCTCTCGTTTCAAATATAAATGTCAATTTTAAAGGGCAGCAGCACAACCTTCGCCGCCGCCCGTATCCTTTTACTTCTCGAATTCGCCGCGTGCGTTTTGGCCCGCAGCCTTAACGAAACCTGCAAACAATGGGTGGCCATCGCGAGGAGTCGATGTGAATTCTGGGTGGAACTGAGCCGCTACAAACCATGGGTGAGCTGGGTTCTCAATCATTTCCACTAACTTCTTGTCCGCTGATAGGCCAGAAACTTTCAGACCTGCTTTTTCGATTTGCGGACGAAGCACATTATTCACTTCGTAACGGTGACGGTGACGTTCATGGATCGTCGCGCTACCGTATAGTTCACGAGCTTTCGTACCTTTCTCTAGGTGACATAGCTGTGAACCAAGACGCATCGTACCACCTAGGTCAGACTTTTCAGTACGCTCTTCTACGTTACCTGACTCGTCTACCCACTCTGTGATCAAACCTACCACAGGGTACTTAGTCTCTTTGTTAAATTCTGTTGAATGTGCACCTTCCATACCCGCAACGTTACGCGCGTATTCAATTAGTGCAACTTGCATACCCAAACAAATACCTAGGTAAGGCACATTGTTTTCACGTGCATATTGAGCCGCACGGATCTTGCCTTCAATACCACGATCGCCGAAGCCACCTGGAACTAGGATCGCGTCTAAGCCTTCTAGCAGCTCAACGCCTTTTGTTTCGATATCTTGTGAGTCTACATACTTAATTGTGACACTTAGACGGTTTTTCAAGCCAGCGTGTTTAAGCGCTTCGTTCACAGACTTGTATGCATCTGGCAATTCAGTGTATTTACCAACCATACCGATGGTTACTTCACCAGTAGGATTTGCTTCTTCGTAAATAACCTGTTCCCACTCAGAAAGGTCAGCTTCAGGAGCTGTGATGCCAAAGCGAGCACACACAAGATCATCTAGACCTTGAGACTTGATCAATTGAGGAATCTTGTAGATAGAATCTACGTCCTTCATTGAAATTACTGCTTTTTCTGGAACATTACAGAATAGTGCGATTTTCTTACGTTCATTCGCTGGAATAACGCGGTCGCTACGGCAAACTAGGATATCTGGCTGAATACCGATAGATAGAAGTTCTTTTACAGAGTGTTGAGTCGGCTTAGTTTTCACTTCGCCCGCTGCCGCTAGGTAAGGAACAAGTGTTAGGTGCATGAACATTGCGCGCTCACGGCCTAGTTCAACGGCTAGCTGACGAATCGCTTCCATAAATGGTAGTGATTCGATATCACCAACGGTACCGCCAACTTCAACGATAGCCACATCATGGCCTTCAGAGCCAGCAATTACACGGTCTTTGATCGCGTTAGTGATGTGAGGGATAACTTGAATAGTTGCGCCTAGGTAGTCACCACGACGTTCTTTACGAAGTACGTCGGCATAAACACGACCTGCAGTGAAGTTGTTACGCTTGGTCATCTTGGTACGGATGAAACGCTCGTAGTGACCAAGGTCAAGGTCAGTCTCTGCGCCATCTTCTGTAACGAACACTTCACCGTGCTGAGTAGGGCTCATTGTGCCTGGGTCAACGTTGATGTAAGGGTCAAGCTTCATCATAGTCACTTTAAGACCACGAGCTTCTAGAATAGCCGCAAGAGATGCTGCTGCAATACCTTTACCTAGAGAGGATACAACCCCGCCAGTAACAAAAATGTAATTTGTCGTCATGTTTAACCTGAAATTGGTTGAATGAGGGAAATGGAGTGCTTCTGGACGGGAGATAAATATACCAGAAGCTCCTTACCGCCACAACGTGAAATCTATCACACCGTAATTTTTTATTTTTTGCTTCAAATCAAAGTGAGCAAAGACAAACCAAAGTCCGTTTTCGTGTTAAGAGGCAAACTGGCCTCATATTGTATATTCCGCTTATTTTCCCCTATCTAGACTCTTCTCGCTTTACTTCATCCCAGAAATCGTCGAGCTCTGATAAAGAACAATCTGTAAGCGCTTTGCCTGACTGCTGGACCTTTCCTTCAACTTGCTTAAAACGTCTCGCAAACTTTAAGTTTGCTTTACCTAGTGCGACTTCTGGATTTTTATCAAGATGGCGTGCCAAATTGACGGTCGCAAATAGCAAATCACCGAGTTCCAACTCCACTTTTTCTTCATCAGGCTGGACTTGTAGTGCTTCTTCCATGACTTCATCAATTTCTTCTCGCACCTTATCGACGACCGGGCCAAGAGAGTCCCAGTCAAATCCATATTTCGCACATTTTTTCTGTATCT
The DNA here is from genome assembly GCF_021728175.1 of Vibrio sp. A1-1. Lineage (NCBI taxonomy): Bacteria > Pseudomonadati > Pseudomonadota > Gammaproteobacteria > Vibrionales > Vibrionaceae > Vibrio > Vibrio sp. A1-1. Next base: position 809,159 of record NZ_JAKKCL010000001.1, read on the forward strand.
TTGTAGCACGAGAAAGTGCTGGCAAAGAGTTTGGTATTGAGTCTAGGATACTTTCTTCCGCTTTGCCCACCTGCGCTTTTTCTTTTGCTTTTTCGGCTTCCCAGTTGGCGTTGATTTCCTCGTCCGATTCAAACTCAACATCTGAAAAAACATGCGGATGACGGCGAGTCAGTTTTTCATTCACAGTTTCGACAACATCCGAAAATTCGAACAGCTCTTGCTCTTTCGCTAGCTGACTGTAAAAAATCACCTGAAACAACAAATCCCCTAGCTCTTCTTTTAGATTCGGCCAATCTCGATTTTGAATCGCGTCCACCACTTCGTAAGTTTCTTCGATGGTGTGCGGAACGATGGTGTCAAAGGTTTGTTTTAAGTCCCAAGGGCAACCGCTTTCTGGGTCACGCAACTTCGCCATAATTTGTTCTAATTGTTCAATTGGATGACTCATTTTTTGTTCCTTTAAACCTTTCTACTAAAGAAAAAGGTGAGCAGCCAAAACCACTCACCTTCTACATTATATTTTCTCAGCAGCTTTCACTAAGTAATTGTTACTTTGACAAGGCAACAAGTTTTCGCGACTCCTGAGCATAGCTCGCCTATGTGATGGAGCAAGAAAACGCAGTTAACGCAGTAAAAGTGACAAGTACGACGTGAAAGTTAGCCGAGGCGTTTCACCGTCATGACATCCTTTATTTGTTCTACCCGTTTCGAAACACGAGAAAGCACCTCAATATTGGTGACTTCTAGATCAAAGTCCATGATGGCGAGTTGACGTCTGTAATCGACTCGGTTCTTCATACTGGTCACTTTGATCTTTTCGTTGGCGAACAGTGTCGTAATGTCTTTGAGTAGACCACCTCGCTCCATCGCTTCAACACGGACGGTGAGGATGTATGACCCGACGAAGCCGCTGCCCCAGACAGTATCGATGATACGCTCTGGCGCGTGATGGCGCAGTTCTTCTAGCTGTTCACAGTCACTACGGTGTACTGAAATCCCGCGGCCTTGCGTGATGTAACCACAGATATCATCACCTGGAATCGGCTGACAGCAACGCGCTAGGTGCGTCATTAGGTTATCGACACCTTCTACAACGACGGCGTCTTTTTTCGGTCGGCTTTGCGCTGGTGATTTGTGCTCTGCTTCTTGCAGTTTTTCCAGTGCTTGCTGGTCTTCTTCTTCTGCCGTTGGCTTGTTAACGAGCGCATTAATATGGTTAATGATTTGGTTGATACGCAAATCACCGCTACCAACACCAACGTAAAGCTCATCTGGTGTTTTGACGTTAAACCGTTTCAGAGCGTAATGCTCAGCATCTTTTAACGTTGCGCCAATTTTTGCTAACTCATGTTCAAGAATTTCACGACCCGCTTCGAGGTTCTTCTCACGGCTTTGCTTTCGGAACCAGGCGTTAATTTTGGCACGCGCGCGGCCAGAATGAACGAAGCCTAATGATGGGTTTAACCAGTCTCGCGATGGGTTAGGCTCTTTCTGAGTGATAATCTCAACCTGATCACCCATATGTAGTTTATGAGTAAACGGTACGATGCGGCCTCCGACTTTGGCACCGATACAACGGTGTCCCACTTCGGAGTGAATATGGTAGGCAAAATCTAGCGGCGTTGCCCCCATTGGTAAATCGACAACATCGCCGCGAGGTGTAAAGGCATAGACGCGATCATCAAAGACTTGGCTACGTAGCTCATCAAGCATTTCGCCAGAATCTGACATTTCTTCTTGCCAATCCAGTAGCTTACGCAGCCACGTGATCTTCTCATCATAACCGCTTCGGCTACTTGCCCCTTCTTTATATTTCCAGTGCGCTGCAACACCCAGCTCCGACTCTTCATGCATTTGCTTGGTACGAATCTGGATCTCGATGGTTTTGCCTTCTGGCCCTAGAATTACGGTGTGGATCGATTGATAACCGTTTGGTTTAGGGTTAGCAACGTAGTCATCAAACTCGCTCGGTAGGTGCTTGTATTTGGTGTGAACTACGCCCAAAGCCGCGTAACAGTCTTGCAGTTTGTCTGCGATGATACGTACTGCTCGAACATCAAACAGCTCATCGAATGCCAAACTCTTCTTCTGCATTTTTCGCCAAATGCTGTAGATGTGCTTAGGTCGACCACTCACTTCGGCGTTAATACCTGACACTTCCATTTCGTGCGTGAGGTCTTCAACAAAGTCTTTGATGTACTGCTCACGAACGATACGTCGCTCAGAAAGCTGCTTGGCAATTTGTTTGTAAGTTTCCGGCTGTTGGTAGCGGAAAGCGTAATCTTCAATTTCCCATTTCAGCTGACCGATACCTAATCGGTTTGCTAGCGGCGCATAGATGTTGGCACACTCTTTTGCCGCCGCACGTCGAACTTCATCAGGCGCTTTTTTAACTTCAATAAGGTTACAAATTCGTTCCGCGAGCTTGATAACCACGCAGCGGAAGTCATCCACCATGGCAAGCAGCATGCGGCGTACGTTATCTACCTGAGATGACGCTGCACTGCCCTCCATGTTGACGTTGAGTTGGCCAATAGCCGCCATTTCTTCAACGCCGTCGATTAATTTTATGATTTCTTTGCTGTATTTCTCTTCCAGAATTTCTCTGTTAAAAGCACCACTTGAAACCAAAGGAAACAGTTGTGCAGCAACTAAGGTGGCCTGATCCATAGACAAGGTGATCAAAATTTCGATCATTTCTCGTCCACGCCACAACAACAGTTCCGCTTGCTCGTTATCGGCTAATACCGTCTGGCAATCTCGATATACTTCGATTAAGCGTGAGGCTGTGTTTTTCTCTTGTCCTAGGCTAGCCACCCAGTTTTCGAGTTCAAACTGTTCATCTTGGTTTAAATGCGCGCTTCTTACCGCAACCATCTCATCATCCTAATTATTATATTCGTGTGGTTTGACTAACACCGTCCAGGTTAGTTCTTTTACCTGCGCATAAACGCTGGCTTTATGACCACCCACCACAAATAAGGGGCCAAAGTCCTAAAGTTAGGACTTTTCAAACAATGCCATCGATTCTAGATGACTGGTATGAGGGAACATGTCCAGCATACCTAATTTAGTTAATTTATAGCCTTGCTCCATCAAGCTTTGGCTGTCCCTAGCAAGGGTAGCAGGATTACAAGAAACATAAACTACACGCTGTGCGCCAAGCTCAGAAACTTGATCGATGATCCCACTTGCCCCCGCGCGTGCTGGGTCTAACAGCACTTTATCAAACTGTTCTTCCGTCCAGACCTGCCCTTCAAAATCTTGCTCAAGGTTAGCGTGATAAAATTGCGCATTATTGATTTGGTTCAAGGATGCATTATTTGTGGCTTTTTCGACCATCTCTGCAACACCCTCGACCCCAACCACGTGCTTAGCTAACTTCGCAATCGGTAAACTGAAGTTGCCTACGCCGCAGAACAAATCTAACACTCGGTCACTCTTTTGCGGGTCTAACCACTCAACCGCTTGCTTGACCATTTTTTGGTTTACGGCTTGGTTCACTTGAATGAAATTATTTGGCGCAAAAGGAATTTTCACGCCAACTTCTTGATAGAAAGGCATATCGCCTTCAACAAGGTTTAGCAGATCTGTTGCTGGCATTAAGTACAGCGATGCACCATGACGCTTTGCCAACTCCGTTAGAGCGTTAGTTTCAACCGTTGTCAGAGCACTCAAGTGACGCAACGTAATACACGGCCCATTATCACCAAGTACCAGCTCTACATGGCCCAATTGTTCCGGCTTTTTAAACGCTTTTAATACTGAATAAATCTCTGGAAGCAGAACGTTTAGTTCCGGCGCCAGCACTGGGCAGTCGGTCACTTGCACGATTTGCTTACTCTGCTTTTTACGGAAACCAAAGTGCAATTGACGTGTTTTTTTATCGACAAATAAGCTCACTCGCGCACGACGACGATAGGCCAGTGAATCCCCTAATAATGGCGCATCAAGCTCAATATCATTGCCTGAAAATTTTCGCATCAGCTGAAGCAGTGTTTGCTGTTTGTACGTCAATTGTTGGTCATAATCTAGGTGTTGCAAGTCACAGCCACCACACTCGTGGTAATGCGGACAAAATGGCTCCACGCGAGTGTCACTCGGCTTAAGAATCTTAATCAGTTTACCGCGAGCAAATTTACTTTTTTCTTCCACTAACTGCGTGACGATTTCTTCTCCCGGCAATGCGCCATCAATAAAAAGCGGTTTTTTCTTTAGGTAAGCAATACCTGCGCCGTGGTGATCTAAACGCTCCACTTGCACCGCTTGATGACGAGTATTGAGTTGGGTTTTCTTTTTCGGTTGAAAGATGCGTGCCATGCTCTATGCCTGATTTATGTCTAATTGCTCTTCGGCTTCACTATTCTTGATTGCAGCCGTTGTGTGATTCGAGTGACTTGATTATGCTTACCGTTTATTAGGTGACGTCACTTCTTTGCTCAACGCCTTATCGTGCGCTTGAGAAATAATGCGTTATTTTCCCATATCCAGACTCCGATGTAATTAGATAACATGACCAGATATGGCTTACGAGCACGTGTAATTACACTGACTCTCGCTCCCACTCTCATCATTGGTTTATTACTGAGCGGTTTTTTCTCTTTCAACCGCTACCAAGATCTTGAGAAACAAGTTATCACCACTGGTAACAGCATCATTGAGCCGTTAGCAATTGCCAGTGAAACTCATCTACTATCAGAAAGCCGAGAGGCGGTACGTCGCTTGATAAGCTACGCCCATCGCAAAAACTCTAAACTGGTTCGTAGTATCGCGGTGTTTGATGAACATCATGAGCTCTTCGTGACATCTAACTTTCACCCTAATTTCGAAGCCTTGATGTTCCCTAAAGATAAACCGATCCCGCAACTGGGCAATTCGGAAATCTACGAAAACTCACTGATATTGCGCGTACCTATTTTGTCCGAGGGTCACTATTTAGCGGAGTTGTCGAACGAAAGCCAAGGAACCAAAGCAATTGGTTATATTGCCGTTGAGTTAGATCTCTCCTCTTTAAGGCTGCAACAATATCAAGAAGTTTTCTCTGCTTTTTTAGTTCTTATACTCGGTCTTGGCTTGGCAAGTGTGTTTGCTTCACGTCTGATGCACGATGTTACCCAGCCTATCACCCACATGAAAAATGTCGTTGACCGCATTCGCCGTGGTCACCTAGACGTGCGTATCGAAGGTAAAATGCATGGTGAGTTAGACCAACTGAAAAACGGTATTAACGCCATGGCGGTATCGCTATCGGAATATCACGTGGAGATGCAGCATAGTATAGACCAAGCCACATCAGACTTGCGTGAAACGCTTGAGCAGCTAGAGATTCAGAACGTTGAGTTAGATATCGCGAAGAAACGCGCGCAAGAAGCGGCCAGGGTTAAATCTGAGTTCTTGGCGAACATGTCGCACGAACTGCGTACTCCGCTCAATGGGGTTATTGGCTTTACTCGTCAAATGCTTAAAACGCAGCTTTCTAACAGCCAAACTGATTACCTACAGACGATTGAGAAGTCGGCGAACAATCTACTGAACATCATCAATGACATTCTCGACTTCTCGAAACTTGAGGCGGGTAAGCTAGCGCTGGAAAACATTCCGTTTGATTTCCGAGAAAGTTTAGAAGAAGTTATTAACCTACAAGCCACGAGTGCACATGAGAAAGGGTTAGAAATCACCCTAAAAGTGGACCCTAAAATTCCACCGGGTTTAGTTGGGGACCCACTACGTATCCAGCAAATTTTGACGAACTTAGTCGGTAACTCAATCAAGTTTACCGAGCGAGGCAACATTGATGTTAGTGTTGAAATGCGCTCTCAATCAGGGGACTCCGTCGAGTTGCAGTTCATGGTGCGCGATACCGGCATTGGTATTTCTGAACGTCAGCAAGCGCAATTATTCCAAGCATTTAGCCAAGCGGATGCCAGCATTTCACGTCGCTACGGCGGCACTGGGTTAGGTTTGGTTATCACGCAGAAATTGGTAAGCCAGATGGGTGGCGAGATCAGCTTAACCAGCCGCCTACACCAAGGTTCGACGTTCTGGTTTACGGTGCGCTTGCACTCAACAGAGATGCCAATGAGCGAACTGATTGAAGTGGAACTTCTGACGGGCAAACAGTTGCTGTTGATTGAACCAAACATGCAAGCCGCATCCGTTACCCAGCAGATTCTAAGTCAAGAAGGTATCTTAGTGACCTACCGCTCCTCGCTACCAAACAACGAAGAACAATATGACTATGTATTACTGAATTTAGCGGCCAACCAGACTCACGATGCGGAAGTTATTACACCTTGGATAGAGCAAGCGAAACGCATGGCTCCGAGTGTGATCCTAGGGACACCGAGCACCGAACTGGCGCTTGCCGACCAAATTATGACAGAGCATCACGTCCAATGCCTGACGAAGCCGTTGTCTCGCCGTAAACTGCTGCAAAGCCTGATTAGCGAACATGTCGAATCACCACCAACATTGAGTGCTCCAATTACGCCAAGCGAAGGGGAGCGTTTACCTCTGACGGTGTTAGCGGTGGATGATAACCCAGCGAACTTGAAGCTGATTTCCGCTCTGCTTCGCGAACGAGTAGAAACCGTCACCGCCTGTAGCAATGGCCAGCAAGCGGTGAACCTGGCGACAGAGAAAAAGTACGATTTAATCTTCATGGATATCCAAATGCCACAAATGGATGGGGTGACCGCTTGTCAGCACATTAAAGAGTTGGAGTTAAATAAAGACACGCCAGTGATTGCGGTAACTGCGCATGCCATGGCGGGTGAAAGAGATCGCTTGCTATCGGCAGGAATGGATGACTACTTGACCAAACCTATTGAAGAGCATGTGCTACAACAGGTTTTGGTTCACTGGAACCCAAATGCTTGTACGGAGAGCATTGGCAAAGTCGCCCCTTCATACGTTGATGAGCCTGAAGGGAGCGCGCCACAATCAGTTTCTTCGCCTCAGCAGGATGTGATTATTGATTGGCAAGCTGCCTTAAAACAGAGCGCGAATAAAGATGATCTAGCCAAAGACATGCTGCGCATGTTGATTGAGTTCATCCCTGAAGTAGAAGCAGTCGTTGACCAAGCTCTGGAGCAAGAAGGTATCTCCCGTGATGACCTAATTCATGTCATCCATAAGCTGCACGGCAGTAGCTCATATTGCGGAGTGCCTAGGCTGAAATCCCTCTGTGCGACGCTTGAGCAAGCACTGCGCTCAGGGATCAGTCTTGAGGAGGTTGAGCCTGAAATGTTCGAGCTGCAAGATGAAATGATTAAAGTCACAACGACTGCAAAATTATACCTTGAACAGTAATCTGCTCGAGAGACAAGAAAGCCAGAGCATCTGCTCTGGCTTTTTAGTATTTTGTTTAAGACTTACAAGCTAGGATTCAAAAATGACCGTCGCCACAGCGTAATGACGCTCATCGGAAATGGACAGGTGAATGTGGTTAACGCCCATCGCATCCGCTATTTGTTTTGCTGTGCCCGTCAATGCGAGTACTGGTTTTCCAAGCGCATCGTTCGAGATGGAAAAATCGTGAAACGTGACCCCTTTCGCGATCCCTGTCCCCAATGCTTTTGAGGCCGCTTCTTTGACCGCAAAGCGCTTAGCAAGATAACGGCCTTGCAGCTTAAGCTGTGAAAATTTAGCCATTTCTTCTTCTGAAAGAATACGCTGAGCAAAAGGCTCACCACTACGAGCTAGCGCTTTTTCAATACGCTCAATTTCTGCAATGTCGGTGCCTAACCCTATAATCGCCATCTAGATAGCCCTATTACTGGCGTGCCTCAATCATCAGTGCTTTCATGTCCGCAACCGCTTTATTCAAACCATCAAATACCGCGCGACCAATGATTGAGTGACCAATGTTGAGTTCGTAAATTTCTGGTAATGCAGCAATTGGCGCGACATTGTGATAAGTCAGGCCATGCCCGGCATTAACAATAATACCTAGGTCATGAGCATAACTCGCACCAGCGGCAATCTTCTTCAGTTCAGCTTGTTGTTCGTCTTCTGTCGTCGCATCAGCATAATGACCCGTGTGCAGCTCAATAAACGGAGCACCACACTTTTTCGCAGCTTCAATCTGTTGACGGTCAGCATCAATAAAGAGTGAAACTTTAATGCCTGCATCTGTCAGCTTTTTCGTCGCAGCTTTAATTTTTTCAAGCTGCCCCACAACGTCCAAGCCACCTTCCGTCGTCAGTTCTTCACGTTTTTCAGGCACTAAGCACACAAACTCTGGTTGAGTTTGCAGCGCAATCTCAACCATTTCGTCTGTCACTGCCATCTCTAGATTCATACGCGTTTGAATGGTTTCACGCAGAATACGTACATCACGATCCAAAATATGGCGACGGTCTTCACGTAAGTGAATTGTGATACCATCCGCGCCTGCACGCTCAGCAATTTCTGCAGCGTGAACAGGATCAGGGTATTTTGTACCACGTGCATTGCGTAGAGTGGCAATATGGTCGATATTGACGCCTAAATAAATTGAGCTCATTTTCCGTTACTCCGTGCTCTGGGGGTCTGAATGAAAAATTCACGACTTTTTAAAGGTTTGCCGCCAAGATACGGCTTTAAGGCTATACGTGTAAAGCGTTTTGCCGCTTTTAGCTGCTCTTTAGTGACGAACCGCCGCTCACTGATAGCAATCAGTTCATTCCCTAAAAACGTGAGGTTATCGCGCCTAACCGAAGCTATGAAGCCTTTTTGTTCCCGGTAACGATACGTCATCTCTGGGTCGACGGGCTCGCCAGTACCTGCACAGTGCAAGAAATCTACGCCATATCCCATCGCAGATAGCAATGCTAACTCAAAACGACGCAGTGCTGGCTCAGGGTTCTCGTTGTGTGCCAACTCTGTTAGCGCATGCAAATAATCATGAAATAGCGCTGGCATCGGCACTTCAGCCATCAATATCCGACCAATCAGTTCATTGACGTACATGGCAGAGTAGAGATTAATGCCCGTTAGCGGTAAGCCTAGGCTTATCGGCTCGGCTTGACGCAAAGTCTTCATCGAACCTTTCCCCGACCATTTAAGTAACAGCGGAGTAAAAGGTTGCAATGCGCCTTTTAAGTTCGAACGCTTACTGCGCGCGCCTTTGGCCATTAAAGTCATTCGGCCATATTCCTCACTGAATACATCAAGGATTAAGCTCGATTCACTGTAAGGGCGGCGATGTAAAACAAAGCAGCGCTGTAAACCTTCGGAAGACAGATTACTCATCTAAGTCATTGTGCCTAAAAAGTGTGAAATAAAAAATAAGGAGCCGAGCGGCTCCTTATTTTAATCGATACTAATTTTTCATCGATGTTGGAGCGAAGCATCTTCGCAGCCAAGATTATAAATCGTCGATATAGCCCAACGAGCGCAGTGCTCGTTCATCGTCAGCCCAGCCAGATTTCACTTTTACCCATGTTTCTAGGTAAACCTTACGACCGAACAACTCTTCCATATCTAAACGCGCTTCACGACCAATGGTCTTGATCTTCTCGCCACCTTTACCAATCACCATTTTCTTCTGGCCATTACGCTCAACAAGAATCAAGGCATTAATGTGGAAACCGTCGGTTTCTGGGTTGTAATCAAAACGTTCAATCTCGACCGTTACCGAGTATGGCAATTCTTCACCCGTGAAACGCATTAACTTTTCACGCACAATTTCAGATGCCATAAAGCGCTGGGAGCGATCAGTCACGTATTCTTCTGGGAAGTGGTGCGTTGCTTTAGGTAAGTGATTACGCACGTGCTTACGCAGTACATCAATGTTCTTCCCTTGCTTCGCAGAGATTGGCACAACGTCCACGAAGTCCATCTTCTTAGACATCTCAGCCATGTGTAGCATCACTTCGTTACGATCTTGCACGTTGTCGACTTTATTGACACAAAGAACAACTGGGAAGTTCGATTTTTGAAGCTTAGTCAGCACCATCTCATCGTCTTTAGTCCAATGCGTACCATCGACTAAGAAAAACACTAGGTTTACATCACTTAGAGATGAGTTAGCCGCACGGTTCATCAGGCGGTTAATCGCACGCTTTTCTTCAATGTGAAGTCCTGGCGTGTCGACGTAAATCGCTTGGTAATCGCCATCCGTGTCCACACCCATAATGCGGTGGCGTGTTGTTTGCGGCTTACGTGAGGTGATCGAAATCTTCTGACCCAAGATTTTGTTCAGAAGTGTCGACTTACCTACGTTTGGGCGACCAACAATAGCAATGAAGCCACAGTGCTGGTTTTCTGGCGAGCTTGGCTCACCTTGTGATGCGAAAAACGCATCGATATCGAATTCGTTATCAGCCATTTGTTAATTGCTCAAGTGCTGTTTCAGCAGCCGCTTGTTCTGCCTTGCGGCGGCTGGTGCCTTTCCCGATTACAGGCTTGTCCACACCTGCTACTTCACACTCAACCGTAAACTCTTGGTTGTGCGCTTCACCTTTAATATTAGTCACTGTGTACACAGGCAGCGGTTTTCTTCTGCCTTGTAGGAACTCTTGTAGGCGAGTTTTCGGATCTTTTTGTGAGACGCCAGGTTTAATGGCTTCAAGGCGTGAGTTGTACCAACTCAGTACAATGCCTCGCACGACTTCAAGATCGCTGTCTAGGTAAATTGCGCCAATAATGGCTTCAACCGCATCGGCTAAAATAGAGTCTCGGCGGAAACCGCCACTCTTCAATTCACCTGGACCTAATTTTAAATAATCTCCTAGATCGAATTCACGACCCAGTTCCGCCAATGTATGTCCGCGAACCAAAGTAGCACGCATACGGCTCATGTCACCCTCGTTCACTTTCGGGAAACGATGGTACAGATCATCAGCGATGACAAAACTTAAAATTGAATCGCCCAGAAACTCAAGACGTTCATTATGCTTACTGTTGGCGCTGCGGTGAGTCAGCGCCAAGTTGATAAGCCCGGCATCTTGAAACTGGTAGCCGAGCTTTCTCTCTAGTTTATCAATTGGAGAATTCATACTCTCTCGATATAAAATGGTTAGTGAATACCACCGATGCGGTTAAAACGCACACCAGTTGGAATCCATGAAGGTAGAACGCTATCTGCGCCACGATCAAACTCGAAGCTGATCCAAATGGCGACAGCTTTGCCGACTAAGTTTGCTTCAGGAACGAAGCCCCAGTAACGGCTGTCAGCACTGTTGTCACGGTTATCACCCATCACAAAGTACTGACCTTGTGGTACAACCCACTCTGTCGTGCCGCTACGTGGGAAGTATTGCTCCACACGGTTACGAACAAGAGGGTTAACCAAAACATTGTGCTCCACGTTACCCAATTTTTCATCCAGTTGGATCATTGGAATACCGTTCGAGCTAAACTGACTTTCTTCAACATTGCTCAGTTTAACTGGTTTACACGCCGATTCACCTTGGCTTTGCACGCAAAGCTGCTTATCACTTGAATAACGCACTATATCACCAGGCAAACCAACAACACGCTTAATGTAATCCACGCTTGGTTGTGGCGGGTATTTGAATACCACGATATCACCACGCTCAGGTTTACCTGTTTCAACTAACTGCGTGCGCCATACCGGATCTTTCAAGCCATAGGCGTATTTTTCTACCAAGATAAAGTCACCCACCAACAAAGTCGGCATCATTGAGCCTGATGGGATTTGAAATGGTTCGTAGATAAAAGAACGTAATACTAAAACGAACGCAATCACAGGAAAAATTGAGACGCTATTTTCAACCCACCAAGGCTGACGCTCAACTTTTTGCAAGGTCACTGCATCCAAACCATTAGACGTCTGAGCTTGAATCTCCGCCAGTTTTTCCTGACGCTTTTTCGCGAAAACCAGCTTTTCCAATAGCCAAACCACGCCAGTTACCAAAGTCGCAATAACCAGCATCAGTGAGAATGTATTCGCCATTAAATTCCCTTATCTAAAAATACGAAAGTGAAAGAGCCGAAACCCTTTCACTTATTTTAATATCTAACGTCTTAAGACCGACAAGTGTGAGACAAAGTTCAACTTTAGTCTTTACCTACGTGAAGGATGGCTAGGAACGCTTCTTGAGGCAGCTCAACGTTACCGATCTGCTTCATGCGCTTCTTACCTTCTTTCTGTTTCTTCAGAAGTTTCTTCTTACGACTTACGTCACCGCCGTAACATTTCGCGATTACATTCTTACGCAGCTGTTTTACTGTTGAACGTGCGATAATGTGGTTACCAATCGCTGCTTGGATTGCGATATCAAACATTTGGCGAGGGATAAATTCTTTCATCTTCTCTACCAGCTGACGACCGCGAGTCTGAGACTGGTCTTTGTGTGTGATCATCGCCAATGCATCAACGGTGTCACCGTTCAGAAGAACGTCTACACGTACCATATTCGAAGCTTCAAAACGCTGGAAGTTGTAATCCAAAGACGCATAACCACGAGATGTCGATTTCAGACGGTCGAAGAAATCCAGTACCACTTCGGCCATTGGAATATCGTAAGTCACGGCGACTTGGTTACCGTGGTAAACCATATCGACCTGAGTACCACGCTTTTCAACACACAGCGTGATCACGTTACCTAGATACTCTGAAGGTACCAGGATATTACAACGAGCGATCGGTTCACGAATTTCTTCAATATCATTGATCGCTGGTAGTTTGGCAGGACTATCAACGTACAGCAGTTCACCATCCGTTTTTTCAACTTCGTAAACTACGGTTGGTGCCGTGGTGATGAGATCTAAGTCGTATTCACGCTCTAGACGCTCTTGGATGATTTCCATGTGCAGCATGCCAAGGAAACCACAACGGAAACCAAAGCCAAGTGCCGCGGAGTTTTCTGGCTCGTAGAATAGCGATGCGTCGTTTAGGCTTAATTTGCCCAGCGCATCACGGAAGTTCTCGTAATCGTCAGAAGATACCGGGAACAGACCTGCGTAAACCTGAGGTTTTACTTTCTTAAAACCTGGTAGCGGTTTTTCACAGCCATTCTTAGCCATAGTCAGCGTATCACCAACTGGTGCACCAAGGATGTCTTTAATACCACAAACCACCCAACCTACTTCACCAGTACGAAGGATGTCGGTATCTACTTGTTTTGGTGTAAAAATACCAAGACGGTCTACACCCCAAACTTGACCCGTGCTCATCACTTTGATCTTGTCGTTCTTCTTCAGTTCGCCGTTTTTAATACGTACTAGAGAAACAACGCCAAGGTAGTTATCAAACCATGAGTCAATGATCAGCGCTTGTAGTGGCGCATCTGGATCACCTTCCGGTGCTGGAATCGCTGACACAATGTTCTCTAGAACGTCATCAACACCGATGCCTGTCTTCGCAGAACAGCGGGTTGCTTCCATTGCATCGATACCAACGATTTCTTCAATTTCTTCCGCTACACGCTCAGGATCAGCTGCAGGTAAGTCAATCTTGTTCAAGATTGGCACAACCTCTAGATCCATTTCGATCGCGGTGTAACAGTTAGCCAGTGTTTGAGCTTCAACACCTTGACCCGCATCCACAACCAATAGCGCACCTTCACAAGCCGCTAGAGAACGTGATACTTCATATGCAAAGTCAACGTGCCCCGGAGTATCGATGAAGTTCAGCTGATACGTCTCACCGTCTTTAGCGGTGTAGTTTAGCGTCACACTCTGAGATTTGATGGTGATGCCACGCTCACGTTCAAGATCCATAGAATCCAGAACCTGTGCGGCCATTTCACGATCGGTTAACCCGCCACAAACTTGGATTAGACGGTCTGATAGGGTCGACTTACCATGGTCGATGTGGGCGATAATCGAAAAGTTACGAATGTGCTTCATAGATTTAGGGTGACTAACTCTTTACAAATAGGGACAGTAAGAAACGCCATCTACTGACGGCATTTCAATCAAGTTGGCAGATTCTACCGAATTTCGTTAACGGGCGCACGTAATTTAAAGTACATACCCAAATAACCTTTAGTGGAGGGGGACAACACTTACTGGATTGGCTCTCCAAGTACCCGAACGAGGGTAACTTGGCGCTTGGATTCATCCTCTAACGGACGAGAAACACGTTTTGCGATCCACATTCCACCAGCTGCAAATAGTACTGATGCCAATATGATGATGCCTTCCCCGCCGGCTGTCAGCGGCGCTAATAGGAAGTGACCAAACATCGCACCGATAATCAAACCAAACAATGGCAGTAAATAAACCGCCATTGCTGATTTTATTAGGCTCGACTCAGGAAAACCAATCTCGACGACTTGACCTATCTTCACTGATTTATCCGTGCGCAGGTGCCAAGATAAACTCTTGTTACCAATGGCTTTAGTCACAACGCCCGTTCCACAGCTTTTCTGTGAAGAGCAACTACTGCAACTGGTCTGCTGTTCGCAGCTTAAATCAATTTCGTATTGTTTACCGCGACGATGTACGTCTGTCACAGTAGCCAACGCGGTCATCATTGCTGTTTACTCTTTGTTACATTAAATGTGACAGATTGGGCGATACGCTGTGCTGTAGTCGGCGGAATATCTCCAACTACGGAGATTTCATGTTTACCGCTCACAAAACTATGAAGCGTTCTTCGGCCTTGGCGAACCAACTGACCTTTTAACGAGTGCTCATCTTTGTTTGCTACGTAAACAGAGAAGCTAAATAGACCGTCCGAATACAGCTGACTCTCCACCATTTGATTGGTCACGGCCATGCGATAACGGTTGAGCTCGTTCGGCTCGAAACCCTCAGGGATCCAACCGACCTGCCAATTACTGGTCCCAATATCGCCTTTTGGCATGGTGAGAACAGCAGGTAATTGAACATCTTGCAGGCCACTCATTAACTCTGCGATTTTTGGGTTTACCGTGTAAGAAATAGTGCGATATTGTTCAAGCATCTCACCATCGCGGTCCACAAGGTCGGCACGTAACGGCAATTTACTCTTCTCATCGATCCATAGTACGTATGAATAGCGCAGACCGTCTTTAGGGACGACACGCAGCACTTGTGTTGCTACACCTGCTTCACGAGCTCTACCCACTTTTACATAGTCGTAATACAAGTTTAGCTCATCGATATTGGTATTGAGCATAGGCATGGTCGGAGCGACCATTTTACCTGACTCGATGGTGAATGGTTCTAAACCCGTTTCGATATAGCTTACTTCTGTGCCGCGACGAATCACTTCGCGTACAGGGCCACTTAAATAGACAAGATGAGCATATTGATCGTCACCATGTGTCGCATGACGATACAGCAACGGCTCAATGCTGTTCTTTTTGATAAGGATATAAGAGAGTTCGTAACTTAAATTCTTACTCGCCTCGCTCATTTGATGCAATAAAGCCTCCGCTGGCTTATCACCAGCAAAGGCTTGAGAAGACATCATACTGAACAGAGCGCAAGCGCTGATCAGAAATTTTTTCATTCAATATCCGGATTCAGATTTGCATCTTGTTGAGATGCATCACTGTTAATTCGTAACTGCAATTCATAGTCTCGCAGCATAGCATGAACACGCTTACGTTGCTCTTGCATATTTGCTTCACCTACAGAACGCTCAACAGACTCACGAGTTAAACTCACAGGCTCTGCGCTGCCAGCAAACGGAACTGTCTGCAACACAGGTAATTGATCTGTTTGCGGCGACATTGAATCGCTACCACCGTACTGCTGTACACCTAAAATAACGACAAGCGATACACATGCAGCAACAGCAACTTGACCAAACTGTGTCAACCAACCTGGCAACTGACGTTTTGCTTTTTGCGGTTCTGGTTGCGACTCTTTTGGCGTATCAGCGATTGAGATAACATTTGCACTGTGCGCATCAAACGCACGGTGTGCAGGTTCATCTTCTAACGCTAACGCCACGCTTTCAGCAATATTCCACTCAGGTTTTGCTGGCGCTTCGCCTCGCATCACATCACCTATCAGGTGATAGTTCTGCCAAGCATCACGGCTCTCTTGGTCTTGCTCTAACTCTTGAATTAAAGCCTTATCGACCAATTCTCCATCCATGAGAGCTGAAAGTTTTTCTTTGTCAGCCATTATTTTCACCATAGTTATTACTTGTACTAGCGTTGCAAAAGAGGTCTGATTTTCTTTTCCACCGCCTCACGAGCACGGAAGATACGCGATCGTACCGTTCCTACCGGGCAATCCATCACTTCTGCAATTTCTTCATAACTCAAGCCATCGAGCTCTCGTAATGTCATTGCGGTTTTTAAATCTTCAGGTAAAGCTTCGATTGCACTGAACACCACCCGTTGCAATTCTTTGGACAACGTTAAGTTCTCAGGGTTCGATATTTCTTTAAGTGCACTACCTGTTTCGTAAAATTCAGCATCTTCAGCATCGACATCTGTCGCTGGAGGTCTACGCCCTTGAGCAACAATGTGATTTTTCGCAGTATTCACTGCAATGCGATACAGCCACGTATAAAACGCACTCTCCCCACGAAAGCTGGGAATAGCTCGGTAAGCTTTAATAAACGCTTCTTGTGCTACATCTGGTACATCGCCAGGATTACTAACGTATCTGGAAATAAGATTACATACCTTGTTCTGGTACTTCGTTACCAGCAGGTTGAATGCTTGCTTATCGCCATTCTGAACTCGCTCAATCAATACTTGATCGGTCAGCTGCTCGTTCATTCGAGCGGATACTCCTATTTGTTATGCCCCTACTCTTCTCAGATATGGGTACTAATTATGCAAAACGTAGTATTGACACCACTGCTTACTTGAGCACTATTGTGACCCTAACGTGAATGAGAAAGTTCCATGGTTTCTCAAGTTTTTTGTCATTGTTTTTTCACAGTGTGATGTCTATACCCAAATGACCACCGTTGCCTGACTTTAGTCTAAGTTTGACAAGCGAGCATCTTGAGGGGAATTGGGTATAATGAATGATCTCTGTCCCAGATTGTGCTGGGTCGAGCATGGAAAAGCAATGGCCTTGACAAACTATTACTTTTCATTTGCATGGCTAATGGCTATCTGAACACCGCGTTACAAATTATAACTTAGGAAGCATGCTCATGCTCTGCATGAAAAAGAAGAGTGGCTCAGTCACCGCAGTAACACGGATGTCGATAGGTCTCCCAACTTAGCCCTTAGCGACAGATGTCGCGATAATGGAATGCACATGGTGTGCAAATAATACACAAGGTGACTTTGTTACCTTAGCTTGGGATTATAAAAGTTATATGAACACAAATCGTGAACATGAGTGTGATGTGTTAGTGGTAGGGAGTGGCGCGGCTGGTTTGTCGTTGGCTTTGCGCGTTGCTAACCACTGTAAAGTGATGGTGCTGAGTAAAGGGCCACGCAGCGAAGGGGCGACCTATTATGCCCAGGGTGGTATTGCTGCTGTATTTGATGAGTCAGACACCATTGAGTCACACGTTGAAGATACACAAATCGCCGGCGATGGTATTTGTGACGAAGATACTGTGAGGTTCATTGCTGAACATTCAAAAGAGTGCGTACAGTGGTTGATCGACGGTGGTGTCCCATTTGATCGTGAAGAGGATGACTCTGACGATGAGCCTCGTTACCACTTAACTCGTGAAGGTGGCCATAGTCGTCGTCGTATTCTTCACGCGGCAGATGCAACAGGTATGGCGATGCAAACCTCTCTGCAAGATAACGCTCACAACCATCCAAATATTCATGTTCTCGAACGTCACAATGCGCTGGACTTAATCACCGAAGACAAAATTGGCGGTGATAAAAACAAAGTTATCGGTGCTTATATTTGGAACCGCAACGAAGAGCATGTCGAAACCGTGCGGGCCAAATTTGTGGTTCTCGCTACAGGTGGCGCTTCAAAAGTTTATCAATACACCTCTAACCCAGATGTTTCGTCTGGTGATGGTATTGCCATTGCTTGGCGTGCAGGGTGTCGTGTGGCAAATATGGAGTTTAACCAGTTCCACCCGACGTGTTTATATCACCCAGAAGCACGTAACTTCTTGTTGACTGAAGCGTTACGTGGCGAAGGTGCTTACCTGCGTCGTCCCGATGGTTCTCGCTTTATGCCAGATTTCGATGAGCGTAAAGAGCTTGCTCCGCGTGACGTCGTGGCTCGTGCTATCGACTTCGAAATGAAGCGTTTGGGTGCCGACTGTATGTACCTCGACATCAGTCACAAACCTGCGGACTTTATTACGAAACACTTCCCAACCATTTACTCACGCTTGATGGACTTGGGCATTGATATGACCAAAGAGCCAATCCCAATCGTACCTGCTGCGCACTACACTTGTGGCGGTGTCATGGTGGATAGAAATGGCTGCACCGATCTTAAAAACTTGTATGCGATTGGCGAAGTCAGCTATACAGGACTGCATGGTGCTAACCGCATGGCATCAAATTCACTTCTCGAATGCGTGGTTTATGCTTGGTCTGCGGCGAAAGATATTCTAAAACATCACACTAACGTGGAGCTTCCTTCACAGGTGCCATGTTGGGATGAAAGTAAAGTGACCAACAGTGATGAAGAAGTGATCATTCAGCACAACTGGCACGAGCTTCGTCTGTTTATGTGGGACTACATGGGCATTGTACGAACTGACAAGCGTTTAGAGCGCGCATTACGCCGTATCCAGCTGTTGCAACAAGAAACGCATGAGTACTACAGCAACTTCCGTGTATCGAACAACTTATTAGAACTGCGTAACCTTTTACAAGTAGCAGAGCTGATGGTTCGTTGTGCGATGCAGCGTAAAGAGAGTCGAGGTTTGCACTACACGCTTGATTATCCGAACCAACTGGAAAACAGCGGACCAACGATTTTGGTTCCAGCTAAACAGCTTTAATTCGACAAAATAAACTATTACATCAACAGGGAGCATTGGCTCCCTGTTTCATTTCCCACTGGCGTAATACCAAAGATAATTGACGGTAATGCTGATCGTCACAGCTATCACGCCAAATCGTGACGCTACGGCCAGACTGCAATCGAAATGTTATCTTGAATGGCAATGTCGATGTATCGACTCGTTGTAACTGATCCTTTTCAGACTCAAGAGCCGCCGAACATTCACTATACTCAAGGGCCTCAAACCTAACCGAGCCATCGCAATGCACATACCAATAACCCTGACTTGTCGGTTTAACAAAGCCTTGGCTCAATAGTGCCTTAACAATCATTAATAACAAATAAATCGATAATACGAGAGGGATGCTAGAGAGGGTAACGGCCCAAGTCATCAGTAAGAAAAGTATTACATTGAGAACTCGGGCAGTCAGAGAGGGAGAAGCGGTAAAATTAACGAACTTTGCTGAGGTTATGGGCGACAATTTTATCAACCATTGCAGCATGACCTAAGTTTTCGCTGCGGCCATGCCCCATTATCCAAGTAAACAGATCAGGATCATCGCATTCAAGTAAAGAAACAAAGTCACGCTGCTCTTGTTCACTCAGAGTATCAAAGCACTCTTCAAAAAACGGCATAATTACTACGTCAAGCTCAAGCATGCCTCGACGACAAGCCCATTTAATACGCGCTTTTTCTTCCGGAGTGTACATTCACTATTCCTTCATAGATGTCTTGTTGTTAGTGCGGAGTGTAACAAGGGATGTGCTACGTCACTAGTGTGCGGGTCACAATACGATAGTGAAAGCAGACAAATGTTGATTCGTAAATCGCTCCCCTAGTATCTCAAGGTTATTTGGGTATAACATAGCGGAAAAATATCTTCAAAAGGCATTGTAATTATGGAATGGCAAACTCGTTTTTCAGCACTACCTATCTCAACTCAAGACGCACTTCCAGAGTTATCTATCTCGCTGCTGGACAATTTCGGCATGATCACCATGGTCGGTGACGATAAAAAATCATACTTACAAGGTCAGGTTACCTGCGATGTCGTTTCTTTAGAACAAGACCAATCAACATTAGGCGCACATTGTGATGCGAAAGGTAAAGTGTGGAGTGTGTTCCGCCTTTTCCATCACCACGATGGCTACGGCATGATCCAACCAAAATCGGCGATTGACGTAGAACTTAGCGAAATAAAAAAATACGCCATTTTCTCTAAAGTAACGATTGAAGCTTCTGATGAAGTTATCTTAGGTGTTGCAGGCGTCAAAGCCGACGAGCTTATTTCTTCAATGAGCAAAACGACTGGCAGCGTTCGCCCTGTTGAAGGCGGCACCGCGGTACAAGTTTCACAAAGCCGCTGGCTACTGATATTAAGTGCGTCAGCTGCGCAACAAGTCGTTGAAAATACAGATGCTGCCCTTACGACAAATGAACTTTGGAATCGTTTCGACATTGAAGCTGGTTTACCATTTGTCTCTGCATCCGCGCAGAATGCTCACATTCCACAAGCACTCAACGTGCAAGCTTTAGGAGGCATTAGCTTCACAAAGGGCTGCTACACAGGACAAGAAACGGTAGCACGAGCTAAGTATCGCGGTACAAATAAACGTGCGATGTACATCGTAAAAGGGGCAACTTCTGCTCCATTTAGTGACGAGCCAATTGAGCTCGAACGCAGCGTAGGTGAAAACTGGCGTTCAGTAGGTGCTTTATTAAATCACTACCAGTTCAGTGACAATCACGCGATTGGCCTGATCGTACTGCCTAATAATCTCGATGAAGACACTCGTCTTCGTTTGGTTGCTCAACCAGAATGTGAATGGACAATCGAATCACTGCCTTACAGCCTTGATGATGAGTAATACAATCAATACTCCTTTGATGCAATTTCTCACAGACCAACACATTCCGTTTCGTCTGTTACCGCATCAAAGACCAGCAACCACTATTGAGGATGCCGCGCAACAACGCGGCATTCGCCCTTCTCAAATGGTAAAAGCGATCTTGCTACGAGACATGGGTAATCAATATGCTCTCGCCTGTGCGCCTGGTGATCGTAGTGTCGATCCCAAAAAAGTGCGCTCGTTACTGCAATGCCGCCGGATGACTTGCGTTGATCAAGCCGACGTTGAGGCCATCACAGGTTACAAAATTGGTACTGTCACTCCACTATTACTCAAACGACACATGCCGATCGTGTTCGATCCTAGCTTACTAGAAGAACAGGAAGTCACGATCAGCAGTGGCGATCGTATGGCTGGACTGGCGCTTTCTATCCAAGATCTTATCCAATTGTGTCAGCCGACCGTAGCTGAGATCTGTCGTTAGTCGTCTAAAAATAATGTAATAGCACGTAGTTTTTCTATCACCACGTGATCTCGCTCATATCTATAAAAATAGACGAGAGAATTTTTAATCACATATAAAACATAAATAGTCACAAAGATAAAACTCGTATATGCTGAATTTGTTGGTTAAGTTTCAAACAAGCACTTAACCAACATAAAGTGAATCAGCTGACTGAATGACAGTATTCATACCGTCAGCTGTCCACTTTTGTGTAATGCATCTGTGACTATTCGCCCGCTGAAGCGGGCTTTTTTTGTGCGGAACTTTTTTCTCTTCCTCTTTCTCTAACCGTTAGGACGTAAAGTTTGTTCTGTTGGATACCACCTCAATAGAAACAATTAGCAAACAATCATTTTCGTTCTATTCTTAATTCTGTAACAAAACTATTGCTTAATGCGTCACGTAAAAAGGAGTGTATTGTTGTAAGGGTTCCTTGAACGGTGATTTTTTGGGGTAATCCTCACGCTATTTAAGAGATGACACTGTCAAATTGTCTAAGACAACACAAATCTCTGACGCAACACCCTACATCTGTATTTAATACTATGGCTGTCACAATAATTTTCGCGTCCAAAACGTAGAATACCTAGGCTAGGTTAGATAAAAGGAAAGTAAATATGAGACTGTTTAAGCGCTATACACCAAGTATGATTGCTAAACATATAAGTCGTCTTTTTAAAGGAAGAATTTATATTTACGGGGTCGGTAGATTCGAGTTTGATAACGGCAAGTTAATACTGCCGGAGAAAGCAGAGCAACGCCATTTCCGAGCGGTCAAAGAGATCAACCAAGAAATAATGAAACTCCGATGCGCATATGCTTAGCAAAACGTTGATAAAACAAAGGCTGGATTAACCAGCCTTTTGTGTATTTGAAGTTCGCTTTACACCTACTGACGTGCCAGATCAGGCAGATGACCTTTTAGACCAAGCGCACGCTTCATGATCTCATCTTTCGCTCCCGGCAATTGACCCGCTAAACTCAAACCAATGCCACGAACCAGCTTCTTAGCAGGATTCTCTCCAGAGAACAGGTCTCGGAACCCTTGCATTGCAGCGATCATCTTTGCTGCTTCCGCTTTGCGCCAACGCTCATAACCTCTTAGGTTACGTTTGCTGCCAATATCTTGGCCTTGCTTCCATAGCGCTAGCACCTCTTGAGCGAGGCTGGCTGCATCTAATAAACCTAAATTTACCCCCTGGCCCGCTAGAGGATGAATGGTATGGGCAGCATCACCAACCAATGCGACTCGCTCCACAACAAAATCTCGCGCATAACGCATTTTCAGAGGAAACACGGCACGCTCTCCCACGACTTCACATAGACCAAGTCGTGTATCAAATTCGCTCGTCAACGCTTTGTTGAAATCATGCTCACTCATTGCCAATAGCTGCTCTGCACGATTTGGCTCAGTGGACCAAACAATAGAGCACATATCTGGTTGCGACATTGGCAAAAACGCCAATGGCCCTTGAGGAGTAAAAATCTGTCGTGCAATGCTATTGTGCGGAGCAGCGGTTTTAACATTCGCGACCAGAGCATGATGTCCATAATCCCAATGCGTTAACGGAATATCCATTTGATGACGAAGCCACGAGTTTGCCCCATCGGCTCCGACCACTAACTTAGCCGTCATGGCTTGACCATTGTCGAGCGTCAACCAACTTTCTTGTTCGCCCACCGCTAAGGTCGCGCAACGTGCAGGCATAAACATAGTGACGTTATCGAGCTTTTGGACTTGTTCGAGCAGTGCGAGTTGAATCACTCGATTCTCAACAATATGCCCTAAATCAGGTTGTGCCATGCTTTGTGCATTGAACTCAATACTAGCGAAGCTATCTTGCTCCCACACTTCCATACCGTAGTATGGTGAAGCGCGGCGTTGCTCTATCCCCTGCCAAGCGCCAAGCTTACGCAAGATAGTCTCACTAGAACGGCTCAACGCAGACACACGCACATCAGGTAACTCTTTCAACGACTCATCTGGCACCTTGCCTTCTATTACGGCGACACGCAGATCGCTGTCCTTGAACGCGGCAGCAAGTGCCAACCCAACCATCCCTCCGCCGATGATGGCGATATCTACACTTTGCATCATTGCTTTTTATTACCTAATTCAGTGCGGCCGTTCATCGTTTTACCAAACCAAGCGTATGGCGCAGTAGCGGCTGCTTAAAAATAGAAAGGTTATCCATCGCTGCTAAGGCCGTATTTCGCCCAATTCGCATCGCGGGTAAATCATTTGAAAAAATATGCACTAAGGCACTGGTTAGCCAGATCGTTTCGCTTCGATCTGCCTCTCTACGCTGACTAAAGCGCATCAAGCCTTGATAAAGACCAACATCATCGCTTTGCTGCACGATTTCTTCTGCTAGCGAGACAACGTCGCGAATACCAAGATTAAAACCTTGTCCAGCTATCGGATGCAGCGTTTGCGCCGCATTCCCAACAATCGCAAAACGATGAGAGATATTTTGCTTTCGATGGCGAAGAAGCAATGGGTAACTCGCACGTCGTCCCACTTTTTTCATCGCGCCCAAACGCCAGCCAAAATCTTGTTGTAAACGTTGGAGAAATGCTTGGTCAGATAACTCAAGAACTGCTTGGGCTTCCTCAGGGTGCAGACACCAAACTAAAGACATTCTATTGTCACTCATTGGCAATAAAGCAACAGGGCCATTTTCAGTAAAACGTTCAAAGGCTCTACCTTGATGAGGTTCTTGAGTAACAATATTGGCAATGACAGCCACTTGTTCAAAATCTTGCTCAGAAAGCTCTAAACCAATTTTCTGACAACAAGTCGAAACAGCACCATCGGCTGCCACCAGCAGTTTTGCTTCAAGCTTCCCACCGCTTTTCAACGTAATATGGGTACAGTCTTGCTCGCGCTCGATATCGGTAACAGAGTCAGGGCAAAACAGCGTAATAGATGCGCTGCTATCTAATAATTCTTGATATACGCGACCAACATCGGCTAATTCGACAACATACCCTAGTGCTTCAACGCCAATCTCTTGCTTGGTAATTTCCGTCATCCCAACATGAGAGCGATCAGAAACGTGAATATGTTCAATGGGTGTGACAAACGGTTCTACTGAAGTCCAGAGCTGTAGTTGACGCAACAGATTGACAGTACCGTAAGACAATGCGATTGAGCGAGAGTCAAAACCAGGGTGCATATCTGACTGAGCTTTAAAAGGCTCAACGACGGCAATGCGGAGCTTTCCCTGGGACAAATGGTCAATCGCTAATGCCAACGTTGCACCAGCCATGGCACCACCAGCAATGACTACATCATATTGCTTCATGCTAACCTCTGGACCATCTACGATTAATGAATAGTAGGCTTTTTATCGCTACTTTCAGGGCGAACACCAAACTCAGCATGAATCGTTAGTACGCAAGCTTTGATGTGTTCAATCACTTGTTCTAGCAATTGCGCTTGTTCACCGAGGTCGTCATCTTCATCAATGCCTAATTTGGCAATCTCTTCTAGGTCAGCCAATGCTTCTTTAGCGTCATCTGACGCTTTATTTAGCGCAA
This sequence comes from Vibrio sp. A1-1, assembly GCF_021728175.1. Classification (NCBI taxonomy): domain Bacteria; kingdom Pseudomonadati; phylum Pseudomonadota; class Gammaproteobacteria; order Vibrionales; family Vibrionaceae; genus Vibrio; species Vibrio sp. A1-1. Next base: position 833,847 of record NZ_JAKKCL010000001.1, read on the forward strand.
TACCTGCTAGACCTAACCCAGAAATAAAGTGGTTTACGAAATCGGACACGCTGTCAGCCAACGCGAATAAGCCTTCTTCTCCCGGCTCATCTGGCAATAATAAAGACAGCTCCATCGACGTGCCCGTGAGTTCATTGACAGTAACGGTGAATACGCTTTGAGCAAAAGCTAGCGCAGTAGAAGGCCAACCCATACCATCATTGGTGTAGTCAAACAGAATAGGCTGCCAAGTTTGATCATTAATCGCCAATCCACCACTTAACATGCCGACAAATAAGCCATGTAATTCCGCAGGTGTTACTGCTAGGCTTGCAGATTGCAGTTCAGCAGCAATAGATTGGTATTCAGGAAGGGTGATTTCACTCATAACTTGGCTCATTCTTGCATAATAATGTATTGGTATATCCTACCATCAAGGTTAGTGGTCTGAAACGGCTATCAAATTCAATTTTGAACAGCATTTGCTCAATTTGCCCAATTCCTGTGTGATCTCGTCATCATTTCTCTTTCTGTGATGGGAAATGCTTGAATCTTAATAGCGGTTTTCCTATAGTTTGCTCCTCGGTAGTTGTATGAAGCAACACCTTAGATAGCGCGAATATAGAGTTTATTCATCATGAGCAATCAAGCGATCGACGTTGAAATATTAGGCAAAGTTACACGAGTGAATTGTCCGACAGGACAAGAAGAGTCTCTTGTTGCAGCGGCAAAAGATCTGGATCGCCGATTGAAAGAAATGAGCGAACGTACTAAGGTAACCAATGAAATCCAACTGCTGACCTTCGCTGCATTGAATATTTGTTATGAGTTGCACACCAAGTCATACGAATCAAACGGTCAACAGCAAGAAATTACTGAGCGAATGGAAAAGCTCACTGCGTCTCTTGAGAACGCACTAAGCAAAGTTACGCAAGGACAGCAGTAAATACAAAATTTACCCTGGGGTGTGCGTCAGCAGGATTTAAGTCCCTGAGCCGATAAGCAATACCTAAGGGTTAGTATTTGGTAACTATTGAGCAAGCTCGGCATGTACCGAGAAGCCTACGGTTGTCATTGCTGATCCGCCTTGAACCAGCTGGTTCAAGGGCCACAATCCTCAACGGCACCCTGGGGTATTCTCTCTATGTCAGACCTCTCTCGACAAGACTTCCGCAAACTGATTCGTGAAAAGCGCAACGCATTGTGTAGCGATACGCAATTCCAAGCGGGGATCGACCTTGTCACTCAGTTCTCTCAACTTCCTGAAATCCAGCAAGCACAGCATATTGCTATTTATCTTTCTGCTGACGGTGAACTTGATACCAAGCCGCTCATTGAGTGGTTGTGGCAACAGGGAAAATCGGTTTATCTACCTGTCATCCATCCGTTTTCCAAAGGTCAGTTACTGTTTCTTCTGTACGTAAGTGATGATCAATTGGTCTACAACAAATACGGCATCTTAGAGCCCAAACTGGACATCCGCCACCTCAAGCCCGTTCGTCAACTTGATATCATTTGTACACCTTTGGTTGGATTCGACAGCATCGGCCACCGCTTAGGCATGGGCGGAGGGTATTATGACCGTACCCTGTCTCATTGGTTTATAACCGGAGAAGGTGCCAAGCCTGTTGGTATCGCTCACGACTGCCAACATGTAGAACGCTTACCAATTGAAAGCTGGGACATTCCATTACCTAAGATCGTGACCCCAAGCCGAATATGGCAATGGGAAAGTGGCAAGTAAGCCGCTATAATCACGCCCGCAAACGTTAACGAACATCTATTCAGGAGATTGGCATGACTCAAGATGAAATGAAAAAAGCGGCTGGTTGGGCAGCACTAAAATATGTTGAGAAAGGCAGCATTGTCGGTGTTGGTACTGGCTCTACCGTGAATCACTTCATCGATGCACTAGGCACTATCAAAGACGATATTAAAGGTGCAGTGTCTAGCTCTGTCGCTTCAACTGAGCGCCTTAAAGAGCTTGGTATTGAAGTATACGAGTGTAACGACGTAATGAAGCTGGATGTGTATGTTGATGGCGCAGACGAAATTAACCCAGCACGTGAAATGATTAAAGGCGGCGGCGCGGCTCTGACTCGTGAGAAAATTGTCGCAGCAATCTCTGATAAGTTTGTATGTATTGTTGACGGCACCAAAGCAGTTGACGTACTAGGTCAGTTCCCACTACCTGTAGAAGTGATCCCAATGGCACGCTCTTACGTTGCGCGCGAATTAGTAAAACTGGGCGGTGACCCGGCTTACCGTGAAGGCGTTGTGACTGACAACGGCAACGTAATTTTGGATGTACACAACATGCAGATTACTAACCCGAAAGAAATGGAAGACAAGATCAACGGTATCGCGGGTGTGGTGACTGTGGGTCTTTTTGCTCACCGTGGTGCTGACGTCGTAATCACAGGTACACCAGAAGGCGCAAAAATTGAAGAATAAATAACAGCTCAAATCGACCTATCTGGTTCACTTTTCTGTTATTTCATTACATACGGTGCTGCAAGGCACCGTTTTTTATTCCTTTCTCTAAGAAAATTATCTCTTATTCCGTAATTTTCTTACCCAAAGCAATTTTTTTTTGTTACTTTATTGAACAGAAGACGCACAAGGAAACGTTTGTCTTCCTACAAAACTATCAATTATCCCCTTTTTAATAGTTTTGCCCAATGTGCGCCACATTAGCCCACCTTTCCATTTTAAGGACGAGAAAAAATGGCCAAAGTTTCACTGGAAAAAGAAAAGATTAAGATCCTCTTGTTAGAGGGACTCCACCCTTCTTCAGTTGAAGTTCTTCAAGCAGCTGGTTATACCAACATTGAGTACCATAAAGGTTCCCTTCCGGAAGAAGAATTGATTGAAGCGGTTAAAGACGTGCACTTCATCGGTATTCGCTCCCGTACGAACCTATCCGAAGAGGTAATCAATGCGGCGAATAAACTGGTTGCAATTGGCTGTTTTTGTATCGGTACTAACCAAGTAAACCTAGACGCAGCAGCAAAACGAGGCATTCCTGTGTTTAATGCACCGTTCTCTAACACACGCAGTGTGGCTGAGCTGGTACTTGGTCAAATCCTACTACTTCTGCGTGGCATTCCTGAAAAGAATGCGCTTGCACATCGCGGTATTTGGAAGAAAAGTGCTGACAACTCTTACGAAGCTCGTGGCAAACGTCTTGGGATTATCGGATACGGCCACATTGGTACGCAGCTAGGTATTATTGCCGAAAACTTAGGTATGCGCGTTTACTACTACGACATCGAGAACAAATTGTCCCTTGGTAATGCGACGCAAGTACATACCATGAGTGAACTACTAAACAAGTGTGACGTAATTTCTCTGCACGTTCCTGAAACGCCAGAAACAAAAAATATGATGGGTGAAGCTGAGTTTGCTCGCATGAAGCCAGGCTCAATCTTTATTAATGCAGCACGCGGCACTGTCGTGGATATTCCAGCGCTTTGCCATAGTTTAGAAGCAGGTCATATTGCGGGCGCTGCGATTGATGTATTCCCGACAGAACCGAAAACGAATGCCGACCCGTTCGAATCTCCTTTACAGAAGTTCGATAATGTCATCCTCACTCCACACGTTGGTGGTTCAACGCAAGAAGCACAAGAGAACATCGGTGTTGAGGTCGCAGGAAAACTGGCGAAGTACTCTGACAACGGCTCTACGCTTTCAAGCGTAAACTTCCCAGAGGTGTCACTGCCAGAGCACGGTGGTGAATGCTCTCGCTTGCTTCACATCCATAAAAACCGTCCTGGTATTCTTACTCAGATCAACACCATCTTCGCGGAAGACGGTATTAACATTGCTGCACAGTACCTACAAACAGCCGCTGAAATCGGCTACGTAGTGATCGATGTTGAAACCGAGCGCTCAGAAGAAGCGCTAGCGAAACTGAAAAGTATTGAAGGCACTATCCGTGCTCGTATCCTTCACTAATTTGTGAAGCAGAAATAACAAAGGCAGGGAATACCCTGCCTTTTCTTTTTGCACCCAGTATTACTTCAGCTTGTAAATCACGTCAACTTGATCGCGAATAATCATGGTAGAATCCTGGTAGCTGTTTGCCCCTTCTTTACTGTCCATCGCCATCGAGCGCATTAGAACTGGCTGAACGTGCATCTGTCTGTAATTGATCTGCCAAACATCACCCAATTTTTTCTCAAAGCCAGTAGCCAGTGACGCTGCTTTTTCTCGCGCATCTTGGATAGCCGCCATGCGTGCCTTTTGCTGATACTCAGCCTGGTTGCTTACCTTAAGTTGAATATTATCAACCTGATTAATCCCTGCTTCTAACGCCATATCGAGGTACTGGTTTAGGTTTTTTAGATCCGTAACCGTCACATCAATGCTACGAGAAGCGCGATAACCAACGAGCTCTGCTTTACCAGATTTAGGGTAGTGGTATTGAGGCGCAAGGTATAAATTCGAGCTGGTAACATTGTCTTTTGATAAGCCAGCATCGGACAGATTTTTCAGAAATTGCTCAACGGTTTTGTCAACTGACTGCTTGGCCTGTTCAGCAGTCATTGTCGTGTCTACCACTTTCACAGAAAACGTCGCCATATCTGGTGTAGCAATAACTTCACCATAACCTGTCGTCGTTACGTGAGCAAATTCAGGCGAGTTCGCCAACACTGAAGCACTAGTAAGGCTGAGTGCAGAAGCCAGCAAAAATGAATACAGTCTCATTCAATAAATCCATCCATACAAAAATAAAGTACTTACTCTCAGCAGAAAGGCTCAAGATTCAGACAAAACTATCACTACTGAGAAAGTGTATGGTTTCATAATAGAAACTTCTGTCGATTATCCAAGCACTCAGAATGACTTCTAACACAACTTTGACTATGTAACATTGGCGTAATTTTTCAACGAAACACTCTGTCGGCAATGAACCCATCGATGCGACAATGAACTTATTGAGGTAAGTGTCGCTGAGCATACCCGACTATCGCGTGTGAGATTTCTTGTAGAACCCCCGTTTCCAGTTGCCAATGATGCCAATAAATCCGATGGGACATTAAAAAACCGGGAGTAACATCAACCAACGCGCCACGCTCTAGCTCGTCGGTAATTTGCAAACGAGGGATTAAGCAATAGGCTACACCAGCTAACGCCACTTTTAGAAACGCTTCAGAGCTGCTGATGTTATGGTGAATGACGCTATCAGGGCTGACATTGAAATGCTCGGTAAGAAAGGTTCTATGTAGGTCATCATATTGATCATACGAAACGGCCGGCGCCTTGGCCAAAGTCTGGTTATTAACGCCTTGAGCAAAGTAACGCTGATAAAACTCCGGGCTCGCGACACAAACGTAATCAACACGTCCCAAGTAATCCGCTCTACAGCCAGGTATCGGCTGGGATTCTAAGCTGATCGCCCCCGTCACTTCGCCACTTTTTAGCTTTTCGATGGAACGAGATTCACCATAGATAGTGAGTTTGAGTTCAACCTGACGCTGCTTCATGACATCTTGCAGTGCAGGCAGTAGCCAAGTAGCAAGGCTATCAGCATTGGTCGCCAAAGAGAGTTGTACAGGTCGAGTACTGGTATCATTCTTGAGTTCGGGTAGAATTTCATGCTCGAGTAAGCGCACTCGACGATAAAGGCCTAATAACTTTTTACCAATCGGCGTTGGCTTGGGTGGTTGACTACGAACCAAAACGGGTTGTGCGAGAAACTTCTCTAATTGTTTAATACGTTGAGAAATCGCTGATTGCGAGACAAATAAATGCTCAGCAGCACGCTCAAAGCTCCCCTGATAAACCACGGCATCTAATGCCTCAATCCATTTATAGTCCAACCCTCTCATCCTACTCTTCCTCTCCTGATAAAACACCAACCCTTAAATTAGCCTAGCTAATATAATATTAAAATCATTAATTATACTTATTTAGATAAACTCTTTATCTTTCACTCTTCTGAGAATTGATTGGTTATTTTGAAGTGAGGTGAAGTGTGAGCTTATGGGTTCTATTGCAAGGGTTTGGTTTAGGGGCATCAATGATCATTCCGATCGGCGCACAAAACGCGTACGTCTTGAACCAAGGTATAAAGCGCAATCATCACCTGACGACTGCCACTATTTGTAGCATCCTAGATATGATCTTCATTTCTCTAGGTATCTTTGGTGGTGGTGCGATTCTGTCTCAAAATGAAATCTTACTAACATCGGTGACCCTTGGTGGTATTGCCTTCCTGAGCTTTTATGGATTACTGTCACTTAAAAGCGCGTTTAAGTCAGACAGTGAGTCAGAATCAAAAGGTGAAGTCGTCGCACGTGGTCGTCGAACGGTCATTTTAGGCGCGTTAGCCGTCACAGTACTTAACCCCCACTTGTATTTAGATACAGTCGTTATTTTGGGCTCTATTGGTGGGCAGTTTGAAGGCCATGACCGAATTGCTTTTGCACTAGGTACGATGATGGCTTCCTTTGTTTGGTTCTATACCTTGTCAATAGGAGCCGCAAAACTAGGCCCTACCCTATCAAAGCCAAGAGTGAAAAAAGGCATCGACATCGCGGTCGCAGTAATGATGTTCACGATTGCGTATGTTTTAGCTAGCGAACTTATTGAAAAGTACTGGTAATCAACAGGACAACAAAGACATGGAGTCACTAAAGCGTATCTATGATATCAATAGAGAGCGACTCAACGCGCTCTCTATTCCTTTTCGGGAATGGCAGCATGAAGCCATCTTAGACTTTGACACGGATATAAGAATTGCGTCCGAGCTTGGATGGACAGGCACGCACACCAAAAGCCTCTTCTTAAAACTTAAAGGACAAGGCTACGCAATTTATCTAACAGAAAAAGACTCTCGCCTCGATGCCAAACAAATAAAAGCCGTCACAGGCAAACGCCCCTCAATTTGTGACGACGATGAAATGGTCGAAGTGTTAGGTTGTTTGCCTGGAGCGGTATGTCCGATTGGCTTACCTGAATATGTCACGCTCATTGTTGATACAACCCTGTATCAACACGAAGAGTTGCTCTATACGCCAGGGTTGCCTGAATTCACCTTTGGCTTTGCCGGTAAACATCTAAAACGTCTATTGCTTGCCGGTAATCACATTCTTTATGAGATATAAAAAAGCGAGGCCAATTGGCCTCGCTTTCGAATATCTACCGCTTGTATTAAGCGTCGATTTTGTTCAGATGAACATCCATTTGTGGGAATGGAATTTCTATACCATTTTCATCCAATGCTTCTTTAATACCTTGCATTGCATCAAAGTATACGCCCCAGTAATCTGCAGTTTTCACCCATGGGCGAACCACAAAGTTTACTGAAGAGTCTGCCAGTGTAAGTACACCGATTGTGATATCAGGATCTTTCAAGATACGCGGATCTTTTTCTAGCGTCTCGCGAATTACTTTCTTCGTTAGTTTAAGATCCGCTTTGTATGACACACCAATCACTAAGTCGACACGTCGCGTTGCATGACGAGAGTAGTTAGTAATTGCACCACCGATTACTGACGAGTTAGGCACAACAACCATCTTGTTGTCTGGTGTTTTTAGAACAGTTTGGAAGATTTGAATTGCTTCAACACTACCCGCTACACCGCCAATTTCTACGTAGTCGCCAGATTTGAATGGGCGGAACGCAACAATGAGTACACCAGCTGCAAAGTTTGATAGTGAACCTTGTAGCGCAAGACCAACAGCAAGACCTGCCGCACCGATTACAGCCACGACTGAAGCGGTTTGAACGCCTAATCGACCAAGAGCGGCGATAAGTACAATTACAAATAGCAAGTAACGAACAAGACCGTGAATAAATTCAACGACAGCCTTATCCATGTTTTTCTTTTCTAGTACTTTAGAAACACTACCAGCGACTGCTTTAACGATAATATTACCGATAAACAGAATAAGCAGCGCAGAGATAATGTTCACACCGTACTGAACCAGTAGATCTGAGTTATTTGTCAGCCAAGTTTCAGCCTGAGTTAGACCATCCGTTAAAGTGGTATCGATACCCACCGATTCACCTGCCATAATTCTTATCCTCAAAAATAAAGATATATAAATCCAATTGCCGTTAATTTATGAACCTTGTTTTTTAAAGGCTCTTTTCTAAAACAACATCCCTATTGCCCCACTGAACAGTGTCAGATTTTTGGCACAATATCCCAACTTTGACTTTTTTCAAAGTCAGAGTTTCGCAAAGATATGCAAAACAAGACTTTATCAGAGTTTTCTGATATTGGCTTGTTACAGGTTACGCAATGCACTCTTATTTCGCCACTCCTATGACTGATATTCCTATGTTTTTATTTAAAAACGTTAAAGGGGGAACATCCCACCAGAAAATACAACCTGACGCATAAAGATATCAATAGGAAAACAGGGAAAGAAACATAGGGGCAAAATGATAGACATAAAAAAAACCCGCTCAAAAAGCGGGTTTTTAAGTAACTTAATCAGTAACGATTATAGTACGTCAACTGCGTTTAGGTCAGCAAATGCTTGCTCTAGACGAGCTACCATTGAAGCTTGACCAGCACGTAGCCATACGCGTGGATCGTAGTACTTCTTGTTTGGTGCATCTTCACCAGTTGGGTTACCGATTTGACCTTGTAGGTAATCGTGGTTTTCAGCTTCGAACTTACGGATACCATCCCAAGTTGCCCACTGTGTATCAGTATCGATGTTCATTTTGATAACACCGTAACCGATAGACTCACGGATTTCTTCTAGAGAAGAACCTGAACCACCGTGGAATACGAAGTTTAGAGAGTTCGCTGGAAGACCGAATTTCTCAGAAACGTGCGCTTGAGAATCACGTAGGATAGTTGGAGTTAGAACAACGTTACCTGGCTTGTACACGCCGTGTACGTTACCGAAAGATGCTGCGATAGTGAAACGGTGGCTGATTGCGCTTAGTTTCTCGTATGCGTATGCAACGTCTTCTGGAGAAGTGTATAGCTCAGACGCATCCATATCAGAGTTGTCAACGCCGTCTTCTTCACCACCAGTACAACCTAGTTCGATTTCTAGAGTCATATTCATTTTAGCCATGCGCTCTAGGTACTTAGCAGAAATCTCGATGTTCTCTTCTAGAGACTCTTCAGAAAGGTCGATCATGTGAGAAGAGAACAGAGGCTTACCAGTTTGCGCGAAGTACTCTTCACCAGCGTCTAGTAGACCGTCGATCCAAGGAAGTAGTTTCTTAGCAGCGTGGTCAGTGTGTAGGATTACTGGTACACCGTAAGCTTCAGCTACAGCGTGAACGTATTTCGCACCAGCAACAGCACCTAGGATTTGAGCTTCTTGACCTTCAAGTTTTAGACCTTTACCAGCAAAGAAAGCAGCGCCACCGTTAGAGAATTGAACGATAACTGGAGCTTTAACTTTTGCAGCTGCTTCAAGTACTGCGTTTACAGAGTCAGTACCCACACAGTTTACTGCTGGAAGTGCGAAGCTATTTTCTTTTGCAACTTCAAATACTTTCTGAACGTCATCGCCAGAGATAACACCTGGTTTTACGAAGTCGAAGATCTTAGACATGGATGTAATCCTATTTATCTGTCGTTTTTAAACAAAACTTGTTAAGTTGAAAATCTTGCAAACGTTTGCTCACAACTGAGGCTATTCTAGCAGAGTTCCTCACACGTTGCAGCAAACAAGAAAGCGGGAGAATCACTCCCCCGCTTTGCTTTAATTACTTAGCGCGTGCTTCTAGCATTTCTACTGCTGGAAGAACTTTACCTTCTACGAACTCAAGGAAAGCGCCGCCACCTGTAGAGATGTAAGAAACGTCAGCTTTGATACCGAACTTGTCGATAGCTGCTAGCGTGTCACCACCACCTGCAACAGAGAAGCCTTCAGATGCTGCGATAGCTTCTGAGATACCTTTAGTACCTGCTTCGAAGTTCTTGAATTCGAATACGCCTACTGGACCGTTCCATAGGATAGTCTTCGCGTTCTTAAGGATTTCTGCTAGTTCAGCTGTTGAATCTGGGCCAAGGTCGAAGATCATGTCGTCGTCTTGTACTTCAGAAACGTGTTTAATTTCTGCTTCTGCGTTTTCGTCGAATGCTTTCGCACATGCAACGTCAGTTGCTACTGGAATTGCACACTCATCCATTAGCTTCTTAGCAGTGTCTACTAGATCCGCTTCGTATAGAGACTTACCAACGTTGTGGCCAGCAGCTGCGATAAATGTGTTAGCAATACCACCACCAACAACTAGTTGGTCAGCGATTTTAGATAGAGACTCAAGTACAGTTAGCTTAGTAGAAACTTTTGAACCACCTACGATAGCAACCATTGGACGAGCTGGGTTGTCCATTGCTTTACCTAGCGCTTCAAGCTCGTTTGCTAGAAGAGGGCCAGCACAAGCGATAGGTGCGTGCATACCAACACCATGAGTTGACGCTTGAGCGCGGTGAGCCGTACCGAATGCATCCATTACGAATACGTCACATAGTGCTGCGTATTTCTTAGATAGCTCTTCGTCGTTTTTCTTTTCGCCTTTGTTAAAGCGAACGTTTTCTAGAACAACAAGTTCACCAGCGTTTAGCTCTAGGCCATCTAGGTAGTCTTTTGCTAGCTTAACTTCACAATCTAGTGCGTCGTTTAGGTAGTTAACAACTGGTTGTAGAGAGAACTCTTCAGCGTATTCACCTTCAGTTGGGCGACCTAGGTGAGACGTAACCATTACTTTAGCGCCTGCTTCTAGGCAGTGCTTAATAGTTGGAAGAGATGCGATGATACGTGCATCTGAAGTTACTTTACCGTCTTTTACTGGCACGTTTAGGTCAGCACGGATAAATACACGTTTACCTGCAAGATCCAGGTCAGTCATCTTGATTACAGACATGATGTGTCCTCTCAAATATTGATAATTAAAGTTTTTGAAAACTCGGCAACCCTGCCAAGCCTGTTAATTCTTCAAACTGGTTATAGATGATATGGAGATATCATAGATTTATTTCAAGGCTTGAAATAAAAATTCTCCATCACTTCTTCGTCATTACTGCTCCACTTGAGAAGAAGCTTGCATTGCTAAGGCAGTATCCAGCATCCGGTTAGCAAAGCCCCATTCGTTGTCGCACCAAACGAGCATTTTTACGAGTTGCCCGTTACTCACTCTAGTCTGGCTTCCATCTACAATCGCACTATGGGGGTCGTGGTTAAAGTCGATGGAAACGAGTGGCGATTCAGTATAGTCAACAATGTTACGTAATGTACACTGAGATGCGTTAACAATGGTTTGATTTACGTCATTAACTTTCACATTTGTATTAATTGTGACACTTAAATCCATTGCGGTGACGTTAACGGTTGGGACACGAACAGAAATTGCTTCGAATTTGTTGGAAAATTTCGGGAAGATTCTTTCAATCCCCTTATGCAACTTGGTGTCAACCGGAATAATAGATTGGCTAGCAGCGCGGGTACGGCGTAGATCGTTATGGTACGCATCGATTACTTGCTGATCGTTCATGGAAGAGTGAATCGTGGTAATGGTACCGGACTCAATACCGAAGGCTTCGTCTAACACTTTAATGATGGGAACGATACAGTTGGTAGTACAAGAGCCATTGGAGACAACACGGTGCTCGTCTTTCAGAGTTTCGTGGTTCACACCATAGATAATCGTATTATCTATGTCGTTTGCGCCCGGGTGTGAAAACAGCACTTTCTTCGCGCCAGCTTCTATATGCGCTTGCCCATCGGCTTGCGAACCAAACACGCCAGTGCAATCCAAGACAATATCGACTTCTAAATCGCGCCAAGGAAGTAGTTCGAGTTCAGAGAGGTGAAGAATGCGAATAGAGTCATATTCGCCGCTGTCATGATGAACATGCAAGTGTTCTTGGTCGTGGGAGATTTTTTTACCGAAGCGACCATGACTAGTGTCATATTGCAGTAGGTGCGCCATCGCTTCTGGCTGCGCTAATTCGTTAACCGCCACAACCTTGATCTGCTGATGTTTTCCGCTTTCATATACGGCTCGCAGAACATTACGACCTATACGTCCAAATCCATTGATCGCAACCTTTAGCATTTATCCTTCGCCCTACCAAAAATTTCGTGTCACAGATACTACCTGATCAGGCTGAAAAACGCACCTGTTGAATCATAGTAAAGCAGGATTAAAAAAGGCCGAGACAATGCTCGGCCTTATTACAACAATAATTAAAATGCGACGTCTAAACCTAACCAGTAGCGACGACCATCTTCGACATATCCGTATTCTTCGTAACTGATTTCCTCATCCAGCAAGTTATAGATCGCGCCTTTAATACGAGTATTATCGGTTAACTGGTATGTCACACCAGCGTCCACAAAGGTATAAGCAGGCTCTACGATACTGTTTCTTGATGGGCCAGTAACCGGATCCATTTCTTTACCTCGGTAAGTGACTTTAGCCCAGCTTTCTAGATCTGTTGTTGTTTGCCAAGTTACATCCACATTAAACAAATGCTTTGGTAACTGCTGCAGCGGCATGCCTTTGTATTCACCTGTTTTTTGCTCTGAGTCGGTAAATGTGTAGCTCGAGCTGAGGTAAATGGTTTCCGTTAATGGCGATGCTAAGGTCGCTTCAATACCTTGTGTGACCGCTTCGTCCACGTTAATGCGGTACGTTGGATCTGCACCCCATTGGTTTGGTCCATCTGTACAGATGGTATCTGGACAAACAACACGTGTGATCTTGTCTTTGAACTCATTATGGAACGCAGTCAAAGAGACATCTAAGCCAGAGTCACCTTGATACAAGACACTGATTTCTTTGTTTAGCGACGTTTCAGGGTCAAGGTCTGGGTTACCGTAGATATTACCGCCGCCACTGACTTGCGCCCAACCAGGAGTAATTTCACGTAATTGCGGAGAACGGAAACCTGTTGCCACGCCACCTTTCACAGTCCAAGACGGGTCAACTCGCCATACACCATAGACACGCGGACTAAAGTGCGCGCCATAGTTTTCGTCATGATCTAGACGACCACCAAGCGTAACGCTAAACGGATCGGCGATTCTCCACTCATCTTCAATGAAAACAGCCCACTGCGTATTCGATGTTTCGGTCTTCGATGACGCTTTATTGGAAGTAAAATCCTCAAGTTCGGCATGAGTAGCATCCACACCGGTCGTCAACGTATGGTTTCCAATACCAGTCACCAAGCTCGATTTGAACGTGGTGTTGGTGATCGTCATCTCGCGAGATTTGTTCTCGCTCTCTTCACGTTGTAGGTAAGTATCTGAGATGCCAACCGAGTCCCAGTCGCCATTGTGACTTAGCGTTACATAATTACGACGATATTCGTTGAGTGAATCCTCACAACCTCTTCGGCAACCCGTCGTTGGTACGGAAAGGCCAACGTTACCGCGACGACTTTGTGCCGATGTGCCACCCTCTAGTTGCACAGAATGGCGGTCATTAATCTGGTAGGTCAGTTTTGAAGAGATACTTTGCATATCCTTATCTTCATAGCCGTATTCAATATCGTCTTCTTCTCTTGCGGTATACTGACCGTATACTTGGAGAGATAGATTTTCGGCTAGCGGCCCATTGACGAAGAAATTCGCGCTCTGCTCTCCGCCCGAGCGACTGTTTTCTTGCAGAACCGTGCCTAGCTGAACATTACCTGTCCACTCCATCGCGTCTTTTCGCGTGATCACGTTAATTACACCACCAATCGCATCAGAGCCATAAAGCGTCGACATTGGACCACGGATAACTTCAATTCGCTCAATCGCTTGAAGAGGAGGCAACCAACCTTGTTCGATACCAGGGCCGTCACTATTTGGACGAGTTTCACGTGTGCTTTGACGTTTACCATCGACCAGTATCAAAGTGTATTTGGAGCCCATACCACGGATACTGATGTCGGTAGTGTCACCACCACCTGTAACGACGACACCAGGCACACTTTTTAGTGCATCAGTCACATCGCGGTAATAACGAGAGTCCAACTCCTCACGCGAAATCACACTAATACTTGCAGGCGCGTCCGCTTGAGATTGCTCATAACTTGATGCAGTTACAACCACTGTTTCCATTTTAGAAACCGCATCATTGGCAAACACATGAGGAACACTGACGAAGGCTAAAATACCAGTTGCAGTAATAACTGGCAGTCTAAGAGTAGACATCTACATCTCCATAATTGATAATGATTATTATTTTCGAAAGTGAATTATTCACAAATAGAATGAGATGCATAGTGAGAGTTATGGAACGGTTCTTCCCATTTATGGAACCCGTGCATAACGCAGTAAGGAGTAAATGAAATATGCACGACTTAGCATCAATTAGAGCCTTTGATGCGCTCAATCAGCATAAGAGTTTGACCGCCGCTGCCAAGGCCCTTAACCAGCCTAAATCAACGCTGAGTCGTCGCTTAGCACAATTAGAAGAAGATTTCGGTCAGGCTCTCACCGCAAGACAAGGTAACCGATTAGTTCTGACAAGAGCGGGAGAAATTTTTGCCCACTACAGTCGCCAGATTCTTGAGCTAAGTGAAGAGAGTTATGACGCGCTTCAAGGTTTAACAAACCAAGTTTCAGGGCCGCTGCATATTGTTTGTCACACAGCATTAGTTAGAAGTTGGCTAGGTGGTGTGCTCAACGGTTTTCTTGCCGATAATCCTGACGTTAGGGTTCAGCTTACCAGTGACTTTTCTGAAGCGCACCATGATCCAGATTTGTTCATCTGGCTCGGTGAGCGTAAAGATCTCGATTGGCGCAAAGAGGTATTAGGCTCATTTCGTTACACGCCCTTTGCCTCTCCAGCTTATCTTGATAAGCACGGTTCGATCCTGCACCCCAAAGAGCTTGAAGCGCATCCGTGGATCGATTTTGGTTCGGTACAAGAAAATGGATTGATGCTCACACACCCTCAACACGGTGAGTTCTTTTTAGAGCCATTTGTGAGTCGCTTATACAGCGACAACATCGCAATGCAGATCGACAGCATCGCGAATGGTCATGGTATAGGACTGCTGCCAACTTGGACAGCAAGCGGCTACGAGAAACATCATCCGGGTCGAATCACACCTTGCTTAGAAGGTTGGCTTTCAGAGCCCATCTCCATTAACTGCTATACGCCTGCAGGAAGACCACCACTGCGCTTATCCGTACTTTTAGACTGTATTGACCAAAGCATTCCACAAGGTTGGAAAACCTGACAAAAAACAAAAAAGGCCATCGCAATGATGGCCTTTCCAACTTTAGTATCTAACAGTAGTCCTTTACGTTCGGACTATTGAGACAATCTAGCAGTTACGCTAGCAATTCTTTTGCTGTGTTCACTACGTTTTCAGTCGTAAAGCCAAACATCTCGAATAGCTGACCAGCAGGTGCAGATTCACCAAATGTCGTCATGCCGATGATGCGACCGTCGAAACCAACGTACTTGTACCAGAAGTCTGCGATTCCCGCTTCGATAGCGATGCGTGCCGTTACGTCTGATGGCAATACTGCTTCACGGTAAGCGGCGTCTTGTTTGTCGAATGCATCTGTTGATGGCATTGAAACCACGCGTACTTTCTTACCTTCTGCTGTTAGTTGAGTCGCAGCTTCTACTGCTAGCTCAACTTCAGAGCCTGTTGCGATAAGGATTAGCTCTGGCTTGCCTTCGCAATCTTTCAGGATGTAAGCACCTTTCGCGATGTCCGCTACTTGCTCAGCTGTACGATCTTGTTGCGCTAAGTTTTGACGAGAGAAGATAAGTGCTGTTGGTGCATCTTTACGTTCAATCGCTAGTTTCCATGCTACGGCAGACTCAACCTGGTCACACGGACGCCATGTGCTCATGTTTGGCGTTACGCGTAGAGATGCCATTTGCTCAACAGGTTGGTGAGTTGGGCCATCTTCGCCAAGACCAATCGAATCGTGCGTGTACACTTGGATATTCTGAATTTTCATCAGCGCAGCCATACGCATTGCGTTACGAGCGTATTCCATGAACATTAGGAATGTTGCGCCGTAAGGAACGAAACCACCGTGCAATGCGATACCGTTGATGATAGCGGTCATACCGAATTCACGTACACCGTAGTGGATGTAGTTGCCAGAGAAGTCATCCGTTTCTAGAGACTTAGAACCAGACCACATGGTCAGGTTAGAAGGCGCTAGGTCAGCAGAACCACCCATAAACTCAGGAAGCATTTGACCAAACGCTTCTAGTGCATTTTGCGATGCTTTACGTGATGCAATGTTCGCTGGGTTTGCTTGAAGATCAGCAATGATTTGGTTCGCTTTTTCTTCCCATTCCGCTGGAAGTTCGCCGTTTAGACGACGTTTAAGCTCTGCTGCTTCTGCAGGGTAAGCTGCTGCGTATGCTTCGAACTTTTCATTCCAAGCCGCTTCTTTCGCTGCACCTGCTTCTTTTGCGTCCCACTCAGCATAAACATCTGCCGGGATCTCAAATGGGCCGTACTCCCAACCTAGGTATTCGCGAGCCGGTTGGATTTCATCGTGACCTAGTGGTGCACCGTGACAGTCGTGCGAACCAGACTTGTTAGGAGAACCGAAACCGATAATTGTTTTAGTACAGATTAGAGTCGGGCGAGGATCCGCTTTAGCCGCTTCAATCGCTGCGTTGATTGCTTCAGGATCGTGACCGTCTACCGCTGGGATTACGTGCCAGCCGTAAGCTTCGAAACGCTTAGGTGTATCGTCAGAGAACCAACCTTCAACGTGACCGTCGATAGAGATACCGTTGTCATCCCAGAACGCGATCAGTTTGCCTAGACCTAACGTCCCAGCAAGAGAACATGCTTCGTGCGAGATGCCTTCCATTAGACAGCCGTCACCCATGAACACATACGTAAAGTGGTCAACGATGTCGTGACCTTCTTTGTTGAACTGTGCCGCTAGTGCTTTCTCTGCGATAGCCATACCAACAGCATTAGTGATGCCTTGACCTAGAGGACCCGTTGTTGTCTCGATACCAGGCGCGTAACCGTACTCTGGGTGACCTGGGGTTTTTGAGTGCAATTGACGGAAGTTTTTCAGATCGTCAATAGATAGCTCATAACCGCTTAAGTGCAGTAGAGAGTAAATAAGCATTGAGCCGTGACCGTTTGATAGCACGAAGCGGTCGCGGTCGGCCCACTCTGGGTTTGATGGGTTGTGGTTTAGGTGAGAGCGCCAAAGAACTTCAGCGATATCAGCCATACCCATTGGTGCGCCTGGGTGGCCTGAGTTAGCTTGTTGAACACCATCCATGCTTAGAGCACGAATTGCATTGGCAAGATGTTTACGAGACGACATGTCTGCTCCTGAGTACATTAAGCGAAACGAAAAGTAGGTCATAATTCTCTCAAAGCCCTGTTGGGTGTGCAAACGTTTTCCAGTCCAAAACCTCACAAATATTGCACCTTTCGCGCCAAATCGTTCGAAGTTCTTAAAATTATCAATAAATCAGGCAAACGTTTGGTTATAACAAAAACCAAAAAAGAGCTTGTAATTCGAGCAATCAAATTTAGAATAGACGTCTAGATGTAGATACACCTACAAAAATTAGTATTAATTTGCGCTGGAGAGTTTATCATTCCCCAGTTTTAAACCAGATATAGTGGAGCTAACATGGCTAAGCACCTGTTTACTTCTGAGTCAGTATCAGAAGGTCATCCAGATAAAATTGCAGACCAGATTTCTGATGCGGTTCTTGACGCGATTCTAGAGCAAGATCCAAAGGCTCGTGTTGCATGTGAGACTTACGTTAAAACCGGTATGGTAATGGTGGGTGGTGAAATCACGACTTCAGCATGGGTAGACATCGAAGAGTTAACTCGTGAAACCGTTCGTGAAATCGGCTACGTACATTCAGATATGGGCTTTGACGCAGATTCTTGTGCGGTACTAAACACAATCGGTAAACAGTCGCCAGATATCAACCAAGGTGTTGATAAAGCTGACCCTAAAGAACAAGGTGCAGGCGACCAAGGCATTATGTTTGGTTACGCTTGTAACGAAACTGAAGTACTAATGCCAGCGCCAATTACTTACTCTCACCGTCTTGTTCAAAAGCAAGCAGAAGTTCGTAAAAACGGCACACTACCTTGGTTGCGTCCTGATGCAAAATCTCAGGTAACATTCCAATACGATCAAGGTAACATCGTTGGTATCGACGCGGTTGTTCTTTCAACTCAACACTGTGATTCAATCTCAACTTCAGACCTGCGTGAAGCGGTAATGGAAGAGATCATTAAACCAGTGCTACCTTCTGAGTGGATCAACAAAGAAACAAACTTCTTCATCAACCCAACTGGTCGCTTCGTAATCGGTGGTCCTATGGGTGACTGTGGTCTAACAGGTCGTAAGATCATCGTAGATACTTACGGCGGCGCAGCTCGTCACGGTGGCGGTGCGTTCTCTGGTAAAGATCCATCAAAAGTTGACCGTAGTGCAGCATACGCAGCACGTTACGTAGCGAAAAACATCGTAGCGGCTGGCATGGCTGACCGTTGTGAGATCCAACTTTCTTACGCAATCGGTGTTGCTGATCCAACGTCTATCATGGTGGAAACGTTCGGTACTGAGAAAGTATCTCACGACATCATCATTGAAGCAGTTCGTCAATTCTTCGACCTACGTCCATACGGCCTACAAGAAATGCTTAACCTTCTTCAACCTATCTACAAGAAGACAGCGGCTTACGGTCACTTCGGTCGTGAAGAATTCCCGTGGGAAGCGACAGACAAAGCTGCACTTCTACGCGATTTCGCTGGCATCAAATAATCAAGCCAAGCAAGAATCAATCAAGCCCTCGCCTATGGCGGGGGCTTTTTATTTTCAGCAACGTTTATCCAGCCATTTCAGCTCATACCGCCCTGCCCCACAAAGCAGTCCTGTTTCTCCCTCATTTTTATACCGAATAAATTTTAAGCAATTATTTGTAAATTATCCCATCTCCGCCAATAGTTAAAATATTGTTAATTCCAATTTAAATAGAGACGTCGGATGCTGGCGACTGTGGAAGCAACACTTAAGTAAAGACATGAGTCAGGCATCTTTATGGCCGATACCAAACTAAGCCAATGCTCAGATGTAAACTTGAAAAAGTCGCTTCAAGTTTGACTGAACAAAAACCGCTGTCAGTTGGTATAAGCGGATAATGTGGGAATAAATCAAGGAGGAGTTATGCCTCGAACTGTTAATCCATCGGACTTCCACAACAAGCGAAAGGAAGTGCCAGACAACGAATACGCCAGAACCATACCGTGCAATACGGTCAATCTTTCTGCACCTTTTCATTGGCTCGCATTAGGTCTGCATGATTTCGTGCGAATGCCGCTTATTAGTGCTTTCTATGGCATCTGTTTTATGGCAGCTGCCATAGGCATTGTTTTGCTCGTTCAGTGGCAAGGCACACACTTGGTCGTCATGCCCAGTTTGATTGTTTACATGTTAATCGGTCCGTTTCTCGCGCTCGGCTTGTATGATGCCAGTTGGGAGAGAGAGCGCGGACACAAAGCAAGCTTGTTCCATTCAATGAAAGCGATCGGTCGTAATTCAACATCTCAATGGGCATTCGCCGTGTTACTCGCAGTGTGTATGATATTTTGGATGCGTATTGCCGCTCTACTTCATGCGCTTTACCCTTCTGTTCAAGGGGCATCTTTAAGTGAGTTCCTACCCTTCCTTGTGATAGGATCTTTAGTTGGATTTGTTTTGGCTTGTGTGGTGTTTAGCATTTCAGCCTTTTCTATTCCGCTTATGATGGAGCGTCGCGTAGACATGATGACCGCTGTATTTACCAGCTTTAATGCCGTGAAATCCAACATTCCAGCGATGATTGTTTGGGCGGCGATCATCTGCGGCGGTATTCTTATCGGCTTTGCGACCTACGGGATCGGAATGTTGTTTACCATGCCAATTCTAGGCTACGGTACATGGCATGCTTACCATGCCACCATCAAGAAAAAACACACACCATAATTAACTGATGCTATGATCTGGCCCTCGCAAATGCGGGGGCTTTTTTATTTGATTTATCGAGGTGAATTGTGGATATAGAACTAAGCTATAAAGCCAAGCAAGTGATGGCGGACTGCATCGCGATGGCAGAGCAAGCTTTCAAACGTTCTTTCCCTATTCCAACAATCACCTTCAACGTCCGCGGGAAAGCGGCAGGAAAAGCCTACCTTCAATTGAATCAAGTGCGCCTGAATCCCGTTTTATTTCGCGAAAACACCCAAGCATTCTTAGATGAAGTCATTCCTCACGAGGTGGCACACCTGATTACTTATCAGGTTTACGGACGAGTTAGGCCTCACGGCAAAGAATGGCAAGGTGTCATGGAAGCCGTATTTAAAGTGCCCGCCAAAACCACTCACAGCTTTGAAGTAAAATCCGTTCAAGGTAAAACCTTTGAGTATCGTTGTGGCTGTATGACCTACCCTCTATCGATTCGCCGTCATAATAAAGTGCTGCGCAAAGAGGCGACGTACTCTTGTCAAAAATGCCGCCAACCACTTAACTTCACGGGCGTTCAGTTATCGTAATCTATATCTCATAGTGTTACTTGCGTTCCCAAAATAAAGATCGAGTTTATCAAAACCTTCCCTTCGCCACTTATTGTTAACTTACTCATCACTAAAGCCATTTTATGCGTGTTATCATGAATAAAGTCATACTTTATAAAGACTTTAATCATGAAATACCTATTCTCTCTGTTACTTATCGCGCTTTCTAGCACTGCGGTTGCCGCGCCACCAAGTTCATTCTCTGCCGCCAAACGTGAGGCGGTAAAAATTTATCAAGACCATCCAACGAGCTTTTACTGTGGCTGCAACATTCAATGGCAAGGCAAAAAAGGCTCCCCAGATTTAGCCTCTTGCGGTTACCAAGTCCGTAAACAGGAAAAGCGGGCCGCACGAATCGAATGGGAGCACGTTGTACCTGCGTGGCAATTTGGCCACCAGCGTCAATGCTGGCAAGATGGCGGACGTAAAAACTGCAAGAAAAAAGACAAAACCTTTCGCTTGATGGAAGCAGACCTGCACAACCTAACCCCTGCTATTGGTGAAGTAAACGGTGACCGTTCGAACTACAACTTTAGCCAATGGAACGGCGTCGATGGCGTGAGTTATGGTCGCTGTGAGATGCAAGTGAACTTTAAGCAGCGTAAAGTCATGCCACCAGACCGTGCTCGAGGTTCGATTGCTCGTACCTACCTATACATGAGCAAAGAGTACGGCTTTAAATTATCAAAACAGCAAACGCAGTTGATGAGTGCTTGGAACAAAACCTACCCAGTCGATAAATGGGAATGTGAGCGTGACGAGCGCATTGCCAAAGTACAAGGCAATCATAACCCATTTGTTCAAAAAGCCTGTCGCGCACTCTAGTGCTCCTCTACCTTGAAGCGTTTCAATAACTGATATTGAAACGCTTCTTGCCCCTTGTTTTTTCGGTTTAAAGCATCCATGTTAGGGTTTAAGTTTATTCTCTTGCTGGAAATCTCATGCGTATCCCTCGAATTTATCATCCAGAAACCATTCATCAACTTGGCTCACTTGCTTTAAGTGATGACGCAGCAGGCCATATCGGCCGTGTTCTGCGCATGAAAGAAGGCCAAGACGTTCTCCTATTTGACGGCAGCGGCGCAGAATTCCAAGCGGTTATCAGTGAAGTCAGCAAAAAGACGGTTTTGGTTAACATTACCGAGCGTGTAGAAAACAGTATTGAATCCCCTTTAGACCTGCACCTTGGTCAAGTTATTTCACGTGGCGATAAGATGGAGTTCACTATCCAAAAGTCAGTGGAACTTGGCGTCAATACCATCACACCTCTGATTTCCGAACGTTGTGGCGTCAAGCTTGACCAAAAGCGCTTTGAGAAAAAACTCGCGCAATGGCAAAAAATCGCCATCAGTGCCTGTGAGCAGTGTGGACGCAATGTCGTTCCAGAAATTCGTCCAATTATGAGCTTGGAAGAGTGGTGTAAAGAAGAGTACGATGGCTTAAAGCTCAATCTTCATCCTCGTGCTAACTACTCAATCAACACACTGCCAACACCGGTTGAAAAAGTGCGCCTACTAATCGGCCCTGAAGGCGGTTTATCGTCTGAAGAGATCGAGATGACTCGAGAATATCAATTTGAAGAAACGCTACTCGGCCCTCGCGTTCTGCGTACCGAAACAGCGGCTCTGACAGCAATTACAGCCTTACAAGTTCGTTTCGGCGATCTTGGTTAAACGGAGAAAAATAATGATCAAACTCGGCATTGTGATGGACCCAATTTCGTCCATTAACATCAAAAAAGACTCTAGCTTTGCCATGATGCTTGAAGCGCAACGACGCGGCTATGAAATCCACTACATGGAAATGAATGATCTGCATCTCGATCAAGGCGTTGCTATTGCAGATACTAAAGTGGTGGAACTAAAAGAAGATCCAAACGGTTGGTACGAGTTCAAATCAGAGCAAACGATCAAACTGTCTGATCTAGACGCTGTACTAATGCGTAAAGATCCTCCGTTTGACACAGAATACATCTACGCGACTTACATCCTTGAGCGTGCAGAAGAACAAGGTGCACTGATCGTTAACAAACCTCAAAGTCTACGTGATTGTAATGAAAAACTGTTTACAGCGTGGTTCCCTGAGCTGACACCAACGACAATCGTGACGCGAAAAGCAGAGAAAATTAAAGAGTTTCGTGAAAAGCATGGTGATGTCATCCTAAAACCGCTTGATGGTATGGGCGGCGCATCTATCTTCCGTGTAAAAGAAAACGACCCTAACGTCTCTGTAATCATCGAGACACTGACCAACCACGGTCAAAACTACGCAATGGCGCAAACCTTCGTGCCAGATATCAGCAACGGTGACAAACGTATCTTAGTCGTAGATGGTGAACCAATGCCTTACTGTCTAGCTCGTATTCCTGCAAAAGGTGAAACGCGCGGTAACCTTGCAGCTGGTGGCACAGGTGAGGCTCGACCACTAAGCGAGACCGATATTAAGATTGCTCAAACTGTGGCTCCTACACTGAAAGAAAAAGGCCTTATCTTTGTTGGCCTTGACGTAATTGGCGATAAGCTAACGGAAATCAACGTCACCAGCCCAACCTGTATTCGCGAAATTGAAGCGGCTTTTGACATCTCAATCACTGGCAAACTGATGGATGCGATTGAGCGTCGAGTAAAAGGCGAATAACTCAAACTGTATTACAGTTAATAGAGAGCGTAGTACATTAACTTAAGCAAACTCATGCACATACCTAGATGGTAAACTGTATGATGTTTGCTTAGGGGCATTTACGAGAGTTAAGGGTAAATATGAGTATGAATCTCACAAATCACTTTTTAGTTGCCATGCCTGGGATGAAAGATCCATACTTTCAAAACAGCGTGATCTACGTTTGTGAGCACAACGAAGACGGCGCTATGGGGTTGATGATCAATGCTCCTGTTGATATCACCGTCGGCAACATGCTCAAGCAGGTGGAAGTTCAGCCGGTACACCCGCGTCTATTTGAAGCCAGTTTAGATAGACCAGTCTACAATGGCGGCCCAATCTCGGAAGATCGTGGTTTTATTCTGCATAAACCTAAAGATTACTACGAGTCCAGCGTCCAAATGACCGATGACCTCGCAGTAACCACTTCACGTGATATTCTTTCGGTGTTAGGAACAGAAGCAGAACCAAGTGATTACTTAGTGGCACTTGGCTATTCAGGTTGGAGTGCAGGTCAATTAGAAAGTGAACTGGTCGAAAACTCTTGGCTCACCATTGAAGCGACGCCTGAAATTATCTTTAATACACCAATCAACGAGCGTTGGAAGAAAGCGGTCGAAAAGCTGGGCATCGACCCAAGTCACCTTTCAGCAGACTCTGGACATGCTTAGTCCGAAATACAGTTACATTAGATAGAGACACCTTATGTCACGCACAATTATGGCTTTTGACTTTGGAACCAAAAGCATTGGTAGCGCTATTGGCCAAGAAATTACCGGTACAGCTTCCCCATTAAAAGCCTTTAAAGCCAATGACGGTATTCCAAATTGGGACGATATCGAAAAGCAAATCAAAGAGTGGCAGCCAGATTTGCTAGTGGTCGGTTTACCAACTGATCTTCATGGCAAAGACCTTGAGACCATAACCCCTCGTGCACGAAAATTTGCTAAGCGTCTGCAAGGCCGATACGGCTTACCTGTTGAACTGCATGATGAGCGTTTATCTACAGCAGAAGCTCGTGCGGAGTTGTTCAGCATGGGCGGCTACAAAGCCCTATCGAAAGGGAATGTGGACTGCCAGTCAGCGGTGGTGATTCTAGAAAGCTGGTTTGAAGCCCTCTGGGGTGAATAAAACACAATACTCAAAACAAGAAAAGGTTGGCAAGTGCCAACCTTTTTTCGTCTAAACACGCTTAATCCATATCGATCTTAACGTTAGCAAGACTGCCCGTAGAGAATGCTTCGCCACGCTGTGTTTTCAACATCAAGCGCAAATCATTCGCCGAATCGGCACTGTGCAGCGCGTCCTCTTCGCTGATCTTACCTTGCATCACCAACTTATAAAGAGATTGATCGAACGTCAGCATACCAAACTCATTTGAGCGAGCCATGGTTGACTTCAACTCATGCAAATCTCCGCGACGGATCAAATCCGACACACGTGGGCTATTTAGCAAGATCTCAAACACACCATGACGCCCCTGCCCATTCTTATCTCGGATCAGCTGCTGACCAACCACACCTTTTAGGTTCATCGACAAATCAAACAAGAATTGTTCTTTTTGATCTTTCGGTACCAAGTGAAGAATGCGCTCTAAGGCTTGGTTGGCGTTGTTGGCGTGCAAAGTTGCCATACACAGGTGACCTGTTTCAGCGAATGTCATCGCGTATTCCATTGTTTCACGGCTACGGATCTCGCCAATCAAAATCATATCTGGCGCTTGACGCAGCGAGTTTTTAAGCGCAACTTCATAGCTTTCCGTATCTAACCCAACTTCGCGTTGAGTCACGATACAGCGCTTGTGCTCATGCACGAATTCGATCGGATCTTCGACCGTCAAAATGTGTCCCGTCTTGTTGCTGTTTCGATAGCCCGTCATTGCCGCCATTGTGGTGGATTTACCTGACCCAGTAGCACCAACCACCAGCACCAAACCACGCTTGGCTATCGCTAAATCTTGCAACACTAACGGTAACTTTAATTGCTCAAAGGTGGGAATATTGGTTTCAATACGACGAATCACCGCACCCGGTAATTCCCGTTGAAAAAAGGCACTAACACGGAAGCGGCCACAATCTCTCACAATGGCAAAATTCGACTCACGACTTTTACGAAATTCCTGACGCCGATCTGGCTCCATAGCGCTGTCGAGTAATGCCGCTACATCACTCTCGGTGAGTTTTTCACCTTGAGGTCGCAATTCGCCATCCACGCGAAACAAAATTGGCGCACCAACCGTGATGTAAAGATCCGACGCTTTCAGCGCCAGCATACCTTCGAGAAATTTATTTAGATCCATCTTCCGTGTTCACCTACGTATTACGAGAATTGCTGCAATTCTAACCCGATCTTACTATCGACCTCTTCACGAGCGACCATACCTTGTGCCATTAACTGACGAGCATTTTGCTCCATGGTTTGCATGCCGTGAGCCGCACCAGTTTGAATGATCGAATACATCTGCGCGACTTTGTCTTCGCGGATCAAGTTACGAATCGCAGGCGTTGCCATCATGATTTCATGGTATGCAATACGGCCACCACCATTACGTTTCAATAACTTTTGTGCGATAACCGAACGAAGGGATTCAGAAAGCATCGAGCGCACCATGTCTTTATCGCTGCCAGGGAACACATCGATAATACGGTCAATGGTTTTTGCCGCCGAGCTGGTGTGTAACGTGCCGAACACTAAGTGCCCCGTTTCCGCCGCCGTTAACGCAAGACTGATGGTTTCTTTGTCACGCATCTCACCAACCAGAATGACATCCGGGTCTTCACGTAATGCGCTGCGCAGTGCGTTTTGGAAACTATGCGTATCACGGTGTACTTCACGCTGGTTGATCAAACATTTATTGTTGTTGTGAACAAATTCAATCGGATCTTCAATTGTGAGTACGTGCTTGTTGTGATTACGGTTAATGTAGTCAACAATGGCTGCTAAGGTCGTCGATTTACCAGAACCTGTTGGGCCAGTAACCAGAACTAAGCCTTTTTCAGCGTTCGCAATTTTTTTGAAGATCTCGGGAGCTTCCAGCTCTTCCAAAGTTGGAATGCTACTTGGAATGGTACGGAATACTGCCGCACAGCCACGAGATTGGTTGAAAGCGTTGACACGGAAACGACCAACGTTATGCAACTCAAAAGAGAAGTCGACTTCGAGTTTTTCTTCGAACTCACTGCGTTGGGCATCGTTCATGATTTCGAAAACCAGACGATGCACTTCTTGGTGTGTAAACGCTGGAATGCCTAGTTTTCTCACATCCCCATCAATACGAACCATTGGTGGGACACCTGCAGAAAGATGTAGATCCGAGGCATTATGTTTTACACTAAAATCCAGTAACTCAGTGATATCCATTTAAAATCCTTAAGTCTAAAGTACAGCTATGAGTAGTATTCAACAAAATATTGAACATATCACCTCTCAAATTCGATATGACGAGCAAAAATGTGGTCGAACTCCAGAGTCAGTGCAACTTCTAGCGGTAAGCAAAACTAAACCTGTCGAGGCAATTCTCGAAGCCTACCAAGCGGGACAAACCGCCTTTGGTGAAAACTACGTCCAAGAGGGCGTCAGTAAAGTTCAGCACTTTGCCGAGCATTATCCAGATAATCGAATCGAATGGCACTTCATTGGCCCGATTCAGTCGAATAAATCGCGACTTGTTGCTGAACATTTCGATTGGGTTCACACCATCGATCGAACCAAGATTGCTCAACGCCTGAATGATCAACGTCCCAGCGAACTTAAACCGCTACAAGTTCTGATTCAGGTTAACACCAGTGGTGAAGCATCTAAGTCTGGTGTCACCGAAGCGGAAGTATTCGAGCTGGCGGAGTTGATTTCTCGCCTACCCAACCTCACTTTAAGAGGGTTGATGTCGATTCCTGCCAACGTGTCTGACTACGAATCACAACTTCATGAATTTCAGAAGTTGGCTACGTTGAAGCAAACACTCGAAGCTCAGTTCCCAGAAATCGATACATTATCAATGGGAATGAGTGGTGATATGACCGCTGCAATCGAAGCTGGTAGTACAATGGTTCGTATTGGAACCGCTATTTTCGGCGCGCGAGACTACAGCTAAATCAACAAAACGCTCACTCGCGACATAAGTTATGTCGTTAATAGTTAGAGCGTAAATCGCGCAATCATCTTACTCGCCAATAGGAGGAGTAAGTAACAGCGGCGCCATTATACACCTGAGCGCACAACAAACTCTAAATATCATGATGGAAATCAGACAAATGGAACATAAAAAAATCGCCTTCATTGGTGCTGGCAACATGGTGAGAGCCATTGTTTCTGGCTTGGTTGCTAACGGATACCCAGCGCAAAACATTACCGCGACAGCTCCTTCAGAGGCTCGCCGTCTTCCGCTAGAACAAGATTTTGGCATCCGTACCACCAGCGATAACATCCAAGCGGCGACCGAAGCGGATGTGGTGGTATTGTCTGTGAAACCGCAAATGATGGCTGATGTTTGTAAACCACTGCAAGCGATCGATTTCACTAATAAACTGGTGATTTCTATTGCCGCTGGCATCAACTGTTCACGATTGGATGATATGCTAGCCACCAAATTGAACTTGGTTCGTGTTATGCCAAATACGCCATCACAACTTGGGTTGGGCATGAGTGGTTTATTCGCACCAGCCCATGTAACTGAGCAAGACAAAGCTTTTGCCGCAGAGTTAATGGAAGCGGTCGGTAAAGTATGTTGGGTTGACCAAGAGTCTGGTATCAATAATGTGATTGCAGCAGCGGGCAGTGCTCCGGCATACTTCTTCCTGTTTATGGAAGCGATGCAAGCAGAAGCGATTGCTCAAGGCTTTGATAAAGACACCGCTCGACTATTGGTTCAACAAGCTGCATTGGGCGCGGCCAGTATGGTGGTTAGCAACCCAGAAACTGAGCTATCGACCCTGCGTGAGAACGTGACATCGAAAGGTGGGACAACGGCAGAAGCACTGCGTACATTCAACGAACATCAACTTTCAGATATTGTTGCTAAAGCCATGCAAGCTGCTGTGGCTCGCGCGGAAGAAATGGAAAAACTGTTTTAATTATTTGGATGAACTCCGTTTAGTATCATCCATCACTTGTTAAGGGTACCTTATGAATTCAATGAGTTTTCTCATCTCAACCCTATTTGACCTGTACATCATGGTCGTAATTTTGCGAATTTGGTTGCAAGCTGCACGCGCAGACTTCTACAACCCATTCTCGCAATTCATAGTAAAAGCGACTCAGCCGGTCATTGGCCCACTGCGCCGCATTATCCCTTCCGTGGGGAATATTGACCTAGCAACAGTGTTGTTTGCCTACGTGTTGTGTGTGCTTAAATTTGTCGTTCTGATCCTGATAGCTTCGAACGGTTCCGTCTCTTTCAGCGCTGATTTCTTGTTCTTAGGCTTGTTATCATTAATCAAAGCCGCTGGAGGTCTGCTGTTCTGGGTACTATTGATCCGTGCAATTTTGAGCTGGGTAAGCCAAGGTCGCAGCCCTATCGAGTACGTATTCCATCAATTAACCGAGCCAATGTGCGCACCAATCCGTCGTATTATTCCGGCTATTGGTGGTCTTGATTTGAGCGTACTGGTACTGTTTATCGGCTTGCAGTTCGCGAACTTCTTGATGGGTGATATCATTGGTCCAATTTGGTTCCAGTTATAATGTCAGCCGCAGTTTGGCAAGATGGCGAGGACATCATCCTAAAGCTCTATATTCAACCTAAAGCAAGCCGCGATAAAATTGTTGGCTTGCATGGTGAAGAGCTCAAAATCGCCATTACTGCTCCACCTGTCGATGGCAAAGCTAATGCGCACCTCACTAAGTTCTTAGCCAAGCAGTTTAAAATCGCTAAGGGTTTGGTTCACATAGAAAAAGGTGAATTAGGACGGCACAAACAAATTCGGATAGAATCACCTACCCAGATACCGACAGAAATTAAAGCCATCTTATGATGGCTTTTTATTTACAATTTTGTACCACACTTACTAGTACCAATGACTGAGTTCGCATTTTTCCCCCGTGACCAAGGTAAAATTGCGGCTATGGTTGTTTTATAACAAGTGCTTTGAGGAAGTAACAATGAGCAAATGGATTACCGCATTACTGATCAGCCTATTGTCGTTACCAAGCTTCGCCGATCAGTTTAAAAATATGAAAGATATCGAAGTACACTATGTCGCGTTTAACTCGACATTCTTAACACCGAAAGTCGCACGTAGCTACGATATCAAGCGTAATGGATACCTCGCTGTGGTTAATATTAGCGTGCTAGATAGAGCTTCATTGGGTAAACCTGCATTAGAAGCAAAAATTGCTGGACGCGCGAAAAACCTCATCGGCCAAACTCAGACCTTGTCCTTTCGTGAAGTCAAAGAAGGCAATGCGATATACTATTTAGCCGAACTGCCAATTACCCACGAAGAAACTTTTACTTTCGATATTGACGTAAAAGCTGGAAACAAAGGCTCAGGTAAGCTTAAATTCACCCAGAAGTTTTATGTTGAAGAGTAATTGGGTTGTGATGATCCAAAAGCTTTTGGATCTAAGCAGGCTAAAAACCACTTATTAGTTAAAGAATATCTAGAGGAGAACGATTTGTTCTCCTCTATCACTATTAAAAGAGATTCCCATGAAAAAAATTGTGCTAGCAACTGGTAACCAAGGCAAAGTTCGTGAAATGGCAGATTTGTTGTCTGACTTCGGCTTTGAAGTATTAGCGCAAAGTGAATTCAATGTATCGGAAGTAGCTGAAACGGGCACAACGTTCATTGAAAACGCAATCATTAAAGCTCGCCATGCCGCACAAGAAACAGGGCTTCCTGCGATTGCAGACGACTCTGGATTAGAAGTCGATTTCTTAAAAGGCGCTCCGGGCATTTACTCTGCACGTTACGCAGGCGAGAGCGCATCTGATCAAGAGAATCTAGAAAAATTGCTAGCGGCAATGGAAGGCGTACCAGAAGCAGAACGTACAGCACGTTTCCACTGCGTATTAGTCCTCATGCGTCACGAGAACGACCCAACGCCTATCGTCTGTCACGGTAAATGGGAAGGCCGAATTCTAACTGAAGCACACGGTGAAAATGGCTTTGGCTACGACCCAATCTTCTTTGTTCCTGAAAACAACTGTGCGTCAGCCGAACTTGAACCTGCACGTAAGAAACAACTGTCTCACCGCGGTAAAGCGCTCAAGTCGTTGTTTGCTCAACTGTCTGAGCAAGTGTCTCAGTAATCACGAGCGAATTAGACCATGTTAACGCCCCCAGCACTCAGCTTGTATGTACACATCCCTTGGTGCGTACAAAAGTGCCCGTATTGCGACTTTAACTCTCACGCGCTCAAAACCGAGATTCCAGAAGAAGAGTACATCAGTGCCCTTCTAGAAGATTTGGATACCGACATTGAGAAATACCGCCTTAACGAAGCGCCACGTCCACTGCATTCAATCTTCATTGGTGGTGGTACGCCGAGTTTGATTTCGGCAGAAGGCATCGAGCGTCTACTTAAGGGCATTGAAGCGCGTATTCCGTTTAAGCCAGAAATTGAGATCACCATGGAAGCTAACCCAGGCACCATCGAAGCAGAGCGTTTTGTTAGCTACCGCAAAGCTGGTGTAACGCGTATCTCTATCGGTGTGCAAAGCTTTGAGCAGCAGAAGCTTGAGCGTTTGGGGCGCATTCACGGCCAAGACGAAGCCGTCAATGCTGCTAAGCTGGCGCATCAAATCGGTTTGAACAGTTTTAACCTCGATCTCATGCACGGCTTACCTGATCAAAGCATCGAACAAGCCTTGGCAGATTTGGACAAAGCGATTGAGTTGGCACCGCCGCACCTGTCTTGGTATCAGCTGACCATCGAACCAAACACCATGTTCTACTACAAGCCACCAACGCTACCTGACGATGATGACTTGTGGGATATTTTCGAGCTCGGACACCAAAAACTTGCAGCCGCGGGTTATGTGCAATATGAAATCTCCGGTTACAGCAAGCCGGGTTATCAGTGTCAGCACAACCTCAACTACTGGCGCTTTGGGGATTACCTTGGTATCGGTTGTGGCTCTCATGGCAAACTCAGTTTTACCGACGGACGTATTATTCGAACGACAAAGGTAAAACACCCGCGAGGCTATTTAGCGGCTTATCAAAATATGGTCAAACCTTATCTGCATACAGAACATGTCGTCGCGGATGAAGACCGTCCATTCGAGTTTTTCATGAACCGATTCCGCTTAATGGAAGCATGCCCGAAGCAAGATTACGTGGACACCACAGGCTTGCCGCTCAGTACGATTCAAGAAACCATCGATTGGGCGTTAGAAATGGGCTACTTGAGTGAAACCGCCACTCATTGGCAAATAACTGAAAAAGGTAAGCTCTTCCTTAATGATTTGCTCGAAGCCTTTATGGCCGAAGAAAGCGAAGAGTAACGCAGCCCAAAAACAAAAAAGCCTCTCAATTGAGAGGCGTTTTATATAGAACTTCAACATTAGAAAATCGAACGGCCAATTCGCTCCGATAGCAACTCAAGCGCCTTAGTGCCAGCAAGCGAGTTACCTGAAGGGTCAAGCTCTGGAGACCATACTGCAATGGTCATTTCGCCAGGTACTACCGCGATAATGCCACCACCGACGCCAGACTTACCAGGCATGCCAACACGATAAGCAAACTCGCCCGCGCCATCATACAGGCCACACGTTGCTAACAGTGCATTAAGTTGTTTGGTTTGCACGGGAGAAACTACAGGCTTACCCGTTTGTACCGATGTGCCCTTGTTTGCTAAATAGCTAAACGTTTTAGCCAAATCGACACAGCTCATCTTCAGCGCACAAGCGTGGAAGTAGTTTTGCAGCACTGGAATCACTTCATTTTCGAAGTTGCCAAACGAGCGCATGAGATATGCAATCGCCGCATTACGATCACCATGCATCATTTCGGATGCCGCGACGACTTTGTCATACACAATATGAGTATCACCAGAAAGCTGACGTACAAATTCCAATAGACGCTGACGAGGTGCAGATAAGCGAGTTTGCAACAGATCCGCCACAACTATCGCTCCAGCATTAATAAAAGGATTGCGAGGAATACCTTGCTCCATTTCTAGCTGGATTAGCGAATTAAATGCCTGCCCCGAAGGCTCTTTTCCCACTCGAGACCAAATTTCTTCTTGCTTGTACAAGCACATCGCTAACGTCAAGCTCAATGCTTTTGAAATAGATTGGATAGAGAAAGGTTCATCGGCATCGCCCGCCTTAATAACCTCACCTTCGTTGGTGTATACCGCAATACCTAACTTGTTGCTTGGTACTTTTGCCAGAGCAGGAATGTAATCAGCCACTTTGCCTTGGCCGATTAAAGGGCGCACTTCCGCCAAAATATCTGTCAAAATTTCCACTGTCGGTTTCATTCTCTACCTTCTATTTACAAGAGAACTCGTTGAGCTCAGAGGTAAAAAAAGCCAACGTGTCGTTGGCTTTTCCATAGGGTTCGTTCGACTCAAGTCGATTATGGTTTTACTGCCACAATAATATTGCGGTTGATAGATTGATCAACACGGTGAAGATAACCGATGTAAGGCTCTTCTGAAAGTACCTTCCAACCTTGCTCTTCAAATAATGCCGCGACGTCTTTCCATTTCAACGTAAATTCATTGAAAGACAGCACCACTGAACCTTGTTTTTTCAGTACCACTTTCCATGCAGGCAGAGCCTCTTTTAAAAGCTCTAGTGGGCTGCGGTTCAGTTTGCTGTCCTTGGCATTTTTGCTGCCGTGCTGCACGCCGTAAGGCAAGTCAGACACCATCACGTCAACTGAGTTCTTTTTCACGACTTGATCAGCGATACGAGTATCAGCCGAATACAGCTTCATAAACTGAAGATTGCCTTGGTTGTAATCTTCTTTATTTGCTGCAGCTTCAACCACGAAACCATCCGCCACTTTCTTGCCACCCGCAGTGCGCTTTTCTTTGCTCACTTTGTGCTTAAAGCGGCCATTCTTCATGAACTTAACGATAAAGGTTTGGATCTCTTGCACCCACTTGGCATTGATCTCTACCCCCACAACGTTCAAACCATGGATCAAGCCTTCAAACAAGGTTGTACCTTTACCACACATTGGATCCATTAAGGTCAGCTGCTCACTTCCCGTACTGGACGCACTAATGCCGATATTTACCATCAAGCGAGTAAACTGCTCGTTTGTTTTCCCGGTATAACGCAGAATCTGACTCATGCTTTCCGGGAAAGTATTGAACGCTGACGCTTGAATTGGTCGAAGTAAACCATCTTCGCGCACTTCAAATAGTGCATAGTAAATCGAAGAGGCTGCGATTCTTCGCGTCTGCTCATCGCTTAGAGCTTCCTGACAAGAAAACACCAACGCTGCAGGTAAGCCAACCTCTTTACTACCAATTTCTGTCACATCCACGCCTTGTGAAGCTAAAATTGCTTTTAGCTCTGAACAGGCAATGGTCATTGCGCTATCAAAGTAAATTCGGTTATGACCCGGATTCGCTAATATCGCGTAATGGTACATCCCATGAACTCCTCTAGTTACGCGATACGCTTATATTTGATATCCCACACACCGTGACCAAGACGATGACCACGAGCTTCAAACTTCGTTAAAGGACGGTCGTCTGGACGAGGAACGAAATCACCATCTTTAGCAATGTTTTCGAAACCTGGCGCTTGGTTCATAACTTCAATCATGTGCTCTGCGTAGTTTTCCCAGTCTGTCGCCATGTGGAAAACACCTTCATTAGGGATCAGCTTCTCGCGAACCATTTCAGCAAAACCTAATTGAACGATGCGACGCTTGTGGTGACGTTTCTTGTGCCAAGGGTCTGGGAAGAACAACTGCAGTGTCGATAGGCTGCCGTTTGGAATCATATGCTCAAACACTTCCACTGCGTCATGGCACATCACACGCAGGTTAGTAACTCCCGCCTCACGCGCATCCGCAAGACAAGCACCAACACCCGGGCTGTGTACTTCGATACCAATGAAGTTCTTCTCTGGTGCATTCTTTGCCATTTCAACCAATGAAGCACCCATACCAAAACCGATCTCAAGCACTACTGGGTTATCGTTGCCAAACACTTCTTTCCAATCGAGAAGTTCAGCTTTGAAGTCAATACCCATCGTTGGCCAGCATTCATTCATCGCGCTCTCTTGACCTTTAGTCAAACGCCCTTCACGGCGCACAAAGCTGCGGATTTTGCGGATCAGCTTTCCGTCTTCGTTGTATTCGTTAGTGGTTACTTCACTCATTGATTTTGCCTGCACATTGATTAATCAAAGCGGGGATTATCCAAAGAATTTACTGAGGTGCAAGTATTTGTTGAGCTCTTGGCCTATGGCAGCCCAAAAGCAATAGCACACCTCTTTATATCCCTACTGTTTATCCGTTGTACTTCTTGCCCATTATGTGGTGCAATTTTGCACCTAACCAATAATAGAATACAGAGCAAGTCGTGACACCTTTCGCCAATGCCATCCTAGAATGGTATGACGCATATGGAAGAAAAGATCTTCCGTGGCAACAAAATAAGACCGCATACAGTGTCTGGTTGTCTGAAATCATGCTTCAGCAAACTCAGGTCACTACGGTTATTCCGTATTACCAACGTTTCTTGGAGCGTTTTCCAACCGTGATCGATCTTGCCAATGCTGAGCAAGATGAAGTCCTGCACCTTTGGACTGGCTTAGGGTATTACGCCCGAGCCCGTAACCTTCACAAAGCAGCACAAGAGGTCGCCTCTACATACAATGGTGAGTTTCCTCTTGATATAGAGAAAATGAACGCCTTACCGGGGATTGGCCGCTCTACCGCAGCCGCCGTTTTATCGTCTGTGTATAAACAACCACATGCGATTCTTGATGGCAACGTGAAGCGCACCCTATCCCGCTGTTTCGCAGTCGAAGGATGGCCAGGACAAAAAAAGGTTGAAAACCAGCTGTGGGAAATTGCCGAAACGCATACCCCACAAACGGACGTAGATAAGTATAACCAGGCAATGATGGACATGGGCGCAATGGTCTGCACACGCAGCAAACCCAAATGTAGCCTCTGCCCTGTTGCGGATCTGTGTGTGGCAAAACAACAAGGCAATGTGCTCGATTACCCGGGTAAAAAACCGAAAAAAGACAAGCCAATCAAGCAAACTCGTTTTGTAATGCTTCACCACAACACCGAAAATGGTCATGAAGTGTGGTTAGAACAAAGACCACAAACAGGCATTTGGGGTGGCTTATTTTGCTTCCCACAAACCGAACATGTGGATGTAGAAAGCGACATTGAATTGCTACTGGATCAACGTGGCATTCAAGCCAGCAATATCAAGCAGCAGCAAACACTGATTACCTTTCGCCATACCTTTAGCCATTACCACCTCGATATCACGCCAATTTTGATTGATTTATCAAAGCAACCGGACGTGATAATGGAAGGCAACAAAGGTCTTTGGTATAACTTATCTAAACCTGAAGAAGTCGGTTTAGCCGCGCCAGTAAAACTATTGCTGGAAGCGCTACCCCACGAACTTCGTTAATTGAATACAAGGAGTCATTATGAGCCGCACTGTATTTTGTGCTCGACTAAAAAAAGAAGGCGAAGGTCTAGACTTTCAACTTTACCCTGGTGAACTAGGTAAACGCATT
Organism: Vibrio sp. A1-1; assembly: GCF_021728175.1. Classification (NCBI taxonomy): domain Bacteria; kingdom Pseudomonadati; phylum Pseudomonadota; class Gammaproteobacteria; order Vibrionales; family Vibrionaceae; genus Vibrio; species Vibrio sp. A1-1. The sequence goes on from NZ_JAKKCL010000001.1 coordinate 869,679, forward strand.
TTCGACAACATCTCGAAAGAAGCGTGGGCTCAGTGGCAACACAAACAAACCATGTTGATCAACGAAAAGAAACTCAACATGATGGATCCAGAGCACCGAAAACTGATCGAAACAGAAATGGTAAACTTCCTCTTTGAAGGAAAAGACGTTCATATCGAAGGTTACACACCGCCGAGCGAATAAAGTCGCTTGAGTTAAAACAATGACATCACAACCACTTGTGGTGTCATTTTTCTATTACCTTCAATAGCCCTGATACTTATGAAAAAAATTGTCTTTATTGCTGCCGCATTTTTAATGGCTGGCTGTAGCCGTGAATTCGTCGAAAAGATTTATGACGTCAACTACGAGCCCACAAACCGTTTTGCCAATAACTTAGCTGAGCTACCTGGACAATTTGAAAAAGATACCGCCGCGTTGGACGCCCTGATCAATAGTTTCTCTGGTAATATTCAAAAGCGCTGGGGTAAAAAAGAAATTAAGTACGCAGGCAAAAGTAATTACGTCAAATATATCGATAACTACCTTAGCCGCGCCGAAGTCGACTTTCGCAAAGGCGTGATCACGATTGAAACCGTATCACCGACCGAGCCCCAAAAGCACCTCAAAGAGGCGATTGTCACTACCTTACTCACGCCAGACGATCCAGCTCACGTCGACTTGTTCTCCTCAAAAGGAATCACGTTAGAAGGGCAACCATTTCTGTATAAACAAGTTGTCGATCAAGACAATAAGCCAATTCAGTGGTCTTGGCGGGCAAACCGATTTGCGGAGTATCTCATCGCAAACAAGATCAAGACCAAAGACGTTGATTTCAAGAAAGCGTATTACGTCGAAATCCCCATGGTTGAAGACCATTTTTCAACACGCAGCTACCAATACGCCGATATCGTGCGCCGAGCTTCTAAGAAATACGATATTCCAGAAGATTTGATATACGCCATTATTAAAACCGAGAGCAGCTTCAACCCGTACGCAGTAAGTTGGGCAAATGCGTATGGCTTAATGCAAGTTGTACCTAAAACCGCCGGTCGAGACGTATTCAAGCTCGTGAAAAAGCGCTCAGGCCAACCAAGCCCTGAATATTTGTTTAATCCAGAAAACAACATCGATACCGGTACTGCGTATTTCTACATCTTAAAAAATCGTTATTTAAGAGAAGTCCATCACCCTACCTCTCTCGAGTACAGTATGATTTCCGCTTACAATGGCGGTACTGGAGGTGTTTTAAACACATTCCATCGCAGCGATCGCAAACGCGCAATGCAAGATCTTAATTCGTTGCAACCCAACCAAGTTTATTGGGCACTAACTAAGAAACACCCGAACGCAGAAGCACGTCGTTACCTAGAAAAAGTTACAAATTTCAAAAAGGAATTTAACTCAAAGCAAACTTTGTAGTGATAGTTGAATAAAAAGCGTTCGAACAAGCACTTTTTTGAAATTATTTAAAAAAAGTGGTTGACGCAAAGCGGGAAAATCCGTTTAATAGCGCTCCGTTGCCCGGATAGCTCAGTCGGTAGAGCAGAGGATTGAAAATCCTCGTGTCGGTGGTTCGATTCCGCCTCCGGGCACCACAATTTGATTTGTTGGTGTCTTAACGAAATGTTATAACACGGACAAAAGCACAAAGAATAAAGTGTGCCGACTTAGCTCAGTAGGTAGAGCAACTGACTTGTAATCAGTAGGTCACCAGTTCGATTCCGGTAGTCGGCACCATTCTTTTGCCTCGATAGCTCAGTCGGTAGAGCAGAGGATTGAAAATCCTCGTGTCGGTGGTTCGATTCCGCCTCGAGGCACCATATTTGGTGCGCTTGCTTAATTTAAACCATTGGCAAGACACAAAACAGAATAGTTCCTCCTTAGCTCAGTTGGTAGAGCGACGGACTGTTAATCCGCAGGTCACTGGTTCGAGTCCAGTAGGAGGAGCCAAATTCAAGAATTTCATAAAAATGAGATTCTTAAAACGAAGAGTTCATCTCTTCTAAAAAGAATAAAGTGTGCCGACTTAGCTCAGTAGGTAGAGCAACTGACTTGTAATCAGTAGGTCACCAGTTCGATTCCGGTAGTCGGCACCATTCTTTTGCCTCGATAGCTCAGTCGGTAGAGCAGAGGATTGAAAATCCTCGTGTCGGTGGTTCGATTCCGCCTCGAGGCACCATTATTTGGTGTCATTGCTAAACACGATACACGAATAATTCCTCCTTAGCTCAGTTGGTAGAGCGACGGACTGTTAATCCGCAGGTCACTGGTTCGAGTCCAGTAGGAGGAGCCATTTTTAAAAAGCCGCATCTTTTGATGCGGCTTTTTGGCATCTGCCCTACGCTCATTTCATTTTCTCTGTTTCTCTGTTTCTCTGTTTCTAGCATCGCAAAATATTAAGCCCAATCTCTAAAAAATACTTATTTTACGCTAAAAATTTAATCCTCATCATAATTTCAATACGCATTAGTATGCGCGAATATTCATCTTCACTAAGATGCCCGAGTTATTACATTTCTTCTTTTAGCTATGCCTTGCATAGTGATGACACTTTATTTGTGAGCCAAATATGAAACTAAAAACTCAAGCCTATTTATTATCTGCGATCATATTGCTAGCACTCCTAGCACTGACCGCAACGGGCTTATGGACACTTCGCGTCGCAAGTAACCTTGATAACAAAGCTCGGGTTACTGAGCTATTCAAAAGTGCGTACAGCATTCTTACCGAAGTAGAAAAAATGGCTATCGAAGGCAAAATGCCAGAGGACGAAGCGAAATCATTAGCCACTCGCCTACTCCGTAATAATATCTACAAAGACAACGAATACGTTTATGTCGCAGATGAGAACATGATTTTTGTTGCAGCTCCGCTTGACCCTCAATTACATGGAACAAGCTTTCACGACTTTCGTGATGGAGATGGCAACAGCGTCGGCCAACTTATCTTAGATGTTTTGGGGCGCAAAACAGGTCAAATCATCGAATATACTTGGAGTCAAAAGCAGGCCGACGGAAGCATTGAAGAAAAACACTCTATTGCCGAGAAAACACCACATTGGGGCTGGGTTGTAGGTACAGGGATCGGCTTTAATGAGGTGAATGCTCGCTTCTGGGCTACCGCTCAATGGCAGCTTGTACTGTGTTTAGTTATCGCGGGGAGTATTCTCGGTGGCCTGATAATCTCGATTCGCAAGATGCTCAATCTACTTGGTGGAGAGCCAAACGATGTGCGCAAAGCCGTTCAAGCTGTCGCACAAGGCGACATTCAGACCAGTTTTGATGCAGTGGCGCCGAGAGGAAGTATCTATCGTGCGGTGCAAGATATGAGTCAATCGCTAGCCAGCATGGTGACAAACCTTGAGAAATCCATGCACGCACTGCGCGCTGAGTTATCTGCCGTAGAATCTCGCTCAAATACGATTGCCGATCTCACCGTATCTCAGCAGCAGTCAACAGCAATGATTGCCACTGCGATGACTGAAATGGCATCTTCAGCCAACCATGTTGCCAACTCGGCAAGTGATACAGCAAACAACACAGACGAAGCCGATAAACAAAGTCAGCATACTCAGAAGCTGATTCACAGTACTGTTGAAAACATTCAAGGTTTGGCTTCTCAATTAAATACTGCAAGTAAAGCGGTCGCCGATCTAGATCAGGATGTAAATAGTATAGTGAAAGTGCTCGATGTAATTGGCGATATTGCAGAGCAAACAAACTTACTCGCACTCAATGCTGCCATTGAAGCAGCACGTGCCGGAGAGCAAGGTCGAGGCTTTGCCGTTGTTGCCGACGAGGTGCGTAACCTGGCAGGCCGAACACAAGATAGCACTAAAGAGATTCAGCATATGATCTCCAACCTGCAAGAAGGTTCCCGTAACGCTATTCACACAATGGAAGTGTGTGCAGAAACCAGTGAGGGCACAGTAACAGAGTCTAAGAATGCCTCTGAAGCTCTGCAGCAAATTGTAACGGCGTTAGAATCTATCACCGCAATGAGTCAGCAGATCGCGACCGCAGCAGCCGAACAAACTCAGGTTAGCGATGATATTGCGCTGCGCGTCAATCTTATCGAGGAAAGCGGAAGCCAGCTCAACTCTGTGGTAACGGAGAGCCAATCAAGCACTCAAAGTTTAGCTTCGCTGGCAGATGAGCTAGAAGGTTGGGTAAACAAGTTCTCTGTAAAGCACTAGGTTAAAGTCAATTGTTTAGTATAAAGCACGTTTTCAAGCGTGCTTTTTTTGTTTTTATCCATTTACTCTACTTTCAAACTCCTATCTCTCCATTAAAGAAAGCTTAGTTAATGGTGTATTTGTATCAAAAATGCATAAAAACAGCCCACTCCGAGCACATTTTCATCAAACGATATTTTATTTTAATTTTATGGTTGACCTAAGAGCCGAAAAACCGTTTAATACACCTCGTCGCCCGGATAGCTCAGTCGGTAGAGCAGAGGATTGAAAATCCTCGTGTCGGTGGTTCGATTCCGCCTCCGGGCACCACAATTTATTAATTGTTGGTGCTTAGCACGAACAATAGTTAAAGAATATAGTGTGCCGACTTAGCTCAGTAGGTAGAGCAACTGACTTGTAATCAGTAGGTCACCAGTTCGATTCCGGTAGTCGGCACCATTTATTCTTTTAAAAAGACAATTCCTCCTTAGCTCAGTTGGTAGAGCGACGGACTGTTAATCCGCAGGTCACTGGTTCGAGTCCAGTAGGAGGAGCCATTTTTCAGTTAGTAAGTCGATTACTTATTAACGAAAATTTGCCGACTTAGCTCAGTAGGTAGAGCAACTGACTTGTAATCAGTAGGTCACCAGTTCGATTCCGGTAGTCGGCACCACTTATTAAAATTTGTTCCTCCTTAGCTCAGTTGGTAGAGCGACGGACTGTTAATCCGCAGGTCACTGGTTCGAGTCCAGTAGGAGGAGCCATATTAGAAAAAGCCGTATCTCTTGATACGGCTTTTTTGCATTGGTTTAAAGTCAAACCCTTTTCTACTCATGTCACTCAGGAAAGAAAATCAGAGTTTAGATCATTACCTTGAAGGCATCGCTTAACTTAGATTGGAATACCTGCTCACCAACAACTCTGCTTTCTATCGATAGTCCCTCCATAAGCAATGTTCACCAATAAATAATAATCATAGTGGGTGGCACACATCTCCCAGATCAAAAAAGCCAGGTAAAACCCAGCTTTTTGCTTAAATCAACCAACTCAGCTTAAACCACCGAGACAAATATACTTTGTCTCCAAATATTCATCGAGCCCTTGTTTCGCACCTTCTCGGCCAACTCCTGACTCTTTCACTCCACCAAACGGGGCCACCTCAGTAGAAATAATCCCCTCATTGACACCAACCATGCCGTATTCCAGACCTTCGCTGAAAGCAACAATACGCTTGAAGTTATTCGTGTAGAAGTAACAAGCCAAACCATACTCTGTGTCATTCGCCATTCCGAGAACTTGTTCATCATTCTCAAAGGTAATAATAGGTAACACAGGCCCGAATAGCTCTTGCTGAACAATCGACATATGCTGCTTGACGCTATCCAAAAGAACGGGCTCCATAAAGCGCCCAGGGCGTCTCTGTGGAGAGTTGGCAATAGAAGCTCCTTCTTGTACGGCTTGATCGATCACTGCCTCTAGGCGATGTTTAGAAGCCATCGTAATAACAGGGCCTAATGTGACACCTTTCTCTAAACCATTACCAAGCTGTAATTTGTTTAACTTCGACAATACTTTTTCAATAAAAACTTGTTTTACACCTTCATGAACATACAGCCGATTGGTACAAACACATGTTTGCCCTGCATTACGGAACTTCGAAGCGACAAGCCCTTCCGCAGCCGCATCTAAATCTGCATCTTCAAAAACAATAAAAGGTGCATTACCACCTAACTCCATCGAAACCGCTTTGACAGAGTCACTGGCTTGTTTCATCAAAATCTTCCCGACTCGCGTAGAGCCCGTAAAAGAAACTTTCTTAATCCTAGGATCAGTACTTAGTACTTGGCCAAACTCAGCTGCCTGCTCTGATACCACCACAGGAAGCAGTTCTTTTGGGATTCCTGCCTGATAAGCTAATTCAACAACAGCAATTGCAGTAAGAGGAGTAAGCTCAGAGGGTTTAATCAGCATACCACAACCTGCCGCCAGGGCTGGTGCTGCTTTTCTTGTAATCATCGCAATAGGGAAGTTCCACGGCGTAATTGCAGCGCATACCCCTACAGGCTGGCGAATAGCAGACAGACGTCGATCTGTCGTGGGGGCAGGTATAACTTCGCCATAAGCACGTTTGGCTTCTTCTGAGAACCACTCGACAAAAGAGGCGCCATACATCACCTCCCCTTTACTCTCGGTTAATGGTTTCCCCTGCTCTAAGGTAATAATTGTGGCAATGTCTTCTGCATTATCAAGGAGTAATTGATACCACTTTTTCAAGCGACGAGAGCGCTCTTTAGCACTTAGCTTTCCCCAGCGAATTTGCTCGGTTTTACACTTACCAATAATGTCATCTAATTCCTCAAGAGCACTGGGCTTTAATCGAACTAACTCTTGCTCAGTTGCAGGGTTGATGACCACAATTCCCTCTTCGGAAGACCATTGTTTAAATACGGATTTCAAGGTTTCATTTTTTATTTGTTGCATCATCAAACTTACTCCTACGAGAACTCCTCTTAGGTTAATCTTTACTAGCAAGATCAGCAAAGAAAACAAAGTTTTCTAAAAGACATGAATGTTCGAATGACTTTATTCTCTTAACAGTCTAGACGCTCATTCTCTTCCAATGACTAAATCAGACTAGCGGTAACAAACTCCTAGGGACTATCCAGAACACTAGAACGATGAATATTTGCGAAGTAGCAGTAGAAAACTCTTATTAGAGAGGAGCGTTGACGAAATACGCAGTGACAAGAATGCAGACTACGAGCTAGCTTATGCGAATTCTCTGGTCTAATGACCGGCATAACCCATCAGTCCCCAGCATTTACTATAGGCTCGAATCTGTAGAGAAATGGGCAAGATTACATTCAACTAGAATTGTGCAACTTGGTTACAGAGAAAGCTAGCACTACAGATACCAAAAGTCTTAGTCTTTCAAGTGAAGCTTAATATAAGTGGCAGCGGTTCTGGGCTACTAATAGGCCTTTCCGCAGGACTCATTCGATTGAAGGGAAAAATATACTCGCATTAACGAAAAAGCCCCAGTCTTTCGACTGAGGCTTAATATAAGTGGCGGAGTGGACGGGACTCGAACCCGCGACCCCCGGCGTGACAGGCCGGTATTCTAACCAACTGAACTACCACTCCGCAGTGGTATCACTCGCTTGTAATCAGCAAGTGTCCAAAATTTAAAGCCTGGCGATGTCCTACTCTCACATGGGGAAGCCCCACACTACCATCGGCGCTATTTCGTTTCACTTCTGAGTTCGGCATGGAAATCAGGTGGGTCCAAAACGCTATGGTCGCCAAGCAAATTCTTTACGTTTTGTTTTAGGCTTTAATTTAAAGTCTAAAACAAACAATAAATGGTGCTGATACCCAGAATCGAACTGGGGACCTCATCCTTACCAAGGATGCGCTCTACCGACTGAGCCATATCAGCACATTATTTGTGTCCGTAAGGACTAAAAAAGCCCGCTTTTACAAACGGGCTCTCTTAACTTTTGTCTTCAACTTTTTAAAAGGAGAAAACTAAATTTAAAGCCTGGCGATGTCCTACTCTCACATGGGGAAGCCCCACACTACCATCGGCGCTATTTCGTTTCACTTCTGAGTTCGGCATGGAAATCAGGTGGGTCCAAAACGCTATGGTCGCCAAGCAAATTCTTTAATCCGGAAAGCTGTTTCTTAATTCTCGTTACTACACATTCAATGTTCTTTCATTGAGTCCATCAAAACCCCTTGGGTGTTGTATGGTTAAGCCTCACGGGC